>CAJUTL010000020.1:25313-54561 GCA_910589395.1 uncultured Oscillospiraceae bacterium
AAGTGAAGGATCTCGTTCTTTGCTCTTTTTGGGAGTGAAGGACGAGATTCTTCGTTACTTCGTTCCTCAGAATGACAGAGGAGGGGGGGCATACTTTTCTCTAATAACTAACGACTAGTTCGCCAAACTATAATTTGACGACTATCCGCTCGTTTCCCGTCTGCCATTCTTTAGCCGTTAGTAATTAGTCGTTAGAAAGGTCGGAGCTCGTCTTTAACAACTAATAACTAACAACGATAATAGGTGCTTTAGGCTGCCGGTTATCTGGGCTTTGTTTTTCTTCCCCTTCAGGAAAGCAGAGCTCTGTCAATGCCGAATTTGCAGGCGCAATCCCGCAGCCCCTCCTGAATTTCTTCCCGGGAAAAGCCGGAGGCTTCCAGGCGGGTATTGGAGAAGGTGTTTAAATACTGGTAAAAGGCCAAAACCATGGGGAGCTGGCGAAGGTCTGAAAAATCGGTATCTTCAAAAAGCAGGTTTTCAGCCTGGTTGATTTGCCCCTGATCCAACAGCACCTGAAGCCGTTCCGGAAAAGGGGGCATGTCCTCGGTGCGAAGGCGCAGAAGCTGTTCCGGGGAATAGGGGCTTTCTGTTTTCTGGCCGGCCAGGCGCAGCACCATGCGCACCATGTCCTGGATCATGCGCAGAATGTAATCCTCTGTGATCGTGGTACACCCCTCCTTTTTTGAAAAAGCCGGGCGCGAAAAGCTTCCTTCTCACGCCCGGCCGCAATTTACTTAGTGATTTTCTCGCCGCTGATATTTTTCCACGATGAGGTTCGCGCACTTGTAGATGTCCCCGCCGCCCAAGGTCAAAATCAGATCGCCGGGCCGCGCGGCGTCCATTACATACTCCGCGATCTCCGCAAAGCTTTGAAACCACCGGCTGCCGGGAATTTTTGCCGCCAAGTCGCTGGTGTGAATGTTGTAGATGTTGGTTTCCCGCACCGCCAGAATTTCCGTCATCAGCAGGTGGTCGGGAATGGAAAGGGCCCGGGCAAACTCCTCCAGCAGATTATAAGTACGGGAATAGGTGTGGGGCTGAAAAATTGCCCATACCTGCCGGTAACCCATGCGCATGGCGGAGGAGAGCACGGCGGTAAGTTCCGTGGGGTGGTGGGCGAAATCGTCCGCTACGGTAACGCCGCCGAATTTTCCCAGCACCTCAAAGCGCCGGTGCACGCCGCCGAATTTTCCTAGGGCCCGGCAAATGGCTTCCGGGCCGGCGCCCACGGAATGGGCCGCCGCCGCTGCCGCCAGGGCGTTTAACATATTGTGCTCACCGGGAACGATCAGGTTCACCCGCCCCAAGGGCTTTCCGTGGTGCATCAGGGTGAAATCCTCGCAGGCGGTGTCCTCTTCATTGAGCTCAGCGGGATAATAATCGTTTGTCGCCTTCAGGCCGAAGGTCACGATTTTCTGCCCGGAGAGGTTTTTTACGCTTTCCATGGCCCGCTCGTCGTCGCCGTTTACCACCAGAAGCTGAGAGGTCTGGGTGGCAAACTTGTGAAAAGATTTTACGATATTTTCCACCGTCTTAAAATAATCCAGGTGGTCGGCGTCGATGTTCAAAATAACGGAAACCGCAGGGTGGAGCTGCAAAAAGGTATCTACATATTCACAGGCCTCGCAGACGATGCAGTCGCTTTTTCCCACTCTGCCGTTGCCGCCGATCAGGGGCAGTTTACCGCCGATAATAGCGCTGGGGTCCTTGCCGTCCTCCAGCAGGATCTGCGTGAGCATTCCGGTAGTGGTAGTTTTTCCGTGAGTGCCGGAAACCGCGATGGAGGAAGGAAACCGGGCCGTGAGGATCCCCAGCATCACAGAGCGCTCCAGGGTGGGAATGCCCTTTTCCCTGGCGGCCGTGAGTTCGGGGTTATCCGGCTTGCAGGCGGCGGTATAAACCACCGCCTCCGCATCTCCGATATTTTCCGCCTTGTGGCCCATGGTCACGGGAATTCCATACCCGCGGATGCGCTCCAAGGTATCGGATTCATTCATGTCAGAGCCGGTAAGCTGATAGCCCTTATGGTGCAGAATTTCCGCCATGGGGCACATGCCGGAGCCGCCGATCCCCACAAAGTGAAGTTTTTTTATGTGATCCAGTAAATTGCCTGTTGTATTCATAGACTGCTCCTTTTCGGAGATTTTCTTTTCTTCATGAAAACTTCTTCCAGTCTATTATATTGCGAAACGCCGATAAAATAAATACTTTCTTTGGAAAAAAGCGAAATTTCTTCAAAAATTTTCCGGGAAAGCATTCCAGGCCCTTTGGGAACCAAACGGGGCCTGCCGCCATAAAATGAAATAGCCGCGGGTGGGAGACGTTGCCGGCGGTTCTCTTCCGTATTTCCAGCCTGAAAGGTTTGATGATAGATGGTTCAAAGCAGTGCGTTCGGGATCCTTGGCGGCGACAAAAGACAAATTTACCTGGCCCGCTCCATTGCGGCGGACGGCTACCCGGTATGGGTCTCCTGCCTGGAGAAGGGAGAGGGAATTGAGGAGCTGCCCGCCGCGGGCTTACAGGAGCTGGCGGAAAAATGCTCTGTGATCGTTCTTCCTCTTCCTGTGACCAGAAATGGGAAAACGCTGAACGCGCCTTTTTCCGGGGAAGAGGTGGTACTAGACGATTCCTTTGCCTCTCTGTTTTCGGGAAAGGCCGTATACGGCGGAATGATGGAAAAGCTGTACGCCTCCTCCGAAGGGTGGGGCAGCGTGGCCACTTATGATTATTATTCCCGGGAAGAGCTGATGGTGGGAAACGCCTTTCTGACGGCGGAGGGCGCTGTCGGCATGGCAATCCGGGAATACGAGGGGGCCTTAAACGGTTCTCGCTGTCTCATCACGGGCTTTGGAAGGATCGGCAAGGCTTTGTGCCTGGCGCTGAAGGGGCTGGGGGCGCAAACGGACTGTTGTGCCAGAAGCGCCGCTGATCTTACGGCCATTCGCGCCCTGGGCTGCGGGGCCCTGCGGTACCGGGAGCTGAGCGGGCCCTACGATGTGGTGTTCAACACGGTTCCCGCCCAGGTGCTTACCGCGAAGGTGCTCGCCCGCCAGCGCCCGGATACCCTGTTTCTGGAGCTGGCTTCCCAGCCCGGCGGCATCGACCTGGAGGCGGCCCGGCGGCTGAAGCTTCGGGTGCTGGACGCTCCCTCCCTGCCCGGACGAATGTCGCCCAGAGCGGCGGGAGAGCTGATCAAAGAAACCATATACCATATGATAGAGGAAGCCTAGGGACTGTTTGAAAAATCAAAAACACCGTCTTATTGTCCGGGAGCAGGCGCTTCCCGCGCCAAAAATCCTCGAAAACCGGAAGGCTTTCTGCGGTTTTTGTCTTGGAATCACCTGCTCCTGAACAAAAATCCGGCATTTTCTCTATTTTCAAACAGTCCTAAGGGGCTTCCGGCTAAGCTTTGAGAAAGGATGATTTCCATGAACACGGTGGGGTTTGCCATGTGCGGTTCTTTCTGTACCCTGGGAAAGGCCATGGAGCAGATGGAGCAGCTGCGTGAGAAATACTCTGTTTTACCAGTGATGTCCCAGAATGTCTATGAAACGGACACCCGTTTCGGAAAAGCGCGGGAGTTTATTGAAAAAGCGGAAAAGCTTTCCGGCAGACAGGTGCTGCACACGATTGTTGAGGCGGAGCCCATCGGCCCCAAGGGCCTGGTGGACGCCATGGTAGTGTGCCCCTGCACGGGAAACACGCTATCCAAAATAGCGGGAGGGATCACAGATACCTCCGTGACCATGGCGGTAAAATCCAGTCTGCGCATTGGTATTCCGGTGCTGCTGTGCGTGGCCAGCAACGATTCCCTGGGGGCCTCCGGCGCCAATATCGCCCGGCTGATGAACACAAAAAATATTTTCTTTGTCCCCATGAGCCAGGATGATCCCGTGAAAAAGCCCTTTTCCCTGGTGGCGGATTTTTCCCTGCTGCCCGAAAGTCTGGAGGCGGCCCTGGAAAAGCGCCAGCTTCAGCCGGTGTTCCGCTGAAAGGACCGCTTTGCGGCCTTGGAAACACCTGCAAAAACTTGTTTTTCTCCCGTACAATTCCTTGCTTTTCCCCAGGCGCTTTGCTACAATAAAACAAACAGCAAAAAGTAGGTACATGGGGCTGAAAGCGGCTTTCAGCCTCTTGTGGGGAAAGGAAGGAAACCATGGAAACAGGCATTTCAGCGGTATTGAAAAATATTGAAAAGGTTTTGATCGGACAGGAGCATACCGCCAGGCTGCTTCTGACCGCGCTGCTTTCCGGCGGCCATGCCTTGGTAGAGGATGTTCCCGGCATGGGAAAAACCGTGCTGGCCCGGTCCCTGGCAAAATCGGTGGGCGTTTCCTTCGGGCGGATCCAGTTTACGCCGGATCTTTTGCCCTCCGATGTGACCGGGCTGAATTTTTTTGACCAGAAGAAATCGGAATTTGTGTTCAGCCCCGGCCCGGTGTTCTGCAATATTCTGCTGGCCGATGAAATCAACCGCGCCACGCCCCGCACCCAGTCCAGTCTGCTGGAGTGCATGGCGGAGGGGCAGGTCACCATAGACGGCGTTACGCGCAGGCTGGAAGCCCCTTTTTTTGTGATTGCCACCCAAAACCCGGTGGAAACCCTTGGCACGTACCCTCTGCCAGAGGCCCAGCTGGATCGCTTTTTGCTGCGGATCTCCATGGAGCCCCCTACAAAGGAGCAGGAGGTGGCTATTTTAGAGCGCTTCTGGGAGCAGGAGCCCCTGGAAACGCTGGAGCCCGTGTGCTCCGGAGAAGAGATCCTGGCGCTTCAGCAGAAGGTTAGAAAAAATTATGTAAACAAATCTCTGCTGGAATATATGGCCGCTGTTTCCCAGGCCTCTCGAAGCTTCCGTAACGTGGAGCTGGGGATCAGCCCCCGGGGCACCCTTGCCCTGCTGCGGGCCTCGCAGGCCTATGCCCTGATTCAGGGCCGGGATTTTGTGACCCCGGAGGACGTAAAGGCCGTGGCGGCCCCGGTTCTGGCCCATCGCCTGACCGTGGGCGGAGGTGCAGGCTCCGTACAGGCGCAAAAGCAGACGGTAGAGGAGCTGCTGCGGTCGGTTCCCGTTCCTACGGAGAAGTGGGAAAAGTAATGGAGATCCTGATTTTCGCGCTGGCCCTGGCGCTGCTGTTTTTGGTCCTGCGGCTGGTATATCGCCGCCGTTGGGACAAGGGGCTTACCTGTACCCTGGCGTTTCAAGACGATCACGCCGTAGAGGGAGAGCTTTCCGCTCTGAAAGAAGTAGTGGTCAACGATAAGCTGCTGCCTCTGCCCTCGGTGGAGGTGGATTTTCATATGGACAAGCGGCTGCATTTTACCGATGGGCAGAATTCTTCTGTCAGTGACCAGACCTATCGCCGTGATATTTTTGCCCTGTCTCTGCGGCAGAAGATCACCCGCACGCTGGAGTTTTCCTGCCGCGGGCGGGGGTATTTTCAGATCAGCGGCGCCGGGATCACTGCCCAGGATCTGTTCCTGACCGAAAAGTATCTCACTTCCCAACCCCAGCACACAGATTTCTATGTGCTGCCCTGCCCGGTGCCCGGGGAAAAAATCAACATTCCCTTTTCTCATGTAATGGGTACGGTGCTGAGCCGCCGGAGGCTGTATGACGATCCCTTTGAATTTGCCGGGCTGCGGGAATATACCCGCAGTGACCCCATGAAATATATCAACTGGAAGGCCACCGCCCGCACCGGAAAAATGCTGGTGGACCTTCACAGCTCCACCCTGTCCCAAAGGGTGGTGGTTTTACTGGATCTGGAGGGCAGGGGCGTGCAGCACGCCGATCTGTTAAACGAGGCCTCCGTGCGGATCGCCTGCACGCTTTGTGAAAAGCTGCTTTACGAGGGAGTGGAGCTGAGCCTTTTCAGCAACGGGCAGGACGTGAAGGACGGCGGAACCTGGAGGCTGCCGTCGGTATCCGGCCTGGGCAGTCTGTTGGCAATGAAGAAAAAGCTTGCCTGTGTACAGGCGGAAAACGATCTGCCGCCGGTCTGCGAATTGATTCCGGAAACAGGCGGGCAGTGGGAAGAGGATCTGCTGGTGCTGGTTTCCCGCAGCCAGCGGCAGGAGCTGGTGGATTCCTTCGCGGAAAAGGTGGGAAAAGAACGCGGCGTGATGATCGTGCCCTATCAGGTGGAGCACGAGGCGCTGCGTGTTCCCCAAAATGTGGATCTGATCTGGCTGGAGGTGTAGCATGAGAAAGCTGCTGTACAGGCTGAAAAAGGAGCGCCGCGCGCTGCTGCTGCGTGGCTGCGGCTGGGTGCACTGCGCCCTGCTGGGCGCGGTACTGCTTACGGGGATCACAGAGCTTCTGGCACAGCTGGAGCTTCACACCCCTTCGCCGGATATGGTATTTCTGAGAAGCCTGCTGTTCGTTTTTCCCGCGGCGCTCAGCGATCACGCCGCGGAAAAGCTGGGGCGGCTGTGGCTGTATCTCCCGGCCTCTGTGGGGATCGCCGCGCTTTCCTGGCTGCTGCTGGGCAATCCCGGCGGGGCGGCTCTGGCGGCGGTCCTTTGCCTGCTTCGCATGCTATCGAGAATAGCCTCCGGGGAAGAGGAGACGCCCGTTACCTCCGTGTTTGACGCGCCCCACTTTGCCGGGCTGATCTTCTTTGGCGTCGCCTTTTTTATCAGCGCCGCCGGGGGCTTTTCCGCTTTTCAGCGAAGCTCTGTGATCTCCGCGGTGCTCTATCTGCTGCTTTGCCTTCTGTATTCCGGCATGCGGCGTGTGGACGGCTACCTGACCCTGAACCGCTCCATGGCCAACCTGCCCGCCCGGCGGATCGAACGAGCGGCGGGGGGCGCAGTGGTGCTGGCGGTAGTGCTGGCGGCTGCTCTGCTGCTGCCTGCCGCCTTGGGCATGCAGGGGGGATTTTCGCATCGATCTTTCCGGAAGAAGGCATACTTCCGGAAGCTATACGCCGCCGGAGCTTCCGGAAACTGACCCCGGAGCGGCGGGGAACCTGGGGGAATTGTTCGATGATCTGTACGGCCCCGCGCCGGTCATGCCCCAATGGGTGAACTATCTTTTCACCGCGATTGCTGTTGTTTGCGTATCGGCGGTGGTGCTCTATGCCGTATACGCCATTTCCCGTCATTTCCGTTCCGCTTTTCGGGACAACCGGGACGTGGTGCAGTATCTGGACGGCGATACCGACGAAGCGGCTCCCTTTATAAAGCAGCACAGGGAGCGCCTTCGGCGGCTGGACCGCTCCCCTGGCGCCCTGATCCGCCGCCACTACCGAAAACAGGTGCTGCGCGCTTCCCCGGAGCCGCCGAAGAGCTGGCAGTCCCCTGCGGAGCTTGAAGCTGCCGCCGGACTGAACAACGCCCAGCTCCACCGCCTCTATGAAAAAGCCCGCTACAGCGCCGTCCCCTGCACACCGGAGGACGTTCGCAGGATAAGGGAAAGCACCAAAAAGCATGAGAAGCTGTAATCGCAATCAGGAAACGCCGCTCAGCCGCTGGCTGAGAAAAATGAGCAATTAGGAATGAGCAATGAAAGATAAGTGATAGAGCTCGATAAATTGGAATTTGGCGGATTAATGAATAGCAGTAACCCTTGCCTCCCCTGAAAGGGGAGGTGGCACGGCGAAGTCGTGACGGAGGGGTTATAGGGCACTAACTGACTGCATAAAGACTGTGTTTTCTGCTCTTCTGTCGGAACCCCTCAGTCAGCCTATCGGCTGACAGCTCCCCTTTCAGGGGAGCCAAGGGGTGCCATATAAACTTATAATTTAGCAGTTGCTCGCCAGCTTCCCTTATGTCATTCTTCATCGCCGAAGACGGTGAAGAATCTTGTCCTTTGGCTCTTGCTCCGCAGTGACAGAGGAGAACTCGCCTTTCTCTAACGACTAACAACTAACAGCTAACAACTACTGTGCCAAATCAAAAAATCGGGATCGGTGATATGATGTTTGAAAATGAGGAAAAACAGGAACGGGCTCTTTTGGTATCAGTGGATACCGGGGAGTATGACGCGGAGGCTTCCTTGCTGGAGCTGAAGGAGCTGGTGCGTACCGCCGGCGCGGAGCCTGCCTTCACCATTATGCAAAAGCGGCCCTCGCCTGATACGGCCACCTGTCTGGGCTCCGGTATGGCGGAGGAAGCGGCGGAGCTTGTGAAGCGGGAAGAACTGGAGCTTGTGGTGTTTGACCGGGAGCTTTCTCCCACACAGATCCGCAATCTGGAAAAGCTTTGCGATACCCGGGTGATCGACAGGACCATGCTGATCCTGGATATTTTTGCCCAGCGGGCTCAAAGCAGGGAGGGTAAGCTTCAGGTGGAACTTGCCCAGCTTCGCTATATGCTGCCAAGGCTCAGCGGGCAGGGAACGGCGCTGTCCCGGCTGGGCGGCGGCATCGGCACCAGAGGGCCCGGAGAAACCAAGCTGGAAATGGACCGGCGGCATATCCGGCGGCGCATCGGCAGTCTGAAGGAGCAGCTGGAAGATGTGGAAGCGGCTCGAAGCGTCATCGATAAGCGCAGAAAGAAAAACGGCACGGTCACAGTGGCGCTGGTGGGCTATACCAACGCTGGGAAAAGCACCCTGATGAACCGTCTGACCCAGGCGGGGGTGCTGGCGGAGAACAAACTTTTCGCCACCCTGGACCCCACTGCCAGGGCCTTAAAGCTGCCGGGCGGGAAAACCGTGATGCTCATCGATACGGTAGGGCTCATTCGCCGGCTGCCCCATCATTTGGTAGAGGCCTTTAAGTCCACGCTGGAGCAGGCGGCCACCGCCGATATTCTTTTGAACGTGTGCGATGCCTCCAGCCCGGAGGCGGGAGAACATCTCCGGGTGACGGAAGAGCTGCTGCAAAGCCTGCGGGGCAGGGAAGGCGCGGCGGAGGCGGACCGCCCTGTGATCCCCGTGCTGAACAAGTGGGACGCGGTAGAGGATCCTGAGCTTGCCCTTCGCCTGCCCGGCGCGGTGCGGGTCAGCGCCTTACAGGGAGAGGGGATAGAAGCGCTTTTGCAGGCGGTAGAGGACAACCTTCCGGAAAAAACCTTTGACACAGAACTGCTTCTCCCCTTTGCCAAAAGCGGCCTGGCCGCCCGGCTCCGGGAAGAGGGCTCGGTGCTTTCCGAAGAATACGTACCCGAGGGCCTGCGGCTTTCCGTGCGGCTTAGTGAACGATTGTACGGCTCAGTGAAGGAATTTGAGATCTGAAGTAAAGGGCAATGTGTAATTGGGAATTTTAAGGGCGAGAAAAGAATTTGCTAAATTGGAATTTATTTGCCCTTTGCCTCCCCTTGCTTCGCAAGGGGAGGGGGACCGCCGGACGGTGAGCGCGTCCCACCGGGACGCTGGTGCGAACTGACCGAGCCGACAGGCGAGAACGGTGGAAGGGATAGTCACACGCAGAAAGTGACATAGAATCGCTGGTTTTAATCCCCTCAGTCACGGCGCAGCCGTGACAGCTCCCCTTATAAATAAGTGGAGCCTAAGGACGCTAAACTATTAGTTCATTACCCCTTAAAGCCTGACCTCCCGTCCAAAACGATTCCCCGCCATCAAAAAGCAGGCCCGCCCGGCAGGAACCTTTTTCCTGCCGGGCGGGTCGCTTACGAACCTATAACTCTACTTTATTCGATCTCCCAGTCCACTGCCCGGATCCCGTCTACACCGGTGGAATATCCGCCGGTGCCGCTGTCGGTCACTTTCCAGGCTCCATCGATCTTTTCCACCTCCACAAACCGGCCGGCTGTGTAGTACCCCTCATTTTCTCCGGTACCCTCCTTGGTGTTTCCAGCCCACCAGTAGGAAAGACTTTCCTCGGTTTCCGGCCGAAATACCATGCGCAGCGAAATGCGGAAATAGGGCTTTCCTTCGGAAACGGCGCACACCTTCAGGTTTTGATAGAAGCATTCGGCAAGGGGTGCTCCGTATCGGAAAGGCACTGGTTTACATAATCTTGCGCTGCGTCCTTTGCGGCAGTCCGGATCTCTTCCTCCGAGGCAGTTTGTGCCATCTCCAAGATCTAATCGTCCTCAGCCTGCTTCGCTTTATTGGTGTGATCGGCGACCATATTGAGCCGCACGGCCTCCATCAATTCCGCTTCCGAAACAGGACGATAGCCGTCGCCGTCCCACAGCTGGTAGCCGGTCAGGTCGTTTTGGGACATATAGGCGAACAGAAGCTGCTGTGAAAGCGCTTCCAGCTTTGGCTTTCCCTCCTTGTTGACAGCACTTCGCTCTCTGTCCGCTTCTTCTACCAGAGCGGAAGCCTCCTCCTCGGTCAGCCCGGCAAATTCCGCAATTGAGGAAAGGTAAAGGCTGCCGTCACTGGGGTACCAGGCGGATTCTCTTTGCGGAGCAAATGCGGTGCCGGCGTCCTGAACGGCGACCACGCCTGCCAGGTCGCTGTAGCCGCCGATGGGCTTTATCACTTTTTCACCGTTCTTTTCAAAAAAGCCGTATTGTGTGCTGTACAACAGGCAAAGCAGGTGCGTGGTCTCTTCCTCCGCCGGGTATCTGCCGATCACGTAGTAGGGCAGGGAAATGTTCAAAACCATGGTGCAGGAATCATCGGCCGCTTCGGAAACGGCGTCATCATCTGCCTTTACGTTCCAGTTGTTTTCTTGAAAGGCAAAGTACAACTTTTGGTATTCCGCATCCGAAAAGGTGAGATCGCCGGTGCTGCTGATGGACACTGCCTCCTGTAGGAGGGGCTCAGAGCTTTGCGCTTCAGGAGCAGGCGTTTCCGATAGCTCTCCAAGCTCTACTATGCCCTGACCATCGGGCAGCTGTACCCGGGCGTACTCCAGCAAGTCGTTCTGTTCCAGATAGGAATAGAGCAGCTTGTAGATCAGGCTATCGCCGCCGTATCTTTCCCATTTTTCGTAAGGGCCTTCAAGATCCCGGGGGGATTCCGGCGCCAGACCGGAAGTACCCGTGGGAGCGCCTGTAGATTCGCCGGATACGCCCTGTGTGGTCCCACTTTCCGATCCCGCTCTCTGAAACTCTCGCAGGAGGTCTGCGTAGTTATCTTCTTCGGCGTACCGGGGCTGCTCCGCATGGTATGTGTGATTCTCGTCATAGTACCCGATCACCCCAGCCAGCCCGCCAAATCGGGAAACGGACTTCAGATAGGCGGGGGAGCCGTCCTCCGGCTTACAGAAATAGTAATCTGTTTCCAGGAGCTGGCAGAGCAGATTGGTGCGGTCCACCGCGGTGTATCGGTCCGCTACGAACAAAGGCAGCGTCAGTGTGAGAATGCGGTCTACAGAGCCGTCTTCCGTATCGGAAAGAAATGCTTGCATATCTTCACCGGTAACCACCGGCTCATGGCGCAGGAACACCTGCTGTATCTCCTGAAATTCAGGGTTCACAAAGGTCAGGCTGCCGTCCTTGTTCATTGTGACCGCGTTTTCGGAAAGTACTTCCATAACGCCGGGGGCACTGCTCGAGGAAGAGGTTCCCCCCGGCTGGGACTCTACCTGGGTCAAGGGCAGCAGCCCGCTGCGGCCCAAAAACCAAAGGCCGCCCAGGAGAACCAGACAAGCCGCCAGTCCCCCCGCCCAGCGCAGAGTCTGAAAAGCGGGGGAAAGCTTTTCGGCCTGCACAGGCCCGAAAATATCGGCTTCTTTGATATATTTCTCATCGATCTCATTCATGGAAAGCAAAAATTTTCTGGTATCCATCTCAAAGAACTCCTTTCCTTGCAAGATAAGTTTTCAGCTTCTTCCGAATGCGGGAGACCCGCACGGCGCAGTTGTTTTCCGAAAGTCCCAGCTGTAAGGCCAGCGTGTCGTAAGCCTCCCCAAACCAGTAACGCCCCAGAAACAGGGCGCGGTCTTTGTGGGAAAGCCCCCGAAGAAAGCCGTTTACGATTTGAGAAAGTTCCTTTGTATCCAGCGCCTCCTCCGGCGAGCCCGAAGAGGCAAGCACAGATTCCAGCTCCTCAAAGGCCGCGTCAAAGCCCGCGCCGCCCCGTTTTTGGGCGGTTTCCCGATGGTAGCGCTTCAGCGCCTGGTTTCGCACCACCCGGTAAAGATAGGGCAAAAGCGGATCCGGGCGGTTGGGGGGAATGGAATCCCATGCCCCCAGGCAGGCGTCGCTGACGCATTCCTCCGCGTCCTGAAAATTTCCCAGCAGGTTTTCCGCCAGGCGGCGCAGCTTTTCTCCGTATTGCCGCTGTGTTTCCTCAATGGCTCTGGGAGAGCGTTCCCAATACAGGGCCACAATTTCCCGATCCTCCATAAGCCGAACCCCTTTCTTCCCGTTCCTTTGTTCTCTTGCTTCGCACGATCGCGCTTCACTTACCTTCTACCCGTTTTTTCTTCTATATTACAATATTTCTGAAAAAAAGAAAATTTATTATGGAAAGAGTTCCGTAAGATTCCCTTGAAAAATTTTTGAGATTTGTGAGATAGGATAAAAATGTAGAAAAAAGAGCGTCAAGGAGGTGCGGCATGAAACCGGAACGAAGGAAAAAGCTTTTTGCATGGGCGGTGTTAGCTGCCGGGGTCATATTGATCGCGCTGGTCTGCTGGACTGTGGGAAAGCCCATGATAGAATTTGTTTCTCAGCCGGAACGGTTTCGAGCCTGGGTGGATTCCCACGGACTGTGGGGAAGAATCGCTTTTGTAGGCATGATGGCCCTTCAGATCATTGTAGCCTTCATTCCCGGCGAGCCTTTGGAAATCGGAGCAGGCTATGCCTTCGGAGTGGCAGAGGGTACGCTTTTGTGCCTTTTGGGAGCGCTTCTAGGCGGTACAGTGGTGTTTTTGCTGGTCAAAAAATGGGGAAGGCCTTTTGTAACACTGTTTCTTTCAGAGGAAAAGCTGGATTCTCTGAAATTTTTGCAGGACGAAAAAAGGCTGAACCTGATCGCCTATCTTCTGTTCTTGATCCCCGGCACGCCGAAGGACGTGATGACGTATCTTGTGGGGCTGACTCCCATGAAGCTGCCCTTCTGGATCTTTCTTACCTTTACCGCGCGGTTTCCCTCTGTCATTACCTCTACTGTGGGCGGAGACGCCTTGGGAACACAAAACTACAGCTTTGCCATTGTTGTATTTCTGGGAACCGCCCTGCTCAGCGGCTTGGGGCTTTTGGGATATCGGGCAATTTTGCGCCGGAAGGAACGAAAAAAGGAAGCGGAGCGCTTGCTCTCCGATCAGGAAAGTAAGCGGCCTGCTGCATAAAATTACGTGCTTGATCGCAGCGCCCGTTGTGATCCATAGAAAATAGAAAATGGCGAAACTATAGAGACAGACTGGAAGAAGAAAAATCATTCCGGACTGTCTTGCTTTTTTGTGGAAATGTATAAATATGCAAAAATGCCTTGATTTTTCGAAAAAAGGGTGTATAATAGCAAGTGTTCCTTCAAAATGAGCAGGAAAAAATTTATTTCTTTATAGAAAAGAGGAAAAAGCATGGCAAACGAAATCAAAAAGGTAGTGCTGGCATACTCCGGGGGCCTGGATACCTCCATCATTATCCCCTGGCTCAAGGAGAATTACAACAACTGCGAGGTTATTGCCGTTTCCGGAGACGTAGGGCAGGGCACAGAACTGGACGGCCTGGAGGAAAAGGCAAAAAAGACCGGAGCCTCCAAGCTGTATGTGCTGGACCTGAAGGAGGAGTTTATTCAGGACTATGTGTATCCCACGGTAAAGGCCGGGGCTGTGTATGAAAACAAATATCTTCTGGGCACCTCCTTTGCCCGGCCCATCATTGCCAAAGGCATTGTGGAAATTGCCAAGAAGGAGGGGGCCGACGCCATCTGCCATGGCTGCACCGGAAAGGGAAACGACCAGGTGCGCTTCGAGCTGGCCATCAAGGCCTTCGCGCCGGATATGAAGATCATCGCCCCCTGGCGGATCTGGGATATCAAGTCCCGGGAAGAGGAGATCGAATACGCCGAGGCCCATCAGATCCCGCTGAAAATTAACCGGGAGACAAACTATTCCAAGGATAAGAATCTGTGGCACCTTTCCCACGAGGGGCTGGATCTGGAAAACCCCGCCAATGAGCCCCAGTACGAAAAAACCGGCTTTCTGGAGATGGGGATCTCTCCCATGCAGGCACCCGACCAGCCCGCGTATCTGACCCTGCATTTTGAAAAGGGTATCCCCACCGAGCTTGACGGAAAGAAGCTTTCCGGTGTGGAAATGGTGGAGGCCCTCAATAAGCTGGGCGGTGAAAATGGCATCGGCCTTGCGGATATTGTGGAAAACCGGCTGGTAGGTATGAAGTCCAGAGGCGTTTACGAGACTCCCGGCGGCGCGATCCTGTATCACGCCCACAACAAGCTGGAGGAGATCTGCCTGGATCGGGATACCTACCACTACAAGCAGCAGGCGGCTTTGAAATTTGCGGAGCTGGTGTATTTCGGCCAGTGGTTCACCCCTCTGCGCAAGGCTCTTTCCGCCTTTGTGGATTCCACCCAGGAAACGGTGACGGGCGATGTGAAGCTGAAGCTCTATAAGGGTAACATCATCGACGCCGGCGTGACCTCGCCCTATTCTCTCTACGACGAGGATATCGCCACCTTCGACGAGGATCAGGTCTACGACCAGAAGGATTCTGCCGGCTTTATCAACCTCTTCGGCCTGCCCATCAAGGTTCAGGCTAAAAAAGGGCTGACATATTAATGAGCAATGTGCAATGAGAAATGAGCAATTTAAGGGCGTAGTTCGATAAATTGGAATTTGGCGGCGAGGCGCCGCTGCCACTCGTGAAGCTGCTTGGTGCGGAAAATCGGTTTCTGACCCGACCATTAGTAGAGCGCTAAATTGGAATTTAGCAGTGATCCGCTCACTTTCCATCTGTCATTACTGAACAAAAAGCAAGGAAACCTTGCTTTCTCGGTGAAGAATCTCGTCCTTTGGTCTTTCGCTCGGGAATGAGGGACGAGATTCTTCGTCACTTCGTTCCTCAGAATGACAAAGAAGGGAACTTGTTCTTCTCTAACGGCAATGACTAACAACTAACGACTGATACGCTAAACTATAATTTACCTGTCCCTGCCCTTAATTGCTAATTGCTAATTACTAACTGTTACTTATCCCAGAAAGGAAAAGACCCCATGAAGCTTTGGAAAGGGCGCTTTCAGAAGGAAGCGGATCCGAAAACGAACGATTTTAATTCCAGTATTTCCATAGACAGCCGCATGTTTCGGGAGGATATTGAGGGCAGCATCGCCCATGCTTCCATGCTGGGAAAGCAGGGGATCATTGAGAAGGGCGAAAGTGAAAAGATCTGCGCGGAGCTGAAAAAGCTTCGGGAAGATCTGGAAAGCGGCGCGCTGTTCATTGACCCGGACGCTGAGGATATCCACACCTTTGTAGAGCAGGAGCTTACCGCCCGGCTGGGAGATACGGGAAAGCGGCTGCATACCGCCCGCAGCAGGAACGATCAGGTGGCCCTGGACGTGCGGCTCACGCTGCGAAAGGACTGCAAAACCTTAAAGTCCCTTCTTTGTGAGCTGACCCGGACCCTCTGTGAAAAGGCGGAGCGGTACTCCGGTACGGTCATGCCGGGCTACACCCATATGCAGCGGGCCCAGCCCATCACCTTCGGGCACCACCTTATGGCCTATTCGGAAATGCTGCTTCGGGATCTATCCCGACTTCAGGACGCTCTTTCCCGCATGGACGTGTTGCCCCTGGGGAGCGGCGCTCTCGCCGGGACCACCTATCCGTTGGACCGGGAATATGCGGCCGGGCTTCTGGGCTTTTCCCAGATCTCCCGCAACAGCCTGGACGCTGTGGCGGATCGGGATTTCTGTGCGGAGCTGGCCTTTGTGTGTTCCCTTGTGATGGTGCACCTTTCCCGGCTGTGTGAAGAGCTGGTGCTGTGGTGCACCTGGGAATTCAAGTTTATCGAGCTGGATGACGGCTTTGCCACCGGCTCCAGCATTATGCCCCAGAAGAAAAATCCGGATATCGCCGAGCTGATCCGGGGCAAAAGCGGCCGGGTGTTCGGCGATCTGATGGGGCTTCTCACCATGATGAAGGGTCTGCCTCTGGCTTATAACAAGGATATGCAGGAGGATAAAGATGCCGTGTTTGACGCGGTGGATACCCTGAAGTTGTGCCTTACCCCGCTGATCCCCATGCTGGAAACCATGACCGTTCGGGAGGAAAATATGCGCAAAGCCGCGGCGGGGGGCTTTATCAACGCCACCGACTGCGCAGACTATCTGGTGGCGGAAAAGGGAGTTCCCTTCCGGGACGCCTACAAACTTACCGGAGAGCTGGTGGCCTTGTGCATCGAGAAGGGCTTTACCCTGGAAACCCTGCCTTTAGAGGAATACCAAAAGCTGTTTCCTGATTTTGATGAAGGAGTGTATGACGCGGTGGCGCTGGAAAAATGCGTAAGCGGCAGAACGGTTCCCGGCGGCCCGGCTCCGGAAAACGTAAAACGGGAAGCCCGGAGAGTTTTGCAAAGCCTGGAGGGACTGAAAGATGAAGCTTAAGGTTGGAGTGGTGGGCGCTACCGGGTACGCCGGGGCGGAGATCTGCCGTTTGATATTGGGGCACCCCCAGGCGAAGCTTGCCGCCATCAGCTCCGTGAGCTTTGAGGGCATGGCTTTTTCTCAGGTGTACCCGGCTTATCGGGCCGTTTGCGACTTGGTTTGCGGCACGGAGGACGAGGTTCTGGAAAAGAGCGACGTGATTTTTGCCGCCCTGCCACACGGGCTTTCCCAGGAGCTTGCCGCAAAATGTGACGGGGCGGGGAAGGCCTTCATCGACATGGGGGCGGATTTCCGGCTGGAAAAAGAAGAGGACTACAAGGCCTGGTACGGCGGCAGCTTTGCGGACAAGGCCCTGCACGAAAAAGCGGTGTACGGCCTGCCTGAATTTTTTCGGGAGCAGATCCGGGGAAAAAAGCTTATCGCAAACCCCGGCTGCTACACCACGGCGGTGCCGCTGGCGCTGGCTCCCGCCTTGGAAAACGGGCTCATCGAACCCAAAGGCATTATTGCCGACTGTAAATCCGGCGTGACCGGGGCGGGCAGAAAGCCCAGCCAGCAGAACCACTACCCGGAATTAAATGAAAGCTTCACGGCCTATAAGGTGGCAAGCCATCGCCATACCCCGGAAATGGAGCAGACTCTGTCGAAGCTTTCCGGGCAGGAGATCAGGCTCACCTTCGTGCCGCACCTGCTGCCCATCAACCGGGGGATCCTGGCTACCTGCTACGGCGTTTTGAAGCCCGGCGTCACAGGAGAACAGCTGCGAAAGGCTTATCTCGACCGATACGAAAAAGAGACCTTTGTGCGGCTGCTGCCTGAGGGAGAAGCCGCCAATGTAAAGCATGTGCGCTTTACGAACTTTTGCGATGTTTCCCTGTTTACCGATCCCCGCACCGGTACCTTTACGGCCATTTCCGCCATTGACAACATGGGGAAGGGAGCGGCGGGGCAGGCGGTGCAGAATATGAACCTGGTCTTCGGCCTTGAGGAAACAGCCGGCCTGCTGCTGGCGCCGCCGGCATTTTGATACCCGAAAAGGAGAATTGCCCATGATAGAAACGATTTCCGGCGGCGTTACCGCCGCCCAGGGTTTTTCCGCAGGAGGCATTCACTGCGGGATCCGGAAAAACAAAACAAAGCCCGATCTTGCCATGATCTTTAGCGAGAAGCCTTGCTCCGCGGCCTCCATCTATACCACCAACCTGGTAAAGGGCGCGCCGATCCTGGTGACAAAGAAAAACCTTGTAAA
Source organism: uncultured Oscillospiraceae bacterium (assembly GCA_910589395.1). Classification (GTDB taxonomy): domain Bacteria; phylum Bacillota; class Clostridia; order Oscillospirales; family Acutalibacteraceae; genus Acutalibacter; species Acutalibacter caecimuris_A. Next base: position 43,001 of record CAJUTL010000020.1, read on the forward strand.
CGGCAGGGCCCAGGCGGTGTTCTGCAATTCGGGAAACGCCAATACCTGCAATGCTGACGGCGTGGAAAAAGCGGAAGCAATGTGCGCTCTTGCCGCCAAGGCCCTGCACATTGCCCCAGAAGACGTGATCATCGCTTCCACCGGGGTGATCGGCCAGGTTTTGCCCCTGGAGCCCATTGAGGCCGCGGTGGGGGAGTTGGCGGCGTCTCTCAGCCCGGAGGGCTCGCCCGCGGCGGCAGCGGCCATTATGACCACCGATACCATTCCCAAGGAGGCGGCGGTCTCGGTGAAGATTGGCGGCAGGGAAGTGAAGATCGGCGGCATTTCCAAGGGCAGCGGTATGATCCATCCCAACATGGCCACCATGCTTTGCTTTGTCACCACCGACTGCGCCATTTCTCCTGTCATGCTGGAAAAGGCGGTGCGCCTGGCGGCGGACTGCTCCTTCCACGTGATCAGCATCGATGGAGATACCTCCACCAACGATACCTTTGCCGTGCTGGCAAACGGTCTGGCGGAAAACCCGGAGATCACTGAGGAGGGAGAGGACTTTACAGCCTTCACGGAAGGCCTTTCCCAGGTCTGTAAGACCCTGGCCCGGCTCATGGCCGGAGACGGGGAAGGGGCCACAAAGCTTCTGGTGTGTAAAACGGCGGGGGCCAAAGACGTGAAAACTGCCCGCACCGTGGCAAAGGCGGTGATCTGCTCCGATCTCTTAAAGGCCGCCATGTTCGGCGCGGACGCCAACTGGGGCCGGGTGCTGTGCGCCATCGGCTATTCCGGCGCGGAGGTGGATGTGAACAGGATCGATGTGTCCTTTGCTTCCGGAAAGGGCAGAGTCGATGTGTGCAAAAATGGCGCCGGGATCGAATTTTCCGAGGAAACGGCCGCGCAGGTTTTGGGAGAAAAGGAGATCGGGATCCTCATTGACCTGCACAGTGGCAGCTCTTCCGCGGAAGCTTATGGTTGCGACCTGACCTATGACTATGTTAAAATAAACGGAGACTATAGAACATAGGAGGCCCTCATGAGACAGAAAAGCAAAACGCCGCTGAACGAAAAAAGGCTCGGCCGGGGAGCGCTTTTAGCGCTTGTTCTCTCTATTGCCTTGTATTTGAATTTCCTGGTCACGCTGGGAATGGGGATCTTTGCCATGGGCCTTTTGCTGTTGGAGCCGGCTTTCGGCATCATCACCGGCGTTTTGCTGCTGCTGGGGCTGATCGGTATTCCGGTTTCCAAACACATGAACGCCGGAAAGCTTTGGCGGCGGCTTCTTATGGGCGCTGTGATCCTGAATTTTTTGAGTATTGCTTTGTACTGTCTTGTCTGCATTGCGATGATTCTGGCTTGGTGAAAATCAGAAAGCGGGGAACTTAAGTGAACATTTCCAATAATGAACGGGCCCAGGTGCTGGTGCAGGCCCTGCCCTATATCAAAAAGTATACCGGGCAGACCGTGGTGGTCAAATACGGCGGAAACGCCATGCTGGACGAGGCACTGAAAAGCGCCGTCATGAGCGATATCGTGCTGATGCGGCTGGTGGGAATCAACGTGGTGCTGGTGCACGGCGGCGGGCCGGAGATCAACGCCATGCTGGAGAAGATCGGCAAGGAAAGCAAGTTCATCGGCGGCATGCGCTGTACCGATGGGGAAACCATAGAGATCGTGCAGCAGGTACTGGCCGGAAAGGTCAATAAGGATCTGGTGCAGCTTTTGGAAAACGCCGGCGGCAAAGCCCTGGGCCTCTGCGGCCTGGACGGTTCTCTTCTGAAGGCGGATATGCTGAAGGAGGAGCTGGGCTTCGTGGGGGAAATTCGGGAGGTCAACGCCGAAATACTCCACAATGCCGCAAAAAACGGCTATGTGCCCATTGTCTCCACCGTGGCGGCAGGGTATCACGGCGAGGTGTTCAATGTAAACGCGGATATCGCCGCCGCCCGCATCGCCGCGGAGATCGGAGCCATGAAGCTGATCCTGATGACCGACGTGCGGGGCCTTCTGCGGGATAAGGACGATGAGGCCACCATTATCCCGGTGGTCAATGTCAGCGACGTCAACCGCCTGAAAAAGGAAGGCATCATCTCCGGCGGCATGATCCCCAAAATAGACTGCTGTGTAGACGCCGTGCGCCGTGGCGTGGGCAGGGCCCATATCATAGACGGTAGAATTCCCCATTCCATTCTGGTGGAGCTTTTCACCGACGAAGGCATCGGAACCATGCTGTACTGAGCTGGATTCTAGGGCGCGTAAGGGCAATGAGCAATTATTAAGATCAAGGACATAGTTTCGGTAAATTGGAATTTGGCGGCGAACCGCTTGCTTTCTATCTGTCATTCTGAACGAAGTGAAGAATCTCGTCCTTGACCTTTTACCAAGAATTAAGGGCGAGATTCTTCGCCTACGGCTCAGAATGACAGTGGGGGGGAACGGGGGAACTATGTACTAAACTATAATTTACCAAGCGTTGCTTACAACGCTTGTGCCTTTGCCCTTAATTGCGAATTACTAATTGCTCATTCCTCATTGTATACGGTCTTTTCTAACGACTAACTTCTAACAACTAACAAGCGAAGTGATTCAACCATGAATTTTCAGGAGATCAAGGAACAGGACGGCACATATATTCTGCATACCTACGGCCGGGTAGACGTGGCTCTGGTGAAGGGCAAAAACGCCCGGGCCTGGGACGCGGAAGGGAAGGAGTATCTGGATTTCACCTCCGGGATCGGCGTAAACGCCCTGGGCTACAGCGATCCCCTTTGGGCGGCAGCTGTGGCAAAGCAGGCCGGGGAGATCCAGCATCTGTGCAACTACTATTATTCCCCGCAGAATACGGCACTGGCCCAGGAGCTTTCCAAAGCCTCCGGCATGGCCCAGGCCTTTTTCTGCAATTCCGGGGCCGAGTCCAATGAATGCGCGGTGAAGGTGGCCAGGAAATACGGCGAAAAGCGGAACGCCAAAAATATCGTCACCCTGAAAAATTCTTTTCACGGGCGCACGCTGACCACTTTAGCGGCTACCGGGCAGGAGGTTTTTCACAGGGATTTTCTGCCCCTGACCGAGGGCTTTCTGTACGCCGAAGCCAACGACCTTTCCGGCGTGGAAAGCCTGCTCACCGGCTCTGTCTGCGCCGTACTGATCGAAACGGTGCAGGGCGAGGGCGGTGTGGTTCCTCTGGAAGAAAGCTTTGTACAGGGCCTTTCGGCACTGTGCAGGGAAAAAGACGTGCTGCTGATGATCGACGAGGTGCAGACCGGCGTGGGCCGCACCGGGGCTTTTTACAGCTATCAGGGCTATGGAATACAGCCAGATGTGGTCACTACCGCCAAAGGCCTGGCCGGGGGACTTCCTATCGGGGCCTGCCTGGTCAGCGAAAAGCTTCGGAATATTCTGAAGCCCGGCCAGCAGGGCTCTACCTTTGGAGGAAACCCTGTGGTATGCGCCGGGGCCAGAGAGGTGGTCAGGCGGGTTTCCGACCCTGCTTTTCTCCAGGCAGTCACGGAAAAAGGCGAGTATCTGCGGGAAAAGCTTCTCACCATGCCCCAGGTAGAGCTGGTGCGGGGAAAGGGCCTGATGCTGGGGATAAAGCTCCGGAACATGGACGCCCACGAGGTACTTGTAAAGTGCGCGGAGCAGGGGCTTTTGATCCTTACCGCCAAGGAGCTGGTGCGCTTTTTGCCGCCCCTTACCATTACAAAGGAAGAGATCGACGCAGGACTGGCGATTTTTGCCGCTGTTTTACAGGCGGGCTGAGAAAACAAACCGGAAAGGAAAGAAAACCATGAAGCATTTACTGAAGCTCTTAGATCTGACCGGGGAGGAGATCACAGATCTTCTGAACCTTGCCGATCAGCTGAAATACGAAACAAAGCACGGCATTGAGCACCCCCATTTGAAGGGAAAATGCCTGGGCATGATTTTTGAGAAATCCTCCACCCGCACCCGGGTTTCCTTTGAGGTGGGCATTCAGCAGCTGGGAGGCTATGCAGTAGTGCTTTCTTCCGAGGGCTCACAGATCGGCCGGGGAGAGCCGGTGCAGGATACCGCCCGGGTGCTCTCCCGGTATGTGGACGGCATCATGATCCGCACCTTCGGCCAGGACGAGGTGGAGGCCCTGGCGGAACATGGCAGTGTGCCGGTCATAAACGGCCTTACTGATTTCTGCCACCCCTGCCAGGTGCTGGCGGATCTGATGACGATCCGGGAATACAAGGGCTCTTTGGAGGGCTTGAAGCTCTGCTTTATCGGGGACGGCAACAACATGATGAATTCCCTGATCGTCGGGGCGCTGAAGGTGGGTATGAGCGTTTCCGTGGCCTGCCCGGAGGGGTACCGCCCGCCCCTTGAGATTTTGGAATTCGCCGCCGGGTACGACAGCTTTGAGCTGACAGATTCTCCCCTGCAGGCGGCAAAAAACGCCGATGTGGTCATTACCGATGTGTGGACCTCCATGGGCCAGGAGGAGGAGCGCGCAAAGCGGGAGGCTGCTTTTGCCGGCTACTGTATTGATGAAGCCCTGATGGCGGCGGCAAAACCGGACGCCATGGTGCAGCACTGCCTGCCCGCCCACCGGGGCGAGGAAATTACGGCGGAGGTCTTTGAAGCCCACGCCGGTGAGATCTTCGAAGAAGCGGAAAACCGCCTCCACGCCCAAAAGGCCGTGCTGGTAAAGACAATGGGGCGATAAATGCTCTTGGAAAATTAGCAATGAGCAATGAGAAACGAGCAATGATTGAGGGCAAAAGCAGAATACGCTGAATTGGAATTTGGCAGTGAGAGAAAGCCTCCCGTTGTGTTATAAAAGCCCTATAGACAAAGGACGAAATTCTTCAGAAAGGAGCAAGGCTCCTTCTTCTCAGAGATGACGGAAAAAAGGTGTCATTCTGAGCGGAGTGAAGAATCTCGTCCTTTGGCCTTTTCCCAGGGACTGAAGGGCGAGATTCTTTGCCGGGAAAGCGGAGTTTACTTCGCTTTTTGCTTAGTAATGACAAGAGAGTGGTCAGTTCGATAAATTGGGATTTATTTGTGGATTAATTCCGTTTCGTCGTAGGGGAGGGGCAAGCATCCTCCGAAGCTTTTTTATCCCGTGCGAAAAAGCGGTTTCACACAGGGGAGTATATGAAAAAAGCAAGGCGAATTCTCCAGAAAAAACAGTTGACAGAAAAGCTTTCTCTATGCTAAAATAAGTTTTCTTTCCCTTGAGAAGGAAGAAAAAAGAAAAACTTACCGTTTCCGGCCTGTGCCCGGCAGACGGCAAGTTTTTTTGTTCACAAAAAGGGCCAAAACCGTGTTTTGACCACATGTAATATATAACATACCATACCGCAAAGAAAAAGTCTAGTCTTTTTTTCTTTTTCCTGCTATACTTTTGAAGTCTCAGGCCTGTAAACTTTTTTAAGGAGGAATGGTCATGGAAACAAAACGAGAAACCGGGGCGTCGGAAGCACAGGAGATCGCCGCCTTGTTCCCGGAGGAGACGGCTCATCTGCGGGAGATCGAGGCCCAGGTGGTTTTGGAACTTCAGGACGCCCAGGATCGGGTGGACCGCATGGAAGAGGAGCAGCGGGAGCTGCAGCAGTACATGGTGGAACACCACGGCGAGGGCGACGCCAAGGAAATGTTCCAAACCGAGCGCATCATGCGGGATGTGAACAATTCCGGCGCTTCGGCGGTGCAGTATCTGAACCGCCTGAAAAAGGTACAGGATTCGCCCTACTTTGCCCGGATCGATTTCCGCGCGGCGGGGGAGGAAACGCCCTATTATATCGGGCTTTACGCCTTTCGCCGGGAGAAGCGGCTTTTGATCATCGACTGGCGCTCTCCCGTGGCCAGCATGTTTTACGATTTTGAAACGGGCCCCGCCTTTTACACCACGCCCGCCACGCTGACCTCCCCGGCGGAAAAGATAGAGGGAGACCTGTTTCTGAAGCGGCAGTTCAAAATCAAAAATGGAGAAATGGAATTTGCCTTTGACAGCTCCCAGAACATTCAGGACGATATTTTGCAGAAGGAGCTGGCCCATACCTCCGATGAAAAAATGAAGTCCATCATTTCCACCATTCAGAAGGAGCAGAACCAGATCATTCGGGACGAAACCGCCGACGTCATGATCATTCAGGGGGTGGCGGGCTCCGGAAAAACCAGCATTGCCCTGCATCGGGTGGCCTTCCTGCTCTATCGCTTCCGGGATACGATCAAAGCCCAGAATGTGACCATCATTTCTCCCAACAAGGTATTCGGAGATTATATTTCCAGCGTGCTGCCGGAACTGGGGGAGGAACCCATCTTTGAGGCAAGCCTGGAGGATCTGGCCCTGATCCAAATCGAAGAGGGCGTGGATTTTGTGGGAGAAAAAAATCCCCTGGAAACAGACGACCCCGCCTGGACCCGACGGGTCCGATTCAAGGGAACGGCGGATTTTGTGCGGCAGATGGACGAGTACATTGAAAAGCTGCCGGAGCTGGCCTTTGAAGCTCAGGACTACGTGTTCGGCGAGTTTTCCGTTCCGGCGGACTGGATCCGGGAACGGGTGGCGATCTACCGGCGCTTTCCGCTTCTGAAGCGGCTGGAGCAGGTGGCGGACGATATCCACAGCCGGCTGGAAAACGAATTCCTCCGGGAGGAAAAGCCCCCTCACCGGAATACGATCCTTCAGGGCCTCCGGAAAATGCTGAAGTATAAAACCACCCTCCAGGCCTACAAGGCCTTTTACAGCTGGCTGGTAGAGCCCAAAATGTACAAGCCCGTACAGAAGGGCGTTCTGGAGTGGAACGATGTGTTCCCCTATCTCTATTTGCAGTCCTATTTCACGGGGCTGCAGGAAAGCAGGCTCATCAAGCACCTGGTCATCGATGAAATGCAGGATTACACGCCGGTCCAGTATGCCGTGCTGAATCGGCTGTTCCAGTGCCCGAAAACGATCCTGGGGGACTTCGGGCAGTCCATCAACCCCAACTGCCAGTATACGCTGGAGGACCTTCACGAGCTCTATGAGGGGTCTAAGCTGATGCGGCTGGAAAAAAGCTACCGCTCCACCTATGAGATCATTCACTTTGCGAAAAAAATCGCCGGGGCCCAGGATTTCCAGGCGGTAGAGCGTCACGGGGAGCCGCCTTTGGTGCTGGCCTTTGACGAGGAGGAGCAGGAGCTCCAAAAGCTTCTCGAGCTGATCCGGGAATTCCACCAAAGCGACTATAACGCCTTCGGCATTTTGACTCGAACCAACCCGGAGGCCCAGGCGCTGTATGAAAAGCTTCAGGAGCTGGGGGCGGAGGTGAATTTGATCCTGCCGGAAAGCAAAGCCTTCCAAAATGGGGCCACCGTGCTGTCCGTTCAAATGTCCAAGGGCCTGGAGTTTGACCAGGTGGCGGTTCCCTTCGCAAATGAGGGTGTCTATCACACGGAATTTGACCGGAACCTGCTGTACGTTGCCTGCACTCGCGCCATGCACCGGCTGTTCTTCACCTGCACGGGCACGTTAACGCCGCTTTTGCCAATCAGTAATTAGCAATTAGTAATTAGCAATGAAAGGTCAAGGACACAGGCGTTGTGACCAACACAGGCGTTGTGACCAACGCCGGGTAAATTGGAATTTGCGGATGCACTGCTTACTTCCTGCCTGTCATTCTGAACGAAGTGAAGAATCTCGCCCTTTGGGTCTTTTTCGAAGGGCTTTAAGGGCGAGATTCTTTGCCTGCGGCTCAGAATGACAAGAGAAAACTATCTGCTAAATTGCAATTTACCGTTTTGACCATGTCCTTCATTGTTAATTGCTCATTCCTCATTGCTCATTGTAGATGCCCTTTTCTAAAATTGCGCTGCTCTGCAGCGCCACCACCGTCCAGCATCTGGAATCTAAACGGGCGTGTTGCAGCTTTCCATTCTGCAACGCGCCCGATTCCTGTCTCTTTTTGGAAAGATTTCTCCCGAAAAATTTTCTCAGGCACTTGAATCGAAAGCCGTTTCCGATTATAATGAAAGCAGATTGGTATTTCGGGCGGCCTTTGCCCCGAAAACATTATAAAACCGAAAGGAGTACCAATATGAACTATTCCCATGAAGTGGAAAATATGTGCACGGTGAAGAAGGGCCCGCATCATGGCCCCGCCCCGATTCCCGAAGAGGGAAAATGGGTCAAGTCCTATGAGATCAAGGATATTTCCGGCCTGTCTCACGGTATCGGCTGGTGCGCTCCCCAGCAGGGCGCCTGCAAGCTGACCCTGAACGTGAAGGAGGGCATTGTGCAGGAGGCTCTGGTGGAAACTCTGGGCTGCTCCGGCATGACCCACTCCGCGGCTATGGCGGCGGAGATCCTGCCTGGCAAAACTCTCCTGGAATGCCTGAACACCGACCTGGTGTGCGACGCCATCAACGTCGCCATGCGCGAGATCTTTAAGCAGCTGGCCTATGGCCGCAGCCAGACCGCTTTCTCTGAGGACGGTCTGCCCATCGGCGCCGGCCTGGAGGATCTGGGCAAAGGCCTGCGTTCTCAGGTGGGAACCATGTTCTCCACCAAGCTCAAGGGCGTCCGCTATATGGAAATGGCCGAGGGCTATGTTATCAAAATGGCTCTTGATGAGGAAGGCGAGGTCATCGGTTATCAGTTTGTAAAGCTGGGCAAGATGCTGGAGGATATCCGCCACGGCGTTTCCCCCGATGAGGCTTATAAAAACAATATCGGTCAGTACGGCCGCTTCGATGGCGCAGCCAAATATATTGACCCCAGAGAAGAATAAGCACGGACCATACATAGATTAGGAGGACAACACAATGGCAAATGACGTCATGTTTGAAGGCAAAGAGAGAAGAATGCCCAAAATTGAGAAGTGTCTCGCCGAGTATGGCCTGGGCAGTCTGGAAGAGGCCAGAGAGCTTTGCAATTCCAAGGGCTTTGATCCTTATGAGATCGTAAAGGGCGTACAGCCCATCGCTTTTGAAAACGCCGGCTGGGCTTATACCCTGGGCTGCGCAGTAGCGATCAAGAAGGGAGTAAAGACCGCCGCGGACGCTGCTGAAGCCATCGGCATCGGTCTGGAGGCTTTCTGTATTCCCGGCTCTGTGGCCGAGCAGCGCAGTGTGGGCCGCGGTCATGGCAACTTGGGCGCAATGCTGCTTCGGGACGAAACCAAGTGCTTCGCGTTCCTGGCCGGCCACGAATCCTTTGCCGCCGCCGAGGGCGCTATCGGTATCGCAAAAACCGCCAACCGTGCTCGTAAGGAGCCCCTGCGTATCATTTTGAACGGCCTGGGCAAGGACGCCGCTTACATTATTTCCAGAATCAACGGCTTTACCTATGTGAAGACCGATTATGATTTCTTCACCGGCGAGCTGAAGATCGAAGAGGAGAGGCCCTTCTCCGATGGCGAGCGCGCCGCGGTAAAGTGCTATGGCGCCAACGATGTATTGGAAGGCGTGGCCATCATGAAGCATGAGGGCGTAGACGTATCCATCACCGGCAACTCCACCAACCCCACCCGGTTCCAGCATCTGGTGGCGGGCACCTATAAGAAGTGGGCTCTGGAAAACGGCAAGAAGTATTTCTCCGTGGCTTCCGGCGGCGGCACAGGGCGCACCCTGCACCCCGACAATATGGCGGCCGGCCCCGCTTCCTACGGCCTGACCGACTCCATGGGCCGCATGCACGGCGACGCCCAGTTCGCGGGTTCCTCTTCCGTGCCTGCCCATGTGGAGATGATGGGCCTGATGGGCATGGGCAACAACCCCATGGTAGGCGCTACCGTGGCCTGCGCCGTGGCAGTTTACGAGGGCACGAAGTAAGGCTTTCAGAAATTGAACAAGGAAAGGCTTCCGGTTAGTGATCGGGAGCCTTTTTTGCGTCTCTGAAAAGAAGAATTCCAAAAGTGCTCTATCATGCGTTTTCGGTCGGCCTTGATTAGGAAAATAGCGATTCTAAAGGCTTTGACAGAACTTATGTTTCGTGGTATACTCCATGGTAATATGGGGAAAACGAGGGAAGTTCATGGAATTGATTCGGGAAAAGGCTTGTTGCTTTACCGGGCACAGGTTCCTTTCTGAGGAGGAAAAGGCCGCGCTGCGGGGAAGGCTTTCTGAAGAGGTCTACCGGCTTTGGGAGCAGGGCATGACCACCTTCCTGGCAGGAGGCGCTTTGGGCTTTGATACGCTGGCGGCCCAGGCGGTGCTCTCCCTTCGGGCGGAGGGCCTGCCGGGGCTTCGGCTGGTGCTGGTGCTGCCCTGCCTGGGACAGGAAAGCCATTGGAGCAGACGGGACGCCCAACTGTATCAAAGCCTGATAAAGCAGGCGGACGAGGTGATCTATACCGGCGATGCTTACACGGAGGGTTGTATGTTTCTGCGGAACCGTTATCTGGTAGACCACAGCAGCCAGTGCCTGTGTTATTTGACAAAAAGCGGCAGAAGCGGCACCTCCTATACCGTGCGGTACGCGAAAAAGCAGGGGCTGAAGATCGTGAATCTGGCGGAGCAGGCAAGCTCTCAGCTTTCTTTGCTGTAAACGGAAGGGAGGGAACTGCCATGGGAAGGCAGCAGACAAAATGCCACGGCTCGGAAGAGCGCTTTGAAGTGGTGGCCCGGTTTATCTATGAGCGCTTCGGGCGGGAGATCACCTATATCGCCGATGTGGCGGGAGGACAGGGCATGCTCACAAAGCTGCTGAATAAAAAATATAATTACCGCAGCGAGGTCATCGACCCCAGGGGCTATGTGCTGAAGGGTGTGGAAAACAGGGAATGCGAATACACCGCGGACATGGCGGGCTATTATGACCTGGTGGTAGGCCTTCACCCCGACCAGGCCACCCGCCCGGTGGTGGAAAGCGCCTTTACCACCCCAATGCTGGTGGTGCCTTGCTGCAATTACTGGGACAGAACCCGAAAGCTGGGTACAAAAGCCCTGGTGGAAGAGATCTGCCTGTATCTCAAGGAACACAAAATCCCCTTCGAGCTTGTGACCTTCGATTTCAAAGGCCCCAAGAACGTGGGGATTTTGGCAGGAGGAAAAAGATGAGATGTATTGTGTAAAGGGTGGTTTCACCAAGCCACTACATTACATTGACTGAGGTTCATTTGTGGCAGAATGGTACAGGTTGGGGGGCGGTGATCGACCAGCAGGAAGGAACCGAAGCGGGAGCGTCCAGGGATGACCTGGACGCTCCGTTCTCTTTGCCGGCCCTCTACTAAGAGCGCACTTACTCACCACCAGCCAAGGGCCGATGGTGGTACTGCCTGACGGCAGCTGTGCGCTCTCCGGGGGCGGCTCCGCAGGGGGTGGACACCCCCTGCCGGTATATACCGGCAGACGCCAACGGCGGCTTGTGCATCGGGCGGAGTTGCGCCGATGCACTGAGGGCTTGGGGGCCGTCGGCCACCAACAAGCTGCGCCGGGTATATACCGGTGCATTGCTTGCTACTACTATTAGTGCCTATAAACGAAAGTTGAATGTCATTCGCTTTTGTGGTATACTGAACTCGTAATAAATCGACAAATCGGAATTTGAATGTTTGGAAAGGAAAAAGAAGGAAAATGAATGTTTCGTTATTCTCAAACCAATATCTTGTTCGAAA
>CAJUTL010000021.1 GCA_910589395.1 uncultured Oscillospiraceae bacterium
AACCTTGCTTTCTCGGTGAAGAGTCTCGTTCTTCGAGCCTTTTTGAGGGGCTTTACGGGCGAGATTCTTCGTTGCTTCGTTCCTCAGAATGACAGTGGGGAACTGTTCGATAAATTGGAATTTGGCGGCGAGGCGCCGCTGCCACTCGTGAAGCCGCTTGGTACGGGAATTTGGTTTCTGACCCGACCATTAGCAGAGCGCTAAATTGGAATTTAGCGTGTTAGTTGTTTAGAAAGGGAAAAGGTCCCTCTTTGTCATTACTGAACAGAAAGCAAGGAAACCTTGCTTTCTCGGTGAAGAATCTCGTCCTTTGTCCTTTTATTCAGGCACTAAGGACGAGATTCTTCGTCACTTCGTTCCTCAGAATGACAGTGGGGAGCCCGCCCCTCTTTACCGACTAACAACGAACAGCTAACAACCAGTTCGCTAAACTATCTATTTAGCGGCTTCCCCCCGCAGACTCTCCGCCTGTCATTACTAAAACAAAAAAGCGCAGGAAGCTATAGCTCTCTTGTCGCTTTTTTGTGCTCAGTTTTTAGAGAAGTGCTTTCCGAAATATAGAACAGCGGCGATACAAATACCCTCACGCTGCTTGTCTTCCCTCTCCGGCAGCCGGTGTGTCATCTGCTTTTTCTGATCTCAAACCGCTCTCCGTAAATCGTTTCCTCCCGCACCGTCTGGTACTCATGGCCGGGAAAGTCTTTGCGCACGGAAACGGTGTTGAGGCAGTCGTAACCCAGCCTTTTGTAAAGGCGAATGGCCCTTTCGTTTCGGGCGGCGGCTTCAATATACATACTCTCAGAGTATGCTTTTACGATCTCCTCCGCAAGGCGCACCGCCTCGCTGCCGATCCCCTGGTTTTGACAGGTGGGAAGCACAAACAGATCCTCCAGCCAATCCACCTTTCCGCCGCGGCTGCCCAGGTGCAGAAAGCCCACGGGCTCCTGCTCCCGGCAGATAAAATAAAACGCGTGGCCCGAAGCCGTCCAGGCGGCAAGATCCTCCTTTGCCTCCTCAGGCGGCATATTGTACCCGTTGTGCTCCTTCCAGAAGCTCTGGATCAATGACACGGCCCGCGCTTCTTCCCCACGGTATTCCGTAAGCTCAGTCATGTGATTTTCACTCCTTTTCCGCTGTTACGAAAGAAAATGCCGGGCGGCTAACCTGGCATTTTCCTTTTTATTATCGGGCGCCGAATACTGTTTCGGCCGACTCCGATTCAAACTGCTTATTGTACAAATCGGCGTAATAGCCCCCCTGCTCTATCAGCTCTTGATGGGTACCGCGTTCGATGATCTTTCCGCCCCGCACCACCAGGATCATATCCGCTTGCCGAATGGTGGAAAGCCGGTGGGCAATCAGGAAGGAGGTTCGCCCGGTCAACAGGGTGGAAATGGCCTCCTGGATCAGCGCCTCTGTTTCGGTATCGATGGAGGCGGTGGCTTCGTCCAGCACAAAGATCTTGGGGTTCGCCAGCACCGCTCTGGCAAAGGAAACCAGCTGCTTTTCTCCGGTGGAGAGCTGGCCGCCGCCCTCGCCCACATCGCTGTCATAGCCGTGATCCATGCGCGTGATAAAATCGTGAGCGTTTACCAGCTTTGCCGCGGCGATAATTTCCTCATCAGTGGCGTCCAGCCGGCCATAGCGGATATTTTCCTTCACCGAGCCGGAAAACAAATGGGGCGTTTGCAGCACATAGCCGATATTGCTGTGCAGCCACAGCATACTGCGCTCCTTGTAGTCTCTGCCATCGATCAAAATTTTGCCTTCCGTGGGCTCAAAGAACCGGCAGGCCAAGTTGACCAGAGTGGATTTTCCCGCTCCCGTTTCGCCTACAATAGCCACGGTAGTACCGGCGGGCACTTCTAAATTAAAGTGCTCCAGCACATTTTCCGTGCCGTCCGGATAGCGGAAGGTCACATCGTCGAAGGTGATGCGCCCCTGAAGGGGCTCCCAGTTTTCCCGCTTGGGGTCTAAGGACGTGCCGTATTTTTCAATGACCTCCGGCGTGTCGGTGATCTCCGGCTCCATCTCCAGCAGGGCCGTAACGCGCTCGATATTGGCCTGGGTGGAAATGAAGTTGGAAATGGTTCCGGCCAGGTTCTGCACCGGGTCCGCAATGATCAACGCATAGTTCACAAAGATGGTCAGCTCGCCGATGGTGATAAAATCCCCCAGCACCATGGTGCCGCCGCCGGTGATCACAAGGCTCACCGCCAGGGCGGTAAGCAAGCCGATCAGAGGCACATACACCGCGCTGAGCATGACGGAGCGAATGGTGGTGCTTTTCATGCGTCCGGTAACTTCCTTGAAGTTTTCCGTGTTTTTATCCTCGATCACCAGGGTTTTCGAGGTTTTCGCCCCGGAAATGCCTTCGTTGTAGTGGCGGGTGATTTCGGCGTTTATCTTTCTTACCTGGCGGTTCACCGCCAGAATGCGCTTCTGAAAATACAGAGTCAGAAGCACAATGAAAGGAACCACCGCAATGACCAGCAGCGCCAGCTTCCAGTTCAGAACCAGCATGACCGCCATACAGCCCAGCACGTAAATGCCGCTGTAGAACACATCTACAAGGCTCCAGGCCAAAGCATCGCTGATCCGGCTGCTGTCGCTCATCACCCGGGCCATGATGGTGCCAACCGGAGTCTGGTTGTAGTAGGAAAAGCTCAAGGTCTGCAAATGGGTAAACAGCTTTTCCCGCATGTCCCTGTTCAGCCGGACCTCCACCCCAATGCCGGTACGGCCCATCAGCATGGTAGAGCAGGTAACGACCAGCACCAGCAGTAAGTACAGCAGGCCAAAGGGCAAAAGCCCTTCGTGGCTGCGGGGGGTGATAAAATTGTCCACCGCGTAGCCTGTCATCAGCGTATAGCCGATATCAATGGCGGCGGAAACGATCATCACCGTGACCAGCAGCGCCATTTTCTTTTTATAGGGTTTCAAAAAAGGAAGCATTTTCCCCCATATCTTCAGGGAAGAAACCTTGTCCTTTTTTGTTTCCTGCGTCATATGTTCCATGTATCATACCATCGCCCCTGCCAACGCAAAGGCTTCCTTTCTCTAACAGCTAACTACTAACTACTTTTCAGGAGGGAATCCCGTTTACGGGATTTTTATATCTAAACGTATTTAAGGGGTAAAGAAGTCAAGCCGCTTTGCGGCTTTGTGCTTCTTGCGAAGCAAAAGAGAAGCGCTTCGCGCTTCAGGGCTTCTTTAGGAGGGAATCCCGTTTACGGGATTCCCTTTTTGCATATCAAAGATACGCTTATAGATCCCGTCCTGCCGGATCAGCTCCTGATGGGTGCCCATTTGCGAGACCCTGCCATGATCCAGCACCAGGATCTGGTCGGCGTTCATCAGGGTGGTGATCCGGTGGGCGATCAGGATCGTGGTGCCATGTACGTTTTCCTTGATGGACTGGCGGATCTTCTGGTCGGTCTCCATATCCACCGCGGAAAGGGAATCGTCAAAGATCTTGATGGGCGTATCCTGCATCAACATTCTGGCAATAGCCACACGCTGCTTCTGGCCGCCGGAAATGGTAACGCCCCGCTCGCCGATAGGCGTTTCATAGCCCTGGGCGAAGTTTTCAATGGCGTCGTCGATCACCGCCAGCCTGGCGTAATGCCGCACGGTCTCAATATCCTGGCGGGAAGCGCCGTCGGCAATGCTTTCCCGGAAGGTCTTGGAAAACAGGAAGGGCTCCTGCAGCACGATACCGATGTTTTTCCGCAGGTGAGAGCGCCTGATCTTTCGGATATCCACACCGTCCACCGTGATCGTACCCGCGCCCTCGGGCAGATCATAAAGGCGGTCCAACAGGTACATCAGGGTAGATTTTCCGCTGCCTGTGGCCCCTAAAATGCCAAAGGTGCTTCCGGCCTTGATGGTAAACGACACATCGTCCAGCACGCCGGTATTGCTGTCGGGATAATGGAAGCTCACGTGGTCAAACACAATATCGCCCCGCACATCGGGCTCCTGGGGGTCGGGACAGTCCTGCTCCTCCTCCGCGTCCAGAATGTCAAAAAGGCGGGTAGAGCTGATGGATGTTTTGGAAAGCTCGCCCAACAGGCGGCCCAAGCTGCGGGTGGGCCAGACCAGCATGGAATTGTAGGCGGTGAAGGCAAGGTATTCGCCCTCTGTCAGGCTGCCGTTTTCCACGAAAAACACGCCAGCCACCAGCACCACCAGCACCTGAAGCCCGGCAAGAAAATCGCCAAGTCCCCAGTTTACACCCATGATATTTCCAAGCTTCACCCAATAATCCGTATACTCCCGGTTCTTTTTCGTAAACCGATCGATCTCAAACCGCTCTCTGCCAAAGGCCCGCACCACCCGGACGCCGGTGAGGTTTTCCTGCACCATGGCGGTCAGCTCGCCCTCGGTCTCGTCCGCCTTCTGGAACCGCTTGCCCTGAATGATGAAAAACACCAGGGAGGCTCCTACGGAAAGGGGAATAAAGCACAGCACAATGAAAGAAAGCTGAGCGTTCATGGAAAACATAAGCCCCAGGGAAACCACCATCAGAAGCAGCACGCGAATACAGCCCATCAGCTGATCCGTAACAAAATTGCGCACCAGATCCAGGTCGTTGGTACAGCGCTGAATGATCTCCCCGGTCTGGTGAGAATTGTGCCAGGCATAGGGCAGCCTTTGAATGTGGTCAAACAGGGTGTTGCGGATCCTCGCCACCGTACTCTCGCAGGCCTTGGCAAGGTTCATGCGGTAGGCATAGTTGGAAAGGCCTGAAATCACCGCGAACAACAGCGCCACACCCGCGCAAATGACGATATGCGTGCGCAGCATTTCCCTGCCGCCGATGGAATCGATCAAGCTTACCAAAAAGCCGGGCAGGTTAAAGGGATTGTCATTGATGACCGAATCCACCGTCACCCGAATGACCTGCGGGGTCATATAGTTCGCGATCACGGAAACAACGATCATCAAAAGCGTTACTACAAAATTTTTCCGGTATCCTTTTGTAAAGGGGAAAAACCGCAGTATACTGGATTTTTTCTGTTTTTCTTTCCGAAGCTCTTTCATAAAAGTAGTATTGTTCTCTCCTCTCCCGGATCGCCGGGAGCAGCAGCCCCGCCGGACGATCCTTCGTATTTCATGCTGATGGCCTGTGCCGTTCAAAAATGAATCCCCAAAGCCGGGCAGCGCAAAATATCCGGCTGTTAAAAAAGGGGCGGCGGCAGACTTTCCCCCCGAAAGCCTGCCGTCCCCCCAGGGCATCCTTTTTCTTTTCCATGCGTACAAGAACGTGCGTTGCGCACAAATGTGCCGCACATGTTATATACATGGAAAAAGGCAAGCCAACAAGGAAGGATATCTATTCGATATCCTTCTGCGCCGGACAGGAGTTCACGGTTCCTTCCGGCATTTGGTAACGACGGTATTTTCACTCTACCACGTCAGGGCGGAAAAGTCAACAGGTTCTTTTGTAAAAACATCTTCCGAAAAAGCCCGGCTGTTTTTACTTGCAATTCCTTTTTTACTATGCTATACTCGGAAAAGACTGAAAGAAAAACGAGGACGGAGAAATGCGACAGTACTTTGCTTACCTGTGAAACTCACACCGCAGTTCGCGGTGGTTTTTCCCGTGTAAGAAAGGTCCTGTCTCTCCCTGTTTCTCGCTGACGCCACCGTTTTGGGCGGCGTAGCATGAAAACCAGGCTGTGAGAAGGTGCCTTCTCACAGCCTTTTCTTTTTGTCGTTTTCCTGAAAGGAGGAGCCGTCATGTTAATTTCTTCCCGCAAAGTCGTCGTCTGCCGCTTCCGGCAGACAAAGCCGGTTTTTCCGGCGGCCTTTGCCTGCCTTATCTTATCATAAGCGTCAACCGCGATGATCGCGCAGCGATTATTTTAAGAGCCGGAAGATCGGTGCCTTGTACTTCAATCTGTAAAAGGAGAACCGATCATGACAAAATTAGAACAATGCAAGGAGCTTTTGGGCTGCTGGGAGCAGCCTGATTACCGATACCGCCAGATCCTTCAGGCGGTGTTTCACCGAAGGATCTCCCGGTTTCAGGAGATGACCGTTCTGCCCGCCGGGCTGCGGGACAGGCTGACACAAGAGCTGGGGGAAACCGTTCTCACCCTGCGCCCGGTCCACGAAAGTCTTTCCGGCCAGGCGGATAAGCTGCTGTTTGCCCTGGAGGACGGCGAACGGGTGGAGGCTGTGCGCCTTCACTATCGCAAGGGCTGGGAATCCTTCTGCATTTCCTCCCAATGCGGGTGCGCCTTCGGCTGTAAATTCTGCGCCACAGGCGGCATGGGCAAAAGGCGGGATCTCACCGCCTGGGAGATCGTGGAGCAGCTTTTATACTTCCATTTGCAGGGCCATACGCTCCACAGCGTTTCCTTTATGGGCATGGGCGAGCCCTTCGCAAACCCGCACCTGTTTTCCGCCCTTTCCCTGTTGACAGACCCCGCCCTTTTTGGCCTGAGCCAGCGCAGGATCACGGTTTCCACTGTAGGCGTGCTGCCGGGGATCCGGCGGCTTACCCTGGAATACCCTCAGGTGAACCTGGCCTATTCCCTGCACGCCCCTGCTCCGGAGCTGCGAAAAAGGCTGATGCCTGTGGAGCGCCGCTGGCCCATGGAGCAGGTCCTTGCCGCCCTGAACGCCCATATCCGCCGCACCAACCGCCGGGTATTTCTGGCCTATATCCTGCTGAAAAACCTGAACGACAGCACCGCCCACGCCAGAAGGCTGGGGCAGCTGCTTCGGCGGAATCCCCGGGAACTTCCCCTGTATCATATTGACCTGATCCCCTATAACGCGGCAGAGCGCGCCGGAGAGCTTTTCACTTCACCGGAGCCCCAGCGCGTCCGGGAATTCCTGCGGGTGCTGCGGCAAATGGGCATCAGCTGCTCCGCCCGCACCCAGTTCGGCTCCGATATCTCCGCCGCCTGCGGCCAGCTGTGCGCGGAAGAAAAGCAGCCGTTGGAGATCAAAAATTAGTTGTGGGGTGTTTGTGCCCTTAGGCTCCCCTTGCTCCGCAAGGGGAGCTGTCAGCCGAAGGCTGACTGAGGGGATTATAACCAGCGATTCTATCCTGCTTTCTGCGTGTGACTATCCCTTCCACCGTTCTCGCCTGTCGGCCTGATTTATCATTTAGTTTATCAAAAAATACCCGCTGAGAAGCCCTTGCTCCTCAGCGGGTATTTTTTGCGCGCTTCACAAATGACGACTCTTTTGCGAAGCGGCTTCCTGTCAATTATTTATTTTCCTGGTCGCCTACGTTCATGGGATACTTTCTCATATAGGAGAACAGCTCGTCCACGGTGGTAAAGGCAAGGCCTGTTACGGTATCGGCAGCGCCATAGTAAATGGTGATGCGCCCGGTCTCCGGGTCTGTGAGGGTGGCGCAGGGGAAGGTGACGTTGGGCACGTCTCCGGTAAGCTCATACTGCTCTTCCGGCCCGAACACATAGAAGTTGCAGCGCTCCTTTACGATCCAGGGGCGGTCGATATCCAGAAGGGCCACGCCGAAGCGGTAGACAAAGCCGTTGCAGGAATTCAGCACGCCGTGATAGATCATCAGCCAGCCCTCATCGGTCTCAATGGGGGTGGGGCCGGGGCCTACCTTCTTGCTCTGCCAGCCGTTGGCGGTGCCAAACAGCCAGCGGTGCTTCCCCCAGTAGCACAGGTCGGGGCTCTCGCTGTAGAAAATATCTCCGAAGGGAGTGTGGCCAGTATCGCTGGGGCGGCTGACCATAGCAAAGTTGCCGTTTATTTTCCGGGGGAACAGCACGCCGTTGCGGTTATAGGGCAAAAACGCGTTTTCCAGCTGGTGGAAGGTTTTGAAATCCTCTGTCCAGCCAATGCCGATGGTGGGGCCGTGGTAACCGTTGCACCAGGTGATATAATACTTTCCGTCGATCAGGCACACCCGGGGATCATAACGGTACTCCTTGCGGGTAACCTCTTTCTCGCCTTCGAACACGATGGGATCGGGGTTGATGTCCCAGTGAATGCCGTCTTTGGAGAAGCCGGCAAAGATATCCATTTCCACGCCTCTGTTATCGCAGCGGAACACGCCCGCATAAGCGTCGCCGAATACCACCACGGCGGAATTGAAAATGCTGTTGGAGGTGGGGATTGCGTCTCTCTGAATAATAGGGTTTTCCGTGTAGCGCCACACGGGCTTATCGTACCCCGCGGGCTTGTCCTGCCAGGGCATGTTGGGTAAGGCCGGTCTGCCGATGATCTTTGCCATAATTAGAGCTCCTCTCTGATTTTGCGTGGAGGCTGGCTGTTCCAGCTCCTGAATTCAGTATAACACCCTTTTCCTGGAAAAGAAAGGGAAAAATGTGCGGTATTTTGCTTTTTGATAGAGATTTCCCTGTACCGCTCCAAAAGTTTCCGCTTGACAAATTTCCATTCCTGTGGTAAACCTGAAAGCACGGCGATGGGAAACAGAGTATTTCGCCGAATAACAGAGCAAAGGCTGAGAAGAGGAGGAGTACGCGATCCCCCGAAGCAGAGAGAGAAGGCGGTTGGTGCAAGCCTTCGTGAAGGGAACGCGGAAGTAGCCTCGGAGCTGCGGCCCCAAAGGGGATGACCCCCCTGAGTAGGCGCCGCCGGAACAGTTTCCGCCGTTACAGGGAAAGCCGTATCGGGCCCTTTGGCCCCGCACGGAAATGAGCGCGGGAGCTTTGCCTCCCGAACTTAGGTGGTACCGCGGAATTTCTTTCGCCCTAAGCAGTAAAGCTGCTTAGGGCGTTTTTTGTTTCCCACCTATTTTTGAGAAAGAGGGTCATTTTATGGAAAAGCGTTACGATTTTCACAGCTGGGAGCCTGCCATGCAGGCACTTTGGGAAAAAGAAGGGATCTATCGGTTCGATCCCAACAGGGAGGGAAAGCTTTATTCCATCGACACCCCTCCGCCCACCGTCAGCGGCAGCCTGCACATCGGCCATCTGTTTTCCTACACCCAGGCGGAGATGATCGCCCGGTTTCACCGAATGCGGGGCGAAAACGTGTACTATCCCTTCGGCTTTGACGATAACGGCCTGCCCACCGAGCGGCTGGTGGAGCGGGAGCAGGGCCTTCGGGCCAGAGACCTGCCCCGCCGGGAGTTTATCGAAAAGTGCCGGGAAACCGCCGCCCGGTACGAAAAAGCCTTTCGGGAGCTTTTTTCCTCCATGGGCTTTTCCGTAGACTGGAGCCTGCAATACGAAACCGCTTCCCCGGAAACGCGCAGGCTTTCTCAGGCTTTGTTTCTGGAGCTTGCCCGGGAGGGAAAAGCCGTCTGCCGGGAGGCCCCGGTGCTGTGGTGTACCCAGTGCCGCACCTCCATTGCCCAAGCGGAGCTGGAAACCCGGGAAACAGACTCTGTTTTTTACACCCTTCCCTTTTCCTGCGGCGAAGAGCTTTTGCCCGTGGCCACCACCCGCCCGGAGCTGCTTTATGGCTGCGTGTGCCTGCTGATCCACCCGGAAAACAAGCAGTACCAAAACTACTTGGGAAAAACGGCGAAGGTGCCCCTTTACGGCTTTGAGATCCCCATTCTGCCGGACGAAAAGGCGGACCCGGAAAAAGGCACCGGCATTGTGATGTGCGCCACCTTCGGAGACAGCACCGACGCCCAGTGGGTGGAGGAGCATCAGCTTCCCATACGAAAGGTGCTTTTGCCGGAGGGCGTTTTCGCCCCCGAAGTGCCGAAGCTTGCCGGGCTTTCCGTCAGGGAAGGAAGAAAAGAGATCGTAAAACTTCTGGAGGAAGCCGGGCTGATCCTTCAGCGGGAACCCATTTCCCACACCGTGGCGGTGCACGAACGGTGCGGCACCCCGGTGGAAATTTTACCCTCCCGGCAATGGTATATCCGCGTTCTGCCGGAGCGGGAAGGGCTTAGGGAAGCAGCGGAAGAGATCTGCTGGCGCCCGGCGCAAATGAAGGACCGGTATCTGGATTGGGTGGAAAACCTGAAATGGGATTGGTGCGTTTCCCGCCAGCGGTACTACGGCGTTCCCTTCCCGGTATGGTACTGCAAAAGCTGCGGAAAGCCCGCGTTCGCTGAAGAAGCTTCCCTGCCCATAGACCCCATGGAAACACCTTATGAGGGCAAATGTGCCTGCGGCTGTACAGAATTTCTGCCGGAAACCGCCGTACTGGACACCTGGGCTACTTCTTCTATCACGCCCCTGCTCCACAAAAGCCGGGGCCTTGCGGAATATCCCATGACCATGCGCACCCACGCCCACGAGATCATTCGCACCTGGACTTTCTATTCCATTGCCCGCAGCCTGTTCCACACCGGAAAGCTGCCCTGGAAGGAGCTGATGATCACCGGCTTCGTGCTGGCGAAGAAGGGAGAAAAAATCAGCAAATCCAAGGGAAACGGAGCGGACCCCTCCGCCCTCATCGGAGAGCACTCGGCAGACGCCCTTCGGCTGTGGACGGCAAACGCCCGCCTGGGAACAGATTCCTTTTTCTCCCCGGCGGAGCTGCAGCCGGAAAAGCGCCTGCTCACAAAGTTGTGGAACGCCGCCCGATTCGCCGCCTCCCTGCTGGAGGATTTTTCCCCCGCCGATTCCCCCGCCCCGCCGCTTCCGGCAGACCGCTGGCTTCTGGCCCGGCGGGACGAAACGCTGTGCGCCGCCGTTTCCCTTTTGGAGCAGTACGAGGCGGGCCAGGCCAGAAAGGAGATCGACCGGTTTTTCTGGAACGATTTCTGCGATACCTATATCGAGCTTGTAAAGGACAGGCTGTATTCCCCGGAAAAACAAAAGGAGCAGCCCCGCAGGGCTGCCCAATACGCGCTGTACCACGGCCTGTTTTCCGTTTTGCAGCTGTACGCTCCCTTCGCTCCTCACATTACGGAGGCGATCTATCAGGAGCTTTTCCGCAAAAACAGACAGGAGCTTTCCCTGCACCAGACCCGCTGGCCACGCCCCGAGGCCCCAGATCAGCGGCTGCTGCGCTTCGGCGAATGTATCAAAAACGGTCTCTCCGCCATGCGCAAGGAAAAAACCGAGCAGGGCCTTTCCCTGCGGGCGGAAATCGACTGCTTCTCCCTGCAAGCGGAAAAGGATCTCCTCCCCCTGCTTCAGGAAAGCGAGGGAGACCTCCTTGCCTGCGCAAGGGCGAAAAGGTTGGAGCTCCAGTACTTGTGAAGCTTCTCAACGAGGAAGAGAAAAGAAAAATGAGGAATGAAGGGCAAGAGATTAGTCCGATAAATTGGAATTTGCAGCCTACCGCTGCACCCACTCGTGAAGCTGTTTGGTGCGGGAAATCGGTTTCTGACCCGACCAATAGTGATTCGCTTATTTTTCTCCTGTCATTCTGAACGAAGTGAAGAATCTCGCCCTTTTCCCTTCTATTCAGGAAATGAAGGACGAGATTCTTCGTTCCTCAGAATGACAAAAGTGAGAACTCGCCCCTCTCTAACGACTAACAACTAATAGCTAACGACTAGTTCGCTAAACTATAATTTATCGCTTTCCTTCCGGTTGGATTAGGAATTACCCTCCCACTTCACACATATCCGCCGCTTTCTAGCTCCTTCTTTTTTCCCCTTTTCTCAGCAGGAAAAAGGCAGCTGCCAACGCCCCCAGGTACAGCGCCAGGAACAGGGCGGTCATTGGAAGTTCCGCGGGATAGGGGCAAAGCCGTCTTTCCAGAAGAAAGCTCGCCGCCATGGATACCGGTAAGAACAGGCCCAGGGCCCAATTCAGAAGCTTCAGAAAAAAAGGGGCTTCCTGACGGCAGATCAGCTTCCCCGCAAAGTACCAAACAACGCCCGCCGTTTGGAAAGTCAGTCCCATCCAAATGGCGGGGTCGGCCTGCTGTTCGTACCATTCCGCAAAAGCGGCGAAAAGCCCAATGGCCATAAGACCTGCGGAACACACATACTGCACCTGCCCCACTGTTTTCCGGCAGGGCTCTCGGGCCGCGGGCAAAGCGGGCTGGGGCTCCGCGGCGTCTTTCAGCAAATAATCGGTGGTCACGCCGAACACCTCGCTGAGCGCGATCACCTTATCCAGCTCCGGGACGGATTCCTCCAGCTCCCATTTGGAAACCGACTGCCGGGAAACCTCCAGCCGCTCCGCCAGCTGCTCCTGAGACATGCCCCGGGACTTCCGAAGGGTCTGCAATTTTTCTCCGAATTTCATAAAAAGCCTCCTTTTTCCGTTCGGCGGAAAAACAACTTCGAACGGGGGAATATTGTTTCCCTATTCTATCGCTTTTTCCGGCCACGAAACACAAAGCGGAGCTGGAACCTCCGCAACCGTCAGTTGCAAAAGGCATTCACGGCTTTTTCTCTCGGCGTGCCCCACCGGAAGCAAATTCAGGCCTTCAGAGCGGAAAACTTCCTTACATAAGCGGCGCTTTCCGCGATACAATCTTCAAAGGTCCCGGAAACCGAGCCTTCCAGAGAAAGACTTCCGGAATAGCCGATGGATCTCAGGGCCTGAAAGAAAGCGGCATAATCCTCTCCGTCTCCCTCTTTGGGGAGCGCGCGGCCGTTTTTGGCGCTGGCAATGTGAGCATGGGCTAAAATATCCCCATAGCCCGCCAATACGGAGAGGGGTTCCCGCTCCAGGTCAAAATGGTACAGGTCAACCAAAAGGCGGATATTAGGCTTTCCCACCTCCCGCACCAGACAGGCGCACTCCTCGCTGGTATTCAAAATATTGCATTCCCTCCGGTTTAAGGGCTCGATACAGCAGGTCATGCCATGCTTTTGCAGGGCGGGAGAAAGCAGCTCGGCGCAAAGACCGCGCAGCTGCTCCCAGGCTGCCTCCCGGGGAAAACCCTCCGGCGCCCGGCGGGAGCCGCCGCTGCCGAAAACCACCGTTCGCACTCCCAGTAAGGCGGCCTTTTCCAGCGTGGCCCCGAGATATTCGGAAATGGCGGAAAGCTCTGTGTGGGGGCCGGTCAGGGCAAGCTCGCCGGGAAACAGCACGTTGCCCGCAAGGCAGGGAACCCCCGCCTCAGAAAGACGCTCCGCACGCTCTGAGATCTTCTCCCCGCTGTGCAAAGAAAGTTCGCTGAGGCCGATCTCAGCATAGTCCACCCCCAGCTCGGAAAGCGTAAAAACAGCATCGTGAAACAGAGAAACACAGCACCCGATCTTCACAAAAAACCTCCGCCCTTCTCTAACAACTAATAACTAAGAACTAACAACTAAATCAGCAAGGCGCATCAGCACCGACGCCGCCTGCCCCCGGGTAGAGCCCGCGCCGGGCAGAAATTTCCCGTTGGTATCTCCCGCCAGAAGCCCCCAGGCTGTCATTTGTTCCACCGATTCCATCGCCCAGGGGGAGATTTTTTCGGAATCCAGGTATTTTTTGGCGGCCCCTTTGCTGTCCGGCACGGGAGTTCCCCGGTACCTCAGAAATTTCGCGAAGATCACGCTCATTTCCTCCCGGGTGACTTTTCGTTCCGGGCGGAACACCGTTTCGCTGTAACCGCTGACGATCCCCCGCCCGTAGGCCCAGGCCACCGCTTCTCCATAGTATTCCTCCGGCGCCACATCGGCAAAGGGCAGCGCCCCCAGTTCCTCCGCCGCTGCCTGTTCCCCGGAATACCGATATAGAAATGTTACCAGCTGTCCCCTGGTAACAGGCTTCTCCGGGGCGAACAGTCCGTCTCCCATGCCGTAGAGGTAGCCTTCGGAAACCGCTCTGTCCGCATCGCTGTAATACCACTGGCCAGGAAAAATATCCCGGAAGAAATTGCCCCGGTGGGAATACACCGCCCGTGCTTCCCCGCTGGAAAGCAGCTCCCCTCCGCCGGCGCAGGCGGAGATCACCGTGCCGGGGGAAAGCTCCACCGGCCCTGTGTATTCCGTGGAGGCCGTGGTGGCGGCCGTGCCGTCCAGGGTGTAAAACACCCTTGCGCCCTCGGTGACATTTTTCAAGGTCAGGACACCGTTTTCCACCTGGATCCGGGGCGCTTTGGCCGTTGGCCTGGTGATCGCCGCCATAGCCTCCTCGCTGCGGCTTCCGTTCATATCGAAAGCCGCCACAGCCCGCACCGTACAGGGCGAATCCGCATAAAACGGCCCGGTATACCGCTTGCTTTCCCCGTTTAGTGCGGAGCCATCTATGGAATAATAGATCCGCGCCCCCGCCTGGGCGGTGATCGTGATCTTCAGCCTTCCACTTTCCGCCTCGTTTGTGATCACCGGGGCCTTGACCGGGCCAAGGTCCTTCCCGGTGGGCTTGCAGCTATAGTGATCCGCCCCCTTTTGCAGGGCCTTTCCCCGGCGGCGGAAAAGCTCCCGCACCGTAACAAGCTCATAGCCTCTGCTTTTTAAGGCGTCGATGGCGGCAAGGGCCCCGTCCACACTGGTGGAGTGGATATCATGAACCAGCACGATGGCCCCATCGAAGGTATCCCGCAGAATATTCTGTTTCACCGTTTCCGCGTTTCGGTACTTCCAGTCCAGCGGGTCCACTGACCAGAAGATCAAAGGCGCACCGATCAGGGAACGGGTGCGGCTGTTTTCACTGCCGTAGGGGGAACGCACCAGATAGCTTGTCCCCTTGCCGCAGGCCCGGTCCAGAATTTGATTGGTGGTCTGGATCTGGCTTCTCACGCCGGCGTCGGAAAGGGTGGTCAGATCCGGGTGACCGTAGCTGTGGTTTGCCACCTGGTGGCCTTCCCGGTACACACGCTTTACCACCTCAGGGTAAGCCTCCGCCCGGCTGCCCAGCATAAAAAAGGTGGCCTTTACCCCTCTCGCCTTCAGCCCGTCCAGCAGGCGATCAGTATACGGCCCGGGGCCGTCGTCAAAGGTAATGGCCGCAAGTTTCTTCGCCGCCGCCCGCGCCGGAGGCGCGGTACCAGCCATTCCCAAAAGCAGCACCAGCGTCAGCACCGCCGCCGTAATCCGTTTCCCTGTTTTCCTGTTCATTTCCTTTTTCCTCTTTTCTTTTCTGATAGCGGCGTCCACGCCGCAGGCACTCGTGCCCCTGCTCAGTGCGGGAGAGTAGTTTCTGACCCGACCGGAGGCAAGCTGATAAATTATAGTTTAACTCCCTTTAGGCTCCCCTTGCAAGCAAGGGGAGCTGTCACGGCTTCGCCGTGACTGAGGGGATTCTAACTAGCGATTTTATACTTTCTGCGTGTGACTATCCCTTCCACCGCCGTCCGGCGGTCCCCGCAGACTGCGAAGCAGTTTGTTTCCCCTCTATAAATAAGGGGAGGCAAAGGGCAGATAAATTCTAATTTATCAAACTGTGCCCTTATCCTTAAATTGCTCATTAACTTAACTATGCGCCCTTCTCTAACAACTAACTACTCATAACTAACTACTAATTCCCCATTGCCTTTTCCCTTCTCCTGTGCTATACTGGCAGAACATAGGCAGAGTAGGGCGGCGTGTGTTTCCCTTTTGGGAGCAGTGCCGGCGGAACGGGGAGTTGTCCGCCGGACGAAAAGCCGGAAAAGCGTGTTCCGTTTTTTTCGCTTGCAGTGCGCCGCCCGCATCCCGCTGCTGCGGAACCGGATTTTTCCTCCTGTTGTGCGGCATAGCTCCGAAGCAGAATTTTTCTGCCGGGGTAAACTGCCGAATCCACATTTCAGGAGGTATTTTTTATGCTCTACAAGCACCCTTTTTCCCGTTCGTATTGGCAAACCGCTCTAAGAGATTTTGCCAAGCTTCCCACCCTGGCCTTTTCCGCCGTGATGATCGCCGCCTGTCTGGCGCTTTCCCTGATCCCTTCCATTCCCATTGGGGATAAGGTGCGGGTTTCCTGGGGCTTTTTAGCCCGAGCTCTCTGCGGTATGGTCGGGGGGCCTGTAAACGCCCTGGTATTTGGGGCGGCTGAAGATACCATTTCCTTTTTCCTCCACCCCACCGGGCCGTATTTCCCGGGCTATACTCTCACCACCATGCTTGGCACGCTGCTGTACGCTCTGTTTCTGTACCGCGCAAGGGTAACGATCCTTCGCATTTTCCTGGCGAAGCTTTCCACCAATATTCTGAACGTCACCCTGGGGGCCCTGTGGAGCGCAATCCTGTACGGAAAGGGATATCTCTACTATGCTTCTGCGAGTCTCGTAAAAAACGTGGTAATGCTTCCGATCCAAACGGCGATGCTGGCGGTGCTGTTTGCCGCTTTACTGCCCATTTTAGGCCGGATCGGCTTTCTGCCGGCCCAAAGCAGCGACAAAATTTCCTGGCTGTAAAAAGCTCTCCGTAATCCTTCCGTTTCTACTGCTTTTTCTGTTGAAAAACCACCCTCCACAAAGCGCAGCCGCAGGTTCCAAGCAGGCCCGCGCCTGTGAATACCGCAAAGAGAGTGATCCGGTCCGGGTCCATCGGATGCTTCCAAAAGATCTCGATCCCCAGAAGCAGCACGCCCAATACCAGCACCAGCAGACAGAGCACTTGAATGAGAAACACCTTTTTCATTTTGTTCTTCCCTTCAGGCAGTTTTTGTCAGTTCCTTCACGATCTCCGCCGCCAGCAGCAGGCCCGCGGCGGCAGGTACAAAGGCCAGGCTTCCCGGCGTGGCGGTGCGGCTTTCCCCGGCGCCGCCCATGCCCTTTTCGTCCCCTGCCTCCACAGGCAGGGGCGTTTTTGCTTCTTCTGTGGAAAATATCGCCTTTACCCCACAAATCCCCCGCCTTTTCAGTTCCCTGCGCATCACCCTTGCCAGGGGGCACACGGCGGTTTCCGAAATATCCGCCGCCCGAAAGGCCATGGGATCCAGCTTATTTCCGGTTCCCATGCAGGAGATCACCGGCACTCCCGCCTGCTTTGCCCGGGAGATTAGCAGCAGCTTCCAGGTGACGGTATCGATGGCGTCCGCCACATAGTCGTACCGGGAAAAATCGAATTTCTCTGCCGTTTCCGCCGTGAAAAACAGGGGATAGGCCCCGACTTCACAATCGGGATTGATCTCTTTTACCCGCCGGGCGGCCGCCTCCACCTTTTGCATGCCAAGGGTGCTTTCCAGGGCAAACAGCTGGCGGTTGATGTTTGTCAGGCTTACGGTATCGCCGTCAATGAGATCCAGCGCGCCGATCCCGCTGCGGGCCAGGGCCTCTATGGCGTAGCCGCCCACGCCCCCCGCGCCGAATACGGCCACGCGGGAGGCCTTTAGCTTTTGAAGCTTTTCCGGGCCCAAAAGCAATTCCTCCCGGGAAAACCGATGGATCATAGGCTTCCTTCCTCCTCTGTTCTTACCGCCGCGCAGTCTGCCGCGCACAGGCCTGTTACTCTCGCCGCACCGGCTTCGTACAGCGCTTTCGCGCACTCCCGCAGGGTAGCGCCTGTAGTGACGATATCGTCTACCAGAAGCAACGCCTTTCCCCGTGCCTCGGGCCTTGCCTCATAGGAATTTTTTACATTGGAAAGCCGCTGCCGCCGGGGAAGCTGGTGCTGAGTCTCCGTTTCCTTCCTCTTTTCCAAAAGCGGCAGACAGGGAAGACCCAACGTCTTCGCCGCCTCCCTTGCCAAAAGCTCGCTTTGGTCATAGCCCCGCTTTCTCTTTTTGGCCTTTGTCATAGGCACCCAGGCCACGCCGTCAAAGCTCTGTCCGGTTTGCCTGGCCGTTTCCGCCAAAAGCTTTCCCAGGGGCTTGGAAAGGCTCTTTTCTCCCCGAAACTTAAACCGGTACAGCGTTTTCCGAAAGCCGCCCTCATAGGCCGCGGCGGAAAAAACGGAAAAGCCCGCTTCTCCCGCTCCCGGCAGACTGTACCGCCGGAGAAGAGGCGTTTGCAGCCGTTCTTTTTCGCACGCCTCGCAGACATTGCGAAGGGGATGGTTTTCCTCCGGCGGAACCAGCGCTCCGCAAAACAAACAGCGGGCGGGAAAAAGCAGCTGTAACAGCCATTCCCCCAGCCCGGCGTTTCGTTCTCTCATACGCTTTCGCAGAACCGCCGAAAGGCCTTTCTGCCCTCCTCGGTATCCTTGTAGACTCCGGCGTTGCCCAGGATCTTCCCGAAAATTTCGCCAATGCTGTCCTGAACGGCCTTTTCCGCGGTTTCCGCCGTAACGCCCGCGGCCTTCAGCTCCCTGTACCAGGCCAGGTGCTTTTCCATTTCCGGGCGTAAAAAGATCTTTTCCGCCTGCTCCGGGGCGGAGAGGGCCTCCTCCATCAGCTTCATCTCAGAAAGCAGCCGGGGCGGCAGAATGGCAAGGCCCATCACCTCGATGAGGCCGATATTTTCTTTTTTGATATGGTGGTACTCCCCGTGAGGGTGAAACAGCCCCATCGGGTGCTCCTCTGTGGTGCGGTTGTTCCGCAGCACCAGATCCAGCTCGAAGGCTTCTCCCCTGCGGCGGGCAATGGGCGTGACGGTGTTGTGGGGCGTATCGCCGGTAAAGGCCAAAATGCCGGCGCTTTTGTCGGAATAGCCCCGCCAGGCCTGTAAAATACGGTCCCCCAGCTCTATGAGCGCCTCTTTCTTTTCACTGCGCAGGCGGATCACGGACATGGGCCAGTTGACGATCCCCGCCTCCACCTCCGCAAAGCCAGGAAAGGAAAGGCTTTCCCGCAAAGGGGCCTTGGCCATGGGGAACTCATGGCTTCCTCCCTGGAAATGATCGTGGGACAGGATAGAGCCGCCCACAATGGGAAGGTCGGCGTTGGAGCCGATAAAGTAATGGGGCAGCACCGTAACAAAATCCAGCAAATGCTCAAAGGAAGCCCTGCTCACCTTCATGGGGCGGTGCTCCGCGCTCAGCACGATACAGTGCTCGTTGTAATAAACATAGGGGGAATACTGTAAAAACCAAGGTTCGCCGCACAGCGTCAGGGGGATCAGCCGGTGATTTGCCCGGGCCGCCTGATTGGGGCTGCCGGAAAAGCCCTCGTTTTCCCGGCACAGGGCACACTTGGGGTAGCCGGTCTGCGGGGCGTTCTTGGCCGCCGCGATGGCCTTGGGGTCCTTTTCGGGCTTGGAAAGGTTAATGGTGATGACCAGATCTCCATAGGGCGTGGGGGCCGTCCACTTTCGGTCCCGTTCCACCCGGTCCACCCGGATATAGTTGGAGGCCTTGCTCAAGCCGTAATAGTAATTGGTAGCAGCCTTTTTGTCCCGCCGGTACAAAGCGTAAAATTTTTCGATCACCTCAGAGGGGCGGGGCATGAGGCAGTTCATCAGCTCCGTATCCAGCTGATCCCTGGCGTCCCGGGTATCGGGGGAAAGCAGCCCCTGCTCCGCCGCGTGATCGCACAGCCGCTCCAGGGGCTCCGCCGGATAGGGCAGCGTTTCTTCCACCTCCTGCTTTTCAAAGGAAGCCGCGCCCAGCACGGCCAACAGCCTGTTCACTGCGTACGCCTCGTCCGCCGGGGCCAAAAGCCCCTTTTGCAGCCCATACCGAACCAGACGGCTGATTTCCCGGCTTACCTCCACCACGTTCATAGATACCCCTCTTCCGGTTTTATTTTATTTTGTTTATTTTACATCATTTTCCAGAAGGAAGCAAGATAGACAGCAAAAAAACAAAGACTGAAAGCTTTTCTGCTTTCAGTCCTCTGTCTTCTATCACATATTTATTCTACTTCAAGCTTTTACAGAAGCGGCAGTTTCTTCCTTAGGCTGGATATCTCCGGCGGCAGTCAGCGCCAGCTTTGTCAGCGTGGGGCCTACCAGCTCGTAGATCAGCACGCCGAACAGCACGATGCTGCGAATGGTGGAGCCGATCTCCCCCAAAGCCCCCACCTGAGAGGCCATGCCCAAAGCCACACCGGCCTGGGGCAGCAGTGTAATACCAAGATACTTCTGAATTGCCGGGGAACAGTGGGCCATTCGGCTGCTGGCCCGCGCGCCCAGGTATTTTCCCACAGAGCGGGAAAGAATGTACACCAGACCGATCCCCACAGTGGCCAGATCCTGAAACACGTCCAGCCGCAGCTCCGCGCCGCTGAGCACAAAAAACAGGGTAAGCAAAGGCGCGGACCATTTATCCGCCCGGTTCATCAGGTCCTCCGAGGTGGGACAGGTATTGCAGAACACGGTCCCCAGCATCATGCACACCAGCAGGGAGGAAAACTTCATGTGCACTCCCCCGAACTGAAGGGAGGACATGGAAAGGGCCACCGCCAGCACCACAAATCCCGCGATCATTGCCACGCGGTTGCGGTTGGAGCGGAACCACTTTTCCATAAAGGTGAGCACCCAGCCAAGCAGCGCGCCAAGCAGCAGGGAAAGCACGATCTCCAGCAGCGGCTCGGCAATAATGGAAACCGCGCTGGCCTCGTTTGTGGTCATGGCCTGAGCCGCGCCGAAGGAAATGGCGAAGATCACCAGGCCCACGGCGTCGTCCAGCGCCACCACAGGCAGCAGGATATCCGTAACGGGACCCTTGGCCTTATACTGCCGTACCACCATCAGGGTGGCGGCGGGGGCGGTAGCGGCGGCAATGGCTCCCAGGGTGATTGCCGCCGAAACCGGCAATTTATCGCCCAGGAAAATATGAACGACCAGCAGCGCAACGTCTACCAGAACCGTGGCGGTCACAGCCTGGAAAATACCTACTACCACCGCCGAACCGCCGGTAGAGCGCAGGGAGGAAAGGCGGAATTCACTGCCGATAGCAAAAGCGATAAAGCCCAGCGCCACATCGGAAATGGGCGAAAGCACCTCTACCTGCTCAAAGGAGGTAAAACCGATGCCCGTGATCCCCAGCCGCCCCAACAGGCAGGGCCCCAGCAGCACACCGGCGATCAGATATGCCGTAACATCGGGCAAATGCAAACGCTTGAGCAGGCGAGTCATCATCAGGCCCACTACCAGCGCAACGGAAATACATAACAGCTCTGTCATTTTGAACACCTTTTTCCCATTTTTATCCTGTCAAAAAACAAAAAGTCCTTCCGGGCAGTTCTCCTGAACTTGTAAGCACAGGCGGTACGCTCCCCTTTCGGCCCCTTGAAAACCAACGCTCCTTATCTTACTCCTCTCCCCTTTTCTTGTCAACTGTTCCACAACGATTTTCTGTCCTTTTCCCCAAAATATCCTTTAAAAGGAACTGCCGCCTGAAACGATCCAGGCGGCAGCGTTTAAAGGCTGTTAACAGTATTTTTATTTCTCTGCTTCTTCAGACGCTTCCATTGCTTCCTCTGCCTCTTCCTGTTCCGCCGCTTCTTCCTGCTGAATTTCTTCCGCAAGCTTTTGCGTTTCCTTTTCGTCCATGCGGTCCAGCACCTTCGCGATCACATACAGCGCCCGCACATAGGTTGGGCTGGCGTCGATCCTGATAGTGCCGTTCTCCTTATTTTCCGTACCCGTAAGCTCTAAATCATCATAGACCTGCTGTACCGCTTCTCTGGCCCATCTGGGCACGGAATCCACCGTTTTATAGCGGTTTTCGTTTTCCGCCACCACCTTCTGCGCCTCCTGCCTGGCAAGCTGCGCCACTTCGTCTCTCGTCATATCTGTTCCCTCCATTCCTTCAATGATCGCCGGATAGTCCTTGTAGGCCCGGTCCATGTCAAATCTTCTGCCGTTTAAGAGCCCGTTATTGGTGTATTGCCAAATGCCGAAGGGGCCCTCATAGTCCAGGGTGTCGTTCCATTGGGCGATCCACTTGTCGAAAGGATCCAGCCGAGGGCTGTTCAGCCGGTTTTCCATCCAATACAGGGAAGCGTAGATCCCACAGTAATATCCGGCTTTTTCGATGGCCCTGCAATAGGTCACGCAGTTGTCGATCAGCTGCTCTCCCGTGGGCAGAGAGCTGTCCTCCACGTCATACCACACACCGTACAGCGGGCGCTTGCCCTGAAGCAGGCGCAGGGTATGGGCCGCCTCGCTTTCCGCCATAGCCGTATTTTTGGCATAGGAATAGAGATACACTCCGTAGGGAAGTCCGGCCGCCTCGCATTTTCTTACATTGGCCTCATATTGGCTGTCGTCCTGATTGGAATAATCGCTGCCATAGCCGCAGCGAATGATCGCGAACCCGATCTGCCCCTTCAGAGCGGCAATATCAACATCGCCGTTGAATTCGGAAATATCAATGCCTGTTACCGGTAATGCTGCCATACTGCTGTTTTACACCTTCTTCCTTTTCTTTCTGTTGGAGTATATGCTCGATACCCCACTCTTATGGTATTCAAAAGGAAGAAAAGTTGTCCGCCGCCGGCGGTCTTTCCTGTATGCAGACCGCCCCATGACCCATTTGGCAGGCGCGCCCGGCAGCCGGTATGTTGGGGCTGAAGAGCTGCGGGTTCATCCATTCCCGGCAGTACCTCGCTGTTTATCCGGCATTCAAAGGGAACTTTATTGCTAAAAAGTATTGCCTGCTTCAAGCTCCTTTCCGCATCCTATTCTATGCCGCTCCAATTTCCCACCGGGCAGCCCATTTTCTTTTTTACCGCCCGAACCTCCACAAAGCAGCCGCACTGGGCGCACATGCCGTTTTGCAGCTGGCCGCAGGCCTTGCAAAGCTCCAGACGGCGGCGATACTCCTCCGGCGGCGTTTTCTGTTCTAATGGAATGCTTTCGATGTACCGGTAGACGGACTGAAAGTATTCCCCGTCCAGCTCCTTCAGCAGACAGCGCCTGCATACTCTCCGGTTCATTTCAGGGCGATCTCCGCCACAGAACAGGGGGGCAGCGTGAAACGTGCCCTGCCCGCTTCCAGCTCTATCTCATCAAGCGCCGTGATCTGTACGTCATGGGGGTGGTCAAAGTCGTTATAAGCGCCCATACCGCCTGTCAGCAGCCTTCCGGCCGCGCTGTCGGTTTCCTTCCCCAGCAACTGGATCTCCACCGGGCAGGCTTCCCCGGCGTTCAGGTTCGCCGCTGTAATATGGACTGTGCCCTCGCTGTCCTCCGAGGCGGAAACAGAGAGATCGGCAACGCCCTCTACGATCCCGCTTTCCGCAAAACAGCCCAACAGGGTGGCGTCCTGATGGCACTTGTACAGATCGAAAACGTGATAAGTCGGGGTAAGCACCATTTTGCCGCCCTCTGTGAGAATCACGGACTGAAGCACGTTTACCAGCTGGGCGATGTTGGCCATGACCACCCGGTCGCTGTG
Source organism: uncultured Oscillospiraceae bacterium (assembly GCA_910589395.1). Taxonomy (GTDB): domain Bacteria; phylum Bacillota; class Clostridia; order Oscillospirales; family Acutalibacteraceae; genus Acutalibacter; species Acutalibacter caecimuris_A. Next base: position 22,964 of record CAJUTL010000021.1, read on the forward strand.
GCGGTTGAAGATGTTGAGCGTCAGGGCGGCCACCATGGCGTCCCGCATGGTGTTCTGCTGATAGAGGAAGCCCGGGTTAGTTCCCGGCTCCACATTGTACCAGGTACCCCACTCGTCCACGACAAGCCCCACCTTGTGAGCGGGATCGTACCTGTCCATGATCTGACTGTGACGGGCGACCAGCTCTTCCATGCGGCCGGCCGTCTTCAGGGTGGCGTAATACTCCGCCTCGGTAAAGCCGGTGGCGGCGCCCTTGTCGTTCCAATCGCCGGTAGGAACGGTGTAATAGTGCAGGGAAAGTCCGTCCATGTAGTTCCCGGCGATCTTCATCAGCTTTTCCGTCCAGTCATAATCTCCGTCGCTGGGGCCACAGGCGATCTTAAACAGCCGGTTATCGCCATAGTTTCTGCAATAGGTCTGGTAACGGCGAAACTCGTCGGCATAATATTCCGGCCGCATATTGCCGCCGCAGCCCCAGCTTTCGTTGCCCACGCCAAAGTATTTTATCTTCCAGGGCTCCTTGCGGCCGTTCCTTTCCCGAAGCTCCGCCATGGGAGATACGCCGTCAAAGGTCATGTATTCCACCCATTCGCTCATCTCCTGCACGGTGCCGCTGCCCACATTGCCGTTGATGTAAGGCTCGCAGCCCACCTGACGGCAGAATTCCAGAAACTCGTGGGTGCCGAAGGAATTATCCTCTGTCACACCGCCCCAATGGGTATTCACCATGCGCTTCCGTCCTTCTCTGGGGCCGATACCGTCCTTCCAGTGGTACTCGTCGGCAAAGCAGCCGCCGGGCCAGCGCAGAACGGGAAGCCTGATGTTCTTCAGCGCCTCCACCACATCGGTGCGCATCCCGTTGACGTTGGGAATATCGGAATGCTCTCCCACGAACAGGCCGTTATAAACGCAGCGGCCCAAATGCTCGGAAAAATTGCCGTAGATGTTTTTGTTGATCCTGCTTTTCTTCTCCAAAGCGTTGACGATGATTTTTCTCATTTATTTGCCCTCTTTCAAGCTGATTTTCCCGCTTCCGCCGGACAGCCGGGCGAACACCCGGCCAACAGGGCCATGATAGCACGGGGCCCGGATAAAGTCAACTCGCCTTCCGCCCGGAAAAAGTCCCGGCTGTAGGTCAATGATGAGTTACAAAAAGAGCAAAGGAGTCGAGGAGAAGCTTCGGGGAGAGCCAATTAAGAGGACAAAAGGGAAAATTTTGTTATCCTTCCGGTGGCTGCACCCGATTTTGCCCCCGTGCCGCGGAGTGTAGGGACGGACCGGCTTGCGGCGGATCTCCGGCTCCTTCAGGAGTTCTCAAAAGAGTCTGGCGGCCGGAAGAGGTGGGGTGGTTGGTAAATTCAGCACCGCTGCCGGGTCAAACGCACTCAATTTCATAGCAAATAGGGACACCTGCTTTCGGTTCGGTCCTGCCAACTGGACCCTGGCATATTTTCTTCCTGTTCGTCACCTTTTTTATCCCTTCTTGTCGCTCGTCATTGTAATATCTACAACAAAAAGAAAGATTTTCCTCCCCCAACTCTTGACTTACCGACGGGAACCTGCTATACTATATTCTTGTTACGGGGGCATAGCTCAGCTGGTTAGAGCGCCTGCTTCACACGTAGGAGGTCACAGGTTCGAGTCCTGTTGTCCCCACCAAAAATCGGTAAGCTTCAAAACGAAGCTTACCGATTTTTACTTTTTCACTCTTCATTTTTTCTGACAACCTGGATCAATTTTTGGAAAACAGAAAGTTAAAGCTTATTTGAAAAATCATAAATAGCGTATTTGGGGCAAATACAGGCGCTTTCTATTCACAGCGTCACTTGCTTTTGTGCTCTCTTTTTTCACTGTTTTGCTGTAGATTTTCGGGAAACAATCGGCTATAATGGATCGTGAGTATGGCGGGTGGACTTCCGGCAGGTTCACCCTGTAAAAATCAGGCAGAATTTCCGAATGTTTTTCAAAGGGAGGAACAAAGCATGCAGGGAATGAAATTTACCATTGTAGGAGCAGGAAGCTCTTACACGCCGGAGCTGCTGGAGGAAATGGCCCTTCGCAGGGAACAGCTTCCGGTACGGGAACTGATGCTCTATGACATCGATGAAAAGCGCCTGGAGATCATGGAGGGCTTTTGCGGAAGATTTGCGGAAAAGCTGGGGCTTTCCCTGGAGATCAAAAGTACCACCGATTTAAGCCGAGCGCTTTACGGGGCGGATTTTGCCGATACCCAGATCCGGGTCGGAGGCAACAAACAGCGGGTAAAGGACGAAAAGATCCCCATGCGGTACGGCCTGGTGGGGCAGGAAACAACAGGCGCCGGCGGTATGATGAAGGCCTTCCGCACCATTCCGGTAATGCTGGAGGTCGCGAAAAAAATGGAGCAGGAGGCTCCCGAGGGGTGGCTGGTCAACTATACCAACCCTACCGGGCTGGTGACAGAGGCCGTGACAAGGTACACCAAGGCCCGCATTGCCGGCTTCTGTTCCGGCGGCATCTTCCCGAAGATGTGGGCAAAGGCGGCCCTGGGCGTCCCCTATGAGCAGGTGCAGTACGACTATGTGGGCCTGAACCATATGAATTTCATCAGCAACATCACTCTGAATGGCCGTCCGGCCACGGAGGAGGAATTCCTGAAGATCGCGGCGGAAAACGGAGATGTGGATCTGGAGCTGATCAAGCTCCTGGGCGTGATCCCAAGCCCCTATCTGCAATGGTATTTCCACACCGATGAACGGGTGGCGCGCTGCAAAAAAGCCCCCCAAACCAGAGGGGAATATGTACAGGAGCTGGAAAAAGAGGTCTTTGCCGCCTACGGGGACAAGACGAACTGCCACAAGCCCGCGGCCCTGGCCAAGAGAGGCGGAGGCGGCTATTCCGAGGTGGCCATGAGCTTTGTGAACGCGGTGTATAACAATGTGGATACCAAAATGGTAGTGAACGTGCCGAACCAGGGCGCGGTCCCCTTCCTGCCGGACAGCGCGGTGGTGGAGATCGGGTGCCTGGTGAATAAAACCGGCATGCAGCCCCTGCATGTGGCGAAGGTTCCGGAAATGTGCTGGGGCCTGATCGCGGCGGTGAAAAACTATGAACAGCTTGCGGTAGAGGCCGCGGTAGAGGGCGATCTCCGCAAAATGAAGCTTGCCCTGCTGGCTCACCCGCTGGTGCGGCAGTGGGAGTATGTGGAAAAGCTGGTCCCGGAGCTTTTGGAGGCCAACAGGGAATACCTGCCCCAATTTCATCTGTAAGCCGGGAGAACTCCTATGAAATATATTTTGGGGATCGATCAGGGAGGAAGCAAGACCCACGCCATCGTATCGGACGAGCGGGGAAGGATCCTGGGCATGGGGGAAAGCTACGGGGCCTGCCATTCCAGCGAAGGCCTCGCCTATGCGGTAAAGGCCATTCTGGAGGCTTCCGACCGTGCCCTTGCGCACGCCGGGCTGCGGCGGGAAAACATAACGGCGACAGTGGGCGGCCTGACTGGGATCGACTGGGATTACGAAGCTGAGCTGTTAGAAGCGGAGCTTCAAAAATACTTTCCCCGGGCGAAGAACACCGTGGTAAATGACTGCATCATCGCCATGCGCGCGGCCACGGGAAAAAGCCGCTGCGGCATTTTATGCGCCGGCTCCGGGTTAAACTGCGCCGTGCAAAACGGACAGGAAAGCTTTGCCTACGGCTTTTACATTCCAGACGAATACCAGGGCGGCGGAAGCCTGGGAAAAAGAGCGGTACAGGCCGTGTTTGATTCCCATATGGGCCTGCTTCCAGACACCAGCCTGACAAAAAGACTGCTGGATTTTTTTCAGACGAAAAGTGTGGACGACCTGCTTTTCCTGCGGGTAAAGGAAAAAATCAGCAGCCGGGAATACTTGCGGCTCCCCCTCATTCTGGAGGAGGAGGCTTTGGCCGGAGACCGGGTGGCCGGGGAGATCTGGAAGCACTTCGGCAGGACCATAGCGGGGTATTTGACGGCGCGCCTGCAAAAAATGGGGATTGCCGAAGAGCCTGTGGACGTGGTGCTTTCAGGCAGCATTTTCAAGTGCCGGTTCCGACAGTTCCAGGAAACAGTCAAGGAAGAAATCCTGCGGCTGGCGCCGAAGGCCGATATTGTGGAAGCGGAATACGAGCCCGTCATGGGCGCGATCGTGCTGGGGCTGCGCCAGCTGCACGGAGAGCTCCCGGAAGAGGTCTCCCGGGCAATGAAGGAAACCAGCAGAAAATTTCCGCTGAGAAGGCTGCCGGACGGCGGTGGCGCTGCATAGCAGCGAAAAAGAAGACAAAAGGAAATTAACAGGTAAATTGTAGTTTAGCGTATTAGTTGTTAGCCGTTAGTTGTTAGTCGTTAGAGAAGGGTAAACTTCCTCCTTTGTCATTCTGAGGAACGAAGCAACGAAGAATCTCGCCCGTAAAGCCCTTCAAAAAGGCTCGAAGAACGAGACTCTTCACCGAGAAAGCAAGGTTCTCCTTGCTTTTTGTTCAGTAATGACAGATGGAAAGTAAGCGGATAACCACTAAATTCCAATTTTCCATGCAGATTGTTACCCATAAGTCCTCAGTTGTTAGAGAATAATAAGCCCCCTCCTTTGTCATTCTGAGGAACGAAGCGACGAAGAATCTCGCCCTTAAAGCCCCTCAAAAAGGCTCGAAGAACGAGACTCTTCACCGAGAAAGCAAGGTTCTCCTTGCTTTTTGTTCAGTAATGACAGATGGAAAGTAAGCGGATAACCACTAAATTCCAATTTTCCATGCAGATTGTTACCCATAAGTCCTCAGTTGTTAGAGAATAATAAGCCCCCTCCTTTGTCATTCTGAGGAACGAAGCAACGAAGAATCTCGCCCGTAAAGCCCTTCAAAAAGGCTCGAAGAACGAGACTCTTCACCGAGAAAGCAAGGTTCTCCTTGCTTTTTGTTCAGTAATGACAAGACAAGGACGTTGCCCGCGTTCCTTTCGAAGCTCTCTGAGCGCGTTTTTTCGAGTTTTGTGAAGCTGCATTTTCAGAGCTGCTATTTCTCCAGAATGATTGCGATCGTGTCACTTTCAGATCGATAGCTGCGCCCGGCAACATCACTAAACAGCCCACATATCTTAAAACCAACGCTTTCCGCTTCTTGTATTAAACTTTCCTTTGAGAAATATGTATTCCACAAATAGTAGGGAGTTACTTCCCCTTTTGAAACAACCGTTATGAAATCCAGTGCTACATTGTCTAAGTATTTGTAAAATCCACTCAACACCATATATTCATCTGGACGCCAAAAACCACCGTTAGGGCATATTTCCCAAGTTTGCCGCTCTTGAAAATTCCAGAACTTTGTCATGGAAAATACATCTAATAACAATTTCCCACCGGGCTTCAGATGATGATGAATCTTTTTCATAATTACTTGTCTGTCCTTGGTTGACAGCGCGCCGTAATCGCAATATATCATGGTACAAAAATCAAAGCTCTTATTCAAATCCATTTCCAAGTAGTTTTGATACACGTATGAAATATCTAACTTCCTGCTGAAAGCGGATCGTTGCGCATAGTCAATAGAGCGTTTTGAAAAATCTACTCCGGTAATGTGATACCCCCTTTGGGCAAACCGCTCAGCATATATCCCCGGGCCGCACCCAACATCAAGAAGCAAAGGATAATCGGCAGGCGGGATCTGTTCTGTAATCCACGCAACGGATTTTTCAATAAAATCTAATTTTCTGCTTGCTCCATCAAAGTCCGGGTCTAAGTGCGCTTTGAGCATTTGCTTTGAAATGTATTCATCATTCCAAAACTCAGCCGTTGACTTTGTGTAAATAGAAGGTTTTCTTAACGATGCAATGAGATTGTGATTCATTTTTTCTCCTTTTCTGTGCAAAAGAAAAAGCCGTAGCTTTTACTCTACGGCTAATCTTTTGAAAGACGATTAGTTAAAGAGTAAAATAAAATCAAGCATTAGGTACAAAAAGTAAACTGTTACACAGCTTTTTCTTTCCCTATTGAATTGATTTTATCTACTCTTTGCCAGTCATACCCATGTTACTGATCGTGTAGCATCTGGTACGCCGGACTAACATCACCTTTTCCTAATTAAATTTATACTCTTATTTTACCCCGTTTATTTTGTAATATCAACATTATAATGAAAAATGATTTTCAATTTCCTTTTGGATTCTAGACGCTGGACAGCGGCAGCACTGTTGCGCAGTAAAAAAACCTCCTTATGTGATTCAGATGCTTTCATGCAAGAAAAAAGCAAAAGAAAATCAGCAGAAATTGAAATTGGCGTCAAGGTGTTCGCTTCCCTCCTGTCATTACTGAACAAAAAGCAAGGCAAGCTTTGCTTTCTTTATGAAGAATCTCGCCCTTTGGTTCTTTTCCCAGGAAATAAGGTCGAGATCCTTCGCCGGGAAAGCGGAGTTTACTTCGCTTTTTGCTCAGCAATGGCAAAGAGGGCAGTTAGTACGATGAATTGTAGTTTGCGGCCAGCCGCCGCAGGCACTCGTGTCCCTACTTGGTGCGGGAAGATAATTTCTTACCCGACCACAAGGAAACCGTTAAATTATAGTTTAGCGAACTAGTCGTTAGCTGTTAATAGTTAGTCGTTAGAGAAGAACAAGCCCTCTCTTTTGTCATTCTGAGGAACGAAGTGACGAAGAATCTCGTCCTTAACTCCAGGGCAAAAGGGCAAAAACGAGATTCTTCACTTCGCTCAGAATGACAGGAGGGAGGCGAGCGGATAACCGGTAAATTCCAATTTACCAGCGTTGGTCACAACGCTTGTGTTGGTCACAACGCTTGTGTTAGTTACAATGTCTGTGCTGCTTGCAGCCGAGCGCTGTTTGCAATGCCCTTGAACTTAATTGCTCATTTCTCATTCCTAATTGCTCACGATACCCGCGATCGCATTTTGCAACATGCCTTCTCATCTACTTCGTCAGCTCGTAAAACGCCACGGCGCTGGCAGCTGCTACGTTTAAGGAATCCACCCCGTGAGACATGGGAATGCGCACGGTGTAATCGCAGTGGGCAATGGTGTCCGGCGCAAGACCGTCTCCCTCGGTGCCCAGAACAATGGCCAGCTTCCTTTCCGCCGCCAGCCGGGGATCCTCAATGCTCAGGGAGTCCTCCCGCAGGGCCATGGCAACCGTTTGGAAGCCCAGCTCCTGTAACAGCTCCTGCCAGGGCCGCTCCTCCGGCAGATACGTCCAGGGTACCTGAAATACCGTGCCCATGCTCACCCGGGCGGCCCGGCGATATAAGGGATCGCTGCCGGCGTTGGTCAGCAGCACGGCGTCAATGTTCAGCGCGGCTGCGGAACGGAAAATAGCGCCGATATTGGTAGGGTTCATCACATTTTCCAGCACGGCGATCCGCCGGGCGTTTTCGCAGATCTCCCGCACGGAGGGCAGCTTCGGCCTTCGCATGGCGCAGAGCATGCCCCGGGTCAGGTGGAAGCCGGTAAGCTGACAAAGCACCTCCTTTTCCGCCACAAACACGGGAATTTCCCCGCAGCGGAGCAGAAGCTCCTTCCCCTTTCCCTCGGCGTGCTTCCGTTCCATCAAAAAGGAGACCGGAACGCACCCGCTGTCCAGCGCCCTGCCGATGACCAGCGGGCTTTCCGCCACAAACAGCGCGTTTTCCGGATCCGCCCGGTTCAGCAACTGGTTTTCCGTAAGCCGGGCGTAAATATCCAGCTCCGGTGCGGCGAACTCTGTAATTTCCACGATCTCAGCCATGTGAAAGCCCCCTTTTCCGCTGATAACCTTACCATAAAGCCGAAGGCAAGTCAACCGGGAAAAGAGGGAGCGCTGTTACAAAAAAAGTCCGTCTTTTAGAAAATAAGCTCAGCTCTATCAATAAATCCTCTGACCATAAGGAACGCAAGAAAAATGAGAGAAAACCATCAGGGGAGTGAGCATGTCCCATAGGCACACAGCAACCGAGCCGATAGAAGAGAAAGTGCGTCCCGGTGAGGGGGGAGGTCTCCAGTGGAGAAGTCAGTTGTCGCTTCAGCAACCGCCCTACCCGTTCTCGTTTGTCAACTTGGTCGGTGCAGGGCAAGCGCCGAGAAAGCCATGGCTTTCTGCGCTTTGCACCCGAGCCGGTAGGCGAGAAAGTCAAGAGTGACGCTAAATTATAATTTTCATGGCACCCTTGGCTCCCCTGAAAGGGGTGCTGTCAGCCACAGGCTGACTGAGGGGTTCCGTGGTGATAAGGTAGAAAGCTCAGGTTTTATGCGGATTTCCAGTGTCCTATAACCCCTCTGTCACGGCTTCGCTGCGCCACCTCCCCTTTCAGGGGCGGAAAGAGTTGCTGCTATTTTCCAGCCTGTAAACTACAATTTATTGCTTTCTTATGGTAAGCTCAGAGGCTATCCTTCTTGTCATTCTGAATGAAGTGAAGAATCTCGCTCCTTTGCCCTTTTAGTCAGGCATTAAGGGCGAGATTCTTCGTTGAGAAAGCTATAGCTTTCTGCGTTCCTCAGAATGACAAGGGGGCGGTTAGTACGATAAATTGGAATTTACCGGTTATCCGCTCGCCTCCCTCCTGTCATTCTGAGCGAAGTGAAGAATCTCGTTTTTGCCCTTTTGCCCTGGAGTTAAGGACGAGATTCTTCGTCACTTCGTTCCTCAGAATGACAAAAGAGAGGGCTTGTTCTTCTCTAACAACTAACTATTAACAGCTAACGACTAGTTCGCTAAACTATCATTTACTGCTCTTTCCCTGTCCTTCATTACTTAATTGCTCATTGTATCTGCTCTTTTCCACCGTCCAGCGTCTAAAACCCAGTATCCGGCATCTGATGAAGGCATAACAACCCCGCCCTTTCGCTTCTGCCGAAGCGAAAGGGCGGGGTTTCATTTTTATAAAATCTCTAAAAATGTCACAGCGCAAGGAGAACCATATCCAGTACACAGCCCAGGATCAGAACGAACACACTGATGAGCAGAAAACCCACCTGGTAGCTGAAGCACCGGAATTTCCGGCTCCAGAATTTGCTCATACCGGAATCCTCTTTCCTGCGCCATTTGGCGAAGAAGAAGGCAGAGCACAGCATACTGAAGCTGCCGGCCAGCATTAGGGCGCTGACCGCTCCCTGCAAAGGCGGAAAAGCCACTTCCTCCGTAAAAAGCAACAGTCCCAGCGTGGCTCCTACCGCCGCGGCAATGGCGGAAACCAAGATCCCCGCGATCAGGCAGCGCAGCAGGTCATGACCCACATCGGAAGCGGTAGCCCGCTTTTTCTTTTCCATACAGGAAAGGCCTCCTTCTCAGAGTCTGTTGTAAAACCGGCGAAAAGACGGCATTTTCGTTTTTTCAAACAAGCCCTAGTAGCCCGCCGTCTTATTTTCCGGCAAAGTGACAGGCCACAAAGTGCCCGGGAGAAACCTCCTTCAGTTCGGGAGCGTCCTTGCGGCAGCACTCCTGAGCGCGGGGGCACCGGCTCTGGAACTTGCACCCGGGGGGCACATCGATGGGGCTGGTGACCTCACCCTCCAGCATAATGCGCTGGCGGTTATCTTCAATATCCGGGTCCGCAATGGGAATAGCGGACATCAGCGCCTCAGTGTAGGGGTGCAGGGGGTTGCTGTAAATTTCGGCGGCGGAGGCAAGCTCCACCACAGAACCCAGGTACATCACTGCCACCCGGTCGGAAATATGCTTTACCATAGCCAGATCGTGGGCGATAAACATATAGGTAAGGCCCAGCTCCTTCTGGAAGCGGATCAGCAGGTTCGCGATCTGCGCCTGAATGGACACGTCCAGAGCAGACAGGGGCTCATCGCACAAAATGAACTTCGGCTCTACCGCCAGGGCCCTGGCGATACCGATTCGCTGGCGCTGGCCGCCGGAAAATTCATGGATAAAGCGGTTGGCGTGCTCCTGGTTCAGACCCACCATGCGAAGCAGCTGGCCGATCCGCTCCTGGCGCTCTTCCTTGCCGGTGTACAGCCCATGCACGTCCATGCCCTCGCCGATGATCTCCGCAACGGTCATACGGGGGTTCAGAGAGGCATAAGGGTCCTGGAAAATGATCTGTACCTCTTTGGTGAAGGCCTTTTTCTCAGCGCCCTTGAGCTCATGAATATTCTTGCCGTTATACAGCACGGTGCCGCCTGTGGGATCGTACATGCCCACACAGGTACGGCCGCAGGTGGTTTTTCCGCAGCCGGATTCCCCCACCACGCCCAGAGTCTCACCGGGCATGATGTGAAAGGAAACATCGTCCACAGCCTTCAGGGTGCGTTTTTTGCCCACCTTGAAGTATTTTTTCAAATGAGAGACCTCCAAAAGCGGCTTTGCGCCAGCCGCGGCAGTGGTCTTTTCCACTTCATTACTCATGGCCTTCTCCTCCTTTCACCCGCAGAGCCTCGGCCTTTTCCCGAACCTCCGCCGGAGCGTCGTCCGCATAGAGCCAGCACATGGCGCTGTGCCCATGATTTTCCGGATCTTCGCCGGGGAATTCCTTTACCGGAGGCATTTCTTCCAGACAGACGTTCATGCACAGCTCACAGCGCCGGGCAAAAGGGCAGCCCTTGGGCGGCGCCACCAGATCCGGGGGCGTGCCGCGAATGGTGCGGAGCATTTGCTTATTTTCCCAATCCAGCCGGGGAACCGCGCCCAGCAGCGCCCAGGTATAGGGGTGCTGGGGGTGATAGAAGATCTCCTGCCTGCTGCCGCGTTCCACGATCTGGCCGGCATACATGACCACAATCTTATCCGCAAAGCCGGCCACCACGCCGAAATCATGCGTGATCAGAATAATGGAGGTGCCGTCCTCGTCCCGCAGACGCTTCAAAAGCTCCATGATCTGCGCCTGAATGGTCACGTCCAAGGCCGTGGTGGGCTCATCGGCAATGACCAGCTTGGGCTGGCAGGCTACCGCCATGGCGATCATGGCGCGCTGGCGCATGCCGCCGGAAAATTCAAAGGGATACTGCTTAAAGCGAGTTTCGGCGTTGGGAATACCCACCACGTCCAAAAGACGAATGGCTTCCTCCTTGGCCTCTTTTTTGCTCATTTTGCTGTGGATCCGCAGGTTTTCCATGATCTGCTTGCCCACTCGCATGGTGGGGTCCAGCGCCACAAGGGCGTCCTGGAAAATCATGCCGCAGTCTCCGCCGCGATACTGGGAAAGCTCCTTCTTGGACATGGAAAGCACATTCTTGCCCTCGAAGATGATCTCGCTTCCCTCCTTGACCACGCCAGGGTGACGGATCAAAGACATAATGGTGCGGGCAGTTACGCTTTTGCCACAGCCGGATTCGCCGATCACGGCCAAAATTTCGCCGTGCTTTACGTCAAAGTTCACGCCGCGGACAGATTGTACCTCGCCCGCGTAGGTATTGTAGGAGACCCGCAGATTTTTGACCTCCAGCAGGGGCTGGTTGGGGTCTCCAGTCCATTTGTGGGGATTTGCTTTCCAGTTTTTGCCAATTTCCTTGGCTTCTTCCTCCACCTCGGGAGTCATTACTTTTTCTTCTGCCATTGTATTTCCCTCCTCAATTACGCAGCTGCGGGTCAAGCGCGTCGCGGAGAGCATCGCCCACCACGTTGAACGAAAGCACCAGCAGGCTTAGCAGCACGCAGGGAACAAGCAGCTGGAAGGGATAGAAATTCATGGTGCTCTGTCCTTGCTGCAGCATGGTGCCCAAGCTGAAATTCGGGGGCATCAGGCCGATACCCAGGAAGGAAAGGCTGGTTTCAGAGAAGATCACGCTGGGGATCGCCTGGGCCAGCTCCAAAATCAAAAGACCCAGAGTATTGGGCAGCAGGTGCTTCAAAATGCGGTGCATGTTGGAGCCGCCCATGGCCTTGGAGGCCAGCACGTATTCGCTTTCCCGCAGCTTCAGGATCTGGCCGCGCACCAAGCGGGCCGTGCCCGTCCAGGAGGTGATGCTCAGAGCAAACAGCAGCTGAATATAGCCGTTGCCGAACACCACCAGCAGCAGCGTACACAAAATCAGGTTGGGGATACTGCTGATAACCTCCACAATACGCATCATCACGTCGTCTACAATACCGCCGATCGTGGCCATGATCGCGCCGTACAGGCATCCGACGATCAGCTGGATCCCGGCGGCTACAACGGCAATGACCAGAGAGGTTCTCAGGCCCACCCAGGAACGGGTGAACAGATCGCGGCCCATATTATCCGTACCCAGCCAGTACTGAGAGCAGGGCCCCAGGTTTTTATCCTGTCCGTTAATGGTGATGTAATCCTTGCCGGAAATCACAGGCCCTAAAAGGGACATGACCACCAGCAGCAGAAGGATGATCAGGAAAACCATGGCCACCTTGTTCTGCTTAAACCGCCGAACGGCATCGGCCCAGAAGCCGATATTCTTCCGGGTGATCTCATCGGCGTACAGGGTATCCTGATCCACAAACGCGAAACGATCCTCCGGCCTCTTTATAGTCTCTGTGCTCATGCTTTTCCCCCCTTACCTGGATGACCCGCTGATCAGCTTAATGCGCGGGTCTACAATGCCGTAGAGTACATCGGAAACAAAGATGGAAATAATGGTAATGGCGCTGTAAAATACCGTAAAGCCCAAAACCATGGGAACATCGCGCTGTGTAATGCATTCTACATAATAACTGCCGATTCCGGGAACGGAGAACACACGCTCAATGAACAGCGAGCCGGACAGCACACCGGCGATGGTGCCGGGCAGATAGGTAACAATGGGAATAAAGGAATTGCGCACCACATGGTGGATCATCACCTGGGTCTCGGACATACCGATGGCCCGGGCAGTGGTGGTGCACTCCTGATAGATAGAATCCAGCATGGCAATTTTTGTGGTACGGGCATAACCCGCCACATAGAACAAGGCGCCCGCGAAGGTGGGCAATATGGTAAACTTCCAGCCGCCGAACCACAGGTCCTTTCCCTTGGGCCAGCCGATAATGGGTAAGTTAAACAGGCTGTCCGGCCCGGTCATCGTCAGCTGTAAAATCAGCGCGATCACCAGAGAAGGTACCGAGGTCATAAACATACAGAAAATAAGTATAATGAAATCCGGCGCCTTTGCCCGTTTCATGGCGGCGATAATTCCCAGGATCAGCCCCAGGGTAACGCCTACGATCATCTGCTGAACATTCAGGCGGATCGTAGGGGGCAGCCTCTTTTGCAAAATGCTTCCCATCGTATCACCGGACTTGGCAATGGACTCGCCGAAATCCCCTTTTGTGACCACATTTTTCAGAGTGAGCAGATACCGCTCTCCTGCGGATTTATCGTATCCGTATTTTTGCAGAATGCGCTCCTGCGCCTGGGCAGGCAGCTTGTGGATCTTCATAGTCAGGGCGTTGCCGGGAATGGACGCCAGCAAAAAGAATGTGGCGGTAAATACTAAAAACAGCGTAATGATCATATAAACAAAACGCTTCGCGACAAATTTCGCCATGACCCCACCTCCTTCAATAATTTCAGATTTATGAATAAAGTATACTTACTTAGAATACCATGAACTTCCGTATTTTGCAACATCTTTCCTCTCAAAAACAAAGAGAAAATGAATTTTTCAATGTGAAATCCTGCATTCAAAAAGAAAGAAGGTGCGGACAGCCCATCGGCCGTCCGCACGCTTCCCAAACCAGGGGCTTGGGCATTCTTACACAGGTCCCAAACGCCCTACTATTTCATTTTATAGGCTTCCCGCTCTGCTTATTCCTCAGCAACGAGATACACGCCCTTGGGCTCCCAGTTGGTGTTGATAGTGGCAATGCCCAGACCGCGCAGATTGTTCTGGCGGAACTGCCATACGTCCTGAATGAACAGGGGAGTAAGGGCCATGTCGTCAGCCAGCTTCTGCTCCATCTGCTTGTAAAGCTCGAAACGGGCGGTCTCATCAGTGGTGGCATAAGCGTCGCGCACCATCTGGTCATACTCGGCAACCTCATACTTACCATGGTTGGAGCCGTTGCCGGTCTCGAACATATCCAGATAAGTCATGGGGTCGTTGTAGTCGGGAGACCAGCCGGTCTGCACGAAATCCCACTCATCGCCTTCCATGTCGTTCAGGAAGGTTCCCCAGTCAGCGGAAACCTTCACTTCCATCTTCACGCCCAGGTTGGTCTCCAGAGCCTGCTGAATGAACTCGATGATCTGCGCATCCTGAGAGCTGTCGTTCATGGTCAGGTAGGTCAGGGTGTACTGGCTCAGATCGCTGGAATCCTTGCCCAGCTCCTCCAGGCCTTCCTTGAACAGGGCCTGCAGCTTTTCAGGGTTGTTGCCGTACTCCTCGCGGCCGGCTCTCCAAGGATCAACACCGGCCATTTCGCGGTAGTTGCCCTCGCCCATGGCCACAGGGCCGGGTACCAGCACTTCAGCGGGAGTGTAGCGGCCCATGATAGTATCGCAGAAAGCCACGTTATCCACAGCGTAGCCGATAGCCTTACGGATCTTAGCGTTGGAGGTAAGATCACGCTTGGTATTGTACAGCAGATAGAAAACACTCATGGTAGAATCGGCGTTTACCATCTCGCACTCGCCGGCAGCGGCCTTATCCTTGTACTTCTGCAAGTATTCGCTGCTGGCGCCCTTGAAGGCCAGCTGACCGGCCTCAAACAGCTGGTCGGAGGTGGCCTGTTCGGCCACATAGGTCATATCAATGGTGGTGAGGAATACATTTTCGGCGTCCCAATAAGCCTCGTTCTTCTCCAGAACACCGTGATCCTTATCGGTCCACTCGGTAATGGTGTAGGGGCCGCAGTAAACCAGGGACTGCCAGTTGTTGGTGTTGCCGTACTCGCCGCCGGCAGCCTCAACAATGTCCTGACGCTTGGGGAAGAAAATGGAGTTCGCCAGCTTGCTCAGGAAGGTAGCGTCGGGAGCAGCCAGAGTGTACTCAACGGTCTTCTCATCGATGGCCTTTACGCCAACGGTGGAGAAATCGGTGGTCTTGCCGGCATTGAAATCGGCAGCGCCCACAATGCCGGTAAGGAAGAAGGAGTAGGGAGCGGCCGCAGCGGGATCCAGCGCGCACTGAGCGCCGTATACATAGTCATCGGCGGTAACGGGCTTGCCATCGCTCCAATTATAATCGATCATCTTCATGGTGTAGGTCAGGCCATCATCAGAAATGGTGTAGTCCGCGCAGGCCGCTTTGTTTACGGTGGCGGTGCCGGCATCGTCAAAGCTGTAGCGGAACCAGCCCTCCTGGGTCATGTTTACGATCGTACCGGAAGGAACGTCCTGAACCTGAGTGCTGTCGAAGGTAGCCGCCAGCTCCTGGTTGACATAGATGGTCTGATCCTCAGCCATCTTTTCCTCGCCGCCGTTGCTGGCAACACCGGAGGAAACGGGAGCGGTGGAAGAGCTCTCGTTGCCGGGGGTAGACGCCGCGCTGCTGTTGGGAGTTTCACTGTTGCCGCAGCCGGACATAGCCAGGCCGAGCACCAACACAGCAACCAACGCCAGAGACAAAATACGTTTCATGTTCATGTTCTGCATCTCCTTTTGAAAATTTAGGGCTTTTGTTCAGTTTTTTGATAAGCAAAACCGTACCCATTGAGAACCCCAACGGATACGCCATGGTACCAAAAAGCTTTCACAAGCCGAAGTGGCGCGGAACCGCGCAGGCTGTCTGCCTGGCTCCTGCAATTTTTACCGCTCCGTCTTGCTTTTGCTAAATTATATTGCAAAAAGCCTCAAAAGTCAAGGAAAATGTAAAGCGCTTTCCTATGCAGTTTTTAGCAATTTTACCAAAAAATTAAGCTATTTTCCGTCACTCTCGTTTGCATAAACCAAACACAGTGATTGCAATTTTGTAACCTTCTGAAGTCCAGCTGCGGAACGGGAAATTTTAGACGCTGGACGCCAGATAGCGGCGGCATATTCAACGAGCCATGAGGAATTAGCAATGAGCAAGGAGAAATGAAGGGTAAGGGAAAACAATAAATAATAGTTTAGCGGCGAGGTGCCGCGGCCACTCGTGCCCCTACTTAGTGCAGGAAAATGATTTCTGACCCGACCGCAGGGACACCGCTAAATTATAGTTTATCACACAGTTCCCAACTGTCATTCTGAGGAACGAAGTGACGAAGAATCTCGCCCTGAAAGCCCTTCAAAAAGGCCCAAAGAACGAGATTCTTCGCTTCGTTCAGAATGACAAGAGGGAGGTGAGTGAATAACCACTAACTTCCAATTTAGCGCACTACTCTTTTGCTCTTAATTGCTCATTCCTAATTTTCCATACGCCCTTCTCCAGCATCTAGCATCTGGAGTCTCTCACCCATACCAGCATTTCCCCTTCGTTCCGGTTGGCCCAGGCGTAGTAGGGGATCCAGAGAAGCTCCCGCTTTTCGCCGAGCTCCGGCGGGCGGGTGGTGTACAGGCGCTCCCGCTCACCTTCTTCCGCGCGGCCCATACAGCGCAGCACGGTGACGCCGCCCAGCAGCTCCGGGCGATACTCTTCGGTAAAGGCGCTGTCTCTGGGCAGCAAAATCCGGTGCAGTTCCCTGCCGTTGTCGGCCTCCTCCAGGCAGTAGACCAAGGGCCCCCGCTGAACGGCCACCTTTCCGGTGTCTTCCCGCACCTGCCGATTGGCCCAGATTCGCTTTGCCTCCATAGGCAGGGAAAGCTCTATCACATCGCCGGACTTCCATTCCCTTTGCAGGCTCACATAGCCGTTACCCGCCTGCTCCGCCGCCGCTTTCCCGTTGACCTTCAGGGAGTATTTCCCCTCGCACCAGCCAGGGATCCGCAAAGCATAGGCAAAGCTTACCGGTTTTTCCGGCTCCACGACAATTTTCAAGTCTCCCTCCCAGGGGTAATTCCCCTGAAGGGAGATCGTCACGGGAATTCCCGCAAAAGTGCAGGTGTATTTCCCCGCCAGATACAGGTGCTGGAACAGCTCTGTTTCCGTGCGGTTCACCGCGTAATCGGTGAGAGAGGCGATGGTACGGGCCAAATTGGGCGGGCAGCAGGCGCAGCCAAACCATTTCTGGCGCACCGGCTTTACATGCCCCTTTCTCTGATCCCGCCGGCAGGCCTCCGGCAGCACCTCCAGGGGATTTACATAGAAAAAGGCCGTTCCGCTGAGATCCATGCCGCTGATGGCGCCGTTATAGAGCACCCGCTCCATCACATCGGCATATTCTCCCCGGCGTTCGATCTTTAGCATCTGATTGGCGAAAAAGGCCAGGGCCAGCCCGGCGCAGGTTTCCGCATAGGCGGTATCGTTGGGCAGGTCGTAGGGGAAAGTGAAGGCTTCTCCATATTCCGAGGAGCCCACCTGCCCGGTGAGATACATCTGCTTTTCCGTCATTTCCTTCCAGATATGGCGCAGGTGCTCATACAGCGCATCGTCCTTGGCGCAGCGGGCCGCTGCCGCCGCCCCGGCGTACAGGTAATTGGCCCGCACCGCGTGGCCCACCGGCTCCTCCTGCTCCAGCAGGGGCTTGTGGGCCTGGTAATAGGCGTATTGCAGAGGGCCGTCCTTCCAGTAAAAGCCATTGCCCTCCCGCTGGGTCTCCTCCCGGAAATACAGGGGCTCTTTTCCCCGCTGGGAAAGGAAATACCGGGCCAGCCGGAGATATCGCTCCTCTCCGGTGACCTCATACAGCTTGCAAAGAGCCAACTCGATCTCCTCGTGGCCCGGATAGCCGTGCAGCTTTCCCTCCTCCGGCCCCAGCACGGAATCGATATGGCCGGCAAGCTTTTCCGCCACGCTCAGAAGACTCCTCCGCCCGGTGGCCCGGAAGTGGGCCACCGCGGCCTCGATCAAATGCCCCGCACAGTACAGCTCGTGGTGATCCTTCAAATTCGTCCACCGGCGGCTGAGATCGCCCAGAATATAATAGGTATCCAGATACCCGTCTTCCCGCTGAGCCTTGGCCACCAGGGAAACCGCTTCCTCCAGCTCTTCCTCCAGGGCCTTGTCGGGAGCCCACATCAGGGAAAAGGCCGCCGCTTCCATCCATTTATATAGGTCGCTGTCCTGAAAGACAAAGCCGTAATGTTCCGCTTTCTCACCATTCGCCGCCGCCAGCAGGTTCCGAATGCAGCCGCTGGGCTCCGCGCCCTCTATCCGGTCATTCAGGGCCTCCCACTGATAGGGGATCACTTTTTCCCGCACCAGCTCCCGCAGCCTGGTGTAAAACCGGTCTGTCACATGATAACTTCCCCCATTGACAGGGTACGCAAAGCTTTTCTCTTCCATGGCCGTTTTCTCCTTTTTAGCGCTCTTCGGTTTCCCAGTACATTTTCGTTTTGGTGGTGACCTCTCCGTCCGCCAGGGTAAAGGTCATTTCCGGCGTGGGCTCGTCGTTTAAGCCGCCCTCCATGGGGAAGGTGGACTCCGCTGAAAGCACCATGCTGCTTTCTCCAAACCGGAAGGTAAACCGCTTTCCGGTGGCCCTGCGGGTGTCGCGCAGCTCTATTTCCAAAGCGCCGCCGGGCTTCCAGCGCCCATTGGCCCCATAGGGAACGCCGTGAATATCGGAGGTCACAAAATGCCCGTTTAATCCCAGCTGGATCTCAAAGGAGCCATTGTCCTGCCTGCACAGCAGGGCCGCGTCCTCCCCCCGGAAGCGGAAGCTCAGGGAAACCAGCCTTCCGCCCACCGGCTGAAAGCTGCCCGCCCCGCCAATCAGATCCTCCATGCCGGGCAGGGGCTTTTCCGGCAGGTATACCGCGCTGTTCAAAGATTTCTCCGCCCAGGGGTTCCGCATGCCCAACACGGGGTTCAGTTCCAGTCGCTTTAAGCGGTTTTTCAAACTGTGCAGGGCCTGGGGATCCTCCGGCAGGGGGCCCTCCGCCATGGCGGGAAGCAGCTTTTCCCACACCGCGGTAAGCACCGCCTGCAGCTGCATGGAGGCCGACTGGATCACCACAACGGCGTCCTGTCCGGTGCACACCACGCCGTACTGTCCAAAGGCGCCGTCCCCCCGGAACACGCCCTCCGGCTCACAGCGCCAGAACTGGTAGCCATAGCCCTGCTGCCAGTCCGGATCGCCGTCCCAGCCCGCGCCCCGGTTTTCGATCTGCTTCCGGGTGGCTTCCTCAAACCAGCTTTCCTCCAGAAGCTGCCTGCCTTCCCATTTTCCCCTGTTCGCCACGAACTGCACGAACCTTGCCATATCCTCAATGGTCATGGAACAGCCCGCGCCGCCCATTTCCGTGCCGTCCGGCAAGGGCTGGCAGGGAATGTCTGTCAGCCCCAGGGGCTCCATCAGCCTGGGACGCAGAAACTCCGTCAGGGTTTGCCCGGTCTTCCGGGTAAGAATAGCGGAAAGCAGATTGGTTCCCGCCGTGTTGTACAGGAAATGGGTTCCCGGCTCGTATACAAAGGGGTGAGTAAGGAACGATTTGATCCAATCCGGGTCTCCAAGCCCCAGATTGGGAATCTCCGTCTCGTGGCCGCAACCCATCATCAGCAGGTGGCGGATCTCCGCCTTCTTCAGGTTTTCGCTGGGGTTTTCCGGCAGCTTATCCGGGAAAATATCCACAAGCTTTTCCTCCAGGGATAAGATCCCCTCCTGCCTGGCAAAGCCGATAGCGGTGGAGGTCAGGCTTTTGCTGAAGGAAAACATGATGTGCTGAACCTGCGGCCGGTAAGGCTTCCAGCTTCCCTCCGCGTATACCTTTCCGTGGCGCAGCAGCATAAAGCTGTGCATTTCCGTACCGCACCGGTACAGCTCGTCCAGCAGGGCCGTAACCGCCCCGGAGGGAACCCCCACGCTTTCCGGCGTCACCCTTTGAAATTCCATATCATACAACTCCTTTTCCAGTATCTAGAATCTAGTATCTAGCGTCTAGTATATCACACCGTTTTTCCAAAGGCTATCAGAAAATCGATGCAAGATGAGTAAAACCTGTTCTGTCTGTCAATATTAACCGGGAAGGGCAAAATCTGGAAGCAAAAAAGAAAAGCGAGGTCATTTTTATGGTAACGATCCAAAAGGTATACGGCTGTGAAATTCTGGACTCCCGGGGAAATCCCACCGTCAGCGCCACGGTGCAGCTTTCCGACGGCACGCTGGGCACGGCGGCCTCCCCCTCCGGGGCCTCCACCGGCAAGTTTGAGGCCATCGAGCTGCGGGACGGAGACGACCGGCGCTATGGCGGCAAGGGTGTTCTGAAAGCGGTAAAAAACGTAAACGAGATCATCGCCCCGGCGCTGGAAAAGGTGCACACCCTGACCACCCGGGAGATCGACGGCGTACTGCGCAAGCTGGACGGCACCCCCAACAAGGCCCATTTGGGGGCAAACGCCACCCTGGCGGTGTCCCTGGCCTGCGCCCGGGCCATTGCCGCCCATTACCGCATGCCCCTGTACCGGTATCTGGGCGGCGCGGCGGCCTATCAGCTGCCCGTTCCCATGATGAATATTCTAAACGGCGGCGCCCATGCGGGAAACAACATCGATATTCAGGAATTTATGATCATGCCGCTGATGGCGGAAAGCTTCCGGGAGGGACTGCGCTGGTGCGCGGAGATCTACCATACCCTGGGATCGGAGCTTAAGAAAAAGGGGCTTTCCACCGCCGTGGGAGACGAAGGCGGCTTTGCGCCCGATCTTGCCTCCGACGAGGAAGCCATCGAGGAAATTCTGAACGCCGTGGAAAAGGCGGGCTATTCCGGCAAGGTAAAGCTGGCCCTGGACGCCGCGGGCAGCGAATGGGCGGTGGATCACCACTACCGTTTGCCCAAGCGGGGGGTGGAGTATGAAACGGAGGGCCTGCTGGAATACTGGGAAAGCCTTGCGGATCGATATCCCATTTTCTCCATTGAAGATCCTTTGGGGGAAGAGGATTTCGAGGGCTGGGCGGAGCTTACCGCCCGTCTGGGAAACAGGGTGCAGCTGGTGGGGGACGATCTGTTCGTCACAAATATGGAGCGCCTGCAGCAGGGCATCGACGAAGGGGCGGCCAACGCCATTCTCATCAAGCCCAACCAGATCGGCACCCTGACGGAAACCCTGGACGCCATCGACCTTGCCCGCCGCAACGGCTATAAGACCATCATTTCCCACCGCTCCGGGGAAACGGAGGACACCTTTATTGCCGACCTGGCGGTGGCGGTCAACGCCGGGCAGATCAAAACCGGCGCTCCCTGCCGTACCGAGCGGGTGGCGAAATACAACCGCCTGCTGCGCATTGAGGAGGCTTGACAGGCCAACCTTTTTCCCCTTACAATACAGATAACTAAAAGCAACACCGCACAAAGATCGGCCAGAGGCCTTTGTACACAATTTGCTTGCATATTTTCCGTCATAGCACGCAGCTTTCGTTTGCCAATCGCAAGATTGGCCGCACTCAATCTGTGCACTCTGACGAAAAATCTGACTGTACAACTTGCGCACAATCTTTGTGCGGTGTTGCCTAAACCGAAAGGGGAATTTCCATGGGCGCTGTTTTGGATCGGGTCAATGCCTGCGCGGAGTATCTTCAAAAAAGGGCAGGCTTGCGCCCCCGCACGGCGGTGGTGCTGGGCTCCGGGCTGGGAGCCTTCGCCGAAAGAATAGAGCGGGCGGTTTCGGTGGAATACCAGGAGATCCCCGGCTTCCCTGTTTCTACGGTGCCGGGGCACCGTGGCAGATTCGTTTTCGGCTTTCTTGGGCAGGAGCCGGTGGTGGTAATGCAGGGAAGGATCCACTATTACGAGGGGTATTCCATGGAGGAGGTCGTCCTCCCCCTGCGGGTGCTGCATGCCCTGGGCGCGCAGCGGGTGATCCTCACCAACGCCGCCGGGGGCATGGGAGAAGGCTTTCGCCCCGGTGACCTGATGCTGATCACGGATCATATTGCCTCCTTTGTCCCCTCCCCCCTTCTCGGCCCCAACGAAGACGCTTTCGGCCCCCGGTTCCCCGACCTTTCCACGGCATACAGTCCCCGCCTGCGAGAGCTGGCCGAAAAGGCGGCGCGGGAGCTGGAGATCCCCTTAAAGCAGGGCGTTTACCTGCAAACCACCGGCCCACAATACGAAACCCCCGCCGAGGTTCACCTGTACCGCGCCCTGGGGGCGGACGCCGTGGGCATGAGCACCGCCTGCGAGACGATCTGCGCCCGCCACCTGGGCATGGAGGTTTGCGGCATCAGCTGCATCACCAACCTGGCGGCGGGCCTTGGCAAAACGCCCCTCTCCCACCGGGAAGTACAGGAAACGGCAGACCGGGTAAGCGCGCAGTTTCAGGCGCTTCTGGAAAAACTCCTGAAAAGCCTTCCTGCTCTTTCCGAATGATTTGATTAAAAAAATCCCGCGATCAGTTCAAAAGGATCGCGGGATTTTTGCCCCAGGCACTCGAGCCCCCACTTGGTACGGGAAGGCAGTTTCCGACCCGACCACAGGGACGCCGCTAAATTATAGTTTATCACACAGTTCCCAACTGTCATTCTGAGGAACGAATTGACGAAGAATCTCGTCCTTAATTCCGGAAAAAGGGCAAAGGGCGAGATCCTTCGCTTCGCTCAGGATGACAGGAGAGAGGTGAGTGAATAACCGGTAAATTATAGTTTAATGCCCTTAGGCTCCACTTACGAGAGCAAGGGGAGCTGTCAGCCAATAGGCTGACTGAGGGGATCAAAACTAGCGATTCTATGGCACCTTCTGCGTGTGACTATCCCTTCCACCGCCGTCCGGCGGTCCCCGCAGACTGCGAAGCGGTCTGTTTCCCCTCTATAAATAAGGAGAGGCAAGGGTTACTGCTATTTGTCAGTGCGCTAAATTATAGTTTATCACACAGTTCCCAACTGTCATTCTGAGGAACGAAGTGACGAAGAATCTCGTCCTTAATCCCTGAAAAGAACAAAGGACGAGATCCTTCGCTTCGCTCAGGATGACAGGAGAGAGGTGAGTGAATAACCGGTAAATTATAGTTTAGCACACACTCTTGGCTTTCTCGCCTGTCGGCTCGGGTGCTGTGCCCCGGTGGGGCACGTCCAGCACTGACCGAAGCGTAGCGTAGAAAGCTGCCACGGCTTCGCCGTGACTGAGGGGTTCCGACAGAAGAGCAGAAAATCACTGGTTTTATGCGAATTTCCAGCGAGCTGGAACCTCTCCACCGCCTATCGGCGGTCCAGAAGGTTGCAAAGCAACCTTCTTCCCCTATTCAGGGGAGGCAAGAGGTTTCTGCTATCCACTAACCGCTAAATTCCAATTTATCAAACTCTGCCCTTGCCCTTAAAATTGCTCATTCCTCATTGCTCATTTCCTGCCGCCTTTCCCCATTTCCTTCAGCAGCTGGCGAAAAATCAAAACATGCTGCTCCTCATCCAAAATCAGACGTTCCAGCAGCGCTTTCACACAAGGATCCGGCAATTCCCCCGACAGACGGCGGTATTCCGTAATGGTTCTGTTTTCCCCCATAACAGCCCGGTTCAACAGAGCGGCCGGATCATTGGAATAAAAAAGAGCGCTGGGGCTCCAATAAACAGTTCGCCCCTCCCGGTAGCTCCAAAGCCGGGGGTCTCCGCCCGAAAGGCACGTCAGCTGAGCGAAAACGGATAGATGGTGCATTTCCACCACGGCGATCCGGTGAAAATATTCCGCTATTTTCGGGTATTTGGCGGCCAGAACGGTACTGTTGTAGAAATACTGGGCTATGGTGCTCATTTCCGAGGCGCTGCCGCCCAACTGGGACAGCATGGCTCTGGCACAAAGCTGGCTGGTCTCCCGCACCTGGATCGGGGGATAGGGAGAAGCATCGGCTACAGGCAATTTCAATTCCATAAAACGCCCTCCTTCTGTTTGAATGGCTGCACTACCTGGCTATACCTATGCGAAACGGAAATGAGATATGTAAGACCTGGCACAGAAGTGAAAACGCCCGGAGCGGGAAAACCCGTTCCGGGCATTCTGTTTGCCTGAAGCTTAGCCTTTCAGGATCATTCTTTCCAACTCCTTGGCGGCAATGCTCAACACCTGATCTGTTCTTTTGACCAGGCAGATAGACCTCCGGGGGATCTGTTCATTGAGCTCAATCGGCAGGATCGTTCGTCCCTCTTCTCCCTCCAAAAATTCCCGGGGAACAAAACCGATGCCCAAATTGTTCTTTACCATCGGCAGAATTTGATCGGCCGTTGCCACTTCGATATCCGGCTTGAACTCCAGTCCATGCTCCAGAAACCACTCGGCGTAAAATTCATAGGTTTTTGTCAGCTTTCCAAGGGAGATCAAAGGAGCCTCGGCAAGTTTTTTCAAGGAAACTCTTTTTTCCGAAAGCCTGCGGTACGCTAAGCCGCAGACTGCCGTTTCACAGATTTCCTTTACGGCTTTTGCCTTCATTGCTTTTAATTCTCCAGTAGGCGTTGTAACCAACGCAAAATCTGCCCTGCCGCTTTTCAGCATGGCGATAGCCTGGGGTGTGGAGTGGTTGAAAATTTTCAGCTTCACTCTGGGATACTGCTGCCGGTATTTTTTCAGTACCGGCAAAAGAAAGCTCCGCAGAGCCACCTCGCTTACCCCAATAGACACCGTCCCGCTTTCCAGTCCCTTTTCCAGGGCAACCGCTTCTTCTCCCGCCTGGATCTGTTCTACTGCGGCCTGAATATGGACATACAGTCTTTCTCCCTCAGGTGTCAGCGTAACGCCTCGGTTGGAACGAACGAAAAGAGTACATCCCAGCTCATTTTCCAGCTTTTTTACAGTACGGGTAATGTTGGGCTGGTTGCTCAGCAGGGCCTCCGACGCCCTGGTGAAATTCCGGTATTTGGCCACATAAAAAAAGACCCGGTAATACTCATAGTTGATATACACGAAACCCCTTCTTTCAATTATCATATCAAATCAGCATTCCAGCTATATCAATCATACATTTTACATATTTCTGTTATCCGATTATAAAAGAGGGTGGTCCCTGTGTCAATCGTTTTCCGAAAAACAAAAAGCAGGAGGTCTTTTTCATGAATAAGGATTTGACAGTGGGCAAATCCTCCACCGTGCTCTGGAAATTTTGCCTGCCGCTGTTTGGAAGTATTCTGTTTCAGCAGCTGTACCAGATCGCCGACAGCTTTGTGGCGGGAAAATTTATCGGGGAAGATGCCCTGGCGGCGGTGGGAAACAGCTATGAGGTCACGCTTATTTTTATCGCCTTTGCCTTTGGCTGTAATATCGGCTGCTCCGTTGTGGTATCCCAGCTGTTCGGCAGAAAACAGTACGGCGAGCTGAAAACCGCTGTGTACACCACCTTTCTGGCGGGCGGCGTCCTCTGCGCCGTCTTGATGGGCGCCGGAGCTCTGCTTTGCCCGGAGCTTCTTTCCTGGATCCACACCCCTAAAAATGTGCTCGGGGATTCCAAGCTCTATCTGGATATCTACATTCTGGGGCTGCCCTTCGTGTTCTATTACAATATCGCGACAGGTGTTTTTTCCGCTTTGGGAGATTCCAAAACGCCTTTTCTGTTTCTTGCCTGTTCCTCCCTGTCGAATATTGCGGTGGATATCCTCTTTGTCACCGCTTTTTCCATGGGAGTGGCCGGGGTGGCCTGGGCTACCCTGCTCTGCCAGGGGATAAGCTGTGTTCTGGCTGTCTCATTTATGTTCGGCAGGCTCACGAAGATCAAAACCGAGGCGCCGCCCCGTCTGTTTTCCTGGCGGATCCTGGGAAAAATTGCCAAAATAGCCATTCCCAGTATTTTACAGCAAAGCTTTGTTTCCGTAGGGAACATTCTCATTCAGGGGATCATCAATACCTTCGGCTCCGCCGTTATGGCCGGATACTCCGCCTCTATCAAACTGAATAATCTGGTAATCACCTCCCTGACCACCATCGGCAACGGCATTTCCAATTTTACCGCCCAAAATATCGGGGCCGGAAAGCCGCACCGCGTCAAAGAGGGGTTTCGGGCGGGCCTGAAGCTGGTATGGCTTCTCTGCGTTCCCATCACCCTGCTGTACCTTTTTCTGGGCCGAAGCCTTGTGGGGATTTTCCTGGAAGCGCCTACCGGAAAGGCCATGGAAACGGGCATTCAAATTCTATCGGTGCTTTCTCCCTTTTATGTGGTTGTGGCCGCCAAACTTGTGGCGGACGGCGTTCTGCGGGGCACGGAAAACATGAATCAGTTTATGATATCCACCTTTACCGACCTTGTTCTGCGGGTGCTTCTGGCAAAGCTGCTTTCCGCCCCCCTGGGGGCGCTGGGGATCTGGCTTGCCTGGCCTATTGGCTGGATCGTGGGCGGGCTCTTATCCATTCTCTTCTACCGAACCGGCAGCTGGCAAAAAGCTTTGGCTCCTTCCGGCAGCGACCCTTCCATGGAATGAGCTTTCGAAATACAGGACACGAAAGCTTGTAAAAGAAAGGAAAACCGGGTATAATTTTGACATATTCTTTATAAGTCTGTCCTGTCTGCACGGGGCGCCTGCGGTATAGGAAATGGAGAAAAACGGCATGCTGAAAAAACTGAACAATGTCAAAGAATATCTGGACTTTGCAGATAGGATCAACGGGGACGTAAGCTTTTGTGACCCAACGCTCGGCAGCAGGGAACAGGCGCGCAGCACTTTATTGAAAGCTCCGGGCAATCCTGCAGAACAGATCTTCGGGTGCTTTCACGGGGAAGAGCTCATCGGGCTGTTTGTCTTTTTGGTTTTGGAAGAGGAAGCGTATCTCGAAATGCTGGCCGGGTTGTCCCGCAGTGAGCAGGCATATGACGAGATATTCTCCTTTCTGAAGGAAAACTTCAAAGGGTGTCGCGCTGATTTTGTTTTTAACCCGCAAAACCGTTTGCTTTATGGGAAGCTGCGCCAGGCAGCTTCGGAATTCGATCCGGAGCAGCAGAAAATGGTGCTGCAAGAGGCGCTTCCCTGCCAAATCCACCGAAAAGTAGAATTATACAGCGCGAAATACCGGGAACAATACCTTTCTTTGCACTCTAAGGAGGGGTACTGGACAGCGGAAAAGGTGCTGAATGCGCCTGAACGATTCCGGATTCTCCTTGCGATAGAGGGAGAAGCCGTGGTCGGCTATGTGGATATCACATATCAATATGAGGAAAATGAGCCCTTTGACGTATTTGTAAAAGAAGAATACCGCAGAAAGGGTTACGCAAAGGCAATGCTTGCAAGGGCGATCGAACTAAACCGGCCCCGGGGCATGATGCTTTTGGTCAATACGAACAATACCGCCGCGATCGCGCTGTATCGGTCTCTTGGGTTTGTGACACAGGCAGGCGCAAACAGTATTACCGCCCATGCCCTTCTGTAAGAACGGGCAGCCGGAGCTGGCCTTCGGCAGATAGCTTGCGGAAAGTCTATTGAAAAATTCCGGAAAAATGACCTTTCCCCGCAGTATTGAAAAACCGCGGGGCTTTTGTTATACTTAAAGCGTAAAAGACCCCGTAACTGCGAAGGAGAAAAGCAAACATGAAATTAGGAATTGTGGGGCTTCCCAACGTGGGGAAAAGCACCTTGTTTAACGCCATTACCAATGCGGGCGCGCAGTCCGCGAATTACCCTTTCTGCACCATTGAGCCCAATGTGGGCGTGGTGGCCGTGCCGGACAAGCGGCTGGAAAAATTACGGGATATGTACGAGCCCAACAAGTTCACCCCCGCCACCATTGAATTTGTGGATATCGCGGGCCTGGTGAAGGGGGCCTCCAAGGGCGAGGGGCTGGGCAACAAGTTCCTTTCCAATATTCGGGAGGTAGACGCCGTTGTGCACGTGGTGCGCTGCTTTGAAAACGATGATATCGTCCATGTGGAGGGCAGCATCGATCCGGGAAGGGATATTGAAACCATCGATCTGGAGCTGGTGCTTTCCGACCTGGAGGTGCTGGACCGCCGCATCGATAAAACCAGAAAGCTCTTAAAGGCCGATAAGAAATACCAGGCGGAGCTGGATTTTTTTGAGCGGATACACGCCGCGCTGGAGGCCGGAAGCTCTGCCCGCAGCGTGGAGTGCAGCGAGGAAGAGGCCGCGCTGCTTTCCACCGTTTCCCTGCTGACCAATAAGCCCATCATCTTCGCCGCCAATATGAGCGAGGAGGATTTCAAAAACGGCATTGAGCAAAACCGCTTCCTGCAAACCGTGCGGGAATATGCTGAAAAGGAGCATGCCGCGGTGCTTCCCATCTGTGCGGAGATCGAGGCGGAGATCTCTTCCCTTGACCCGGAGGAAAAGGAGCTGTTCCTTTCCGATCTGGGCCTCGCGGAATCCGGCCTGGACCGGCTCATTACCGCCTGCTATTCCCTTCTGGGCCTGATGTCCTACCTTACGGCCGGCAAGGACGAGGTGCGGGCCTGGACCATCGAAAAGGGCACCAGAGCGCCCCAGGCCGCCGGAAAGATCCACACCGATTTCGAGCGGGGCTTTATCCGGGCGGAGGTCATCGGCTTTGACGAGCTGATGGAATGCGGCTCCATGGTAGCCGCCAAGGAAAAAGGCCTGGTTCGCTCCGAGGGCAAGGAATACATCATGCAGGACGGCGATATCGTTTTGTTCCGGTTTAATGTATGAGGCTGGATTCCAGATACTGGATGTTAGATGCTGAAGAAGGATAAAAAGCGGGGAACAAGGACATTTTTCTGTTCTTGTTCCCTGCTTTCTTTATGACAGTCTCCGCTAAATGATAGTTTAGCAGTCACCCTTGGCTCCCCTGAAAGGGGTGCTGGTCTCCGGTGGAGACCGTTCAGCACCGGTCTCACCTGTCGGTTCGGTCAGTGCAGAACAATGCGCCAAGAAAGCCATGGCTTTCTGCGCTTTGCACCCGGAGCGAAGCGGAGAAAGCTGTCACGGCTTTGCCGTGACTGAGGGGTTCTGCTCGAACAGTTGATAAAACTGCGGGGTTACAGAGAGCTGGAACCTCTCCACCACCTGACGGTGGTCCCAGAAGGTTGCAAAGCAACCTTTTCCCCTATTCAGGGGAAGCAAGAGGTTAGTGCTATTCGGCAACCCGCTAAATTATAATT
Organism: uncultured Oscillospiraceae bacterium; assembly: GCA_910589395.1. GTDB lineage: Bacteria > Bacillota > Clostridia > Oscillospirales > Acutalibacteraceae > Acutalibacter > Acutalibacter caecimuris_A. The sequence goes on from CAJUTL010000021.1 coordinate 51,812, forward strand.
CAACAGTGCTCTTAGGCTCCACTTGCGCGAGTAAGGGGAGCTGTCACGGCTTCGCCGTGACTGAGGGGATCGAAACTGGCGATTCTATGCTACTTTCTACGTGTGACTATCCCTTCCACCGTTCTCGCCTGTCGGCTCGGTTGCTGTGCCCCGGTGGGGCACGCCCAGCAACGGTCTCACCTGTCGGTTCGGTCGGTGCAGAACAATGCGCCAAGAAAGCCATGGCTTTCTGCGCTTTGCACCCGAAGCGGAGAAAGCTGTCACGGCTCTGCCGTGACTGAGGGGATTGAAACTGGCGATTCTATGCTACTTTCTGCGTGTGACTATCCCTTCCACCGTTCTCGCCTGTCGGCTCGGTTGC
>CAJUTL010000022.1 GCA_910589395.1 uncultured Oscillospiraceae bacterium
CGGTGGTCCCAGAAGGTTGCAAAGCAACCTTCTTCCCCTATTCAGGGGAGGCAAGAAGTTTCTGCTGTTCGTTAGCCTTACAAATTCCAATTTAGCGTTCTGTTCCCGGTCGGGTCAGAATTTGTCCTTTTGCACCAAGCAGCTCCACGAGTGCCCGCGGCGGCTCGCCGCCCTTCTCTAACAACTAACGACTAACAACTACTATCACCAAAGCTGTCTCCCCTGGGCGTTACTGCATGCTTCGCAGTGGGGGTACAAAAATCGGTCGGAGCAGCCATAGGAAACAGCTCGGGGCTCCTGGTGGGAAAGCCATATCGACAGGTCACGGGAATTGGTCTGAAAGAGAATGCCGTCAACCTTAAATTCGTAAAGGGTCAGAGGCGGGTCGTTCTGTTGAATGAGAAAGGCCGCGCGGCCCAGCTTTCCGAAAATGGAATTTGCCAGCTTTCCGGGGTTTGCCAGCAGCTCATAGATTACGGTAGGCGGCTGGTGATCGCCAATCAGGGAATACAGGCCCGTGGGGGTGGGACAGCCATTGTTATTGGCAACGATCTCCGGGATTTTCGCACCGCAGCTGTGGCAGCAAAAAGGAAGCCCCGCCAGGTCATAAATAGGCTTCAAATGCTTTTTGGGGGCGGTTTGGGTCCCCCTGGTATGTACGCCGATCACGACGCGGTCATTTTTTCGGGGATCAATGGGGTACAGATAGCGGTAAAGGGCGTCTGCGCCGGTTTCGGTGCTTTGCGCCTGAGGAACGCTGGGCAGACTTGGCCTGCTCGGAACGGAAAACAGATCCTGCCAGTTGGCATAGGCGGGATCTCTTTCCGGCGGAAATTTGTCAATGGGCGGTAAACGCATGGGGTTCTCCTATCCGGGACAATACCGCTTAGAATCGTGCGGTGCTGTCCTTGTCTCACTGCGTCTTTTCATAGGGCTCTATGCTGGAGGCAAACAGCGAGGTGAGCTTTGCCATGCCCTCTGTGGGCGGCTGCTGCACCGCTCTGGCGTGAATGGTGTATTTGGCGGTGCTGTCTGTGCTTCTGGTGTGGGAATTGTTGGCCGATACATTTCCGGTAATGGAGGCGCTGCAGCCCCAGAAATTGAAGCTTTCCGTGGTGGAGAGGCTGGAGGAGGAATCGTTGGTGTCCACGGCAGCTTCCTTTACCTCCATATTGAAATCCACAGTGGTTTCGTCCATGGTAAAGGCCGGCATGGGCACCAGGGAGATCAGCGGCACGTTCAGCGTCATGGTTTTGGTGGTTTCCTTGCCGGTGACCTTGTCGATGATCAGCCGGTCAAAGGTAAAGGAGATCGTGCGGGTACCCTTGCTGGTATCGCTGGGATCTACATACGCCAGCTCCAGCAGTTGGTCGATGTAAACCCGGCACAGGGCAAGCTGCCCCTTCGCCACCTCTAAAATGGGCTGGCAGACCAGAAGACCCAGGGGCAGACCGGCAAAGGCCTCTGTAACATCATTAGCTGCGGAAGTTGTCATTTGATTTTGCATACGGTTTCGTTCCTTTCTTCAGATCGAATTGTAGTTTGCGGGAAAAGAACTCAGGGAAGCGGCCTGAGGGAATGCTCGTTGACCCGGGCCATTCCCTCCGGGGCGGAGGCGCTTTGAAAAGAGAGGGAGAGCTCGCTGTAGGGAAGCTCCGGCTCTTCTTCGTTTTCTGGAGACTTGATATCCAGCAGCAGATCCTTCTTTTCCCCGCTCTGAGAAAACCCGCCCGGCAGAAATTTCAGTTTGACAGTGACGCTGTCCAGCTCCATCACATTGTGGTGATATAGGGCTGTAACGGGAACCTCCAAAATTTTGCCGGAGGCCGTTCCCAAAGGAAGCCGAATGCGTCTTTGAATAGGGGTATATACCGGTTGATCCGCACTGTCCTTTTCATACCCCTGAAAATACAGCTCCATAGCGGCGTCCTCTATGACTCTTCTGGCTTCCTGAACGGAAACGCCGATCGAAGTGATCAGATCCTGAAACATTACTTCCATCTGTGTGTGACCCTTCCTATCGATTGTTTTTCAAGTCCGTATTTTTCCAGCAGGTGCTGAAGATCTGAGCTTACCTCCACAACGCGGAATTGTCCGTTGGAGGAGCTTTTGATGGCGGCGTACCTGCCGAGCCGGGCAGGCTGTCCGTCCACGGAGATCTCTTTGTTTTCTCCCAGGTCGGAAATGAACAGCTCGCCCTCTGCCAACGTCAACGCTTCGATGGCGGCTCACCTCGCTTTCTGAAAAATCATGCTGTGATAGACAAGTTATATGCCGCCCTTCGGTTTCTTAGAAGTGCTGATCGATCCGGCGTTATGGAAAACGCTTTTTACTTTCATACTGAACCTTGAAAGCCGGAAGGGATAATGGTATACTGAACATTAGCAGAGGGAAAAGCAAATTTAACGGAAATCGGAAAGGGTTCAGCGAACCATGAAAATATTATTTGTCTGTACCGGCAACACTTGCAGAAGCCCCATGGCGGAAGGAGTTTTTCGCCAGATGATGCGGGAAAAAGGCTTGGAGGAAAAGGTGCTGTGCCAAAGCGCCGGGCTCTCCGCGGTGGAGGGGGCCCCGGCGGCGGAAAACGCCATAGAAGCCTGCCGGGAGATCGGCGTTTCCATTTCCGGCCACGAGGCACGGCGCATCACCGGGGAAGAAATTCCGGTGTGGGATCTCTTTTTTACCATGTCGAAGACCCATGGCTACATTTTGGAGCAAGCAGGCGTCCCGGCGCAAAAGATCTATATTCCCAGCTATATTGAAGATCCCTTCGGGCAGGACCTGGAGGCCTACCGGGTCTGCCGGGACAAGCTGCGGGAAGAATTAAAAATTTTCTTTCAGGAATGCGTGCAAAAGCTGCTTCCCTTTGAACAGGATGCTTCCTGAATTTTTGGAAAGCGGGAGAGTATGGAGATCATTCCCATGACAGCCGAACATACAGCGGCGCTGGCGGAGCTGGAACAGCTCTGCTTTTCCCGCCCGTGGAGCAGGAAAGCGCTGGTGGAAGAGCTGGAAAACCCGGCGGCCGTCTTTCTAACGGCGGTGGAGGAAAAGGAAGTTCTGGGCTATGCCGGGATGCACTGCGCCTGGGGCGAGTGCTATCTGGATAATATCGCCGTATTCCCCGAGCACCGGCGGCAGGGCGTGGCCAAAGCGCTGCTGCTTGAGCTGGAGAACAGGGCAAAACGGCGAAACGGCGAATTCCTTTCCCTGGAGGTGCGCGCCTCAAACCGGGAAGCCATTGCCTTATATCAAGCCATGGGCTTTCAGGAAGCCGGGCGCAGAAAAAATTTCTATACCGCCCCGCAGGAGGACGGATTGATTTTCACGAAATATTTTTCGGAAGAAAACCAGAAGAATCAAGGCTTTGAATAGGAGATCGTATATGCTAATTTTAGGAATAGAAAGCTCCTGCGACGAGACCGCAAAAAGAAAACGTACCGTTTTCTTTTCAGGAAATTCCCTATGGGAATTTCTCGATTGAAAGTACCGCAGCGGCTTAGCAAGTACAAATTTTAAGGTGGAGATCGTATATGCTAATTTTAGGAATAGAAAGCTCCTGCGACGAGACCGCCGCTGCGGTGGTGGAGGACGGCAGAAAGATTTTGTCTTCTGTGATCGCCTCTCAGGTGGAGGAGCACCGTATCTACGGCGGCGTGGTGCCGGAGATCGCTTCCCGCCGCCACAGCGAGGCCATAGTGGGTGTGGTACGGGAGGCCATGGAGCAAAGCGGAAAAACCTGGAAGGAACTGGACGCCATTGCCGTTACCTGTGCGCCGGGACTCATCGGGGCGCTGTTGGTGGGGGTGAATTTCGCCAAGGGCCTGTCCCTTTCTACTGGGCTCCCCCTGGTGCCCGTACACCATCTGAGAGGGCATATCGCGGCAAACTACCTGACTTCTCCGGAGCTTACGCCCCCCTTCCTCTGCCTGGTGGTGTCCGGCGGGCATTCCCATATCATTCAGGTGAAGGACTATACGGAACTTCAGGTGCTGGGACGTACCAGAGACGACGCGGCGGGAGAAGCCTTTGACAAGGCCGCCCGGGCCATGGGAATCCCCTATCCCGGCGGCGTGGAGCTGGATAAGATCGCCGAAGGGGGAAACGACAGAGCCTACCGGCTGCCCCATCCCAGGGTGGAGGGCGCGCCGCTGGATTTCAGCTTTTCCGGGCTGAAAACGGCGGTGATCAATCTGCTGCACAACGCTTCCCAAAAAGGGGAAGAGGTAAGCGTTCCCGATTTGTGCGCCTCTTACCGCCGGGCAGTGGTAAATTGCCTCACGGAAAATTTCCAAAAAGCAGCTGAAATGACCGGGGAAACAAAGCTGGTTATCGCCGGGGGCGTTTCCGCCAACCGTCTGCTGCGCAGGGAGCTTCTCTCCCTTTGTGAAAAAACGGGGAAAAAGCTCTATATGCCGGAGCTGAGCCTCTGCGGGGACAACGCCGCCATGATCGCTTCCCAGGGGTATTATGAATTTCTTGCGGGAAATACGGCGGGCATGGATTTAAACGCCGCGGCCCAATGCGATATTGCCGGGTGCTCTCACGGGAGGAAGCTGTGATGTACGGAAACATTGTGCCCATGACGGCGGCTTATGCCGGGGAAATGGCCTTCTGGCGCTATGAAGGCGAATGTTCGTTTTATAACAGGAACGGGCGGACGGACTACCCGGAGGGAGAGGCCTTCGCTTGCCTGGACCGGGAGGGGAAGCTGATAGGGCACTTCCATTTTGGGGCGGATGCCAGAATTCCCACGGTGGAAGCAAATGTCTATGAGGGAGATCATCTGGATCTCGGCCTGGGCCTGCGCCCGGAACTTTGCGGGAAAGGGCTGGGGGAGGAATTTGTACGCCTGGGAATGGAATTCGGCAGGAAGCAGTTTTCCGCCCGGAGCTTTCGGCTGTCGGTAGCCTGCTTTAACAAGAGGGCCGTCAAGGTCTATGAGCGCTGCGGCTTTCGTGTGGAGCGTGAAGTGACCAATTCCTATTTCAAAAATAAATTTTACGTTATGACAACGGGAAACAGCCCTGAATTTCATGGAGGCACAGAGCGGAGGGATCTCATTTGATAAGCGGAGCGGAAGTAATGGTAAAATGCCTGGAAGCTGAGGGAGTGGAAATCGCCTTCGGCTATCCCGGCGCGGCGATCTGCCCTTTTTACGACGCCTTGTACGGCTCTTCGATCCGCCATGTGCTGGTGCGTTCCGAGCAGAACGCCGCCCACATGGCCTCGGGCTATGCCAGGGCGGCGGGAAAGCCCGGCGTGTGTATCGCTACCTCCGGCCCCGGCGCCACCAATCTGATCACGGGGATCGCCACGGCGTTTATGGATTCCGTTCCCATCATCGCCATTACCGGCCAGGTGAATTTAGAGCTGCTGGGGCGGGACGTGTTTCAGGAGGCGGATATCACCGGGGCCTGCGAGTCCTTTACAAAGCACAGCTATCTGGTGACTTCCGCCGAAGAGCTGCCTCGGGTATTTCGGGAGGCCTTTCACATTGCCGCCACCGGGCGGCCGGGCCCGGTGCTCATCGATGTGCCTCAGGACGTGCAGGAGCAGCTGATTCCCCGGTTTCAGTATCCTGAAAAAGCGGATATCATCGGCTATAAACCCAATTTGGCAGGGCACCCCATGCAGATCAAGAAGGCGGTGAAGGCCATCGGCGAGGCAAAGCGCCCGGTGATCTGCTGCGGCGGCGGCGTGGTGCTGGCCGGGGCCCGGGAGGAGATGAACGCCTTTGCCGGAAAAACCGGGATCCCGGTGGTCTCCACCATGATGGGCCTGGGGGCTATGTCCAACGCCGGCAGCGGCTGGGGCCTGTTGCCGCAGCAGGAGGAGCCCGCCTATTTGGGCATGATCGGAAAATTTGGCAGAAGCTTTGCCAACCGTGCCATCGGCGAAGCGGATCTGATCCTGCTCTGCGGCGCCCGGGTGGGGGACAGGGCCATTGCCCTGCCCAATCAGATCGCGGAGCAGGCGAAAATCATTCATATCGATGTGGACCCGGCGGAGATCGGGAAAAACATGCGGGTGGATATTCCCATCGTCGGCGATATCCGCCAGGTGCTGACTGCGTTGACAGAGCAGATAAAACCCGGCGATTTTCGGGAGTGGCGGCGGCAGGTGCTGCAATATAAGAACCAGTTCGTCCCAAGAGGGGAGGACCGGGAGGACGCGGTGGAGCCCCGTTCCTTTCTGCGCGCCCTTTCCGGCCTGATGGACGAGGACGCTATTTTGGCCGCCGACCCCGGCCAGTGCCAGATCTGGGCGGCCATCAATTTCACCCAGCGGTCAGGGCGCTTCCTTACTAGCGGCGGCCTGGGGACCATGGGCTATGCCCTTCCCGCCGCCTTGGGGGCGAAGCTGGCGAAGCCCCGGCGGCAGGTGGTGGCCGTCTGCGGGGACGGGGCCTTTCAAATGAGCCTGAACGAGCTTGCGGTGGTGTGCGCCTGCCACGCGCAGCTGAAGATCATTGTGATGGATAACCGCCGGCTGGGTATGGTACGGGAATATCAGAATCTTCGGTATGGCGGGCGGCATATCGCCACCCACATGGACGGAAACCCGGATTTTGTGGCGCTTTGCAGGGCCTATGGGATCCCGGCGGCCCTGGCGGAGAACAACGCTCAGGCGGAGGAGCTGGCCAGGGAAATGCTGGCCAGCCCCACGCCCTATGTGCTGGTCTGCCGGGTAGACCCGGAAACGCCCAGCGTTTGAAAAACGGCTTTCAGCGCAGTCTGCGAAAAATGGAGTGATGGGTTATGAAATACACGCTTTCCGTACTGGTGGAAAACAGGCCCGGCGTGCTGTCTAAGGTGGTGTCGCTGTTTTCCCGGCGGGGCTATAATATCGACAGCCTGGCGGTGGGTGCCACGGAGAATCCCGGCGTTTCCCGCATGACCATTGTGGGCCAGGGAGACGATTACATTCTGGAACAGGTGGAAAAGCAGCTCAATAAGATCATTCCCGTGATCAAGGTGCGCTCTCTGGGCACGGACGCGGTGAGGGCAGAGCTGATGCTGGTGCGCATCGGCTGCGATACCCAGAGCTTCGGGGAGATCAATCAGATCGCCGCCCTGATGAAGGCCGAGGTGGCAAGCGTCAGCAAAGGCTCCGTGACCCTGAAATTCGCCGGGGATCCCGAAAAGTGCGATACCCTGTTTGACCTGGTGCGGCCCTTCGGCGTAAAGGAGGTCACCCGCACCGGCGTAATTGCCCTGGAGCAGGGATAAGTCTGCTTTTTCCCTAAGGGGGGATCGTTGTGAAATGGCTCAAAAGGGCAGGTCTGGCAGTATTACTGCTGCCCGCTGTTCTGATCGCGGCATTTGTGGGGTATGAGGCTTTGGGAATGTGCGTCAACCACGCCGCCGCCCGGTGTCAGACGGAACAGCTGCAAAGCCGGCTGCGGCAGGAGCTTTCCGACGCTGTTGTGAAGGAAGCGTATTCGGAAACGGGAAATACCACCGGTACGGGAAATCATGTGGATTGCCTCTCCACCGTGATTTTTTCCACGTCCGTACCGGAGGAGGAACTCAAAAGCAAGCTGTCCCAATACTATGATTTCAGTGATGAGCAGTATTGCTGTCTTCAAAAAACCGCCGAGGGAGAGTATCTGTTTTATCTCAATACCTCCGCGCCTTTCGCCGATAACCTGGAGGGGCATTGAAAAGCGGAAAATCATAAAAACACAGCTGTAAAAAGGAGGAGCCTGCAATGAACCTGATCGTATATTCTTTTGTGGCCGTGCCGCTTTGGTGTGCCTGCTTTGCCCTGTATTTCATTTTGCGGCGGAACAGGCTGATGCGGGAAAGCCTGGTGGCCAAATGCGCTGGTACTTTTCTGGCAGCAGGCTCTGCCGGGTTTGCCTTCTGCCTGCGGGGAGAAATCCCGTTTGTCCACGGCTTTTTTTGGTTTTTCCTGCTGTGTATGGCGGCGGACGCTCTTTTGGAGCTTCAGTTTCTTCCCGGTATGCTGTTGTTTGCCGTTGCGCATATTTGCTGGATTTTAGAGGCCTGGGGCAGCTTTTCCCCGCGGTTTTTGTGGAGCCTGCCGGTTTGGGCGGCGGCCATGCTGGCGGCGCTTTTGCTGTTTCGCCGGGAGCTTCCCAAAATGGGAGTGCAGGCGGTATTTTGCTGCCTGTATGTGGCGGTATTATCCACCTCCCTGGCGTTGGCTCTGCCGCTGCCGCTTCTTTCTGGAAGAGTGGAATATCTGCCGCTTTCCCTGGGAATGCTCAGCTTTTTTGTTTCCGATATGATGGTGGCAAAATCGGAATTTTCCCATTTGGGGGAAAAGCTGCAAAAGCCGATCATGGCCCTTTACTGGCTGGCCCTGTACTTGATTTCCACGGCCCTTTGGCTGTGAGAAGGGAAGCGTGACGTGATGAATACCTTGCGGGAAGCCATTCAAAAGCTCATGGAAACAAAGCCCTCAAAGCTTGTGCTGAGTATTCCGGCCCAGGGGGAGACGCCCTATCAGCGGGTCGTGGTCCGGTGGATGGAAGCGGGCTATCAAATAGAAAGCTATACCGAAAAGCAGGTCTTTCATAAAAATATCCCGGCGGAAGAGCTGGGGGATTTTTGCCTGGAAGCGCTGGAAAGCTCTTTCCGGCAGCTGAACGCCTGGGCGGAGGGCTGCGAAACGGCGGTGCGGATCACGCGGAAAGGGAAAGTGCTTTATAGCCGCAAAAAAGCCGGAGAAACCGCGGCTTTGCCGCCTCCCTCTCACAACAGAAAGAAAAATTACCTGCTGTCGGAGGGCCAGGTGATCGAGCCGCTGGTGGATATGGGGATCTTTTCCAAAGAGGGAAAGATCCTGAAGCCCATGTACGATAAATATAAGCAGATCAACCGTTTTCTGGAGATCATAGACGATGCCGTAAAAAAGCAGAAGCTCACTCACCTGAACATCATCGACTTCGGCTGCGGAAAATCTTATCTCACCTTTATTGTATATTACTATCTCACGCAGGTCAGGGGCCTTTCCGTCCACATGATCGGGCTGGATCTGAAGGCCGATGTGATCGAGGCCTGCAGCCGGGCGGCGGAAAAGTACGGCTATGAGGGGCTTTCCTTTCAGGTGGGGGATATCGGCGGCTTTCAGTGCCCTTTTGAAGTGGATATGGTCATTACGCTTCACGCCTGTGATACGGCAACAGACTATGCCCTTTTTAACGCGGTGGCCTGGGGCAGTAAAATGATTTTTTCCGTTCCCTGCTGCCAGCACGAGCTGAACCGCCAGCTGCACACCGAAGAACTTTCTCTTCTGACCCGGTACGGCATCATTGGGGAGCGCTTTTCCGCCCTGCTGACAGACGCGATCCGGGGCAATCTGCTGGAATATGCCGGATATCGCACCCAGCTTTTGGAATTTGTGGATCTGGCCCATACGCCGAAAAATATCCTGATCCGGGCGGTAAAGGCTCCGGAGCTTTCAGAGAAAACCAGGCAAAAGGCCTTGGAAGAGGTACGCCGTGCCATGTCGGAATTCCACGTAGAGCCCACCCTGTACCGGCTGTTTTTTGGATAATTAGGAATGAGCAATGAGAAATTAAGGATAAGGTCAAGTTCGACAAATTGGAACTTGCAGGTTAGCGAGCAGCAGAAACCTCTTGCCTCCCCTGAATAGGGGAAGAAGGTTGCTTGGCAACCTTCTGGGACCACCGTTAGGTGGTGGAGAGGTTCAGTTCGCTGAAAACCCGCATGAAGCTTAACTTTTCTGCTGTACGGTCGGAACCCCTCAGTCACGGCTTTGCCGTGACAGCTCCCCTTTCAGGGGAGCCAAGAGGTATCATATAAACTATAATTTAGCAATCTCTTATAATTGCTCATTTCTTGCCGTGCATAGCATATTGGTATAATATACATGGGAAGGAAAGCTTTCTATGGGAGGTTTTGTTGACTTTTCCCTGGGAAAAGCGTATGATGAAATGGATTTGTCAGAAAGGAAGGCGGAGTATGCTGTTATCAGAGCTTTTGGCCCCTCTGCACGTGGAGGCTGGCTTTCAGGACGTGGAAATAACGGACGTGGTCTATGATTCCAGAAAGGCAAGGCCGGGCTGTGTGTTTGTGTGCCTGCGGGGGGCCTCTTCCGATGGGCACCAGTATGCCGCCCAAGCCGGGGCCGCCGGGGCCGCCGCCATTCTCGCGGAGGAGCCAGTGGAAGCTTCCGGCGCCCAGGTGATCTTGGTGCCGGATACGAAGGCAGCGCTGGCTTTGACAAGCGCTGTCTTTTTCGGGAACCCGGCGGAGCGTGATATCAAGGTGATCGGTATCACCGGAACCAAAGGGAAAACCACTACCGCCTACATGGTGCGCTCCATTCTGGAGGCTGCCGGGCATAAAACCGGAATTATCGGCACCATCGGCGTGGCCTTTGGGGAACGGCTGATCAAAACGGAAAATACCACTCCGGCAAGCTTTGAAGTGCAGAAATACCTGCGTCAAATGGCGGACGAGGGCTGTGAATACTGTGTGATGGAGGCCTCCTCCATCGGCCTGAAGGAAAAGCGGGTGTACGGCTTTCCCTTTGCCGTAGGCGTGTTTACCAATTTTTCCGAAGACCATATCGGCGGCGTGGAGCATAAAGATATGCGGGAATATCTGGAAAGCAAGGCGCTGCTGTTTTCCATGTGCGAAACCGGTGTTGTGAATCTGGATGATCCCAGCCTGGAGGAAATGCTGCGGGGCCATACCTGCCAGGTGAAAACCTTCGGCTTTTCGGAAGACGCCTGGCTGCGGGGAGAAAACTGCCGCCATTTGAACCGCCCCGGCCTTTTGGGCATTGCCTTTGAGGTGTCGGGGGCCATGGGCTTTACCGCCGAGGTGGGGATCCCGGGGAAATTTAACGCCTATAACGCCCTGGCGGCCATGGGCTGCTGCAAGGTGCTGGGTATTTCCGAGGAAGCCATGAAGCAGGGGCTTCTCAGCGTGAAGGTAAAGGGGCGGGTAGAGCCTGTTCCGGTGCCGGGAAATTATACCCTGCTGCTGGATTACGCCCACAATGGCGTGGGCATGGAAAATATCCTTACCACTCTGCGGGAATACAAGCCCCACCGGCTGATCTGCCTGTTCGGCGCGGGAGGGAACCGCCCCAAGGTGCGCCGCTATGAAATGGGGGAGGTCAGCGGAAGGCTTGCGGACCTTTCCATTCTCACGGCGGATAATTCCCGCTTTGAAAATGTGCTGGATATCATCGAGGATATCAAGGTGGGCATGGAAAAAACAGCGGGGAGCTATCTGGAAATACCGGATCGCCGGGAAGCCATTCGCTGGTGCCTTACCCACGCGGAGGACGGGGATATCATCGTTCTGGCGGGGAAGGGCCATGAAGACTATCAGGAGATCGAGGGGAAGAAATATCCTTTTGACGAGCGGGTCGTGATCCGGGAGCTTTTGGAAAACGAAAAGCAGCAATGAGAAACTATAGCTTCCCTTGTCAAGTGAAGTTACTTACCACCGGGAAACACCGTTTGAGAGGTCTTTTGCAAAATCGGGCAGTATAAAGCCGGAGCCTGCTTCCGCTTTTTATCATTTTTTAGAAAAAAGGGAAAGGGAGAAACGCCATGGAAAAAAAGATCACAGCAGAACAGCTTGCCGCCTTTGAAAAGGATTTTGCCGCCGACCCGGCGAAACGGGTGGCGCAGCTGGCGGTCACCGCCAACGGCGTCAACAAATCTGCGGGAAACCCCTTCGCGCGCAGGAAGGTTCGCCACCAGTTTTCCATTCAGCTGGAAACGGGGAAAATTACGAATCAAAAGGCCTCCGGCCGGTGCTGGATGTTTGCCGCGCTGAACACCATGCGGGTGGAAGTAATGCGCAGGCTGAACCTGGAGCATTTTGAGCTGTCTCAGAACTATACCCTGTTTTATGACAAGCTGGAAAAGGCCAATTACTTTCTGGAAAATATTCTGGATACCCTGGAAGAGCCCACCGAGGGCAGGCTGCTCTCTCATTTGCTGCGGGATCCCCTGGGAGACGGCGGGCAGTGGGATATGCTTTGCAATCTGATTGAAAAATACGGCGTTGTTCCCCTGGACGCCATGCCGGAGACCGCTTGTTCCTCCGCTACCCGTGAGGTGACCGTTTACATGACCCGGCGGCTGCGGGAATTTGCCTGTGAGCTCCGGGAGGCCCACGCCGCCGGGAAAACCGCCGAAGAGCTGCGGGAGCAGAAGGAAGTGATGCTCTGCAATATTTACAACATGCTGTGCATCGCCTTTGGAAACCCGCCCCAAACCTTCACCTTTGAGGCCCGGGACAAAAACAAGAGCTTCATTCGGGACGAAGCTCTGACCGGAACGGAATTTTTCCGGAAGTACATAGGCTGGGATCTCAGCCAGTATGTAAGCCTGATAAACGCCCCCACCGCCGATAAGCCTTACCACAAAACCTACACTGTGAAGATGCTGGGAAATGTGAAGGAAGGGCGTCCTGTAAAGTACTTGAACTTGCCTGTAGAAGACCTGAAACAAGCGGCTATCGCCCAACTGAAGGCTGGAGACCCCGTTTGGTTTGGCTGCGATGTAGGCCAGTCCTCCAGCAGAGAGGGCGGCATTTTGGATCTGGAGGCCCTGCGTGTCGATGAGCTTTTCGGAACCGTCTTTGGCATGAATAAGGCCCAGCGCCTGGATTACGGCGAAAGCCTGATGACCCACGCCATGGTCTTCCAGGGTGTGAACCTGGACGAGGCGGGAAACCCCACCCGCTGGAGAGTGGAAAACAGCTGGGGCAAGGAAGCGGGCGAAGAGGGCTATTACGTAATGAGCGACGACTGGTTCACCGAATACACCTATCAGGTGGTAGTAAACAAGAAATATCTCACTGCCGGGCAGCAAAAGGAGCTGGAGCAGGAGCCCATCTATCTGGAGCCCTGGGATCCCATGGGCTCGCTGGCCTAGTTTTGAGAGCATAACATGTCAGCCTGAGGGGCCTATAGCTCTATCAGGCTGACGTGCCGTCAGGAGAGGAGATTTATGCGAAGTAAGCTTTCTGAAATTGTCAAGGCCGCGGGGGGGACCCTGCTTTGCGGCGATGAGAATACCGTGGTCACCACCTTTTTTACAGACAGCCGGAAGGCAAAGGCGGGGGCAATGTTCGTCCCCATTCGCGGGGAGAAAACAGACGGCCACAAATTTATCGGCATGGCCCTGGAAAACGGTGCGGCCGCTTCCTTTACAGAGGAGAAAGCGGCGCCCCGCACGGGCCCGTTGGTTTTGGTAAACGATTGCCGGGCGGCTCTGCAAAAGGTGGGGGCCTGGTACAGAAGCCAGTTTTCCATTCCTGTGGTGGGCATTACCGGCAGCGTGGGGAAAACTACCGCCAAGGAAATGGTGGCCCAGGCCCTTGCGGCGCAGTACAATGTACATAAGACCGCCGGAAATCAGAACAGCCAGGTAGGCGTTCCCATCACTGTCTGCGGCTTGCGGAAGGAGCACACCGCCGCCGTGGTGGAAATGGGGGTGAGCATGCCCGGGGAAATGGCCCGGATCTCCGCCGTGGTAAAGCCTACCTGTGCCGTGATGACGAATATCGGCGTTTCCCACATCGAATATATGAAGAGCCGGGAAAACATTCTGGCGGAAAAAGCACGGATCGCCGATCATCTGCCGGAGGACGGTGCGCTTTTTGTAAACGGAGACGATGATCTGCTGCCCTCCCTGAAGCAGAGCGGCAAGCACAGGGTGATCGCCTTCGGCCTTAGCCCTCAGTGTGATTGGCGGGCTTCCTCTTTGCGAGAAGCGGATAAGGGAACCTTCTTTACCTGCGAGGGGCCGGGGGGAGAGCGGCAGGAGCTGTTTGTTCCCGCCGCCGGCCAGCACAATGTGCGAAACGCCCTGGCCGCCATGGCGGTGGCCCGTTATCTCAGCGTTCCCGCCGAAAACGCCGCGCGGGCCATCGGCGCCTATAAGCCCCCCGCCATGCGGCAGCAGATCGAGGAAGCAAACGGCCTCACCATCATTGACGACAGCTACAATGCCAGCCCGGATTCCATGCGAAGCGCCCTGGAGGTACTGGCCTCCCGGAAAAACACGGGCAAAAAGGCTGCTGTGCTGGCGGATATGCTGGAGCTGGGAGATCTTGCCCAGGAGGGCCATTTCTCAGTGGGAAAATACGCCAGAGAAAAAGGCGTGGAGCTTTTGGCGGCCATTGGGCCTCTTTCAAAGGAAATCGCCGCCGGATACGGTCAGGGGGCCCACTGGTTCGCCACCAACCAGGAAGCCGCCGCCTTTTTGAAGGAAGCTCTCCAGCCCGGCGACGCGGTGCTGGTAAAGGGCTCCCGCGGCATGAAAACCGATGAGATCGTGGCCGCACTGAAGGAAGCGGGCGCAATCCACGGGTAGCAAAGGTCGCGGCCTTCGGCGTTTTATGTCCAGAGGAACAGTTGTTCAGCATTAGGGCGTGTTCAGATGAAGCTAACGCACACGCCTTTTCGGCAAATTTTGCAGGCTTCTATGTTAAAAATCCTAAGGTTTTTCGCCTTGAATCCTGCAAAATTTTGCTCGAAGATCCGTGCGCCTATCTTAAATGTAAACACGCCCTTGTTTCTTAAAGAAAAAGAACCTTTCCCTCATTTTGAGAAGAAAGGTTCTTTTCTGTTGTTCAGAGAAATATTTGGAGGATCAATGATCCAGTATGGCTTCGTAGGCAGTACCGGCCAAGGCCCGCAGCGGCAAGGCTGCCGGGCGCTGACAGGTGGATTCCATGGTGTGGATTTTTCCGCTTTCACTGCTTTCCCAGATGCCGTGGATCGCTTCAAAGGCGTGATAGCCCAGGGTGGCGTCGGCCCGGGGCTTGCGGCCGTTCAGAATGGCGTAAGCCAGGTCGGCGGCCCCGATTCCCCGGCACTCATCCTGAAAAGGATAGAGAATGGGCATTTTTACCGGCCCCTCTATGGTGTTTCGCAGAAGGTAAATATCCCCGCTGAACAGATTGGGGTCAAAGAGGATCAGCGAGCCCTGAGTTCCGTGAATTTCAATGTGCGGATTGGTGGGAATGGTCTCCTCTCCGGGGTTCGCGTCCACAGCGCCCTCGCTGGTCAAAACCAGAGACCCCAGCACGCCGCCGGAAAATTCCAGTGCCGCCGTCATGGTATTGGGCGAATCCACAGTGAATTCCTGACCGTACCTCGGGTGGCGCGGGTTGGTGTAAGGGCGCTGCGGCCTGCGGGTCTGCATAAATCCCGTTACCCGGCTGAGAGGGCCTAACAGATTTACCATATTGTGCAGATAATAGCCCCCCATATCAAAGGGAATGCCGCCGCCCCTGCTCAGGGTGAAGGCCTTATAGAGAGCTTCCTCCTCGCTGTGATCCTGATAGGAACGGACGCAGGCGGCATGAACGGCAACGGGGTCTCCGATCACGCCGGAATCCAGAAGATGGCGGGCCGTTTGCCAGCCGCCGCCCAGAAAGGTGTCCGGGGCGGAGATGAAGAAAAGTCCCTTGGAACGGGCTAATTCCACCAGCTCTTTTCCTTCATTGAGCTCTACTGCCACCATTTTTTCCGTCAATACATGCTTGCCCGCCTCCAAGGAGCGTTTTGTCACTTCATAGTGGGAAAGAGGGTATGTAGTGTTCAAAACGATTTCAATGGAGGGATCGTTCCAGATCTCTTCGTTGGTCATCTGCCGTATGTCGAACTGCTTTGCCCGAAGGGCGGAGCGCTCCGGGATCAGGTCGGAGCAGCCTACCATTTCCAGTACATGAAACTTTTTCGTGATCGTGTTCAAATATTTATAGCTGATCATGCCGCTGCCGATCAGGGCGGCCTTTACTCTTCTGAATGCCATATTGCAAAATCTCCTGTAAAATTGGTTTGAGAGGAAGGGCTAGAGCCCCAGCTTTGTCAGATTCCTGCTGCTGACCGCAAGGCTTTCAAAGGGATCTCCGGGACAAACGTCCTGCTCTACGATGATAAATTCCACGCCGATCTCCCGGCATACCGAAAGAATGGGAGGCCAGTTCAAATTTCCCTCGCCAACCTCGGCGAACCGTTTATGCACGTCCTCTATCCGTTCTGCTCCGCCTACAATGGCGTAATCCTTAAAATGTACAATATCCATGCGGCCCCGCATGCGGCGGAGCCAGTCTGTTACACACACGCCCGCGGCAGTGAGCCAATGGGTATCCAGGGCAAAGTAAAGGCCCTTGGGATCGGTTTCCTCCGTCAGAATATCCATACCGGTTTTTCCCTGCCCCAGGGAGAAAAACTCCAGAGCGTGAGGGTGATACAGCAGATGAAGCCCCTCTCCCTCCAGCAGCCGGGAAACCTGATTGATCTCCTGAGCGAAGAGATGGTAGCCCTCCCCAGACTCCCTCCATTCCTTCGGAAGGGTGCCGATGGAGATGGCGTTTACCCGGTGGAGCCGTGCGTTTTCTATGGCTTTTTCCACAGCGCCGGGGTTCTTCGCCAGTTCTTCCAGTTCGGCGTCGGCGGAACAGCCCGTAAGGCCCAGCTCATCCAGCATGGCCTGCATTTCCTCTTCCGATACGGCGGGAATGGAATAAGCCTGTACGGCATTGTAGCCCATATCACGGATCCGCCGGAGAGAGGAATAAACCTCTTCAGGAGAGCGGAGGTAGTCTCGAACGGTAAAAAGCTGTACTCCTTTTTTCATGGCGTATCATGTCCTTTCCTAAAGGTCACCCCTTCATGCCTGTAAAGGCAATGCCCTGGGTGATCTGCTTTTCAAAGATCAGGTAAACGATAAAGATGGGGACCATGGCGCATACGGTGCCTGCCATGGTAAGGGCGTACTGCATGGTGTATTGCCCGGAAAACATGCCCAGCCCCAGCTGCAGGGTATACTTGCTTGGATCGTTCAGGTAGATCAGCGGAGCAATGTAATCGTTCCACTGGCCGATAAAGGTAAAAATAGTCAAGGTTGCCAAGCCCGGTGTGGCCTGGGGCAGCATGATCTGTAAAAAGATCCGCAGTTCGCCGGCACCGTCAATTTTTCCTGCCTCCCGAAGCTCATTGGGAAGCCCCATGAAAAACTGGCGCATCAGAAATACCCCAAAGGCGCTGAAGCCCTGCATCAGGATCAAAGTGCTCAGCTTGTTGGTCATACCCAGCTGGCCCAGAAGGATATACTGAGGCAGCATGATGGCGTGCCAGGGGATCATGGTGGTGGCAAGGAAAGCCAGAAACAGAAGGTTTTTCCCGAAGAAGCGGAGCTTTGCGAAGGCATAGGCCGCCAGAGAGCAGCACAGCACCTGCAGGGCCGTGCCAAATACCGCGACAATGGCGGTGTTTTTGTAGAAAGTCAAAAACGGGACCTCCTGCCAGACCTTGCTGTAATTCCCCGGGTTTATGGGATCGGGGATCCACTGGATAGGATTGGTGAACACCTGCGCGTCATATTTCAGAGAGGCGGAGATCATCCAGAGGAAGGGAAATACCGTGACCAGCACCAGGCCAAATAGCAGCAGGTAAAAGGGAACGCGTTTTAAGAGCCGGATGGTTTTTGTCATACTTTTCCCTCCTTCATTCATAATGCACCCAGTATTTCTGCCCGACAAACTGGATCACGGTGATCACCAGGACCACCAGGAACAGGAAGTAGGAGATCGCGCAGGCGTAGCCCATGTGGGAATAGGTGAAGGCCTCCGTGTAGATCCGGTATACCAGAACCTGTGTGGCGTACCCCGGCCCGCCCCTGGTCAGCACATTTACCAGATCAAATACCTGGAAGGAATTGATCAAAAGCATCACGATGCAGAGGAAGATGGTGGGGGAGAGCATCGGGAGGGTGATTTTCCGAAAGCGCTGAAAGGCGGAAGCGCCGTCGATTTCCGCGGCCTCGTACAGATAGCCGGGAATGGTCTGCATTCCCGCCAGAAGGATCAGCATGTAGTAGCCGAAATTTTTCCAGACGGCAATGATGATCAGGGCATACAGCGCCCAATCGGAGGACATCAGCCATTTCGGCGGCTCGCTGACTCCCAGACCCATCAGCATAGAGGATAATGGGCCGTTGGGGCTGAAGATCAGCTTCCAGATCACCGCCACGGAAACCATGGAGGAGATGTAGGGCAGGAAAAAGCATACCCGGAAAAACTTGCGCCCGAAGGTCACCCGGTTGAGAACAGCCGCGAAAAACAGCGCCAGAAGCAGGGTAAGGGGCGTAAAGAGCAGGGCGTAGATCAGGTTGTTGGAAAAAGCGTTCAAAAAGTAGTCGTCGGAAAACAGCCGGTTGTAGTTTTCCAGCTTGACAAATTGCAGAGAATCCAGATTAAAACCGTTAAAATCGGTAAAGCTGAAAACCGCTCCGCTCAGGATCGGGAGAAAGAAAAAAAGCAGAAATCCCAGAAAAGCGGGAAGCACAAAAAGCCAGCCGGTCAAATTTTCCCGAAGAGAACGAATTCTTCTTTTTTCAGATGATTTTACAGCCACAGGGGACCTCCTATTACCAGGACAAACAGCCGGACCAGGCAGACCCGGCTATTCGTCGTTTGGCTACTATGAAGCCTGAAATTATTCCTGACTGAGCAGGGGCGTCCGGCGCTGGTCAAAGCTTGCGATGGCTTCGTCCACGCTCTTTTCTCCAATAAGGCAAAGCTCCTTTTCTTCCCGCCAGATGGCGTCTACCTCCGCACCGTTTCCTGTGGGGGGCATTTCGTAGCGGATTTCCGTATTGAAGAACGCGTCTGTGTTGTCAAGCCCGGAAAGCTCCCGGTATTCCTGCTCTATGGTATCGTCGGTATAAGAGGAAAGCATACCGCCTTCCGCCAGCAGCTTCGCGCCCTCGGCGCCGGTCAAAAACCTGATAAACTCAAAGGCATTTTCAAACTTTTTGCTCTGGCTGCTGATGAAGATAAAGGTGTTGTGACCACCGATGGTCGCCGGCTCCTGCACGCCGTCGGGCTGGGGCATGTAGGTAACGCCCATATCGCATTTTCCCGCTAACTCCGCATTGTTGGCCAGCTCCTGCTTGGCGTTTCCAACAGTCCATTCGCCGTTGGGAAGCATGGCCACATCACCGTTTAAGAATATTTTTAACCAGTCGGTGGAGGTGCTGTTCATCTCTTCAAAGCTCATGTGAGAAGCATCTTCGTTGTAGATCCGGTTCAGGAGGCTCAGCCATTCCTTCAAGGCGCCGGAATCGGGATCCAGCACGTTGGAGCCCATCTGCACGGTCATGATCGGCTCGCCCATCCAGTTGGGCAAAAATCCGCCCCACTGCTTGGTACCGTCGTCCCTGGTTTTCGTCAGGCTCTTTGCCAGCACGGCGTATTCGTCCCAGGTCATCTTTTCCGGGTAGGGCACTCCCTCCGCGTCAAAGATCTTCTTGTTGTAGAACAGGGCGTAAGCGCTGAAGCGGTAAGGAAGGCCGTAGCATTTTCCGTCCGCCAGGGTGGTTTGGAAATCTTCGCCGTACCGGGAAAGATCGATTCCGGCAGCTTGGATCGCGTCGGTCATGTCCGCTAAATTTCCCACGTCCCGGCGCTTGGCAAAGTTTTTTACCACGCTGGTGCCAAAAAGATCCAGATCGCCGCCTCCGGCCAAAAGCGCGGTGATTTTATTTTCGTAAGCGTCCGGATCGCTGGCGGAGGAGGGCACGATGGTGAGGTTTACCTGGGTGGTTTCGCTCTGGGCGTTAAAGGCCTCTACAATAGCGGGCATGTACACGTCTTCATCGGCCCAGGTGTAGTATTCTACCGTCACCTTTTCCGCCGCGGGCTTCGATGTGCCGGAGCCCTGCGGGGCGGGCGCCGAAGCGCTGCCACTGCTTGTGGGTTTGTCTGAGCCGCACCCTGTCAGGAAGCACCCGGAGCAGAGCGTGGCGGCTGCCAGCAGCGCGGCAAAAACCTTGCGTTTTTTCATGTTTGTCACTCCTAAGAATAAAATTTGGTTTTGTGGAACCGCTTTCATATTATCATAAAGACATATCGTTGTCAATATCCCGATTTCTAATTTTTATTCAAGGAACTTTTTGGTAATAGTTGCAAAGATGCACAGAGATTCGCTTGGGGTTTTGACTTTGAATATGGAACCGATTCCATATTAAGGCAAAAAAATTTAGAACCTGTATTCCTGAACAGGGACGCTGCTTGAACGAAAGTCTCTGCTGTGAATACGGGTTCCAAGAGCTTGTACCGATAAGCCGCATGTACAAATTCTTATTCTTCAATGCTCATGCGGGAGGGAATGGTGATGTGCTGGCTCGGAAAAGCGTTTCCTTCCGGCTCCAAACGGTTAAAAAGGGTCTGGGCGGCTACTGCGCCAAGCTCTACCGGTACGGGAGAATACTGTACGGAATAGCGGAATGCGTCCAGAACATGAAAATCATCATACCCGGCTACAAAAATGTCCTCCGGAATTTTTATACCGTGAGAAACAAAGCCGCACACAGCGCAAACGGTGGCCTTACTGGATAGGGTGATCACAGCGGTGGGCCGTTTTGGCATTTCGGCAAAGCGCTTCATTGCGGCGTGATAGGAGTTGTCGGCACAGGAGGTGCGCAGGATATATTCCTCGCAAAGCTCCAGGTGGTGAGCGTGCAGAGCCTTTCTCACCGTTTCTATTCTGTCCGTATCTGTTTTCGATATGTGAGAGCCGGGCGAATCTTCCTTGGTATCAAGCAGCACGGCGATCCGTTTGTGTCCCTTTTGGACGATGGCTTCCACCAGCTCCGTCAGCCCGGAATCATTATCGATATAGATCGTGTCCCCGGCAAAGCCCGGAAGCTCCCGGTCCACGCAAACTACCGGAGTTTCATTTTTCAAAAGCTGATTCAAAAGCTTTACGTTATTGTTTTCCCGCACGCGGTTTGGAATGATGATCAGCCCAACTGCCTTGTAGGAAATCAGATCCTCAATAGCGGCCCGTTCCTTCTCTACGCTGTAATCCGTGTTACAGAACAATACTCGAAAGCCACAGCTCTCCGCCTTTTTTTCCACTGCGTACACCACATCGATAAAAAATTCATTGTAGATGCTGGGAACGATGATCCCAATCAGCCTGGAACGGCTTTTCGACAAGCTTACCGCCATGGCGTTAGGGGAATAGTCCATTTTTTCGATGGCCTTCATCACGCTGTCGTAAGCCTTTTTACTGACATAGCCGCTTTTATTGAGCACGCGAGACACTGTGGCGGGAGATACTCCGGCAACTGCCGCCACATCGCGGATAGTCTTTTTCAAAACGATCCCTCGCTTTCCTCTTTTGAAAATTTGCAAATTGCCCTGAACGGCGGCCCGCTAAGAGCCGGTTTCCTGCCTTAATATGTGGGCATTGCCCTAAGAGTTTTCCCCGGGACTGGGAAGCGTTTCCGGCTGCTCCTGGAACAGCCCGTTCCGGGTAATGTTCTTGATCCATTTTTTGCTGCGGTAATGGTGGATCACCCAGGGCCACTTGATGAATTCATCGGTGCAGAGCAGGAAATAGACCCACAAAGGCGGCAGCTTCAGCACGGCGGCGGCCACAAAGCCCAGGGGCAGGGCGTAAACCCACATGGCGAAGGTATCGCAGATCAGGCCGAAGCGGCTGTCGCCGCCGGCACGGAATACACCGGCGATCAGTGTGGTGTTTACCGCCGCACCCAGCACATAATAGGAATTGATCAGCAGCATGACCTTCAGATAGTGCTTTCCGGTTTCCGTTAAATCGGCAAAGCCCAGCACCAGGGGCATGGAAAGCAGCACGATCACGCCGCCAATGAGTCCGGTGATCACCGTGAGCCGCACGATCTTTTTGGCGTCCGCTTCCGCCTCTTCCAGCTTATTATCCCCAAATTTCTGGCCCAGCAGGATCCCGCCGGCGTTTGCCATGCCGAAGCAGAGTATGGTGCCGAAATTCCGCACCACCACCGCCAGGGAATTTGCCGCCACGGCATCGTTCCCCAAAAACTGGCCGATAATTACGGAATACAGGGAAAAGGCAAGCCCCCAAACGGTGTCGTTGGCCAAAGCGGGCAGGGCCATTTTCATAAAATCGGAAAACAGCTCCTTGCTGCGCAGGAACAGATAGGAAAGCTTCAGCTTCACGTCAGGGCTTTTGGCGGAAACAACAAAGCACAGCACAAGCTCCAGCACTCTGGAAATAGAGGTGGCAAGGGCCACGCCCGCAGCTTCCATTTTCGGCGCGCCGAACAGGCCGAAGATAAAGACAGCGTTCAAGATCACATTGGTGGTAAAGGCCACGGCGTTTAGGGCCATGCTGACGGTCACCCGCCCCACGCTGCGCAGCACGGAAAGGTAAACCTCCGTCAGACCCCAGCAGAGGTACGCCACACTCAAAATGCGAAGGTAGGAGGCGCCAATGCGGATCAGCTCCGGGTCCGGTGTGAACAGGCGCATCATCCAGTCGGGAACGGTCAGCGCGCCTAAGGCGAAGATCAGGGCGCAGGTCACGGAAAACCGCAGGGCGATCCCCTCCACCACCTGAATGGCTCTATGCTCTCCCTTGCCGAAATACTGGGCGCACAGCATAGTCGCCCCCGTGCCGAGCCCGTAAAGCACCATAAATAAAATGTTTGCGTATTGTGAGGCCAGAGATACCGCCGAAATAGAGGATTGGCCCACAAAATTCAGCATGACCACATCGGCGGAGCTCACGGCGGCGCTTAAAAGATTTTGCAGAACAATGGGAATGACCAGCTTCCCGATCTGGGAATAAAAGCTGTTTTTCTGCAGTGGGGTTGATTTCATAAAAGAGTTCCTCCCATACCCGAAAACAAGAACGGCCCGACAGCCGATATACAATGTTCAGTATAAGGTCAGGTCCCTTGCTTTGTCAATCCGGAATTTTCGCAAAAAGCAGAAGGCTTCCACAAGGAAAAAGGATTGACAGGAGAAAGCGAAGAGAATATAATGAAGCCAAATAGAGAAGAATTTCGTGCGGAGAAGATGCTTTTTTCTTTCCCATGCAGAGAGACGGTGGCAGGTGCAAGCCGTTTGGTGGAGAAAAGCAGGCCGCTCCCGCCGCCGGGTGTTTCATTGGCGGTGCGTTTTCGGCATGGCTGCTGTGAAGAATGGCGGCGTACCCCGGCGTTAACGGGAAGAAAAGCGGCCAAAAAGAAGCCCTGGGGCTTCTTCCGGCAATTTGGGTGGTACCACGGACCTGTCCGTCCCATGAGGGAGCGGGCTGGTCTATATTTTTTTGCGGGAAAGGAAAAGGCCATGGAAACACTGCTCCTGAACGGTTCTCCCAGAAAGCGGGGGGATACCGCCTCCCTGCTGGAAATGCTTCGGGAGCTTTTGCCGGGGGAGATCAGAGAGGTGCGGGCCTACTCTCAAAAAATTGCGCCCTGTGTGGACTGCCGTTACTGCTGGAAGCACAGCGGGTGCTGTCAACAGGACGGCTGGGCCGTGGTGGATGCCGCTCTGAAAAGCTGTGATAGTATCGTGCTGGCTTCTCCCATTTACTTCTCAGAGCTGACGGGGCCTCTGCTTTCCGTGCTCAGCCGCTTGCAGCAGTATTACTGCGCCAGGGCCTTTCGGGGAGAAAAGCTTCCCTTTCCCCCCAAGCGCGGCGGACTGATTTTGGTGGGCGGCGGCGACGGCAGCCCCCGCAGAGCTCAGGAAACAGCGGAAACGCTGCTGCGCCAAATGGGCTGTCGGGAGATCTTTCCCGCCGTTTTATGCCACAATACCAATACCGTTCCGGCTGTTGACGAGCCGGGCGTGAAGGAGCGCCTTCAGGCGCTGGCCGATTTTTTGAAAGGCTGATTTTTGCTTCCCTCATTTTTGAAAAAAGGAGAAATTATCGTGACACAAGTAGCGTATTGCGTGGAGCAGCTGAAAAAGCTCTGCGCCATTGACAGCCCCTCCGGCTTTACGGAGCGGGCGGCGGACTATTTGCTGGAGGAGCTTACCGCGCTGGGCTACGCGCCGAAAAAGACCAGAAAGGGCGGCGTTGCCGTCTGCCTGGGCGGCGAAGCGGCAGATCAAAAGGAGCCTGACGGGCTGCTGCTGATGGCCCATGTGGATACCCTGGGCGCGGTGGTGCAGTCCATCAAGGGAAACGGGCGGCTGCGGCTTTCCCCGGTGGGCGGCCTTCAGGCACAGAACTGTGAGGCGGAAAACTGCCTGATCTACACCAGGGAAGGGAAAACCTATACCGGCTGCCTGCAGCTTTGCGACGCCTCCGCCCATGTGAACCGGGAATACAGCGAGAAAAAGCGGCAGTTTGCCGGTATGGAAGTGGTAATTGATGAGCCGGTGAAAACCCCGGAGGATACCCGGAAGCTGGGGATCGAGGTGGGAGACTTC
Organism: uncultured Oscillospiraceae bacterium; assembly: GCA_910589395.1. Classification (GTDB taxonomy): domain Bacteria; phylum Bacillota; class Clostridia; order Oscillospirales; family Acutalibacteraceae; genus Acutalibacter; species Acutalibacter caecimuris_A. Next base: position 24,216 of record CAJUTL010000022.1, read on the forward strand.
GTGTGCTTTTCTCCCCGCACGGTGGTAACGGAAAGCGGGTATATCAAAAGCCGGTTTCTGGACGATAAGCTCAGCGCGGCGATCCTGCTGGCCTATGCCAGGGAGCTGAAGGAAAAGAAGGCTTCCCTGAAGCGAAAGGTCTACCTGCATTTCACCGTGTACGAGGAGGTGGGCCACGGCGCGGCGGCCGCTGTGCCGGAGGACGTTTCCGAGATCGTCAGCGTGGATATGGGCTGTGTGGGCGAGGGCCTGCAGTGCACGGAGCGGGAGGTTTCCATCTGCGCCAAGGATTCCGGCGGCCCTTATGATTATACCGTCACCACCGCTCTGGTACAGGCGGCAAAGCAGGCGGAGGCGGCCTTTGCCGTGGACGTATATCCTTACTACGGCTCCGATGCCGAGGCGGCCCTTTCCGCCGGGTATGATGTTCGCCACGGCCTCATCGGCCCCGGCGTGTACGCCTCTCACGGCTATGAGCGCTCCCACAAGGACGGCGCAGAAAACACGCTGAAGCTTTTGTGGGCTTATACGGTAAAATAAGATGTTTTGAGGAAAACAGGAGGAAATCATTATGAAATGGACAGGACTGAACGAACTGAGAGAAAAGTATCTTGCCTTCTTTGAAAGCAAGGGGCATCTGCGGCTGCCCAGCTCTTCGCTGATCCCCCAGGGAGACAGCAGCCTTTTGCTGATCAATTCCGGCATGGCTCCCATGAAAAAATACTTTACCGGCGAGGTCACGCCGCCCCGGGTCAGGGTGACCACCTGCCAGAAGTGCATTCGAACCCCGGATATCGACAGCGTGGGCATCGACGACCGGCACGGCACCTTCTTTGAAATGCTGGGGAACTTCTCCTTCAACGACTATTTCAAAAGGGAAGCCATCTCCTGGGCCTGGGAATTCTTTACGGAGGTTCTGGAAATGCCCCCGGAGAAGCTTTACGTCACCGTCTATCTGGAGGACGACGCTGCCTGGGATATCTGGACGAAGGAGATCGGTGTGCCCGAAAGCCACATGCGCCGCATGGGCAAGGAGGACAATTTCTGGGAGCACGGCTCCGGCCCCTGCGGCCCCTGCTCTGAAATCTATTTTGACCGGGGCCCTGAGCACAGCTGCCATAAGCCCACCTGCGATGTGGGCTGCGACTGCGACCGCTATGTAGAGATCTGGAACCTGGTGTTCTCTCAGTTTAATAACGACGGCCAGGGCAACTACACCCCCCTGGGCCGAGAAAATATCGACACCGGCATGGGCATGGAGCGCCTGGCCTGCGTCATGCAGGACGTGGACAACCTGTTCCTGGTGGATACGCTGCAGAATATTATGAAACATGTTTCAAAAATTTCCGGGGTGGAATACGGCGCTTCCCCGAAGACGGATATTTCCCTGCGCATCATCACCGATCATATCCGCTCCACCGCCTTTATGATCGGTGACGGCGTGCTGCCCAGCAACGAGGGCAGGGGCTATGTGCTCCGCCGTCTGCTGCGCCGGGCGGCCCGCCACGGAAAGCTTCTGGGGATCGACCGTCCCTTCCTTTCCGAACTGGCAGAGACGGTGATCCAGGAAAATGAGAAGGCCTATCCCGAGCTGCGGGAAAAGGAGACCACCATCAAGAAGATCATTGCCTTCGAAGAGGAGAGCTTTGCCAAAACCATCGACCAGGGGCTTTCCCTCTTGAACAGCCTGATCGACAAGGCGGATTCCAAGGTCTTCTCCGGCGACAGCGCCTTTACCCTGAACGATACCTACGGCTTCCCCCTGGATCTGACCCGGGAAATTTTGGCCGAGCGGGGCATGGAGGTAGATGAAGAGCGCTTCCGGGAGCTGATGCGCCAGCAGAAGGAACGGGCCAGAAACGCCAGAAAGGACGCGGGAGCAGACGCCTGGAAGGGTGAAAATACCGCGGCCGCCGGACTGCCCGCCACGGAATTTACCGGCTATACGGAGCTGAAAACCGGCGCGGAGGTGCTTGCCATTATTAAAAATGGGGAACGGGTGGAAAGCGCCTCCGCCGGTGAGGAAGTCTCCGTTGTGCTGGACCGCACTCCCTTCTATGGCGAAGGCGGCGGCCAGGTGGGAGACAGCGGCGTGCTGGAGGCTGAGGGGGTCTCCGTCGATGTGGTGGATACCACAAAGCATGAGGGGATCTATCTGCACCGCAGCGTGGTGGCGGAGGGCACTCTTAGCACCGGCGACAAGCTGGAAGCCTCTTTGGACGTTATGAAAAGAAAGGCCATCATGCGTAATCACACCGCGGCCCATCTGCTTCAGGCGGCCCTCAGGAAGGTGCTGGGCGACCATGTGGAGCAGGCTGGGCAGCTGGTCAATGAAGAACACGTGCGGTTTGACTTTACCCATTTCTCCGCCATGACTCCCGAAGAGCTTGCCATGGTGGAAATGGCGGTCAACGATGAGATTCTGAAGGCGGTTCCCGTCACCATGGTGGAAATGCCTATTGAGGAAGCAAAGCGGAGCGGGGCCATGGCTCTGTTCGGCGAGAAATACGGCGATGTGGTGCGGGTAGTTTCCGTGGAGGACGGCTTCTCCAAGGAATTCTGCGGCGGCACCCATATGGATAACACCTCCCGGCTGGGCCTGTTCAAGATCGTTTCCGAGTCCTCCGTGGCCGCCGGCGTGCGCAGGATCGAAGGCGTGACCGGTGCGGGTGTGCTGGCTGTGCTGGCGGCCCAGAGCCATACGATCCAGGAAACGGCCCAGGCCATGAAGGTCTTAAATCCGGCGGAGCTTCCCCTGCGGGCCAGGCAGGTCATGGCCGAAGCAAAGGAAAAGGAGAAAACCATTGAGGCGCTGAATGCCAAAATGGCCTCCGCCAACCTGGAAAGCGTGTTCCAAAACGCCCAGGAAGTAAACGGCGTAAAGGTGATGTTCGCCCTGCTTTCCGGCATGGACGGCAACGCCCTTCGGGCGCTGTGCGATAAGGTGAAGGAGCGGCCCGAGCCCGCGGCGGCGGTGTTTGCCGGCGTCAGCGGCGGAAAGGCCTCTCTGGCGGCGGTGTGCAGCAAGGCCGCCCAGGAAAAGGGGCTGAAGGCGGGCAATCTTGTGAAGGAGGTCGCCGTGATCACCGGCGGAAACGGCGGCGGACGGCCCGATTTCGCCATGGCCGGCGCAAAAGACCAGACCAAGCTGGACGAAGCCCTGGCCGCTGTGCCGGAGCTGGTAAAAAAGCAGCTGGAAGCATAAACGGAGCAAAAAGAAAAGGAAGTGACAAAGCAGATGGCAGACTGTATTTTCTGTAAGATCGCGGCGGGGGAGATCCCCTCTGATAAGGTGTACGAGGACGACTGTGTTTTAGGCTTTGCCGACCTGGATCCCCAGGCTCCGGTCCACGTGCTGCTGATCCCCAAGGAGCACATTGCCTCCGCCCAGGAGATCACGCCGGAAAACAGCGGGGTAGTGGCCCGTATTTTTGAAGCGGCGGCAAAGCTTTCGAAAGAGCTGGGGCTCACAAACGGCTTTCGCATCGTCAATAACTGCGGGAAAGACGGCATGCAAAGCGTACAACATCTGCACTTTCATCTGCTGGGAAAGCGCACGATGGGCTGGCCGCCCTTTCCGCCGGAAAATTGATCATTTAGCAGCGAACCGCTTACTTCCCACTTGTCATCCTGAGCAGAAAGCAAGGAGAACCTTGCTTTCTTGGCGAAGGATCTCGTCCTTCCGCTCTTTACTCAGATAATAAAGGACGAGATTCTTCGACAAAGCAAAGCTGGCTTTGCTTTTTGCTCAGTAATGACAGTTGGGAACTGTGTGCAAAACTATAAAAAATCTGGCCGCAAGGCCAATTTACAAAGTTGAAGGAGAATACTGTATGGGAAAGGTCTATAAAATGAACATTGCCGGGTGTGAGCGGGAGCTTCCCATCTGCCCTATCAATGAGCATATGGACATTGCTGGCTTTGTGATGTTCAGCGATGTGGAGATCACCGAGGCGGTGGCTAAGGCCCTGCTGGAAAAATGCCCGGAGCACGATGTGATCGTCACGGCGGAAAGCAAGGGGATCCCCCTGGCCTATGAAATGGCCCGTATCGGCTGCCGGAATTACGTGGTGGCCCGCAAGGGGATCAAGGCCTATATGGAGGAGCCTATCCATGTAGAGGTCAAATCCATCACCACCGACCATGTGCAGAAGCTGTATCTTTCCAAGGCGGACTGCGAAAACCTGAAGGGCAAGCGCATTCTCATTGTGGACGATGTGATCTCCACAGGGGAATCCCTTGCCGCCATGGAGGAACTGCTGCACGCCATCGGCGGCAAGGTGGTGGGCAAGGCCTGCGTGCTGGCGGAGGGAGACGCCAAGGACCGCACGGATATCCTTTACCTGGAGCCGCTGCCCCTGTTCTTTAAGTAAGTGAGGCGCCCCTTTGCCCTGCTGGGAGGAAGCGCGTTTCTCGCTCTTGTGCTGGCCGCCTGTAAGGGGGCCAGCTTTGCTATCTTGTTTTCTGCCGTTAGTGCCGGAGTGGGGATCCTTTTCCTTTTAGGGCTGGCAGGTTTCTATTTCACCAGAAGAAGGGCGGAGAAACAGGAAAAAGAGGCCCTTGTGCCAAAGCGTGCGGAGCTCTTTTTCAGAAAGCTTTTGTTCCCCTCCCTGGCGCTGCTGACAGCGGCGTTTTGCCTCTTTCGGTATGCTCACGCCTGGAACACGAGAATATCTCCTGTAGAGCGGCTGATCGGAACGGAAGCGAAAATCAGCGGCACGGTGCTGGATTACCCGGAGGAAAGACGCGGAAAAAGCATTTTTCTCCTGGAGGTGGAGCAGGTGACGGTGGACGGCAGGGTGCAGGCTCTGCCCGCCTTTACCGTCCGGCTTTCCTCCTGGAACGCCATTTCCTGTCACCCCTGCGACAGGCTGGAATGCACCGTGAAATTTTTCACCTTCAGCAGCGGCGGTGGCCTGTATTCCACCCGGAACTCCTATCTGGCGGACGGTGTGGAGCTGGGAGCTTATTTTTCCGACTATGAAAAGATCCAGGTCATTCCCGGTGAGGAAAGCCCGCCGGGCAAGTTCTTCGCACAGCTGCGGCACCGGCTGGGAAGAAGCTTTGAAAAGCGCCTGCCGAAGGCGGAAAGCGGGTTGATCCGGGCTATGCTGCTGGGAGAGAAAAGCCGAATTCCCCAGGAGGGCGGCCGAAGCTTTCGGAAGATCGGCGCTTACCATCTTTTGGTGATCTCCGGTCTGCACATGGCGGCACTGGCGGCTTTTCTTGCCTTCCTGTTCGGCAGGCTGCCCATCGGGCGGGTGGGGAAAAACCTGCTTACCGCCGGGGCGATCCTTGGCTTTCTGCTATTGACCGCGTTTCCTGTTTCCGCGGTGCGCAGCGGCATCATGTACATACTTGCCCTGCTGGCAGGGTGCCTGGGCAGAAGGACGGACAGTGTGAATTCCCTGGGAGTGGCGGTATTTGTGATCTGCGTGGGGAATCCCTTTTCCGGCGGGGATCTGGGCTTTGCCCTGTCCGCCTGCTCCACTTTGGGGATCCTGCTGCTGGGAAGCAAAATTTCCGGCGCCCTGCTGCGGCCTTTTGAAGCACGGTTTCTGCTTCGCCGTATGTTCACCCCGGTGGCGGCCTCCCTGGGTATGACCTTTTCCGCCGTGCTGTTTACCCTGCCGGTGCAGATGCTGGTGTTTCAGGAGCTGTGCCTCTTAGTCCCGCTTTCCAGCCTGCTTTTGGTCTATCCCTGTACGCTGCTGCTTTATTGCGCCCTGCTTTCCGCATTTTTCGGGGGATTTCCCCTTCTGGCTCCCCTGGCGGAACCTTTCACGCTTTGCGCCGGGTGGCTGGCCCGGTTTTCCCTGGAAACGGCGGAGCGGCTGGCGGCTTTGCCTAATTCCGTGCTGGATCTTTCTCAGCCGGTGTGGGCGGTGGCCGTGGTGGGCATTGTATTGCTTCTGTTCACGCTGCTCTTTGTAAAGCGGAGCCGGGGCATGACAGCCGCCGTGCTGCTGGGCGTCGTCTTTTTAGCCGGCTGCGGCGCTTTTCTGACCGGAACAGATCCGGGTACGGTGACGGTGGCCGCCGTACCGAATTCCACCTGTGTGGCGGTATTGCGGGGCGACAGGGCGGCGGTGCTTTCCCTGGGCGGATATCAAACCGACGCGGCGGAAGCACTGCTGACCCGAAACGGAGTCCGCCGGGTAGAACTGATCTGCTTTCCGGTACGGGATCGGGATGCCAGGGAAGGAGCCGCTTACCTGCTAAAGGCGTTTCCCGTGGAGCGGCTGGCGCTGCCGGAAAACGCCTATCTGGGCCGTGAGGTAACGCTTTTGGCGGAAGACGCGTGGCAGCTGGTTTGGCGGGACGGAGAGGAACTGGAGGTGCTGGACGGGGTAAAGCTCACGCCTTCCTCTGAAATGGCCCGGATCACCATCGAGGCGAACGGTGTTTCCGTTATTGTGGAAACGGGGGAAAGCGGAGAAGGCACATGCCAGGTGCTGTTTACCACCCAGCAGAAAAGTCAGATCGATTCCCCGTTTACCGTTTTGCAGAATGATGCTATAATAGGAGAATACCGAAGCGTTCCTTTGGGAGAGCTGCCGCCGGGGCGGTATCTGGCGCCGGACGGCAACGGACTGTATCTGGAGCTTTTCCCGGACGGGACCAGTAACTTCAGGGGGGAGAGCATGTGCCTGAATTGACGGAAGCCGAGCTGAAAAAACAGCTTGCCGCCGGAGAACTTTGCGGCGTGTACCTGATCGCGGGAGAAGAAAAATACCTGGTAAAGCGCAGCGCGAGCCGCCTGGTGAAAAAGGCGGCGGGCGAAGCCTTCCCGGAATTCAACCGCAACGAGTTCGGAAATGATTCCTCCATCGACAGCATTGCCGACGCGGTGCTAGCCCTCCCTTTTTTCGCGGAGCACAAATGCGTTTCTGTTTCGGATTTCAATGTGGAGGAAAAGGACGCGGTAGAGCTGCAAAAGCTCTACGAGCTCATTGAAACCTCTCCCGATACCACCAGCCTGGTATTCTGGTATCCCACCCTGGAATTTGACGGAAAAAAATCGGCCAAATGGAAGAAGCTCTTAAAGGCAGTTGGAGAAAGAGGCGGTGTGCTTATCCATGAGCGGCGAAGCGCTGCCGAGCTGCAAAAGCTGCTGCTTCGGGAAGCGGAAAAGGCGGGCTGTGCCCTTTCCCGGCAGAACGCCGCGCGGATCGTGGAATATGCCGGGCAGGACGTGACCCAGCTTCTCCACGAAATGGAAAAGCTCTGTGCCTTTGCCTTAGGACAGGCGGAGGAACAGGGCGGCGGGGCCTTGCCGGAGATCACGGAGGAAATGATCGAGGCGCTGGTGCCGAAAACCACGGAGACCACCGTGTTTCTCATGTGCAACGCCCTGGTGGCGGGAAATTACGAAAAGGCCTACAGCCTGCTGGACGTGCTGTTTTATCAAAACGAGGAGCCCATCGCCATTTTGGGCGCACTCAGCTCCGCCTATATCGATATGTACCGGGTGTGGATCGCCCTGGGAAGCGGCCGGCCCGCTTCCGCCGCCGGTGATTACGGCGACTATAAGGGCAAGGAATTCCGACTGCGCAACGCGGAGCGCAATGTGAAAAGCCTGAAGCCGGAGGTGCTGCGGGAAAGCCTGGAGCTCCTTCTGGAAACAGATCTGGCGCTGAAGGGTTCAAAACTGTCCGGCAGGATCGTGTTGGAGGAGCTCATTGCGAAGCTCCTGCTGGCGGTAAGGGGGGAAAAGAAGGCGTGATCCGTATCAAGGAAGCTGTGGTAGTAGAAGGAAAATATGATAAGATCAAGCTTTCTTCTTTGCTGGAAGGCACCATTGTAGTAACGGAGGGCTTCGGCATTTTTCAGGACAGGGAAAAAATGAACTACCTTCGCCGCCTGGCGGAAAAGCAGGGCCTTCTGGTGCTGACAGACAGCGACGGCGCGGGCTTTTTGATCCGTGGGAAGATCTCCTCCTGCATTCCGCCCTCTCAGCTGAAGCATGCCTATATCCCCGATGTGCCGGGAAAGGAGCGGCGAAAGGCCACTCCCTCCAAAGCGGGCACGCTGGGCGTGGAGGGAATAGACCTTCCCACGCTGCGGGAAGCGATCCTGCGGGCAGGGGCCACGCTTCTGGAAACGCCCGGAGAAAGTGTCACTTCCGATGAAAAACGGGAGCAGGACGGGGAAAAGCTTGTAAAGGCAGATCTATTTGCCCTGGGGCTTTCCGGCTGGGCGGACAGCGCCGGACGCAGAAAGGCCCTGCAAAAGCGGCTGGGTCTGCCGGAGCGGCTTTCCGCAAGCGGATTTTTGCAGGCGCTCAACGCCCTGTATGGAAAGAAGGAGCTTATGAAGCTGCTGGAAGAACCGGAAGAAGGGGGAAACGAAGCATGAAGCTGACAAAGCAGGCGATAGACACTGTGAAATTTCGCAGCCGCGGCAAATGGTATCATGCCGGTCAGGTAGACGCCTTTTTAGAAGAGCTGCTTGTGGCGGTGGACGAGACGGAGCGGGAGCTTGCGGAGGGGAAAAGCATGGTTCGGGTCCTTACCGGGCAGCTGGAGAGCCTCCAGGGAGAAAACGCCCAGCTTCGCGGCCGCGCGGAGGAAGCCCGCACTTCTCCTGAAACAAAGGACGAGGCGGAGCGCAGGCTGCTTTGCCGGGAGCTGGAAAAGGAGCGGGACAGGCTGATCCAGGATATCAAGGCTCTTCAGGATTTCAGAGAAGCTTTTCGGGCCTCTATCGAGCGGGACGCCGCTTCCGTGGCAGAGCAGCTCAAAGGCTTTTCATCGGATAAGCTGCTATAGGGGGCAAACTATGACCGAGCAAGAGGAAAACAGGATCGATGTGTTTCTGGATCTCTACAAGCAGGCGGAGGAAGCCTTGGAGGAAAAATACCAGGGAGAGCGCCGCCGCCATTCCAGCATTGTCATGGAATTTCTGAAAGCCGAAGAAAGCGAGCCTGTTCGGGAAAAGCTGGATATTTGCCGGGAGATACGGAATCTCCTGACCCACAATGCCAACCTGAACGGAGAACCGGTGGCGGTCCCCTCCGCTTCGGTGGTGAAGGCCATGGAGGAAGCCCTGGAATTTATCAAGCGCCCGCCCCTGGCCCTGGAATTTGCCACCAGGGGAGAGAGGCTTATGAAAGCGGAGCTGAACCAGAAGGTCTTAAAGCTTATGGAACTGATGGATCAAAACGGCTATTCCCATATTCCTGTCATGCGGGAAGGACGGTTTTTCGGTGTGTTCAGCGCCGGCGCGGTGTTCCGCTATCAGCTCAGGGACAGAAAAGCCCTGACTCCGGAAACCACTCTGCGGGAGCTGGAAAAATATCTGGATATCAAAGAGCACATGGAACATTACGAATTTGTTTCCCGAAAGGAGACCTACCTTTCCGTGCGGAAAAAATTTGAAAAGGTAAAGGGGAAAAACCAGAGGGTGTCCGTCGTTTTTATTACTGAAACAGGCCGCCCCGGCCAGCGTCTTTTGGGGATGCTCACACCCTGGGACGTGCTGGGGGATCCGGCTTGACGGCGTTAAAGAAGCTTTGCCAAGAAAGGAAGAAGCTGGAAAGGGAAATTCCTTTCCAGCTTCTTCCTTTCTGAGATGCAGTGCGGTATTTTCAGGGTTTTAATGAAAAGCTGAATTGCTTTACACATCTAGTTTCCTGGTGGCGTCCTCCAAAAGCTCCACAGCCTGTTCTATGGTAAATTTCGAGGTGTCTAGCGTAAAATCGTAGTTGCTCAAATCGTCCCAGCGGTTGTTGGAGTAAAAGTTGTAGTAATTGGCCCGCTGCTTATCCTTTTTGGTGATAAAGTCGGGAGCCTTCTTCTCCTCACACAGTTCCTTCGCAACGATGCGCTGTACCCGGGAGGCTTTGTCCGCATGGATAAACACATTCAGGCAATGGGGGAATTCCCGCAGAATATAATCGGCGCATCTGCCAATGACCACACAGGGGCCTTCCTGCGCAGCCTTCTTAATGATATCGGATTGAATGAGGAACAGCTTGTCGTTGATGGGCATTTCGGTAAGCCCGGGGATCCGGGAGCCAAAACCATAGCCGCCTCCCATGACCATGGAATACAGCAGGCTGCTGGTAGCCTTTTCATCTGCGTTGGCGAATACCTCTTCAGAAAGGCCGCTCTGCTTTGCCGCCATGGCGATCAAGGCTTTATCATAAAAAGGGATCCCCAGCTTCTGCGCAAGCTTTTCTCCCACTTCGTGTCCTCCGCTTCCGTATTGGCGTGCAATCGTAATGACAGGCAGCATACCGGTTCCTCCTTGTAACAAGTTTCCAGTTATTTTGTTTGAACATAGAAGAAATGTAGATAGTTCTCCTAGAATTATCTTACTCTCTTTTTTCTAAAAAGTCAATAAGGAAGTTTTTACTCTTGAAAATTTCCCCTGTTCAGATTATTATTAAAAATAGTTTGGAAATCCTTTTTCAGGAAGGAAAGAACTCATCTCTGCTTTCCCGAATCTTCACAGAAAATTCACGCGTATGCGATAAAATAAGCGAATAGACAGATCCTGATTTATCAAATGCCGTGTGAGAAATCGAAAAACAAAAGGCGGGTGTTTTTTGTGTACCATATTCTGGTTACGGACGATGAGGAAAAAATCAGAACGCTGATCCGAAAATATGCGGAGTTTGAGGGGCACCGGGTCACAGAGGCGGAAAACGGCATGCAGGCGGTGGAGCTGTGCAGGCGGGAGCCGGAAAAGTTTGATATCATCATCATGGACGTGATGATGCCGGAGCTGGACGGCTTTTCCGCCGTAAAGGAGATCCGCAAGGTCTCCGCCGCCCCGGTACTGATGCTCTCTGCCAGAGGCGAGGAATACGATAAGATCCACGGCTTTGAGCTGGGGGTGGACGACTATGTGGTAAAGCCCTTTTCCCCCAAGGAGCTTTTGATGCGGGTGGGGGCCATTATGAACCGGGTGCGTCCCCGGGCCCACGCACCTCAGCGAAATACCGTTTCCTTCGAGGGCCTTTCCATCGATTTTGATGCCCGCATCGTCACGGTGGACGGAGAGCGCACGGAGCTTTCCCCTAAGGAGTACGATCTGCTCTGCTATCTTGTCCACAATAAAAACCTGGCCCTTACCCGGGAGATGCTCATCACCAATGTGTGGGGGTATGATTTTTACGGGGACGACCGAACCTTGGATACCCACATCAAGCTTTTGCGCAGATCCTTAGGCCCCTACAGCAAATTTATCGTGACCCTCCGTGGTGTGGGATATCGTTTTGAGGTGACCTGATGGAAACGCCGTATTCTCCTCAATTTCACCCGGCGGAAAAGCCCGCGCGTGGGCCGCTGAAGATCCGCTGGCAGATCGCTTTGGGCTTCGGCGTGTTCATTCTGGTGATCGCGGTGCTGCTGTGGGTATTTCAGATCGCCTTTTTGGGAACCTTTTACCAGGCGATCAAAACGGCGGAGGTAAAAAGCGCGGCGGAGCTGATCCAGCGAAAGCTGGAAGACAGCGACCTGGATACCAGGGTCAAAAAGCTTTCCAATGATCTGGGCATCAATATTCTGGTCACGGACGAGCTGGGCACCCAGTACAGCGCCTGGAAGCCCACCCAGCGGGAATGCCTGCTGGAAAGCATGACCCGCAGCGATCTGCGGGCGATTTTCAATGAGGTGAATCTTCAGGGCGGCAGGAAGCTTACCACCTACACCTCGCCCTTTACCTATCAGGACGGGGCCCGCCCTGAGGTGATCCTGTATGCGGAGGTCATGCGGACGGCCTCGGGTTGGAACCGAATGATCCTCATTGAAAGCGAGATCACCCCGGTAGACGCCACAGTGGAGACCCTGCAGGTGCAGCTGGTCTGCGTGACCGGCGTTATGGTGCTTTTGGGCGGGCTTTTGGCCTATTTCATCGCCAGAAGCATTTCCCGGCCGGTGGCGGCGGTCAACGAGGCCGCCAAGGAGCTGGCAAGGGGAAATTATGAGATACACTTTGCGGCCGGAGGCTCCAAAGAGGTCAGCGAACTGGCCCAAACCCTGAATTACGCGGCGGCGGAGCTTTCCAAGGTGGAGGGCCTGCGCAAGGAGCTTCTTGCCAATGTGTCCCACGATTTGCGCACTCCCCTTACCATGATCCAGGGTTATGCCGAGGTCATGCGGGACCTTCCAGGGGAAAACACGCCGGAAAATGTGCAGATCATCATCGAGGAAACAGAACGGCTCACAAGCCTCGTCAACGACCTCTTGGATCTTTCCCGGCTGGAATCCGGCGCGATCACCCTGGAACGGACGCGCTTTGATTTGACGCAGAGCATTCGCGCCATTCTGCGCCGGTACGATAAGCTGGCAAGCTACAGCTTCCCCTTTGAAGCGGAAGAGGACGTGTTCGTTACGGCGGACGAGCTGAAGATCTCCCAGGTGGTTTACAACCTGGTCAATAACGCCATCACCTACGCGGGAGAGGATAAAACCGTCACCCTGCGCCAAACCGTGGAAAACGGCAAGGTGCGGATCTCCGTTTCCGATACCGGAGAAGGGATCCCCCAGGACAAGCTCAAGGATATTTGGGAGCGCTACTACAAGGTGGATAAGGAGCACAAACGGGCCCAGGTAGGTACCGGGCTGGGCCTCTCCATCGTAAAAAACATTCTGGAACTCCACGGCGGCGCCTACGGCGTGGAAAGCGAAGAGGGAAAAGGCAGCACCTTCTGGTTCGAGCTGGAGTGCTGAGGAAAGAGTTCTTTCAATGAGCAATTAGGAATGAGCAGTGAGCAATGAAGGGAAAGGACAGAGCGATAAATTATAGTTTGCGGCGAGGCGCCGCAGCCACTCGTGCCCCTACTTGGTGCAGGAAAATGATTTCTGACCTGACCACAGGGACACCGCTAAATTGTAGTTTAGCACTCAGTTCCCCACTGTCATTCTGAGGAACGAAGTGACGAAGAATCTCGACCTTAATTCCAGAGCAAAAGGACAAAGGACGAGATTCTTCACTTCGTTCAGAATGACAGTTGGAAAGTGAGCAAGTAACCGTCAAATTCCAATTTACTGAATTCTGCTTCCGCCTTTATCATTGCTTATTTCTAATTGCGCGCGCTCTCATCTTGCGCCACGCCCTGAAATCGGGTACAATAGGCAAAAGGAGGAAAAGGAGGCCTTGCTATGCTTGCGCCTTGCCTGAGACCGGGCGGGACCATCGGGCTTTGCTCGCCAAGCCATGTTCCGCTGTATGAGGCCGCGCCGGGGCAGGAGATCCCCCGAAGCCGGGAGTATAAAAATATCATTGGGGAAATGGAAAAGGCGGGCTTCCGGGTGGTGGAGGCGGAGAACCTCTATAAAGATACCTGGGGCTATCTGGCCTCTGATACGGAGCGGGCCGCCGATCTGAACCAGCTGGCGGCCGATCCCGCGGTGGAATCTATCCTGTTCGGCGGGGGAGAGGGCAGCCCGGAGGTTTTGCCCTACCTGGATTTTTCGCTGTTCCGGGAAAACCCGAAGCGGATCTGCAGCTACAGCGATGGCACCACCATCTTAAACGCCATCTGGGCGAAAACGGGGCTTTGCACCTATTATGGGCAAAACCCGGGGTGCTTTGCAGAGCCCACAGAGTATAACCGCCGCCAGTTTGCGGGGCATATTTTAAGTGACAGCATGAAGCTGCACGAGAAAAATTCCCTCTGGCGCACTCTTACCCCCGGAAAGGCGGAGGGGGTGCTCTGCGGCGGGTATACCATGAATTTCTGTCTACTGCTGGGGACAGAATATTTTCCGGTAAATCCAAACGAGCCCCATATTCTGTTTTTGGAGGATCACGAAAAATACAGCGGACTGGGCCAGGTGAGCGCCTTTTTGGCCCGGATCGAGCAAAGCGATTTTATGAGGTCTGTCACCGGGCTGATTTTCGGAAATTATTGCGACAGGCCCTGCCCGGAGCTGTATGCCCGGTTAAAGCTTTTAGGGGAACGAAACCATATTCCCGTGGCGTACTGCGACGACTTCGGCCACGGGGAAAACCACGCCATTCTTCCCATTGGCGCAAAAGCGGTATTGGACGCGGAAAACCAAACCCTGAGATATCAATAAAAGGAGTTTTTACTATGAGCGAAAATTGTACGCACGACTGCTCTACCTGCGGCGAGGAATGCGCCTCCCGGGGCGCGCCCCAGAGCTTTCTGGAAAAAACCAACGATCTGAGCCATGTGAAGCGGGTCGTCGGTGTGGTCAGCGGAAAGGGCGGCGTGGGAAAATCCCTGGTTACCTCCCTGCTGGCAACGGCCCTGCGCCGCCGGGAAAACCAGGTGGCGGTGCTGGACGCCGATATCACCGGCCCTTCTATCCCCAAGTGCTTCGGCCTAAAGCAGCGGGCCATGTCCGATGAAAGCGGCCTGTACCCGGTAGAGACCAAAACCGGGATCCGGGTCATGAGCGTGAACCTGCTCTTGGAGGAAGAGACCAATCCGGTGGTGTGGCGCGGCCCGGTGATCGCCGGAGCCATCAAGCAGTTCTGGACCGATGTGGTGTGGGGCGATGTAGACTACATGTTTGTGGATATGCCCCCCGGCACGGGAGACGCTCCCCTTACGGTGTTCCAGTCCCTGCCTCTTTCCGGCATTGTCATTGTGGCTTCTCCCCAGGAGCTGGTGGGCATGATCGTCTCCAAGGCCGTGGAGATGGCAAAGATGATGAACGTGCCTGTGCTGGGGCTCATCGAAAACATGAGCTATTTTGCCTGCCCCGACTGCGGCAAGCAGTTTTCTGTGTTCGGCGAAAGCCACATTGATGAGGTGGCGGCGAAATACGGGCTGAAGGTGCTCTGTAAGCTGCCTATCGAGCCCAAGCTGGCAGCCGCCTGCGACAAAGGCGCCATTGAGCTTTTTGAAGGCGATTGGCTGGGCGAAGCCGCCGCGCTTCTGGAAACCCTGCCAGAGCAGGAAGCATAAAAAATCAAAAAAAGGAGCCGTAAGGCTCCTTTTTTGCGTTTCGTTTAGCTGTAAGGCCAATTTGCGGTATGCTTGCTTTTACCGATTTGCAGCACCTGACCAAATACGAAACAGAGAATCCGGCCCGTATTCCCGTTCCAGTATTTCATAGAGCTGTGCCGGAGTTTCCTTGCAATTTCTGTCCAGCCAGGTGGTCAGAAGAGAAGTTACGCCCGCTGTGAAGAAATGGTAGTGGTAAGCGCCCTCTCTGGGAATTCCGTGTCCCTGATCCGCCTCTTGGAGCTTTTGCACCTGCTTCTGAAATGGCAGATTCAAGGTTTCAACCAGGTAAGAGGCACGGCTGATCTCCCGAAAATACAGCTGATAAAATTGCCGGTACTCTTGTACAAAATCAAATACGCTTTCCATCACGCTGCGAAAATTTCCGCCTTCCAGAAAAATAATGTTCAGACGGTCGTAATGCATCTTTGCCATGGTTTTTTCCACCTGCTCCGCCACATCAAAGATATCCTGATAATGGGCGTAAAAGGTAGAGCGGTTGATGCCTGCCCGCTCGCAGATTTCCCGTACTGTGATTTTGCTGATCGGGCGATGCTCTGCCCAAATGATAGCATAAACCTCCCGCACGATAGCTTCGTCTGTAGTTTGGGCCCGGCGGTTGTTTTTGGTGTTCATAAAAGCCTTCCTTTCTCAAAAGACAGTAGTTCCCCTTGGTAAGTGGAGCTATTATTCCAACACTTATTGTAATACTGACGGTTGTTCTTCCTTTCTGTTCGCATTATACTGAAAATGCAATAAAAGAACAAGTGTCGGTTTAATAACCGCCGCTTCTCAGGAGAGGAAGGGCAGATCATGAAAAGCGAAACAATGATGAAGGAAGCCCCTGTGTGGAGGTTGATTTTGACCATGGGGCTGCCTGTGGTGGTCGTGATGATCGTCAACGTGCTCTATAACATGGCCGATGTATTTTTTATGGGGCAGACCGGGGAAACCCTGCAGGTGGCGGCCATTTCCCTTTCGGGCCCGGCGTTCAACATTTTTACCGGAATGGGCACGCTGTTTGGTTCCGGTGCCTGTACCGCCATTGCCATAGCCTTAGGGAAAGGCGGCCGGGAAAGTGTAAAGTATTACAGTTCCTTCTGTGTGTGGGGTTCGGCAGGTGTGGGCGTTATTTTAGCGGCGGCTATGCTCGTTTTTATGAAGCCTCTGCTGGGGGTGATGGGCGCAAACAGCGAAACCATAGGCTATGCTTCCATTTACCTGACCATTGTGGCATTGGGCTCTCCCTTTCTGATGTTCAGCGGGGCTTTGGGAAACGCCGTGCGGGCAGATGGCTCTTCCGGTAAGATTATGGTGATCAGCCTTTTAGGAACGTTTACCAATATTCTTTTAGACCCGCTTTTTATTCTGGTGTTTCGCTGGGGGATCGCGGGCGCTGCTGCCGCTACTGTGCTGGGAAATGTGGTTTCCAGCATGCTGGTGTTTCTGCACATTCGGAAAAGCGACTGCTTTTCCATTTCTCCCAAGTATTTTACTCTGCGCAAAGAGGTGTCCTTGCGGACCTTAAGCCTTGGTCTGCCCATGGCGGCCGGTACGGTGCTGATGTGCTTTTCCTCCATGTTCAGCAATCAGCTTCTGGTGAAATACGGCAATATCGCCTTGGCCGCCAACGGCGTGGCGGGCAAGGCCGGAATGCTGACAGCCATGATCGTGATGGGCGTGTGTATGGGGATCCAGCCGGCTATTTCCTATGCCTTCGGCGCGAAGGATCAAAAGCGCCTGCGGAGTATTTTGGTGGGAACAGGAGCTGCGGCTACCCTGCTCAGCACCGCCCTGGGGGCCGGGTTCCTGCTGGGAAGGGAAGTCTTTGTTACCGCCTTTCTGGACGATCCCCGGATATTGGAATACGGAAAGCTTATGGTGCTCGGCAGTATGGTCGCAAGCCCCCTTTACGGGATCTATCAGCTTTGCTCCGTGTATTTACAGGGCACGGGAAAGGTGACCTTCGCCACCCTTACCGCCCTGCTGCAAAAGGGGATCTTCTACCTGCCGGTGCTGTATCTGCTGGAAGCGTCCTTCGGCCTGGTGGGCCTGGTTTTTGCCGGAACCGTTACCGATGTGCTTTCCACGGCGGCAGGGGTCGCGCTCTGCCTGCTCTGGGCTAAGCAGCAAAACGGAAAAAACGCCGAAAGGGAAGAAGAGCCCCGGCTTGTTTCTCAGGCGTAAGAAAAGCTTCAGGAACAGGAAAAGATTTTTTAGAAAAACTGCGATATCCTGATTCTGGAAGAAACAGAAGGGGAGGAAATTGTATGAAGAGATTCAAAAAACTGCTGCCGCCCATTTTAGCGGCAGCTCTTTTCCTGTCCGGCTGCGGCGCCGACAGGGAGCAGAGCACAAATTTTAATTCGGCGGGGAAAACCCTGTACGCCACCGCCATACAGTACAGCGGAGAGGACGAAAGCGTTGAAGCTTATCTGGAGATCGCACAGCGAAGCCAAAAGCTGTTTCCCCTGCTGGAGGAGAATTTGGGCGCTTTTGTGATGAACGCCTATAACTATCAGGATATCGACGGTAAGGGAACGCCGCTGTATGAGGAAAACAGGCTGAATTATCCTGTGGAGATTGACCCTGCGGGCTGGACCGTTCAGGTCAGCAAAAACTATTTTTTGCTGCACCCTGTAAAAACCACCGAGGGGAAGCCGGTAGAGGAGCTGCTGAAGCTTGAGGAAAACACCATGAACCTTCTGGTGCCGGAAAGCTGCCGGGCACAGGAGGCGGAGCTTCTTTCCGCCTGGCGGGAGCATTTCTACTTTGAAAAAGTGGAGGCGGAAAACAGCTACAACCAGCAGGCGGGAAAAACGGAACGGCTGGAGCTGAGCCTGGAGGACCTGGAAATTCATATCATCTATGTGCAGGACGGCCAGCGCTATTTTACCTATCGGGAAGACTGCGCGGTGGAAACGGGCGGCTGGATCACGGATCCTGTTGTGGAGATCTATACCTCCAATATCCACTGCAATTATGCCCACAGTAATTTATCGCAGTGGACGTATTTCGCCGCCGATACGGAGAATGCTCAGGAAGCCTTTGCCGAAATGCTTCCCTTTGTACAGGAATGCAGCGCGGAAAAAAGCTTTCAAAAGGTGGAGCCCGTGGAATTTCTGCCCTGATTCTCCTGGCCTGAGTGAATTTTCCTTGCTTTTTCCCATTTCCTGTGCTAGAATACGGGCAGGAACGGCAGGAAAGCCTGCCGCGCCTTGACTGAAACGAAAGGAGCTGTTGTGTTATGAAATTTGTGTTTGAGGGTGCGTTTCTCTAAAATTTCATAGGGGCGGGGCGCTCCCCTGCCGCTTCAAGCGACCTTTCGTGAGGTTTCATACGGCATGTCAAAACAAGCCGCGAAAAGCAGCATGAAAAAGGCTGCTTTTCGCGGCATTTTTGCGCCCAAAAGTTGTTAGAAAGGGCAAAGGCTGGAAGTCTGATAAATTGGAATTTGTCTATCCTTAGCCTCCCCTTATTTATAAGGGGAGGGGGACCGCCGAACGACGGTGGAAGGGATAGTCACACGCAGAAAGTAGCATAGAATCGCTAGTTAAAATCCCCTCAGTCACGGCGTAGCCGTGACAGCTCCCCTTACTCTCGTAAGTGGAGCCTAAGGGCGCTAAACTATAATTTATCGAGTGTTTTTTACAACCACCGCCCAGCTTCCAGAATCCCTCTCTAACAACTAAAAACTAACAACTAACAACTAACAAGCGAGGTGATGCTTTATGAAATGTTTCGTGTCCAAAAGAATATTTCACAGAAAAGCACAGGAGGAATTGCATGATCGATTGGAAAGAATTCGGGCTTTTGCCCGAGGAATACTGTTTGGAAGCGGGAAGCCTTGCCAGAGTGACTGCTGTGCACAAAGAGCGGTATGGGCTGATTTGTGAGCAGGGGGAGTGCTACGGCAGGTTGAAAAGCGCCGTTTATTTCGGTGAAGGAACAGAGGAATTTCCCACGGTGGGAGATTTTGTGGAGATCGCCTATCAACCGGCGGGAGACAGCGTGCTTTTGCACACTCTGCCGCGCCGTACCTTCTTTTCCCGGCGGGACCCTATGCCAGGCCGCCCCACAGAGCAGGCGGTTGCCGCTAATTTCGACACGGTGTTCGTGGTACAGTCTCTCAATGAGAATTTCAATGTTTCCCGGCTGGAGCGGTATCTTGCCCAGGCCTGGCAAAGCGGCGCACAGCCGGTGGTGGTGCTGACAAAGGCAGACCTGCCGGGTGACCATGCCGCAAAGCGCAAAGCGGCGGTCGAAGCGGCCCCGGGGGTGCGGGTAGCCGCTGTCAGCGCGAAAACCGGAGAGGGTATGGAGGCGTTGGAGCCCTATTTGCAGCCCGGGCAGACCCTGGTGTTTTTAGGCTCCTCCGGCGTGGGAAAATCCAGTTTGCTGAACAGACTGGCGGGGAAAGAGCTGATGGAGACAGGCGAAATCCGGGAGGAGGACGGTAGAGGCCGACACACCACCACCCACCGGCAGTTGTTTCGCCTGCCCTGCGGCGCACTGGTGATCGATACCCCCGGCATGCGCCAGCTGGGCATGTGGGACGTAAGCACCGGCCTGGGAGAGGCCTTCCCTGAGATCGAAGAGCTGGCCGGGCACTGCAAATTTTCCGATTGCCGCCACGAAACGGAACCGGGCTGTGCCGTTTTGCAGGCTGTTGCCGAGGGCTTGATCCCCAGGGAGCGCTGGGAAAGCTACCGAAAGCTTCACCGCGAGGCGGCACTTTCCAGAAGAAAGGGAGAGCGGAAAAAGCAGCCGATGAAAAAGCTGGGGCAAAAGGGAAAAAGAGCAATCAGCAGCGAGGAATGAGGCAGCGTGCCGCCGCACCTGATTCGGGAAGGGAGTAAGCGCTGATGGAGAGCTTATGGCCCGGTGGAAAAAGATGGATAAATTGAAATTTGGCGGTGAACCGCTTACTTTCTACCTGTCATTCTGAACGAAGTGAAGAATCTCGTCCTTTGCCTTTTTTCCGGAATTAAGGGCGAGATTCTTCGTCACTTCGTTCCTCAGAATGACAGTTGGGAACTGTGCGCTAAACTATAAATTTATTACCCAGCCCTTCCTTTGTTGCACCGTAGGTGCCGCCACCGTCCATCATCTGGCATCCAGAATCCAGCATCGAAAAGTAAAACAACCGCTGCAAAACTTGACGTTTTGTAGCGGTTGTTTTACTTTTTTGCTTCGCGCCCTTAAAGAAAATCCGTTTTTACTTCTGTGTAAATACCAGCATATTGCTCATGGCGCGGCCGGCGGAAACTGCCGTGCTGCCCTGAACATACAGGGCACAGGAAGCGCCGCCGTCCAGGTTCATGGCGGTCTGACAGCCCAGGGCCGCCATGGCGCTGCCAAGCTGACCCAAGGTGCAGGAGGTGTGGGCGATGACCACGGTGCCGTCCTTCTTCACACCGATGGCCATTCTGGCGGCGGAGGTGCCGGTCACATGGGCGTCGGTAAAGCCTTCCTGCTGGTAGGTGGAAGTGTTGCCGTAGGCTTTTCCGTTCTTCACCACCGTGGGGCCGCAGCTCAGGGCGGCGACGATATCCTGGGTAGAGGAGCCCTGGTATTTCACAGAAAGCTCCAGCTTATCGCCTGCCTGGCAGCTTCCCACCAGAGTATCCCACTGAGAACGCATTTTACGTTCGTAAAGGACAAAGCCGGTTTTGGGGATCGGTACGTCGGAAGCGTTGTGATAAACCTTTGTGACTGTGCCGTTTTCATCGGCCACTGCGGCGTTCAGCACCTTGCCGGAAATTTTGCTGCCGAAGGCGCTGGTGGCAATCATTTTTGTTCCGTCATTTTGGGGAACGGAAAGGTTCAGTCCGATCTGATCCGTGCCGGGGGCCTCGATCACCTTGCCATCTCGAAAATGTGTGACGCTTTGCAGGGTCTTAAAAAATTCGATGGAGGCTTTTCCGTTGGAGTCCACCACAAAGGTGGGCTTGTAGGGGGCGTTGGTGTTGTCCAGGCGAAGGAGCTTTCCGTTGCTGATCAAAGTGGAATAGGTGGTCAGATAGTCGCTTTTGCTGGAATCATAGCACTGGTAGAACGCGCCGTTTACCGCGACGATGGCGTTGGTGCGCTTGGCAATGGCCGCCGCGCTTTCTGTGCTGTAGAGCTTGTTGTTGGCCAGAACCGCCTGAGCGGAATATCCATTCTGTGGGTTGAATTCCACTCCGCTTACGCTGACGCCTCCGGCGGTTTTGCTGAATTTTACAGGAGCCCGAAAGGTGGGCTCCGGTTCTACCGGGTCGATATCGGTGGGGTCTTTCTCCGGAATGACGATGCTTTGATCCACCGTGTGCTTCAAAAGAACGCTTTGAGCGTTCTTGAACACCTGGGCCACCTCGGCGCGGGTAGCGGTACTTTGAGGCTTTAGATAATTTTTACCGCCCTCGCTGCTGCCGTTGATGATCTTGTGGTCAGCGGCCCATTTTAGGCCGGTTTTCGCATAGGCGGAAACCTGGGTCTTATCGGGAAAGCTGTGGAAGGTGGTGTTGGAATACGCCGTGGTGTTGCCTGTTTTTGCCGCGTAATCATAGAAAATTTTCGCCATCTGCTGGCGGGTCACCGGGGTATCCGGGGCAAATTTCCGGTTGCCAACGCCGTTGATCAGGCCCATCTGGTAGGCCCACTCGATGGGGGCGGCGTAATAGAGGCCGGTGTTCACATCGGTAAAGCTGGTTCTGCCTGTCCAATCCTCCTTCCGGTAATTATCCGTGGCGTTGGCCAGCACGGTAACGAACATGCCCCGGGTCATGGGCCGCATGGGGGAAAAGGTGGTGGCGCCGGTGCCGTTAAACAGCCCGTTTTCATAGGCATAGGCCACGGCCCCGTGGTGCCAGGCGCTGGCGGGTACGTCTGTAAAGGGCAGCTCCGCCGCAAAAGCGGACATCGGGAGCATGCCGACTACAAGAAACATCGCCAGAAAAAGACTGATGATTTTGCAATGTGTCTTTTTCATGAAAAAACCTCCTTGGATCGTTCAAAGCTGAAACCATTATACAGCGCCGATTTGCGGTTTTCAAGCCCGGCCCGGGAGAAATGGCTTCTGGAAAGGCGCAGGGCGGCATACGTATGGGAAGGAAAAAGTTTGAGGAGGGGATAGGCTTGCGAAGCATGCAGAAATGGTGCAGGGCCCTGGTGCTGTTTTGTATCGGCGGGGTGCTGTACGTTTTGATCGAAGAGGTCGCCAGAGGGCGCTCTCACTGGAGCATGCTGCTTTTAGGCGGCATGTGCTTTCTTTTGATCGGCCTGATCAATGAAAAATTTTGCCGAAACCTGGGGCTTTTCTGGCAAATGCTGCTGGGCGGCGGGATCATTACCGTTCTGGAGCTTGCAACGGGACTCTTTGTCAATGTGTGGATGGGCTGGAACGTGTGGGATTATTCCAATATGCCTTTGAATTTATGGGGGCAGATCTGCTTGCCCTATTCTCTTTTGTGGACGGTGATCTCCCTGGCGGCAGTCTTTTTAGACGACTGGCTGCGCTGGAAGCTTTTTGACGAGCCCCATCGGAAGTATAAGCTTTTTTGAAAAGGGGAAGGGGTTTTGTGGAATTGGCAATTAGCAATGAGGAAGGGCAAAGAAAAAGTTTGGCAAATTGGGATTGAGCGGTGAGTCACCGCAGGCACTCGTGAAGCTGTTGGATACAGGAGACTGGTTTCCGACCCGACCGACGGCGAGGTGTTCACTCTCCATCTGTCATTCTGAGCGAAGCGAAGAATCTCGTTCTTCGGGCCTTTTTGAAGGGCTTTAAGGACGAGATTCTTCGTCTCTATGCTCCTCAGAATGGCAAAGGAGAGAGCTTGTTCTTCTCTAATGACTAACAACTAACAGCTAACGACTAGTTCGCTAAACTATAATTTATCAGTTTCTTTTGCATTAAGCAGGGGCGCTGTTGCCCGCGGGGCCATTTTGCCAGTGGGCGCAAAAAAGCCCCGAGCCGTTTAGCGGCTCAGGGCTTACTTTCTGCAAATCAGGTAACATAGATCCATACGGAATCCTGCCAGCGGTTTTGCGTCACATTCCAGCGGCGATACTGCCACTTTTTGTTAATGGGTTCCCAACGGTATCTGATTTCGATTACATCTTCTGCCTGTGGAGAAATTCCGGAATCCGAATGAGAGGCCGCGGCAGGGGCGGCGGTATTCATCTCTTCCGCTCCGGCGCCCATGGCGGCGGAGGCGGCAAGCAGAGAAGCGCATACAAGCGCGCAAATTGTTTTTTTCAGCTTCATAAAGATACGCCTTCTTTATTCTTTAGAATTTTTCAGCGGAAATCCGCTTTCCAGCATCATCTCGCCAAATTTTTTAGAAGTGCGTTGCGGCGGAATCTCACCGTTTACAACACAAATCCAATAAGAATCCCCGTCCGGAACCAGATATGCTGTTTCTGCGGTCATTTCGTTTCGGAGATCCTTTTCAGGAGGATCCCCGCCCGGCATAAATACATACCGATAGGAAAAGAACATGGAAATCAACAAGAAACAGAGCACCAAAATAATGGTGCTGCGTTCTCTCTTTGTTTTTGGTTTATAGTTTGCGATGGCGTCGGTTCGCTTTTGTAAAAGTTTCTTTTCCCTTGGAGATTCTACCAATCTGGCCTCTAGGACTGCCGCGGGATCTGATTGCCGCGGAAAGCCGGAGGCCTCCTGCAGCGTGCGCAGCAGGATATCCAGATAAGCAATACGTTCTTCATCGGTTTTACACTGGTTGGTAACCACTGTGATATCGCACCGCAGCTCCTGTGTCTCCTCCAGATAACGGGGGATCAAATGAAGAAAAGGGTTCCACCAGAATACGGCCCGGGCCAGGTTGACCAGAAACCGCAGAGTGATATCTCCGTTTTTCCAATGGGTCAGCTCATGGCGCAGAATATAATGCAGCTCCGTATCTGTATAGTCCCGTTCCGGCAGCAGCACCCTGGGGTACCGCAAGCCGCTGACTTGGGGAACGGTAATCAACTCGTCCTGCAAAATGCGAATCCGTTTGATCTTCAGCTCTTCGCACAGGGAAATTGCCGTATCGAAAACCTTTCCGTCGGAAACTTCTTCGTAAAGCTCCCAGCCGCGGACCATGGAGCGGTACATGAAAAAGAAGCGAAACAGCAGAATGACCGCGACGATCCACCATACGGCGGTGATCACCGCCATGGGGAGAATGCGAAAGGGCGGTTCGCCCGCACTGGTGGAAATGGACACGTGGCGGATCAAAAACGTATGGACGTGAACGTAAATGCCATTCCGAAAAGAAAGGGGCTGTGTGAAGCCGGAGAATTCCAGAGGAAAAAAGCAGCGAAACACACAACCCAGCAGCAGGAGATACAAAGCGGCGGTATCATACCGCCAAAAGTTTTGTATTGTTTTTCGGCACAACATCAAAATTCCAAGAAGTAGGCCGCTCCAGGCTACCGACGTCAGCAACGAATAGAATGAAAATTCCAATCGGTTTCACTTCTTCCGCCCCTGAATTTCTTTCTTCTTGGCTTCGATCACTTTTACCATTTCGTCCAGAGCTTCCACGCTGGTAGCGCCCGCTACGATGGCGGCTGCCATACGGCTGGGAACCGCTACCTTTTCCTCTCTTGCCTGGATCGCAGCGATCTCTACCTGCATGATGGCGTAATCTTCACGGGTGAGAGACGGAGAGAAGGTACGGCCCAGCTTCCGGGAATTCAGATAGAAGCCGGCAACCTCCACAGCCCCTTTATCCAGCAGAGAGTTTACCAGAATGTGAATGGAATTGGGCTTCCAGGAACACTTCCGCTTGGAGGCGGCCTCCAGGATCTCAGAACGGGCCAGGGCAATATCGGAATCCCAGAAAATGTTCATCAGCTCTTTTTCTTTTTTGGAAAGAGTAAAACGCTTTGTTGCCATTTTGTTTCACCTCCTTACGATAGATAATTTTTAGATATGTAAGCAATTTTCAGTATAGTTGTTTTTTCGGGGAAAGTCAACACTTTTTTTGCGTTTTATTTCGACAAAAAGCGATGGTTTTCCCCATTTTCACGCAATTATCAGGAAACACTTGACACCGGAGAAAAAATGCTTCATAGTTAGAAAAATAGGAAAACAGGGAGGTCAATTTTATGCTACAGCAGGTCATGACAGCGCCGGGCAAAGTCGAATTTCGGGAGGTGCCCATTCCGCAGCTGAAGGCGGGGGAGGTGCTGGTGAAGATCATGGAGATCGGGATCTGCGGCTCGGATATCCATGTATACCATGGAAAACACCCCTTTACAAGCTATCCTGTTACCCAGGGTCACGAGGTTTCCGGGCTCATTGAAAAGCTGGGAGAAGGGGTAACGGGGCTTACCATCGGCCAGAAGGTAACCATTCAGCCCCAGGTGGTGTGCGGGCAGTGCTATCCCTGCCGCCACGGGAAATATAATCTCTGTGAAAGCCTGAAGGTAATGGGCTTTCAGACCACGGGCGTGGCCTCTCATTATTTTGCGGTAGACGCCAAAAAGGTAACGCCCCTGCCGGAAACCATGAGCCTGGAGGAAGGGGCCATGATCGAGCCGTTGGCAGTGGCCGTGCATGCCGTGCGCCGAATGGGTGACATGACCGGGAAGGATGTTTGCGTGCTGGGGGCCGGGCCCATCGGTATTCTGGTGGCCCAGGCAGCCAAGGGCATGGGCGCGGCCCGGGTGATGATCACCGATATCAGCGAGGTTCGCCTGCAAAAGGCGGCGGAATGCGGCATTGATTTCTGTATCAATACCAAGGAAACAAATTTCGGGGAAGCGCTTCTTCAAAGCTTCGGACCGGATAAAGCCGATGTGATTTATGATTGCGCGGGAAACGACATCACCATGGGGCAGGCCATTCAGTACGCCAGAAAGGGCAGCACGATTATTTTAGTGGCGGTGTTCGCCGGTATGGCAAAGGTGGACCTGGCGGTTTTGAACGACCACGAGCTGGACCTGAACACCTCTATGATGTATCGCTCGGAGGACTATGAAAAGGCCATTGAGCTGGCGGATTCCGGCAAGGTGCAGCTGAAGCCGCTGATCTCCCAGCGGTTCCCGTTCCAAAAGTACCTGGAGGCTTACAAGTACATTGACGAAAACCGGGAAACTACCATGAAGGTATTGATCGACGTGCAGGAATAAAAGCCAGAAAGGGCGGCACACGATGAAGAAAAAGCAGATATCCGGCAAAAACGCGGACTACCAGAAATTTGAAGTGCTGAAAACCAACCGAAACAAGCGCTACCGGTACGGGGAGTTTTTCGTGGAGGGTGTGCGGAACCTGAATGAGGCTGTGAAAAACGGCTGGGAGATCGTTTCCTTTCTGTATGCCCCATCGCTGGGGCTTTCCGGCTGGGCGGCGGAAATGTTGGGAAAGGTAAAAACTCAGGTGAATTTTGAGCTTGCCCCGGAGCTCATGCGGGAGCTCAGCGGCAAAGAGGATACCTCTGAGCTGATGGCGGTGGTAAAAATGCGGGAGGACAGCCTTTCCCGGCTGACGGAAGGTCTTTCTCCGGAAAAGCCTCCGCTGTTTCTGCTGTTTGACCGGGCCTCCAACCGGGGCAACCTGGGAACGATCCTCCGCTCCTGTGACGCATTGGGCGCAGACGGCCTGATCCTCACAGGCCATGCCGTGGACCTCTACGACCCGGAGGTGGTAGGCGCTTCCATGGGCTCCTTCTTCCATGTACCCGCCGCGCGGGTGGCGGATAATGAAACGGTGTTCCGGTTTATCCGGGAATTGAAGGAGCGTTATCCTGGTTTTCTCACCATCGGCACCACCGCCCATAAGCAATATCCCCTGTATGGGCAGGACCTCACCCGCCCGCTGCTGCTGATGGCAGGGAATGAAACAGAAGGCCTGTGCTATGCCTTTAAGGAGGTCTGCGACGTGCTTTGCACCATTCCCATGGCGGAAAGCTCCTCCGCCTCCTCCTTCAACGTGGCCTGCGCGGCTACCGTAATGCTTTATGAGGCTTCCAGGCAGAGGGCGAAGGGGTAAATGATTTTATATGGCACCCCTTGGCTTTCTCGCCTGTCGGCTCGGTTGCTGTGCCCCGGT
>CAJUTL010000023.1 GCA_910589395.1 uncultured Oscillospiraceae bacterium
GATCCCCACCCTGCCACGGCCCTCCCCTTCCCCAACGCCTTCCGTCCGGCAGGAAAGTTATTGGGTCACGCTGAAAAACGGTAAGATCGGCATTTATCAAAAAGGGAAAGAAGAGCCCCTTCTCACCGCCGAGATCGATGCTTCTCAGCTTCCCAAAGAAGATCTCAGCCTTTTGGAACAGGGGATCCCGGCAAAAAGCTTTTCCGAGGCAAGATCGATCCTGGAGGACTACGAATAGCGCCAACGCTGATCTGCGTTATTCGCCAAGATCCTTGATCCTGCTGAAAGCTGACCGATTCCCTTTAGTTTCCCCGGCAAAAGAAAATTTAGCAGCGCTTCTCCTTGGAAATATCATGGAAAATGCCGCTTTCTGCTTTTGCAAATTTAAGAAATCGCACAAAAGAGAGCCTGTTTTTGTTGTTTCAGAACGGGCTCTCTTTTTCCATAAATTCCATTTCTGCGGCTTCTTAGTCCCTCATCGCAAATCAAACTCAAAACAGTATCCTTTTCCACAGAAGCCTCAATGCAGCTTTCTCTGTTACGCTTTCCCTTGCAGCTCCTGGTCTTTGTTTCCTTGGCTCAATTCTTTCCACACCCGAATCATAACCGCAGCGGTAATCACGATGGCTAAAATGTCCGCAATCGGTGCGGCCCAGAAAATTCCAGTAACGCCTAAGAAAACAGGAATCAGCAGGGAGAAAACAATCAATAGCGCGTCCCGCAAAATCGACAATGGGGCAGCGGCCTTTGCCTTGCCGATAGACTGCAAGAAGATAGCGCAAACCTTCTGAACACAGGTAACAAAGATAAGAGCAAGGTAAATCCGCAGGCACAGTACGGCGAAATCAAAGTAAATCGGGTCGTCAGCCGAGCCGAACATACGGATAAATACACCGGGAACAGCTTCAAAGAGAACCATGCAGATCAAGCCAACGATGACCGTCCACTTCATCATCAGTTTCAGCAACTCCCGCACCCGATCATAGTTCTTTGCGCCGTAATTGTAGCCCGCAACAGGCTGTGCGCCGGCGGCGATACCAATAGCAATATTGAGGACAATTTGAAAGAGCTTCATGATCACGACAAACGCCGCCAAAGAAATGTCCGCGCCGTAAAGCGACTGTGCGCCATATTTTACCAGCAGGATATTATTGACTACGGTGATGATTACAATGGAAAGCTGTGTCAACAGGCTGGAAGTTCCCAAAGCCATAACAGATTTCAAAAGGGCCGCGCTTGGCTTGAAGCTGCTGGCCTTTACCCGGAAGGTCTTGGAGCAGCCTAAATAGGCGGCGCAAATAACGAAGCTGACAAACTGTCCCAAAATGGTAGCCCATGCCGCACCCTTAATGCCCATGTTCAGTACGAAAATCGCTACCGGGTCGCCAATGATGTTGATGATTGCACCAGTCAGCATTGCCGCCATCGCGTATTTGGGACTGCCGTCTGCGCGAATGATGGACGCTAATGTGTTCTGCGTCATGGCAAGGGGCATCATGGCGAAGATAATCACGCCGTAATCATGCGCCATCTGGATATTTGCGTCTGTCGCTCCAATAAGCCGAAGCAGACTGTCGCCCCATAAGTAGGCAATAACGATAACAACCACGCCAGAGAGAAAAGAGCCCAGAACCGCGCCCCCTACACTCCTGTGAATGTCTTTCGTTTCCCCCCGCCCCAAAGAAACGCTCAACGCGGCGGCTCCGTCACCAAAGAACAGGCTCAACCCCCAGCCTACAACCGTAATCGGGAAAATAACGCCAGTGGCAGCGTTACCCAGATAGCCTACGCCATTGCCGACGAAAATCTGGTCTACGATGTTGTACAGGCAGGAAATGATCAGGGAGCAGATGCAGGGGATAGCGAACTTTCGAAGCAGTTTCCCCACCTTTTCGGTGCCAAGATAATTTGAGTTTTCCATAGTGACCTCCTTGATTTAGGGCAAAAAAACAGCACATGCTGACGCATGTGCTGAAAAAACATCGACTACCAACACACGCTGCACATCTGTACCGTAATCAGACTTACGCGCAAATGCGCCGCATGTGTCGTTGATTGCCTATGAAATTTATAGTACCAGTATAATATCTTGGTTTGGAGTTTTCAAGTAGCGTTTTTTCACAAATTATAGTTCAAATGTGCTGGGTAAATTTTGACAAAAATAAAATATCTCTTACAGCGGTTTCACTCTCTGCAAAAACTATCATGGCGCAATATTTTCTTTCTCGATAAGATTTGTTATTTAGTGAAAGCTCACTCTTAAGCGGTTGATACAGTCTCGAACTACCGGCTAAAAATTTTAATTCCTCTAATCAATCCCACGCCCAAAGGACGTGGGATGAATGATACGCCCTAAAAGGGCATCATGCCAGCAGCGCCTAAAGGCGCGCAATGAGAAAAGCCAACCGCACTTTGGGTTAGGCGTTTCTTTCTTACATCTCTTCTAAATCTTTAAAATGGATCTTCGTACTCCTTAAAGCTCATCTGGTCCATGATCCGATCTTCTCTCCTGATCCTGGATATATTTCTGAATAGCTTTTTTGTTTCCTCCTACCGTGCTCACATAGTACCCTTTTTCCCAAAACACTCTCCTTCCATACTTGTACTTTAAGTTTGCGTGCCGTTCAAATATCATCAAGGTACTCTATCCCATGAATTCTCCCACGCTCAGCTTGGGCGGTATTGATAGCAGCATTGTGAACGTGATCCGGCATGCCATGGGCCTCTATGATTTCTACATGTTTATACTCACACAGCTTTCTTAAAATTTTTCCTACGTGCGCTCGTAGTTTCCCATACACTGCTTTCCTGCGGTACTTCGGTACCAGCACTATGTGATATTGACACTTCCATTTCGTAATGTGCAACCGCAAGTACCTTGCGGCAGACTTTGCTCGTCCATTTGGACTGACCTCCTTTGATTTTTTGTGCGATTGGCGTTACCTGCTCTTATTTATATCAATGGAGGTCTTTTCTTTCCTAATCGACGCTGCCGCTTTTTTCGTTCCCCACCGCCTTAGCTGGTGGTTGTTTATACAAAAAACCGGCAAGCCTCTTCCGAGACTTGCCGGTTTTTGGAGCTACTGATGTGACTCGAACACACGACCTGCTGATTACGAATCAGCTGCTCTACCGGCTGAGCTACAGTAGCAAAGAAAAAGAAACGCCTCTTTCAAGCGCTTTTTTATTATAGCCAAGCGAAAAAGATTTGTCAATCCTCATTCTGTCTCTTTTCCCGAATTTTCTTTTCTCAAAAACTGCTTCTTTTCTCTGGTGGAATTGTATGCTATACTAGAGTATATCTTTGATTTCAGAGGCTTGGAAGTATATTTTTCAGTAAGGAAACGATGAGATGGGAATGGAATACAGTTTAGATATCGGGGCTTGGAATTCCGTATTCGCGGTGCCCTGCGCTTTGGTGGATCAGCATATCAAGCTTGCCGGGAAAGAACAGCTGCAGGTACTGCTGTGGTTTCTCCGGCACGGTGGAAAAAGCTTTTCCCCTGATGATCTGGCGGGGGCTTTAGGGATTTCCGCGGACAGTGCTCTGGACGCGCTGGAATATTGGGTAGACCGGGGCCTGCTGGCGGAAAAGGCGGGCGCGCTTTATCCTGTTCCGCAAAACACCGCCGGACAGGATCAAAAGCAGGAGTCCGGCGAAGGTGCGGCGCAGGAAGCGTCTCAGCCTCCTGCCGCAGAAAAAGCCGCTCCCGCTCTGCCTCCGAAAAAACGCCTCACGAAGCCGGACGCAGCCTACCTTGCGGCAAGAGCGAAGGAATCCGCCGATATCCGCTCCCTTCTTCAGGAAGCGGAGGCCACCTTGGGAATCCTTTCCCCCGCCATGACCAGCGTGCTGCTTGCCAGCTGTGACGATTACGGCCTGCCGGTGGAGGTGGTGGCCATGCTCCTGCACTATGCCAAGGAGATCGGCAAAACGGGCGCCGCCTATATCGATTCTGTAGCCAGAGACTGGGCGGAAAGCGGTATCTTCACATTGGAGGCCGCCGAAGGCAAGCTGCAGGAGCTCAGCGAGAAGCGGCTTGCCTGGGGGAAGGTAGCCTCCGCCGCCGGGCTGCCGAAACGCTCTCCCTCCAAAAAAGAAGAGGAAGCGGCTTACCGGTGGGTATACGAATGGAAGCTCATTCCCGACCTGCTTTCCGCCGCCTATGAGCGCTGTGTGGACAACACGGGAAAATTCAGCGCCGCCTACATGAACCGCGTTTTGGAAAGCTGGCACAAGAAGGGGATCAAAAACCTGGAGCAGCTGGCACAAGAGGAACAGAAAAATCAGGAAGAAAAAGCCAAGCCCGCAAGCTATGATATTGACGAGGTAGAGCGATTGAGCTTTTTTGATTTGCCGGAGGAATTGTAAATGGGATACGGGAAAAAGATCTTTGAAGAGGCCAGAGCGGAGCTGGAGCGCCGCAGGCAGAGGGCGGAAAGCGAAGCTGAGGAAAGGCGCTCCGCCTTCTATCTGCGGTACCCTCAGGCCGGAGAGCTGCGGGAAGCCATGGCAAAAAACGCCGCCGGGGCCGCAAAGGCGGTGGTGCGGGGCGGCGATGTGCGGGCAGAGCTTCAGCGGCTTCAGGAACGGGCCGGAACGCTGAACGCGGAGTATGACCGTCTGCTGCGGGAGGCGGGGCTTTCCAGAGAGGAGATCTCCCCCCGGTATACCTGCCCCCTCTGTAAAGACACCGGTTTTACAGACGGCAGAATGTGCCGGTGCTTTCTTGAGCTGCAGCGCAGTCTTGCTTATGAGAAGCTGAGCATGAACGTTCCCTTGGAAAAATGCACCTTTTCCTCCTTTTCTCTCTCCTATTATCAGGAGGATCCCCGGGCCTACCGGCAGATGGAAAATATTTTTGCCGCCTGCAAGGGCTATGCGGAGAAATTCCGCAAAAACTCCCCCAGTCTGCTTTTTAAGGGAGGAACGGGCCTGGGAAAGACCCATCTTTCTCTGGCGATCGCCGGGGCGGTGATCGAAAAGGGCTTTGGCGTGATCTACGGCTCGGCCCAAAGCTTTGCCGTCTCTCTGGAAAAGGAGCGGTTTGACCGCCGGGAGGACGGGGAACCTGGCGACACCCATTCCCAGCTGCTTTCCTGTGATCTGCTGATTCTGGACGACCTGGGAACGGAATTCCCCTCCGCCTATGTCAACGCCGCTTTGTATGATATCATAAACAGCCGCATGCTGGCGGAGAAGCCCACCATCATCAGCACGAACCTTTCCATGAAGGAGCTGGAGGAACGGTACAGCGAACGCTTTGCTTCACGCATTGCCGGGTATTACGGAATGCTGGGCTTCTTGGGAAACGATATCCGAATCGAAAAGCGGAAACAGAAAAATTCCTGATGCGAATATGGGAGAGCACAGGGGGTCTCCCTTCTCAAGATTCAACATTCAGTAAGGTGGTTACAATATGAGCGAGGCAGGCGCTGCCGCCAGTGTTTTAGAGCTCTCCTTCCAGATGGGAGAAACGCTTCTGGAAAACGGCGCGGAAATTTCCCGGGTACAGGAAACTATGGAGCGTGTAGCGAAGGCATATCATGCGGAGGAATTCAACGTCTATGTGTTGACTAACGCCGTGTTTGCCGGTGGAAAAGAAAACGGCGTGGAAAAGCGAATGGAGTTAAAGCACGTTCCCTCCAGCAGCATTCATTTTGGACGGATCTGTGCGGTAAACCAGCTTTCCAGGGAGATCGCCGAGGGAAAGCACAGCGTGGAAGAGGCTTTTGCCATTCTGGAAAAAATACGTTCCCTTCCCTATTCCTCTCTGCCTCTGGCGATCTTCGCCTGCGCCGTTGGCAGCGCAGCCTTCAGCTATCTGTTTGGCGGCAGCGGGTGGGACGCCCTTACCGCCTTTTGCTGCGGTCTGGTGCTGGAACCCTTTCTTCACTGGACAGGAAAGCACAAATTCTCCAAGTTTTTAACAAATCTTTCCGCCAGCGCTCTGGTCACACTGTGTGGCGCTGTGCTGCTGCTTTTGGGGCTGGGCCAAAACCTGGATAAGATCATCATCGGCTCCATTATCCGGCTGGTACCCGGTGTGGCGCTGACCACCTCCATTCGGGATTTCTTTAACGGGGACTATCTCAGCGGCACGATCCGCATGATCGACGCCGTTCTGGTAGGCGGCTGTATCGCCGTGGGCGTGGGTGTTGTGGTACGCCTGCTTTCTCCCCTGCTGGGAGGTGCGCTGCTGTGACTGATTTTCCCCTGCTGCTAAACTGGCTGTTTCAAACGCTGGTCGCTTTTTTGGCCACTATTGCTTTTTCCGTCATTTTTCACACTCCCAGAAAAGAATATCTGCTGACCGGGATCACCGGTGGCGTGGGCTGGCTTGTCTACCTCATTGCCATGCATTTCGGCTGCGGCACGGTAGCCGCCTCCTTTTTTGCCACCGTGGCACTTGCCTGGCTTTCCCGTATTTTTTCCTTTGCCCACAAGGCGCCTGTTACGGTCTATCTGATCTGCGGCATTTTCCCGCTGGTTCCCGGCGCGGGTATTTACTACACCGGCTACCATTTCTTCATGAGTGATAACGCCCTGGCCCTCAGCAAAGGGCTGGAAACCATAAAGATCGCCATTGCCATTGCCCTGGGCATCGGCATTGTACTGTCCTTGCCACGGTTTTTCTTCACTTGGCGGAAGGGAAGTCGTTAGTTGTTAGTTATTAGTAGTTAGAGAAGGGAAGCTTCCATTTTGGTCATCCTGAGGAGCGTAGTGACGAAGGATCTCGTCCTTCATTCCTGGGTAAAAGGCCAAAAGGACGAGATTCTTCACCGAGAAAGCAAAGCTTGCCTTGCTTTCTGTTTAGCAATGACAACTGGAAAACCTTTTCCTTATTCTAACAACTAACATCTAACAACTAATAACTAAAAGGGGGAAGCGTATGCCTCTGCGCAGGGTCGTGATCGCGAAAAATGATGAAGGGCAGCGGCTGGATAAGTTTTTGACCAAAGCTTATCCCAATCTGCCGCAAGCCGTTCTCTATAAATGTATCCGCACAAAGGACGTGAAGCGAAATGGAAAGCGCTGCCAAATTTCCGACAGGCTTCAGGCGGGAGATGTGCTTTCCCTTTACTGGCAGGAGGAATTTTTCCAGAAGGAGGAGCGGGAATACGATTTTTTGAAGGCTCCCCTTTCCCTTTCCGTGCTATACGAGGACGAAAACATTCTGCTGCTGGATAAAAAGCCGGGACTGATCGTTCACCCGGATCAGAATTATCATTTTGATTCCCTGATTGCACGGGTACAGCACTATCTCTATGAAAAAGGAGAATACCGCCCGGAAACGGAAAATGCTTTCGCGCCGGCGCTTGTGAACCGGATCGACCGCAACACCGGCGGCATTGTAATGGCCGCCAAAAACGCCGAGGCGTTGCGGATCATGAACCAAAAGGTGAAGGATCGGGAAATGCACAAGCTGTACCTCTGTGTCGTGTGCGGGCGGCTTTCGGAAAAAGAGGGGTTACTCACGGGGTTTCTGGAAAAAAACGAAGCCCAGAACCGGGTCTACATCTCCAAAAAGGCCACAGAGAACTCAAAAAACATTCGCACCAGATACCGGGTGCTGGAGGAACGCCGGGATTTTTCCCTGCTGGAGGTAGAGCTGCTGACCGGCCGCACCCATCAGATCAGGGCACATTTCGCGTCTATCGGCCACCCTTTAGCCGGGGACGGAAAATACGGCAGAAACTCCCTCAATAAGCAGACAGGGTTTCCCTACCAGGCCCTATACTCCTATAAGCTCCGGTTTGATTTTTCCACAGACGCCGGTATTTTAAAGAACTTGAGCGGCCGGGAATTCACCGCCGAAAACATCTGGTTTCTGCCGGAATTCCAGCGATTTCCCAAATGATCCAAATGCAAAAGTCCCGGAGCGCGAACAAAACGCTCCGGGACTTTTTGATCTGTACTATTTTGTCCGCTTTTTCTCTGTGAGCAAAAGCTTTACTCCTTCATCGCCTTCCACGGCGTGGAGCACCTCCTGCCTGCGCAGCAGATGCAGCGTGACGGAGAGGATCAGATTACAACAGGTAACAATGGCGAGGGTGAGCTTTCCCGCCCTGCCGCTTTTCCGTTTTGCCGGGGCCTTCCGCCCCGCGCCGGTTTTCTTCATATCGCGCCTCCTTCCCGGCAGCTCTGTTTTTTGCGCTGTCCGGTCAATCTCTGTATACAGCCTCTATCAGGTGATCCAGCAGGGGATAGATCCACTCCCGCAGCGGGGAAAAAGAAAAGCCCAGTTTGCCCGCAAGCTCCGTATTGATGGTATACCCGGTTTCCCCGTTGTAGGGCGCGGGATCGCCGCTTTCCGCCAAAACAGGGTTTTTTCCTGTTTTCTCTGTAACATATTCCAAAATTTCCCGCAGAGAGATCGCTCCGGGGCTTGCTCCGTTGATGGCTCCCTGAAACTCCGTTTCTCCCAGAAAGGCCAGAAATTTTCCCGCTTCATCTGAGCGGACAAAGGCCATCGGCTCGCAAAGGTTATCGAGAAGCATCGCCTTTCCCGTGATAGTATGCTCCACATAAAAGAGGAGCCGCCGGGTGTAATCATCTTCCCCCACCACAAAGGGAAACCGCACTGCCACGGTCGGCTGCCGGGAATATTCCTGGACCAGCGCCCGTTCCGCCTGGCGCTTTCCCTCATCGTAGGGAAAATCCGCCCTGTCTCCCCAAATCACCGGCTTCGCCAGAGGGTCAAACTCCGGCTCCCTGGTATCCCAATGCTTTTCGTATACCGCCGTGCTGGAAATGGAGAGATATTTCCGGCAGGAAAGCTGGGGAAGCAGCCGCCTGACGTCATTGGAGCAATAGGCAAGGCTGTCGTAAACCAGATCAAAGGCTTTCCCGGACAATTCCTTCCTGAGGGAATCTTCGTTTGTTCGATCCAATTTCACCCGGTCCACCGCCCCGCCGAAGCTGTCTTCCGTGAGGCCTCTGTTTGCCAGGGTCACCTGATGGCCCCTGGAAAGCAGCGCCTGAACCAGGTGCCTTCCCATCATGCGTGTGCCGCCGAGAACCAGAATTTTCATAAAGCCCTCTTTTTTGCTCCAGATAAATCATTTTTTATATTCCTGCTCGCAATACTTGCAGCGATAGCGGTGAGCCTTTTCATCGCAGAGCACAAAAACCTGATCTACCCGCTCAATGCTGGTGATGCACCGGGGATTTTTGCAGGAGACGATATTGACAAGCTTTTCCGGCAGGGCAGGCTTTTTCTTTTCCACAAGCCTGCCGTTTCGAATGGTGCAAACCGTGGCGTTATCGTCGATAAAGCCCAGCACGTCCAGGTCGATATTCATTACGCCCTCGATCTTGATAATATCCTTTTTCCCGAATTTTTCGCTTTTGGCGTTTTTAATGATGGCCACACAGGTATCCAGCTTCGCAAGCTCAAGAAGCTCATAGATCCTCATCCCCCGGCCCGCGGTGATATGGTCGATAACAATGCCGTTTTCCAGGCTGTCGATATTCAGCACTTCTCATTCCTCCTTTTCCAAAACGCCGGGCGCAAGACCCATCAGAGATAAGATCAGCGCCATACGGACAAACACGCCGTTTCTGGCCTGCTGAAAATACATGGCCCGGGGGTCCTCGTCCACCTCCTGGGCGATCTCGTTGACCCTGGGCAGTGGGTGAAGCACTCGAAGCTCTTTCTTTCCCAGGCTGAGCTTTTCCGGGGTGAGGATATAGGAATCCTTCAGACGGACGTAGTCCTCCTCGTTGAAAAAGCGTTCCCGCTGTACCCTGGTCATATAGAGAATGTCAAGCTCCCGCATGACCTCCTCCATGTCCCGCACCTCACGGTAGGAATGGCCGGAGGGCTCAATGACCTCCTTCAAAATATAGCCCGGCATTCTGAGCTCCTCCGGGGAGATCAAAACAAAGCGCACATCTTCATACCGCACCAGGGATTTCACCAGGGAATGAACGGTGCGGCCGAACTTCAAGTCTCCGCACAGCCCGATGGTCGCGCCGCTGATATTCCCCCTGCTTCGGTGAATGGTGAGCAGGTCAGTGAGAGTCTGGGTGGGGTGCTGGTGGCCGCCGTCCCCGGCGTTTATGACCGGGATCCCGGAATATCGGGAGGCCACATAAGGCGCGCCCTCCTTAAAATGGCGCATGGCGGCAATATCCGCATAGCCGGAGATCATGCGAATGGTATCGGCAACGCTTTCCCCTTTGGCGGCGGAGCTGTTTTCCGCCGAGGCAAAGCCCAGCACCTTTCCGCCCAGGCGCATCATGGCGGATTCAAAGCTCAGCCGGGTACGGGTGCTTGGCTCGTAAAACAGCGTGGCAAGAATTCTGCCGTCGCACTTGTGGGCATACTCCTCCGGGCGAGCGATGATGCTTTCCGCCAAGGTCAGCAGCCGGTCCGTTTCCTCCCTGGTAAGATCCAGAGGATCGATCAAATGACGCATTGCTTTTCCCTTCCTTTCCCGCCAGGCGTTTCGAGCGGCGCACGTTTCTTCCGCTTTTTACGCTCTGGCTATAGAAAAGCCCCTCCGGACACGCCGGAGAGGCTCTGCTGTTTTATTCCTCGTCCTCGTCTTCGGGGGCGTCCCAGTTGTGCCAAACGTTCTGCACATCGTCGCTGTCCTCCAGAAGATCCAGCAGCTTCTGCATTTTTTCCGCGATCTCCGAATCGGCGATGGCGGTGTAGGTATCGGGAACCATTTCCACCTCGGCAGAAACGAACTCGTACCCCTTCTTTTCCAGATCCTCCCGAACGCCGCTGAAATCGGCGGGTTCTGTGGAAATTTCAAACACGTCCCCGTCCGCCGCGAAATCGGAAGCGCCTGCCTCCAGCGCATCGGTCATAACGGTATCCTCCGAAAGACCTTCTCGCTCGATGACGATCACGCCTTTCTTGTTGAACATGAAGGAAACGCAGCCGGTGGTGCCCAGGTTCCCGCCGAATTTATCGAAAGCGTGGCGCACATCGGCCGCCGTGCGGTTCCGGTTATCGGTAAGGGCCTCTACGATCACGGCCACGCCGGAGGGGCCGTACCCTTCATAGGTAACGTCCTCGTAATTATCCCCCGAACCGTCGCCCGCAGCCTTTTTGATAATGCGCTCAATGTTGTCGTTGGGAACGTTGGCGGCCTTTGCCTTGGCGATGCAGTCCCGCAAACGGGAATTTGCCGCCGGGTCAGCGCTGCCGCCTTCTTTTACCGCCACGGCCAGCTCACGGCCGATCTTTGTAAAGATCTTTGCTTTCGCGCCGTCCGCCTTTTCTTTTTTTCTTTTGATGTTGTTCCATTTGGAATGTCCTGACATACTTAAAACCGCCTTATACTAGATACTAGACACTGGACGCTAGACAAGGGCAATGGAGCTCGTTTTCTGCCTTTTTCTATCATCTCTGTCTTTGATTTTCAGCTTATCATAGCATAATTCGGGTGGGATTTCAAGAGCGGGCTTCTGCTTTTTTCTTCTTTTTCAGAAAGGAAGCAGGCCCAGGTGCTCCAGCAGGATCTTCAGGCCCAGCAGGATCAGGATCACGCCGCCGGCCAGCTCCGCCCTGCTTCTGTACCTTGCGCCGAACAGGCTTCCAACCTTGACGCCCGCGCCGGAAAGCAGAAAGGTGATGGCGCCAATAAAGAAGGCTGCTGTGCAAATATGTACCTGAAGGAAGGCAAAGCTCACGCCCACCGCCAGAGCGTCAATACTGGTGGCTATGGCCAGGGGCAGCATTTTTCGGAAGGATAAGGAAGCATCCGCCTCCTCTTCCTCCCTGGAAAACGCTTCCCGAACCATATTGCCGCCGATCACCGCAAGCAGCGCGAAGGCGACCCAGTGATCGATGGCGGTGATCGCGTCCTTGAACTGGACCCCCACCGCGTAGCCCACCACCGGCATCAGCGCCTGAAAGCCTCCGAACCACAAGCCCACCAGAGCCATCTGCAAGGGCCGCGCTCTCTTGAGCGCCAGCCCCTTGCAAATAGCCACGGCGAAAGCGTCCATCGAGAGCCCCACCGCCAAAATAAAAAGCTCCGCAATCCCCATTCCTTCCCAACCTTCCATTCAAAATACCTAACTAACAACTAACCGCTAAACACACTAAATGTCTCTGTTGTACTTCGCCATCGCCCGGTCAGAGGGAAAGAACCCGGCCCCGGCAATCATGCTCTAATCTAACAACTAAAAGCTAACAACTAAATACGCCAAATGTCTCTGTTGTACTCCGCCACCGCCCGGTCAGAGGAGAAGAACCCGGCCCTGGCAATATTGCTGAGCATCTTTTTCGCCCAGGCCGTTCTGTCCTCATAGGCCTCTAAAAGCTGTTCCTTCACTCGGATATAATCCTTCACGTCCAAAAGGGCCATGAACCAGTCCTTCCGGGTCATATCCCGGTACAGCCTGCCCAGGTTTTCCGGGTCGCCCAGACGCATCAGCTGAGGGCTGATAAGGAAATCCAAAAGCTTCGTGATCTCCGGGTCTTCAGGATAAAACGCCGCCGGCGTGTAGCGGTCCGGCCCCTCCTCGTACAGGTGAATGACCTCGTCGCTGGAGCGCCCGAAAATGGCGATGTTTTCTTTTCCTACCAGCTCGCAGATCTCCACGTTGGCCCCGTCCATGGTGCCCAGCGTCACAGCGCCGTTCAGCATAAATTTCATATTGCCCGTGCCGCTTGCTTCCTTGGAGGCAAGGGAGATCTGCTCGGAAATATCACAGGCGGGGATCAGGTGCTCGGCCCAGGTGATATTGTAGTTTTCCACCATGACCACCTTCAGCCAGGAGCTGACCTCCGGGTCTTTTTCTATGAGCTTTTGCAGGCACAGGATCAGGTGAATGATATCCTTCGCGATGATATAGGCGGGGGCGGCCTTCGCGCCAAACAGCAGGGTAACGGGCCGCCGGGGCCTGTTTCCGGCCTTGATCTGCTGATATTTCCAGATAAGGTACAGGGCGTTCATCTGCTGCCGCTTATATTCGTGCAGGCGCTTGATCTGAATGTCGAAGATGGACTCGCTGTCTATTTCTATGCCGCTCTTTTCCAGCAAATACGTTTTCAGCTGTTCTTTTTTCCGCTGCTTTACGGCAAGCAGGCGGGAAAGCACCCCTTCGTCTTCCCGGTAGGCCAACAGCTTTTGAAGCTCCTCCGCGTCCTCTTTCCAACCGCTGCCAATCAATTCCGTGATCAGGCCGGAAAGCTCCGGGTCACAGTGCATCAGCCATCGGCGGAAGGTAACGCCGTTTGTTTTATTGTTGAATTTCTCCGGGTAAATGGCGGCAAAGTCCTTCAGCTCCGCATTTTTCAGGATCTCCGTGTGCAGGGCGGCAACGCCGTTGACGGAAAAGCCGTAATGGATATCCATGCGCGCCATGTGTACCAGGTCGTTTTCATCGATGATAGCCAGGGCGGGGGCCTGATACTTTTCCTTCACCCGGCGATCCAGCTCCCGAATAATGGGAACCAGTTGGGGAACCGCTTCCTCTAAATAATCCAGCGGCCATTTTTCCAGAGCCTCCGCCAAAATGGTATGGTTGGTGTAGGCGCAGGTCTGGCTTACAATAGAAATGGCCTCGTCCATGGAAATGCCGTCCTTTTGCAGCAGGCGAATAAGCTCCGGGATCACCATGGAGGGGTGGGTGTCGTTGATCTGGATCACCGCATGTTTGTGCAGATCCCGCAGGGCATAGCCCTTCTCCGCAAGCTCCTTCAGGATCAGCTGCGCGCCGCAGCTGACCATGAAATACTGCTGATACACCCGCAAAAGCCTTCCCGCCCGGTCGCTGTCGTCCGGGTAAAGAAACAGGGTAAGATTGCGGGCGATATCCTTCTTATCGAAATCGATCCCCTGCCGTACCAGACCCTCGTCCACCGTTTCCAGATCAAATAAACGCAGGCGGTTCACACCGTTTTCATAGCCGGAAACATCTAAATCGTATAAGACGGCCCGCAGCTCTCCGCTGGGAAAGGGCACGGTAAAGCGCACGTCTGTGGGCAGAAGCCAGCTCTGCTTTGTCAGCCACTGATCCGGCGCTTCCTGCTGCTTATAATCCCGAAAGCTTTGCCGGAACAGACCAAAATGATAGAGCAGCCCCACCCCATCGGCAGAAAGGCCCAGGGTGGCAACGGAATCCAAAAAGCAAGCGGCAAGGCGGCCCAGACCGCCGTTTCCCAAAGAGGGCTCCGGCTCCAGCTCCTCGATCTGTGCCAGGGATTTTCCCGCTTCCCGGAGAACCTCCTTTACCTCTTCATAGAGCCCCAAATTGATCAAATTATTGGAAAGCAGCTTGCCGATGAGAAATTCGGCGGAAATATAGTAAAGCTTTCTATCCCCCTGAATGCGGGACGCTTTTTTCAGCCGCTCCTTGGTAAATGCCAGCAGACCGTGATAGATCGCGGCGTCTTCTGCGGCGGAAAGGCTTTCCGCCCCCTGCTCCTTCACCTTTTGCTCCAGTTCTTCTCTGACTGACATAAAAGCACCTCCTGTGTTACTGCCTGGCCCGCCCATAGAGCTCTGTGAGACGGGCAATTTTCTTTGCCAGCTCTTCTTCCGCCTGGCCCTTTGTCATGCGCCAGCGCCAGTTATCCCCACCCAGCGTGGAGGGTGTATTGATCCGGGCCTCGCTGCGCAGATCCAGATAATCCTGCATGGGAACAATGGCCAGATCCGCCACGCTGCCCAAGGCAGCGCGGATAAACGCCCAGTTGCCGTCCTTATCGCTGGTAAGTCCCAAATAGTCCCTGGCTGTGGCGATATCCGCCGGGTCCGCCGTGGAAAACCAGCCCCGCACCGTTTCATTATCGTGGGTGCCGGTATAGACCACACAGTTTTTGGGGTAGTTATGGGGCAGATAATCGCTTTCCTCCCTGGAATCAAAGGCGAATTCCAGCACCTTCATACCTGGATAGCCGCTGCTCTTTAAGAGACGGCGCACCGCCGGGGTCAGATAGCCCAGATCCTCGGCAATGATGGCGGCCCCGCCGAATTCCCGGTTGATGGCGTCCACAAAGGCCTTGCCCGGTCCCTTTCTCCAGCGCCCGTTTTTGGCGGTAGCGTCTCCGTAGGGAATGGCATAGTAGCTCTCCAGGCCCCGGAAATGATCGATGCGCAGTACGTCTACCAGGGTGAGATTCGCCTTCAGGCGCTTCAGCCACCAGGAAAAACCGTCCTTTGCCATTTCGTCCCAGCGGTACAAGGGATTCCCCCAAAGCTGGCCGTCCTCGGAAAAGGCATCCGGCGGGCAGCCTGCCACCTCGGTGGGCACATTGTTTTCGTCCAGCTGGAACAGCTCCGGCCTGGCCCACACATCGGTGCTGTCCATTGCCACATAGATAGGCGCGTCCCCAATGATCTTCACGCCCTTTTTGTTGGCGTACTTTTTCAGTTTGCCCCATTGC
The DNA here is from genome assembly GCA_910589395.1 of uncultured Oscillospiraceae bacterium. Classification (GTDB taxonomy): domain Bacteria; phylum Bacillota; class Clostridia; order Oscillospirales; family Acutalibacteraceae; genus Acutalibacter; species Acutalibacter caecimuris_A. The sequence continues at coordinate 15,360 of CAJUTL010000023.1, forward strand.
TCAAAAAATAAATACTGTACGAAAATGTAATAGGAAATATCCTCCGCGCACTGTGCCCGCCATTTTTTCAGCGCTTCCGGGCGGCGCATGCGGATCTCCTCGTCCCATTCGTTCCAGGGTTTCAGCCCCATTTTTGCCTTGACCGCCATATAAAGGGCATAGTCCTCCACCCAGGCTTTGTTTTTCCGGCGGAAGCTTTCCAGCGCCTTCTGGTTGGTAAAATTGGAAAAAGCCCTGCGCAGCACCTTTTCCCGGTTCTCATAAACGGTATCGTAATCTACCTGGCGCTTGCTTTTCCCCCAGGAGATCTTCTTGCACTTTCCTTTTTTCAGCAGCCCCTGCTCGCAGAGCAGCTCCAGATCGATAAAATAAGGATTTCCCGCAAAGGCGGAAAAACTTTGATAGGGGCTGTCTCCGTAGCTTGTGGGACCCAGGGGCAGCACCTGCCAATATTTCTGCTTTGCCTGAGCCAGAAAATCCACCCACTGATAGGCCGCTTTTCCAAAGGTGCCGATGCCGTATTTAGAGGGCAGACTGCTGACCGGAAGCAAAATTCCCGCCGACCTTGTTAACCATGTATTCTGCTTTGCCATACGCTGACCATACCTTTCCAGAAATTTCCAGGGCAACACCGCACAAAGACCGGCCAGAGACCTTTTTACACGATTTGCTTGCAGATGTTCCGTCATAGCGCACAATCTTTGTGTGATGCTGCCCCAGCCTGATAGAATTTAGTATATCATTTTTCCGGGGAAAGCCGCAACTCTTTTTTAGATAAATTTTCCAGTTTTCAAAAAAAGAAAAAGACTCTTTTGGAAATTTCGCCGCAGTTCCTTGTCTTTTGTCAAATAATGCGGGACGCGAAGCCTCCGAAAATGGGCAACACAAAAGCGGCAGGGAAATTCCCTGCCGCCATAAGGCTTTTTTACGGAACCTCTACCGTCCAGCCCAGGTCGTCCGGTATTTTTCCGGTTTGAAGCCCGGTCACGGTATCGTACAACTTCTGGCTGACCGGCCCGATGCCGCCGCCTGAAATTTCCATGACGGTATCTTCAAAACGCAGGGCGCCTACCGGGGAGATCACCGCAGCGGTGCCGCTGCCCCAGCATTCCTCCAGGGCGCCGGTTTTGGCTGCCTCCACCAGCTCCTCTACGGACACGCGGCGCTCCTCTACCTCCATGCCCCAGCTTTTGCACAGATCAATACAGGAAGCGCGGGTAACGCCGGGCAAAATACTGCCGTTCAGCATGGGCGTGACCACCTTGCCGGAGATTTTGAAGAAGATGTTCATAGCGCCCACCTCTTCAATGTATTTCCGCTCCACGCCGTCCAACCAGAGCACCTGAGAATAGCCCTCGTCGTGGGCTTTCATCTGGGCCTTCAGGCTGGCCACATAGTTGCCGCCTGTTTTCGCCTCGCCAATGCCGCCCCGAACAGCCCGCACATAATCGTCCTCGATCCAGATCTTCACCGGGTCAAGACCGCTTTCATAGTAAGCTCCGGAAGGAGACAGAATGATCATAAACAGATAATGATCGGCGGGACGCACCCCCAGAAAGGGATCGGTAGCGATCACAAAGGGACGAATGTACAGAGAGGTACCGGGCGCGGTGGGGATCCAGTCTTTTTCCACGCTGACAAGGGTTTTGAGGGCGTTCAGGAAATCCTCCTCCGGGATCTCGGGAATGCAGAGGCGGCGGTTGGAGTTGTTGGCCCGCTCAATATTTTTGGTGGGACGGAACAGCAGCGTGCGCCCGTCCTCCGTGCGGTAGGCCTTTAAGCCCTCGAACATCTCCTGCCCGTAATGGAACACCATGGCGGAAGGCTCCAGCTCAATGGCATGATAGGGCTCTATTCTGGGATCATGCCAGCCCAGCTCCGGGCTGTAGTCCATGATATACATATGGTCTGTAAATATTTTTCCAAAGCCCAGCCTGGACTGGTCCGCGGGCTTTGCTTTTGGCTGCTTTGTCAATGTGATCTTGATTTCCTGCATCCTGCTCGACCTCTCTTTCTTCCAAATCTTTTCTGTTTTCCCATTATAGCACTTTGCTCTAAAAATGCAAGTGGGGCTTCCCTTTCTTTCAAAAGCTTATTGACAGGCCCTTACAAAAGCGCGGAAAAGCTTTCTGCTGTTTTCCTCGCTTCGGTAGGAAAATTCCGGGTGCCATTGTACCGCCATGGCAAACCGATGCTCCGGCAGGTATACCGCTTCCGTGACGCTATCCGGTGCAGAGGCGGCAATTTTCAATCCCCGCCCCAGCGTTTTGACAGCCTGATGGTGATAGCTGTTCACCGCCATTTCTTCCGTGCCCACCGCCTGAAACAAGGGGGTGCCGGGAAGCACCTTTACCCGGTGTGCCGGCTTATCATAGGGCGGTGTCTCGTGATGGTTCACCTCGCTGGGGCATTCGGCTGGGATATCCTGATACAGATCGCCCCCCAACATTACGTTAAATAATTGCAAGCCCCGGCAAATATCAAAAAGGGGCTTTCCGGTTTCCAGCGCCAGGGGGAAAAACAGGCGCTCCATGCGATCTCTTTCCGGACAGATCACCCCGCACCGCCCGGAGCTTTCAGCGCCGTACAGGGCGGGCTCCAAATCATGGCCGCCGGGGAATAAAAAGCCATCGCACAGAGAAGCAAAGCGGAAAAGCGCCTCCTTCTCCTCCGTCAGCGGCAGGATCACAGAAGCGGCCCCCGCCTCCTCCAGCGCCTGCGGATACCCCGGCAGCATCCAATAGCTTTCCTTGTTTTCATCATAAAGTGAAACAATACCGATCAAAGGCTTCATGATAACGATCCTTCCTTTTTCCTGCTTCAAAATGAAATTTTCGGTATTCAGCATAGCATGGTTTTCCTGTTTTCGCAAGAACCGATGATCCACAATGGGATCTTCGCACGAGTTCCCAATGCTTTTTGCCGATTTTCATTTACATTTTCAAAGGTTTTCTGTATAATTTAAGGTAATCTATAGTAGGAGGCAACCTTTATGGCACTGATCCAATGCAATTTCTTTTCCGAATCCTTGATGCGCACAGTCCCCATTCAGGTGGTGCTGCCCACGGACAAAATGGTGTTCCCGGGCCAGCCGCAGCCGGAGGAAAAGCCCTTCAAGACTCTGTATCTGCTTCACGGCGTTTTCGGCAATTATACGGACTGGGTCTCCGGTACCCGGCTGCAGGCCTGGGCCCAGGACAGGAACCTGGCGGTGGTAATGCCCTCCGGGGACAACAGCTTTTATGTGAATAACGAAAAATCGAACGCCTTATACGGCTCCTTTATTTCCGAGGATCTGGTGGAATTTACCCGCAAAAGCTTTCCCCTGTCCCGCAAGCGAGAGGATACTTTTATCGGCGGCCTCTCCATGGGCGGCTTCGGCGCTATCGTAAACTGCCTTCAGCACCCGGAAACCTTCGGCGCGGTATGCGCCTTTTCCGCCGCCTTGATTTTGGATGAAGTGCCGAGCCACAAGGAATATACCGATTTCCTCATGACCAACCGGGGCTATTACGAATCTGTTTTCGGAGAGCTTGACCAGATCCGGGGAAGCCGGAACGACTATGATTTTCTGGCGGAGCAGGTGGCGAAGGCAGAAAGAAAGCCCCGCTTCTACATGGCCTGCGGCACGGAGGACGGCTTACTCCACCCAAACCGCGCCTTCCGGGATCATTTGCAGGAGCTGGGTTATGACGTTACCTGGGAGGAAGGCCCCGGCGGCCATGACTGGGTATTCTGGGACACGTACATTCTGCGGGCCATGGAATGGCTGCCTTTAGACAACGCCGTACAGGGCGTGAGCTCCGGACACGTTACGGAATAACGCCGGGCTTTTCCTTCCATAAACTCTGACGAAAGGGACGAATACAATGGCTTTAGTACATTTTAATTTTGAAAGTGAATGTCTGGGAAACAATACCGAGATCTCCGTGATCCTGCCGGATAAGCCCCGTACCTTAACTCCCGCTGAGTTTTACGGCAATGGCAAGCGATACAAGGTGCTTTGGCTGCTTCACGGCACCTTCGGCGACCACACCGACTGGCTCCGAAAAAGCAATATTGAACTGTACGCCTGCGAGAAGGATCTGGTGGTTGTCATGCCCAGTGGTTTGAATGCGAATTATGTAAACTGGCCCTCCTTTGCCACCGGCTACAACGCCTGGGATTATCTGTTTGAAGAGCTGATGCCGCTGATCTACGGCTGGTTCCCGGTTTCCGACCGCCGGGAGGACAATTTCATTGCCGGGCTTTCCATGGGCGGAGGCGGCGCTATGCAGTACGCCGCGGGGCGCCCGGAAAAATTTGCCGCCGCCGCGATCCTCTCCTCCGCCCCCTCAAACCTTCACGAGCTGGATCTGAACGCCTCCAGCGGCACGCCGGCCTTTGACCGCCGCCTGAAAAACGCGGTGGAAAATTTCGGCGGCATGGAAGGATATCTGAATTCTCCTGTCAATGTGTGGGATCGTCTGCCGGAGCTCAGCAAGGCGGGCGTTCTGCCCAGACTCTACTTCTGCTGCGGGAAAAACGACTTTTTGTATGACCGCTACCAGAAATTCAAGGACTACGCCCGGGAGATCGGCCTTCAGGCCACCTTTGAGGAGGCGGAGGGTTACACCCACGAATGGCGGTTCTGGGATCTCTTTATCCAAAAGGCCCTGGTGTTCTTCGGGCTGGAGGAAAGCGGTCAGGGAAATCCGTTTTGACGCGGGAAATTGTCAAACTGAACTCCGTAAATGGCTCGAAACCGGCAGCTGAATTTTTAGCTGCCGGTTTGTTTTGCCGGCACAAATTTTCCCTTTTCCCGAAAATTTCAGATTTTTTCTTTTCTTTTTTCTCTAAAAGCGGTATACTGGATTCAACTTTTTATTTTGCCGGGGGTACTTTATGAAAACAGAAAAGAAACGGCTTGTGATCAAGGTGGGCACCTCTACCCTTACCCACAGCTCCGGCAGCCTGGATCTGCGGGGCATGGAGCGGCTGGTGCGGGTGCTTTCCGATCTCAGCGGCAGCGGGTATGAGGTGATTTTGGTGACCTCCGGCGCCATTGCCGTGGGAACGGCCCGTTTGGGCTTTGCGGAGCGCCCCCGGGAGCTGCGGTTCAAGCAGGCGGCAGCAGCGGTGGGCCAATGCCGCATGATGCACCTTTATGACAAGCTTTTTTCGGAATATAACCGCTCCATGGCCCAGATTCTGCTGACCGGAGAGGACGTGGAGATTCCGGAGCGGAGAGAGCACCTGCAAAGCACCTTTTCCGCCCTGCTGGAGCTGGGAGTGATCCCGGTGGTAAATGAAAACGATTCCGTTTCCTCCGCCGAGATCGAAACCGGGCAGCAGAAGGTGCTGGGAGATAACGACACCCTTTCCGCCATGGTGGCGGCCCTCTGCGGCGCCGGCCTTTTGGTACTGTTCAGCGATATTGACGGCCTTTACAGCTCCGACCCCCGGCAGCACCCGGAGGCGACCCTGCTCCACCACGTTTCGGAGCTGACCCCGGATATTCTGGAAATGGCCGGAGGCGCAGGCACCTGGCGGGGAACGGGCGGCATGGCCACCAAGCTTTCCGCCGCCCGCATCGCCATGGAAGCCGGCTGCGACATGGTGATCACCAACGGCGCGCGGATAGAGGAATTGTATGATATTGTGGAGGGCAAGGAGATCGGGACCCGGTTTTCAAAGCGCCGGCCCGAAGAAAAGGAGGCTTCCCTATGAATTCCCTGTATTCCCAGGGCGCGGCGGCAAAGGCTGCTTCCCGCCTTTTGGCCCTGGCCGGAACAGAGCAAAAGAACCGGGCCCTGGAGGCCATGGCCCAGCTGCTCACCGCCCGGCAGGAGGAATGGCTGAAAGCCAACGCCGAGGACATTGCCGCGGCCAAGGCTTCCGGTATGAGCGCCTCCCTTTTAGACCGCCTGACTCTGACGCCGGAGCGCGTTTCCGGCATTGTTTCCGCTTTGCGGGAGGTGGCGGCCCTGCCGGACCCCATTGGCAAAACAGACCGCATGGAAACAAGGCCCAACGGCCTTATCATTGGGCGGCGCAGGGTTCCCCTGGGTGTGATCGGCATTATTTTCGAGGCAAGGCCCAATGTTACGGTAGACGCGGCGGCCCTTTGCCTGAAATCCGGCAACGCCTGCATTTTGCGGGGCGGCAGCGAGGCCATTCACAGCAACCGGGCCGTAACCGCTTTGATCCGGGAAGCGCTGGAAAACTCCGGGCTGCCCGCAGACTGCGTTTCCCTGGTGCAGGATACCGGTCGGGAGACCGCCGTAGAGCTGATGCACCTGAATGAATTCATCGATGTGCTGATCCCCCGGGGCGGCGCGGGACTGATCCGCGCGGTGGCAAAGGAGGCAAGCGTGCCTGTGATCCGCACCGGAGAAGGCGTTTGCCATGTGTATATCGACAAAGACGCCGACCTGGAAATGGGAGCCGAGATCCTCTACAACGCAAAATGTTCCCGGCCTTCGGTGTGCAACGCGGCGGAATGCGTGTTGATTCATAGGGAGCGAGCGGCGGAATTTCTGGAAAAGGCTCTTCCCCCGCTGAATCGCCGCAAGGTGGAGCTTCGGTGTGACCCGGAGGCGCTGGCGCTTCTGAAGGAACGGGGTGTACCTGCCTCGGAAAGCGATTGGGACGCGGAGTATGGCGAGCAGATCCTGGCCGTTCGCCTGGTTGGCGATCTGGAGGAGGCCATAGAATTTATCCACCAACACGGCACAGGCCATTCCGAATGTATTGTAACAGACAGCTACCGGGCCGCCCAGCATTTTCTGGACGCAGTGGACGCGGCAGCGGTCTATGTAAACGCCTCCACCCGCTTTACCGACGGCGGGGAATTCGGCCTGGGCGCGGAGATCGGCATTTCAACCCAAAAAATGCACGCCCGGGGCCCCATGGGCCTGGAGGAGCTCACCTCCTGGAAATATGTGGTTTACGGGAACGGGCAGATCAGAGGCTAGAGGCCGAATGCTGGAAAAGGGCTTAAGGGCATTTGGTCCCTTTGCTTTATCCAAAACGGCAATCTGCCATTCATTTTTTAGAAAAGAGGGCTTGTTATGGGCGAGCGTTTGAACAGGAATAAGACAACACTGGGATTTCTAGGCGTTGGAAACATGGGCGGGGCGCTGGCAAGGGCAGCCGCAAAGGTGGTTTCCCCGGATCGCATTTTTCTGAGCAACCGCACCCCCGCAAAGGCGGAGACCTTGGCAGCGGAGCTGCACTGCGCCGCTGCCGACAATCTGACCGTTGCCAAAACGGCGGACTATCTGTTTCTGGGGGTAAAGCCCCAAATGATGGCGGAGCTTCTGGAAGAGATCGCCCCAGCGCTCCACGCCAGGCAGGGCCGCTTTTTGCTGGTCTCCATGGCGGCGGGGCTTTCCATCGAGCGGATTCAGGAGCTTGCGGGCGGAGATTACCCTGTGATCCGCATTATGCCTAACACCCCTGTTTCCATTGGGGAAGGCATGATTTTATATGCCTGCAGCGAATCTGTAACACCGGAGGAACTGGCGGACTTCCGTGAAATGATGTCGAAAGCGGGGCTGCTTTCTCCCCTGGCGGAATCACTGATGGCCGCGGGAGGCGCTGTGGCCGGGTGCGGCCCCGCCTTTGTGGATCTCTTTTTGGAGGCTCTGGCAGACGGCGGCGTAGCCTGCGGCCTTTCCCGAAAGCAAGCGCTGGAATTCGCCGCGCAAATGACCGTGGGCGCCGCCCGATTACTGCTGGAAACCAAAGAGCACCCCGGCGCGCTGAAGGACGCGGTGTGCTCCCCCGCCGGCTCCACCATTCAAGGAGTGCGAAAGCTGGAGGAAGCAGGCTTCCGGGGCGCGGTGATAAACGCGGTGATCGCGGCGGAGGAAGTCAGCCGGAACCGCTAGGCCGGGTTTCTCCATGTGGAAAAGAAAAGCGGAATGAAATGAGCAATGAGCAATTAAGGGCAAGATTCTTCGTCAAGAAAGCTATAGCTTTCTGCGTTCCTCAGAATGACAGAGAAGGGGACTGTTCGGTAAACTGGAATTTGCAGGGCTAACGAATAGCAGAAACCCTTGCCTCCCCTGAATAGGGGAAACAGACTGCTTCGCAGTCTGCGGGGACCGCCGATAGGGTGAGCGCGTCCCGGTGGGGGGAAGGTCTCCAGTGGAGACCGCTCTGACCCGACCGAGCCGACAGGCGAGACCGCTGGTGCGAACCGACCGAGCCGACAGGCGAGAAAGCCAAGGGTGTGCGATAAACTACAATTTATCGCATCACGATTTATTGTTCTTCCCCCCTCTTCATTGCTAATTGCTCATTGTCTATAGCTTTCTGCATTCTCTAGCATCTACTATCCAGCATCTAAAAACGCCAAGGGACTGTTACAAAGTAACAGTCCCTTGGCGTTTTTACCCGATTCTTCCTACCCCCTGGCCTCTTTGACCAGCCTTCTGGAGTTCCTGCATAGCTGGGTGATTTCTTCCCAGCTTTGCCCTTCGATCAGGCTTTCTGTGACCATGTAGGAGCCGCCGCAGGCGAGGATCACCGGGCAGGAGAGGTACTCCTTCAAATTCTGAAGGGAGATCCCGCCAGTGGGCATGATGCGGAACATGGAAAAGGGCGCGCTCATAGCTTTGATCTTGGGGAGCCCGCCGGACTGCTCTGCCGGGAAAAATTTCAGCACCTCCAGGCCGTATTTCAGCGCCGCGTGATAATCGGTGGGCGTGGTGCAGCCGGGATAAATAGGAAGGTTCCTCTTTTGGCAGTATTCTACCAGGCTGCCGTCAAAGCCGGGCGTTACAATGAACTCCGCGCCGGCGGCCTGGGCCGCGTCCACCTGTGATTCTGTCAGCACGGTACCGGCCCCCACCAGCATTTCCGGGCAGGCTTCCTTCATCAGGCGAATGGCCTGATCCGCTCCGGCGGCACGGAAGGTGACTTCCGCCACAGGAACATCTCCGGCGCAAAGAGCCCGGGCAAGCGCCGCAGCGTCCCGCTCCGGGTGGTTCAGCTTAATGACCGGAACGATCCCCAGTTCTTCGATCTTCTTATCTACCGCATTCATTTTTCTTCTCCTCCTATACGCCGGAATAAGCGGAAAATCCGCCGTCTATGGGCAGCACCACACCGGTGATAAAGCCCGCGGCCTTTTCGTTCAGCAAAAACAGCAGGCCGCCCTCCAGCTCCTCCGCTTCCCCAAACCGGCCCATGGGCGTGGCCGCCAGAATCTTTCCGGTACGGTCTGTGGGAGAGCCGTCCTCGTTCCAAAGGAGCTTCGCGTTTTGCTTTGTGGAAAAAAAGCCGGGCGCAATGGCGTTGACCCGGATCCCGGCCTTTGAGAAATGGACGGCCAGCCACTGGGTAAAATTGGAAACCGCCGCCTTGGCCCCGGAATAGGCGGGGATCTTCGTCAGGGGCGTATAGGCGTTCATGGACGAAATATTGAGAATACCGCACCCGGCTCTTCCCAGCATCTGCCGGGCAAAGGCCTGGGTGGGAAGCAGGGTTCCCAGAAAGTTCAGGTCAAACACAAAGCCCACGCCCTCTGCTTCCAGGTCGAAAAAGCTTTTGGTGTCTCCGTCCAGATCCCCCGGCTCATAATATTCTTTATCCGTGGTGGCCTGGGGATTATTGCCCCCCGCGCCGTTTATCAGAATATCGCAGGGGCCAAGGTCTGTTTTCACCTGCTCTGCCGCGGAAAGGCATTCTTCTTTTTTCAGCACGTTGCAGGAGTAGGCCTTTGCCGTGCCTCCCTCCGCCCGGAGCTCCGCCGCCACAGCTTCGGCCGCTTCCACATTTAGGTCCAGCAGGGCTACCCTGGCTCCGGCCCGGGCCAGCACCCTGGAAAAATGGCTGCAAAGCACGCCGCCCGCCCCGGTGACCACCGCCACCTTGCCGGAGAGATCGGTATTCAGAACATTTTGTTTCATTTGCGTTCACTCCTTTTTGAGACATTCTAATGGATGCACATTTCACAAGGGCGTTTACTGATCTTCCTGATAAAAGCAATCCATCGTCCACTTGATGGGATTTTCATCAATGTACTTCCATATTTTCTGATATTCCTTTTCACTGCGAATAACATGGTCGTGAAAAGAGCGTTGAAACAAATTTGCGTCCTGCCCGCACACACGGGTAGTAAGTGATTTATAAGCGCCTATCACATTTGGCACTGTAGGGGAGGAGCTTGCTTCTCCCGCCTCTCTTCTGATTTAAAGAAGGAAATGGATATGATTTGGCATGATAACATACTTATCAACCGTTATGGAAGGAAACCGTTGTTCCAAGGCTTGCATTTGCTCTTCTGCAACTTTTCCGTATTGCGATAACCTGTTCACGGGAGGGGGTGAAGATTGTCAGTGGCAATCGTTCTGAACCGAACTCGCCTGTCGGCTCAGACATTGCCGGACGCGCCCCACTGGGGCACAGCAACCGAAGCGAAGACTAAGCCCCTCCCCTACGATGTGTGATAGGGTACATTGCTTTTCGTGTGTGCATATCGTTATAAAGTAAGCGCCTGGTTGGCTATAGTCACAGTTCGGAAGGCGAGCTGATTTTCTTTTTACTAAATCCTTCCGCTTTTCATTACCCATTCTTTTGCACTTTTTCACAGGCTTCGAAAAGGCCGTTTAGGTAGGCGGCGCCCAAGGCGCGGTCGAAAAGGCCGTAGCCGGGCTTGCCGGTTTCGCCCCAAATCATTCTGCCGTGATCCGGGCGGACATATCCTTCATAGCCCGCGTCCGCTAGAGCTTTTACGATCTCGTACAGATCCAGGCTGCCGCAGGAGGAAAGGTGGGCCCGCTCTTCAAAGGAGCCGTCCTCCAAAATTTTGACATTTCGGATATGCATGAAAGCGATCCGCTCCATTTGGGCGTATTTTCTCACCATGGCCGGGACATCGTTGCTTTTCGCGCAGCCCAGGCTGCCGGTACAGAGGCAAAGGCAGTTGCTGGGGCTGTTCGCCAGTCCGAGAAAACGATCCAGGTTTTCCTCGCAGGTAATGATCCGGGGCAGGCCGAAAATGGGATAGGGCGGGTCGTCCGGGTGAATGGCCATTTTTACACCGCAGGCTTCCGCCACCGGGATCACTGCTTTTAGAAAGCGTTCCAGGTTTTTCCAGAGCCCCTCTTCCCCCAGCTCACTGTAGGCGGAAATCAGCTCCCGCACCTGCTCCTGGGTGTAGCTTGCGTCCCAGCCGGGAAGATGGATATCATCGTGAAGGGGATCCAGGCCCTTCAGCTGCTCCCAATACATGACAAGGCTGGTGGAGCCGTCGGCGGCTTTTTTATCCAGCTGGGTACGGGTCCAGTCGAACACCGGCATAAAGTTATATGTGATGCATTTTACACCGTATTTGGCACAGCGCCGGACATTTTCACAATAGTTTTCCAGTAAAGTATCCACTTCTCCCCTGCCCAGCTTGATATCCTCGTGGACGGGAATGGATTCCACCACATCAAACACCAGACCGTGCTCCTCACAAGAGCTTTTGATCCACGCCAGGCTTTCCTCCGGCCAGACCTCCCCGGGCTTCACGTCATACACGGCGGAAACGATGGAGCGCATACCGGGGATCTGGGAGATAGATTCCAGAGAAACGGGGTCTTCCGCGCCGTACCACCGAAAAGACAGCTTTTCCTTCACAGCTTTCCCTCCAATCCAAAATAGCGAACCGCGTTGTAATAGCAGATATCCCGCACCAGGCCGCCCAGCAGGGGGATATCATTGGGGCATTCCCCGCTTTCCACCCAGCTGCCGATGAGGCCGCAGAGGATCCGGCGGAAATACTCGTGGCGGGTATAGCTCAAAAAGCTGCGGGAATCGGTGAGCATGCCGATAAAATTTCCCAGCAGGCCAGTGCTGGCAAGGCTTGTTAAATGCTCCGTGATCCCCTGTCTGGTATCGTTGAACCACCAGGCGCAGCCGTGCTGGAGCTTTCCGGGGATCGTGCCGTCCTGGAAGGAGCCGGCCAGGGCGTCCAAAAAGGCGTTGTCGTTGCCGTCCAGGCTATAGAACACGGTGCGAGGCAGATATCCGCCGGCATACATGGCGTTCAGCAGCTGCCGCAGGGCTTCCGTGCCGTTGTGGGGGCCGATGCAATCAAAGCCGGTATCCGGGCCCACTGCCCTCAGCATGGTGGAGTTCGGGTTCCGCATGCAGTTATAGTGGAGCTGCATCACCCAGCCCCGCTTTGCGTATTCCCCAGCGCAGAAAAGCAGCAGCGCCGTTTTCACGGCCCCGCCCTCCGCTTCCGTAAGCGCTTCCCCGGCAAGCCGCTTTTTGATGGCGGCGTCTACTGCGGAGCGCTCCGCCGGGACAAAAATCATCTTATCCAGCCCATGGTCGCTGGCCCGGCAGCCGCAGGCATCGAAGCGATCCATTCGCCGCTTCAGGGCCTCCTCCAGGGAAGCAAGGTCGGTAATACCAAGCCCCGCCGCGGCGGACAACCGGGTGAGATACTCCCGCCATTCCTCCTTTTCCGGCTTCAGGGCCTGATCGGGACGAAAGGAGGGCGCGACCACGGTGCTAAAGGAAGGATCCCCTTGCAGCTTTTCGTGGTATTTCAAGGAATCGGCAGGGTCATCCGTAGTGCCGATAAAGGCTACCTTGCTTTGGCGGATCAGGCCCCGGACACGCAGCTCCTCCTGCCGGAGCTTAGCTTCGGAAAGCTCCCACACCTCCTGGGCGGTTTCTCCGGTAAGCGCCCCGGTATAGCCAAAATAATTTTTCAACTCCAGGTGGCACCAGGGAACCATAGGGTTTCCCATGGCCTTTGGCAGAAGTTCCGCGAATTTCTGGAATTTTTCCCGGTCCGGCGCGTTCCCCGTAATGTATTCCTCGCTGACACCGTTGGCCCGCATCAGCCGCCATTTGTAGTGGTCGCCGGAAAGCCAGACCTGAGCAAGATTCTCAAAGCGCTTGTTTTCCCAAATTTCCTTTGGGCTCACATGGCAGTGGTAATCTACAATGGGCATTTCCGCCGCGTACTCGTGATACAGCCTTTGCGCCGCCGCAGTGGGCAGCAGAAAGTTTTCTCCTAAAAAGCGATCCATTTCGATCGGCTCCTTCCCTGTTTGCCGTAGTCTGTTCTAAAACAGGCTCCGGGGCTATTGTACTATAAAACGCTTCTGTTTGGAAACCTTTTATTCCAAAAGCTTCCCGCTGTTTGGAACAGCCTCCAGCTTTTTCAGGAACCGCAGCAACAGAACGACTCCCACCAGCGACATGCAGACCTCGGAAACCAGCTGGGCCAGGGAAAGACCGTAAAGCGGGAGGAGCCAGTTTAAGAGATACAGGGCCGGGATCTCCAGCACGGCTTTGCGCAGCAGGGCCATCAGCAGGGAAAGGGGCCCCTTCCCCACGGCCTGGAATACCCCCACCGCCAGAAAATCCATGGCGAGAAAGGGGACGGAGATCGCCATACCCCGCAAAAACCAGCTGCCGTATTCCACTGTTTGGAGGTCTTGCATAAAGGCCCGCACGATGGGCTGAGAGCAAAGGCAGCAGACCAGGGCCATCACGGACAGCACAGAGCCGGAAAGCAGAGCGGTAAACCGCAGGGTCTTTTTCATGCGCTCATGGAGCTTTGCCGCATAGGTATAGCCGATCAGGGGCATAACGCCCTGAGAAATTCCGTTTCCGATATACCAGGGAACCATGCTCACCTTGGAAGCGATCCCCATGGCGGCCAGCGCCGCCGCCCCGTAGGGTGCTGCCAGGTTATTGAGCAGCATATGGCTCACTACATTCAGAAGGTTTTGGATAGAAGCGGGCACCCCCACCACACACACGCCTTTTACGATCCCCTTGCGCAGCGTGAATTCTTTGGGGGAAATACACACATAGGTGGTTCGCCTCTGTAAAAAGAGATATCCCAGGAAATAGAGTACCGCACCGCAATTGGAAAGGAAGGTGGCAAGGGCCGCGCCCTCTGCTCCCATACCGAAGCCGCCAGGAAGAATAAACAGCGGGTCTAACAGCATATTGAGCACACAGCCGCTCATGGTGCCGATACTGGCGTGCAGGGTGGCCCCCTCCGAGCGGATCAGGTAAGCCATGACCACATTCAAAATGGAAGGCGTAGCCCCCAGGCAAACGGTCCAGAACAAATAGCTTTGTGTGGCGGAGGCAGTGGAGCTGTCCGCCCCCAAAAGAGAAAGCAGGGGGCTCATTAAAAGCGCGCAGAAAACAGAATAGAGAATTCCGCAGAACAGGGAGCCGTAAAAGCCAAAGGCAGAGCTTTGCCGAAGGGTTTTAAAATCCTTTTGTCCCAAGGCCCGGCTCATCATGCTGGAGCTGCCCACACCGAACAGATTGTTTACCGCGTTAAAGGCCAGCAGCACCGGCGCCGCCAGCGTGACCGCCGCCGTCTGTACGGGATCGTTCAGCATACCCACAAAATAAGTATCCGCCAGGCTGTATAAAAGCGCCACCAGGTTGCTGGCGATGGTGGGAATGGAAAGCACAGCCACGGCCCTTGAAATTTTTTCCCGCTCAAACAGCTCGAGCTTTCTTTCGTTTGTCATTTGTTTTCTCCTTTCAAAACCGTGCAAGGCTTGCGGCGTGTCCTTTCGTATTTTCCGGAGAGCATGGCATATAATGATACTATTACAAAACTGCCCGGAAAGGACTGTATATCATGATACGTTGGAAGCCCTTTTGGATCAATCTTCTTCTGCCCCTGGCAGTAGGCGGACTTTCCGCTTTTCTCACCGCCGATTCCATGGAGGTTTATCAAGCTCTCCGCCAACCTCCCCTTTCGCCTCCCGGCTGGCTTTTCCCCATTGTGTGGGCCATTCTCTACGTGCTGATGGGGATCGCCGCCTACCTTGTCTGGGTGCGGGACAGCACAGGAAGAAACGGCGCGCTGCTTTTCTACGGGCTTCAGCTGGCCTTTAATTTCGTTTGGACCCTGATCTTTTTTAACCTGCAAAATTACGGCCTTGCCCTGCTCTGGATCCTGATCCTCTGGGTGCTGATCCTCATTACCACCGTCCGTTTCTTCCGGGAAACAAAGGCGGCGGGCTGGCTGATGGTTCCCTACCTGCTGTGGGTCAGCTTTGCCGTGTATCTCAATGCCGGGGTGTGGCTCCTGAACCGCTGAGCCTATTCGCTGAGAGCGGAACGGGCGGCCAGAATAAACCGGGAGCGATCCAGGGGATCTACCCCCATGCGCGCTCTCACCTGCCCCATTCCCTCGGGGCAGTCCTCATAGTGAGAAAACCGGGAACCGTACACGCCGGTACCGGCGGTACAGGCGGCAAACTCCACCGGAAGATCCATGGCTTCCGCAGCGGGCACCACCGCTTCCAGGCGGAATCTTCCCTCGCCTGTTTCAGGCGTATCGAACCGGGAGCGATGGGCGACCAGCAGACTCACCGTTTTCCCCAGATATTCCTCCGGAGCGGTAAATTCCGCCTTCAGCATGGGCTCCAAAAGCTTGGTTCCCGTATTGCGCAGGCCGTCCATGATCCCCATGGGCGTGGCTACAAAGAAATCCAGCGGGTGGGTATGTACATTGTGAGATTCTCCATCAATCAGCGTCACCCGCAGATCTGTGACCTGCCAGCCGGAAAGCCCCTGCTCCAGCGCCCGGGGAACCGCGGTTTCCACATGGGCCTGATACCGATAGGGCAGCCGGTTGGGCGGCACCTTACAGACATATTCAAAGCCGGAGCCCCTGGGCAGCGGTTCAATGAGGAACCGCACCACCGCCCAACAGGGCTTGGGCATGGTATAGGCTTCAAAGCCTTCTCCCGCTTTAACCGGAGTTTCCCGATAGATGACAGAGGGCTCCCCAAACCGCGCGGAAAGCCCCCAGCGCTCCTTCAAAAGCGCTTCCAGCACCTCTGCCTGGATCTTTCCGGTCAGCCGCAGCCAGACTTCCCGCTTTTCCCGGTTCCATTCGCACCGAAGGGCGGGGTCCTCCTCCTCCAGCTGATACAGAGCTTCCGTCAGGCCGGGCAGCTCCTCCGGCTTTTCCGGCTCCACCCGGCAGAGCATCAGGGGCTCCGCCAGCCGGTATTCCCGCAGGCCCGAAAGCTCGCTGCCCAGCAGGTCTCCCGCCCGCACGGAGGAAAGGCCGTATACCACAGCAATATCGTTTGCCTCCGCCGCTTCCGTGTCCTCCAGCCGCCGTCCCTCCACTTTCCGTATTCTGGATATTTTTTCCGCCGGGGCATCCTCCTGCCCGGCGGCTTTTCCGTTTTGCAGCACTGTTACCGCCTGGCGGTTTTGCAGTGTACCTGAAAACAGCCTCACATAGGCGGCTTTCCCCAGAGCGGGGTCCCGCTCTACCTTATAGACCCGGGCGCACAGGGCTTCCCCCGGCACAGGCGCTTCCCGCAGAAGCCCACACAAGGCGTCCAGCAGTTCCGGTACGCCCCGCCCGTATTTGGAGGCCCCGCAGAAGGCAGGCAGAAGCTGCCCATTTCCAATTTTCTCCTCCAGGCTGTCCCGCAGGGAGGCCGGGGCTTTTTCCCCGCCGGAAAGCAGCTCCTCCAAAAGACAGTCGTCCCCGCAGGCCAGAACAGCCCGTTCCAGCCAAGCGGGATCGCTGGAAGCTATGGGACAAACAGCCGCCGCTTCTGTGCCCTCCCCTGTGGCCGCGCAAAAAGGCAGGCAGGGGATCCCCACTTCCCGCTCCACTTGGGAGAGCACGCTTTCCCAATGGCTTCCGGCACGATCCAGCTTATTCAAAAAAAGAAAGCAGGGCAGCCTTGCCCGGCGGAAGGCCTCCAGCAGCATTCTGGTTTGGGGCTGTACCCCTTCCACGGCGGACACCACCAAAACCGCAGCGTCCAGCACGGAAAGAGAGCGCTCCACCTCGCTTAAAAAATCGGCGTGGCCCGGCGCGTCAATCAAATTCAGCCGGACGCCCTTCCACAAAACGGAGGCGCAGGCCGTGCGCACGGAAATGCCCCGCCTGCGCTCGATCTCCATGGTGTCCGTGCTGGCGGTACCGTGATCCACGCTGCCTGCGACGCGGATCGCGCCGCTTTGAAACAGGATCTGCTCGGTCAGCGTGGTTTTCCCCGCGTCCGCATGGGCCACGATCCCCAAATTCAAGATTTTCCGCTTTTTTTCTTCCATATGGCAAGCCGCGCTCCAAAACTTAGTAGTTAGTTGTTAGATGTTAGTTGTTTTAGAAAAGGGCGTTTTCGATATCCAGTACCTAATATTTAATATCTAGTATATCATGGTATATGGGAAAAGAAAAGTTGAAAAAACTTTTCTTTTATGCTATACTATAACGCAAATCTATAGAAAAGGTAGTGGTTTTTCCTTTTATGGACAGTCACAGTACGACGCTTATTTTGATTTTACTCGTTCTTGTCATTCTTTCCGGGTATTTTTCCGCCACGGAAACGGCGTTTTCTTCTCTGAACCGGATCCGCCTGAAAAATCTTGCGGCAAATGGGAACAAGCGGGCGAAGCTCACCTATGCCCTTTCGGAGAATTACGATGAACTGCTTTCCACTATTTTGGTGGGAAACAACCTGGTAAACATCGCTTCCACCGCCATTGCCACGGTGCTTTTCACCTCCGCCCTGGGGGCAAGCGCCGGACCTACGGTTTCCACCATTGTGATGACCGTGGTGGTGCTGATCTTCGGTGAGATCAGCCCGAAAAGCCTGGCAAAGGAAAATGCCGAGAGTTTTGCCATGATCTCCGCTCCGATGATCCGCATTCTCATTGTGCTGCTGAAGCCCATAAACTTTTTCTTTACACAGCTGAAAAAAGGGCTGAAAAAGCTGTTCCGGGTCAGCTCCAGTCATTCTGTCACAGACAGCGAGCTGCTGACCATTGTGGAGGAAGCCGAGCAGGAGGGCGGCATTGACGAGGACGAAAGCGCCATGCTTCGCAACGTTATTGAATTTGACGATATTGAAGCCATCGATATCATGACTCCCCGGGTGGATGTGGAAGCCATCTCAAAGGACACATCCAAGGAAGAAATTGCCCGGCTGTTCCGGGAAACCGGCTACTCCCGGCTTCCGGTATACGAGGAAAGCATCGACAGCATTATCGGCGTGATCCATGAGAAAAACTTTTACGCTTATGTATGGGGAACAGAAAATTCCATTGAGAGCATTTTGAAGCCTGCGGAATTTATTCCTCCCGCTATGAAAATCTCCGCGCTGCTGAAGCTGTTACAGCAAAACAAGCTGCACATGGCGGTGATCGTAGATGAATTCGGCGGCACCGAGGGGATCGTCACCCTGGAGGACGTGATCGAAGAGCTGGTGGGCGAAATTTGGGATGAGCACGATACCGTGATCCAGCAGACCTTTCAGAAGCTCGGCGAGGATACCTATCAGATCCACTGCTCCGCCGATTTGGACGATTTGTTTGACTTTTTCCACATTCAGTGTGAGACAGAGGCCTCCACCATCAATGGCTGGTTCACGGAAAATCTGGACCGCATTCCGGAAACGGGAGATTCCTTTGAATATGAGGGGCTGCTCTTCACCGTGATCAAGGCGGAAAATAACCGTGCGGAGGAGATCACCGTAAAGGGAGAGCCTTTGCTGGAAAAACAGGACGAAGAAGAAATTTGAATGTTTTCCTAAAAAAAGGGCGCGCTGCAGAAAAACTGCAGCGCGCTTTTTAGGTTCTGGATTTCAGATGGCAGGTGGATAATAACTTTGCTGACGCAAAATGATGAAAGAATGGGCAAGAGCAGAGTGATAATTGTAGTTTAATGCCCTTAGGCTCCCCTTGCGAAGCAAGGGGAGCTGTCAGCCGATAGGCTGACTGAGGGGATTAAAACTAGCGATTCTATGGCACTTTCTGCGTGTGACTATCCCTTCCACCGCCGTTCGGCGGTCCCCCTCCCCTTATAAATAAGGGGAGACAGAGGGCAGATAAATTCCAATTTACCAGCCTCTGCCTCTAATTGCTCATGGTATGCTGTCTTTATTGACAGCTGTTCAGACAAAGCGAACCAAAACCCGCCGAAAAATCAAGCAAGGTTGATCTGCTTTTGCAGCTTTTCCAGGCCCAGCCGCAAAGGGTGGTACAGAAAAAGGCATAGCAGAAAATTGAACACGGCGTGGTTGCAGTCAAAATAGAAACCGCTGGCAATCCAGGAAAGAATGGCGGGAAGCTTCCACATGGGCCAATAGACCATGGAGCACAGCGTGCCAAAGGCCAGCCCATAGAGCCCCGCGAAAATCGCCCATTGCCAGGCGCGCTTCAGCCAGTGGAACAGCCAAGTAAGCAGGGCCAAAATTGGCCAGATATACAGGTACATGACCCACCATATCCCAAAGCCGTAAAGCAGGCCCTCCAGCAGCAGAAACACACCCAGAGCCCCGATCACCCTTCTGCGGAACACCAGAGTGAACAGAATAATCAGGAGTGTGATCAGCTCTACATTGGGCAAAAACGCCAGCACCTCTTTGGAAACCACCAGCACTACGCCCATCATCGCCATCAGGCAGATGTCCAGCAGCTTGACCTTCATCAATAGCCTACCGTGAGAGTAAGCTCATATACATCGCCATCCGCGATTTTTACGCCGTCTACACCAGTATTGACCTGCTCGCCGCCCTTGGTCACGCACCACCATTCCTGGTTGCCGTCGTCAGCGGTTTCGCCGTCTGCCGATTTGATGAAGAGGCCGTATTGTCCGTCCTCGCCCTCTACCAGCTTCTCCTGCTCCAGTGCCTCCCGGAGGGTCTCACCCTGGGCGGCAATGGCAAATTCCTTTTCACTGCCGTCCTTATGCACTACCTTTACCGTAATATTTTTGACGGCGGCAGATACGGCAGAGCCCTGCTGAGAAGAGGATTCCGAAGATTGAGCAGAGGATTCCGAAGACTGAGCAGAGGATTCCGAAGACTGAGCAGAGGATTCCGAAGACTGAGAAGAAGGCTCCGAATTTTCCCCGCAGCCAGCGAACAAGCCGGCTACCAAAAGCAGTGCCAGCAGCAGCGAAAAAATGCGAATGTTTTTTGTACGTCTGTTCATGTGTTTGATCCCTTTCCTTCCGTTGTTGTTTTGCGGCCAAATGTAAATTTGACCCTGTTTTGAAATGCAACTAAGAAGGGTGGTCGCCTGAAACGATAGCAATACAAACCGTTCCACAGTCTGCTTCAGGCAGGAACGTGACGCGGGAAGGGCAACAGCCTTCCGGCGGCTCCTGTGTAAAGCGCCAGTTACCCGTGGTGCTTTACACGGCCCTCCAGGCAAGTCTTTCGGCTTAGGCGGTGCTCAGCTGCTTCGGCGGCTGAGCGCGCTCTGTTTCCCCTTCCCGGCATTTGCCAGTGGGCCGCGGAAAGGAAAAACCGCTTCCTGGCACGGCATTTCCTCCCCGCCCTGAAAAGCGCTGCGCCATCACGGCGACGGGTTCGCCGGGGAATCTCACCCCTGTTCCTGTGTTCGGCTGCGGGATCTTCCGCAGACACCTGGAGCCCCAACGGGCATTATGATACCCTAAAGGAAGGAAAAAGTCAACTTGGTTTTCCGTCCTGAAAGCGCCTTGATCAAAGCCAGCTTGCAGCCAGAGAAAAAGGAAGTTCCTCTGCTGCTTTAAGCCGCTGCCGGCAAAAGGCAACGCAAGCTTTGATTTTTCAGAAAAATCGCGGTTTTTTCGGCTTTTCGCCAGGCTGCCGTTTTTTCAAAAATTTGCGGGAACACTTCGGAGCTGGACTTACGCTTTCTTTATATAGTCAGTACATTTCACCATTCTTCTCCGTGAGATACTCTTCCAGACAAATCCCTCTCTCATATATCTCCGCAGCGGCCTCCACCCCTACATAGCGGTAATGCCAAACCTCCTCTACCGTGCCGGTGAGCTCTGTTTTTTCGCTGGGATAACGAAAGATAAAGCCATATTGATAGCTGTTCTCCTGCAGCCAGGAAAACACATCATAGGTGGCGCCCTCCAGATCTACCGCCAGACCCAGCTGGTGTTCGCTGGTGCCGGGAACAGCCACCCATTTGCCGGCTTTTTCTTTGGCCTCTTCCAAGCCCCAGCCTTCAGCCTGATACCGGGCAACTTCTTCCTCGTAAAGCGCTTGCTGGGTTTCCTGCGTGCGGTAACCGGAAATGACCCTGGGTACTTCCCCCCAGTTTCCTTCCCGAGCTGCCTCCAGCATTTCCAGCAAGGGCTCATAGATCCGTTCATCTACCTGTTCTCCGCCGGGAAGCTCTTTCAGGTCAACTGTATACCCTTCCGGAATGGGATTCCAACGGTTTACCAGACGCAGACTCCAGAGAACGTCTTCTTCCCCGCCCTGCAAAGCGGTTTCAGAAATGTCGGACGACGCTTCTCCCTTTGCGCCGACGCCCTTCTCCGGCAGGCGCTTTGCAGTATAGTTCAGGCAAGCCAAGATCATGAGAAACGAAATTGCCGCTGCCAAGGATCCTTCCATGAGCCATATCCCTATCCTGCCTTTTTGCTGTGCTTTTTGAGAGTTCCGTCTATGCGCTATTGTTTTCTTTACCATGATAAAGCCCCCTTCAGAATAAAAATCAGCGTTCCTTCCGATAGTATCCTACCAGAAAGGAACGCTCTGTTTTTTAAGGGGAGCTTGAAAAGCTCCTAAGAAATCCCTAAGAAGAAGGGAAGCTTTCTGAAAAGGGCCGTACAACAGCCGGTGACCGCAAGCTAGTGAAACGGAAGGATAATGGTAAATGTTACCGCATCATCACTGCTGTCAGCGAAGATCGTTCCTCCATGCAGGGCTATGATCTCCTTCGCGATGGCCAGCCCCAGCCCGGCTCCGCCGGCGCTGGTGGTACGGGCTTCGTCCAGCCGGTAAAATTTTTCAAAGAGCAAGCCAAGCCTTTCCTTGGGGATCGTTTTTCCCCGGTTCGTACAGCGGAGGATCACAGAATCGGCGGTTTCTTCGGCAGACAGCAGGATCTCCGTATTGGGATAGCTGTAGGCCGCCGCGTTTTTCAGCACGTTTCCCATGGCCCGTGCCAGCTTATCCGCATCTCCGGAAATTTGCAGGCTTTCCCCGGCCCTTAGAACGACCGTGTTTCCGTGAGCCTCCAGCGCGGGCAGCAACTCGTCCGTGAGCTGCACCAGCAGGTAGTAGAGGTCCACCGGCTCCTTCTGTACAAGGATCTGCTGCAAATTGTACCGGGTGATCTCAAAAAACTCATTGATCATCTTTTCCAGCCGATACGCTTTTTCTAAAGTAATGCGCGTATAATTGGCCCGCTGCTCCCGTGGCATATCGGGTGCTTCGTCCAGAAGGCTCAGATACCCGATCACAGAGGTCAAAGGCGTTTTCAAGTCATGGGCCAGATAAGCCACCAGGTCGTTTCGCCGGGTCGCTTCTTCTTTTAGCGTGCGTTCATTTTGCAGCAGCGCCGCTTTGAGCTGCGCGATCTGCACGGACAGTTCCGCCTGGCTGCCTGGAAACACCTGAGCAATATCGGCATTTCCGTCCAAGTAGACGCGCAGCCGCCTGCTGATGTCTGTGACCGTTTGCTGTTCACGTCTTGCGGCGGCAAGCCGGGAAACAAGGAACACCACTGCCAGCCAAAAAAGATTTCCGGCAATAAACACGCCCAGCAGCACAGGCTTGAGCTTCGGCCAGGAAAGAAAGCTCCATGTTTCCCCGGTGCCGTCCGCGGGATAGTAGTGACTTTCTGTGATAAAAAAATTTTCTTCAAACCAGCTGACAAAAGCACCGTCAAATACATGATCCACCAGAAAATAAAGAGCGGAACACACCGCGAATCCCACGGCCAGCAACACAAACAGCCGAATCAGTATGGTAAGCTTACTTTTCAATTTTGTACCCTACCCCCCATATTGTTTTAATGTACTGCGGGCTGTCGGCCTTATCCCCCAGCTTTTCACGCAGATGGCGAATATGCACCGTGATGGTATTGTTGGGTTTTGAGTAATATTCGTCCTGCCATATTTGATGAAACAGTTCCTCAGCGCTGACCACCCGGCCCTTGTTTTCCAGCAAAATACGGAGAATAGAAAACTCGGTGGGCGTCAGGGACAGAGCCTTTTCGTTCAGCAGGCACTCGTGAGTTTTGCTGTTTAAGGAAAGTCCGGCGTACTCCAGCACCTCCTGCCCGGCATCGCAGGTATGGGCCGGATTATATCTTTTGTAGCGCCGCAGCTGTGCCTTGACCCGGGCCACCAGCTCCAAAGGACGGAAGGGTTTCGTGATATAATCGTCAGCGCCCAGGGTAAGGCCGGTGATCTTATCAGTTTCCTCCACCTTTGCGGTAAGCATAATGACCGGATAAGTATGCAGCTCCCGTATCCTTTGGCATATGGTAAAGCCGCTCATACCCGGGAGCATGACGTCCAGTATGGCTAAATCCAGCTCTGTAGAGTCTATACAGGCTAAGGCGGCCTCAGCGGTATAAAATTTATATACCATATAGTTTTCATTTTGAAGATACAGCTCTACCAGATCGGCAATTTCAACTTCATCGTCCACTACAAGGATCTTCTCGGGCATAGCACCGCTCTCCTTTCACTGTTAGTATAGCGCACTTTGTTCTCCGGTTTATTGAGGTTTTCAGAAGCAATGCTTAAGATTTTCTTAGGGCATACCAAAGCTCACAGATCTTCCGCATAGATATATGAGCGCAGTGAACAGCGCCGATTATCATTGCAAAAAAGCAGAGAGCAAGCAGAAAACAACGACTCACTTTTCTGTTTGCTCTCCTACATGTTCAAATTTATTCGCTTACCGCAGCTTTTGGAAAAACTCTCGGAGCAGGGCTCTGCATTCCGCTTCGTAAAAGCCCCGGTACACCTCCGGCCTGTGGCTGTAGGGCAGGGTAAAAAGATCCGTCGCGGTGCCGCAGCAGCCGGCCCGCTCGTCCTCCGTGCCGTAAACCACCGTGCCCAAATGGGAATTGATGATAGCCCCGGTACACATGGGGCAGGGCTCCAGCGTGACGTACAGCTGACAGTCCGGCAGCCGCCAGGCGCCAAGGGCCTTGCAGGCCTGGGAGATCGCTTCCAGCTCCGCGTGGGCCAGGGCGTTTTGCTCCGCCTCCCGGCGGTTGCGCCCTTCCCCCACGATCTCCCCCGCTTTTATCACCACGGCGCCTACCGGCACTTCCCCGCAGGCGGCGGCCTCCCGGGCCAGCTCCAGCGCACGGAGCATAAATCTCTTTTCCGGTAAAAAAGCCAGCTTCATCATCTAGAAAAACAAGGTGGTCGTATAGGCTGCCATGAAGGCCACAATGACCCACAAAAGCGGCGCGCGGACCATGGCGGCCGCCGCTTCCCCGCCGGAAAGACACAGCGGCGTTTTTTCCTCTTTTCGCTTGAACAGCCGCTCCCGCCGAAAGATCACCAGCAAAAGCAAAGCCACCAGTCCTGCCACAATGGGGATCAGCAGGGAAAGGTCCTCAAAGGCCTTGGCCATGGACTCTCCAAAAAGGAATTCCCCATAGCTGCCCGCCACGGCGATGCCGTTATTTAGAGCGTGGATCAGAATGGAGATCCACAAATTTCCGGTTTTCACATACAGAAAGCCGAACACCAGCCCGGCGATAAAGGCAAATACCACATTGGAAAAATCCAGATGTACCAGAGAAAAGACGAATGCCGAGGCCACAATGGCAAAGCCCGCGCCATATTTCCGCAGGGAGGAAAGCAGCACGCCCCGGAAGGCGAATTCCTCCATGACCGGCACCAGCACCGCCGTGGAAAGCATTTCTAGAAGAAACAGGGCCATACTGGCGCTCTCCTCCACGAGGCTGGAGGCTGGTTCATAGCCGAAGCTTCCGAAAAAGTCCTGAATGGCAAAGGCGGGGAAATTTCCCAGCAGGCACAGGGCCAAGCCCGCCAACACACAGAGCAGGGCGGTAAAAAAGCCTACCTTCTCAAATTTCAGATAATCCGTAACGTCCTTCTGCCCCAGCCGCAGATAAATGAAAAAGGGCAGCGCGGTGGAAAGCGGCACCATGGCTGTGGTAAACCACTGGAAGGCCATGGGATCCGTCATAATATTGACGCCCTGGGAAAAGAACAGCGCCATCAGCGGCATTTCCAACAGGAAAGCCGCCGCTGTTTGCAGCAGCACCACCAGACACAGCCGGTTGAGCGTTTTCGAGGCTCCCGCCAATTTGGGATTTTTTTCCTGCTTCAGCGCGAAGGGCGGCGCCACAGAAACAGGTTGTACGGGAACAGGCTGTGGAGAGAACGGTACGACAGGCGCCTGCTGTACCGAACCGAAAGCCGGAGCCGCCGGTGAGTATGCACCCTGGGGGCAGCCGCTTTGAGGATAACCGCCAAAAACCGATGCGGCAGGAGCGGCTTGAGGCTGCACAGGAACCGGCTGGGGCGCGCTTTGCCAGCCGAAGACCGGAGCCGGGGGCTGGGGCGGAACGCCCTGCCCCTGGTAGAAGGGATATGGATACTGGTTCATTGCGATCTCCTCTCTACTCTTACATGATCTCACAGATCTTTTGTGAGAAAGCCACCGGGTCCGCAATGGCGATCCCCTCAATGAGCAGGGCCTGGTCGTACAAAAGCTCCGCATAGAGCTTCAGCTTTTCTCCATCGCTTTCCCGCAGGGCCTGCAGCTTTTGGAACACGGGGTGGTTGGGGTTCAGCTCCAGCACGCGCTGGGCCTTGACCTTCTCCCCGGCGGGCATGGCGTTTAACACCTTTTCCATTTCGGTGGAGATCATGCCGTCGGTAGAAAGGCACACGGGGTGGGTTTTCAGCTTGCCGGAAACCTTGACCTCCTTCACCTTGTCTCCCAACGCCTCCTTCATGGCGAGAAGCAGTTCCTTGCTGTTTTCCGCCGTTTCCTTCGTCTTTTCCTTTTCCTCTTCCGTTTCCAGGCCCAGGTCGTCGGAGGAGATATTGCGAAATTCCTTCTCCTCGTATTTTTCCAAAACTCTCAGGGCAAATTCATCTACATTGTCGGTAAGGCACAGCATTTCATAGCCCTTTTCCCGAATGGCCTCGGCCTGGGGCAGACTGAGAATGCGTTCCACCGTTTCTCCGCAGCCGTAATAGATGGCGGTCTGCTCCGGCTTCATGCGGGACACATATTCTTTTAGGGTGACAAGCTTCTTTTCTTCGGAGGAGGTGAACAGCACCAGATCCTTCAGCTCGTCTTTTTTCTCACCGTACCGGTCGTACATACCGTACTTTAGCTGCAGCCCGAAGCTGCGGAAAAATTCCTCGTACTTTTCCCGATCATTCTGGAGCATGGCGGTAAGCTCGGAGGTGATCTTTTTTTCCAGCCGCGCGGCGATCAGCTTCAGCTGCCTGTCGTGCTGCAGCATTTCCCTGGAAATGTTCAGGGAGAGATCCTGAGAATCCACCAGACCCTTGACGAAGCTGTAGCAGTCCGGCAGCAGATCGGCGCATTTTTCCATGATGAGCACACCGTTGGCATAGAGCTGCAAGCCCTTTTCGTATTCTCTGGTGTAATAATCCATAGGAGCGGTTTTCGGGAAGAACAGCAGGGCGCTGTAGGTGGCCGCGCCTTCGGTGGAGGTGCGCACTACCCGTAGAGGATCCTGCCAATCGTAAAACTTCTCCTTGTAAAAGGCGTTCATTTCCTCTTCGGAAACCTCGTTTTTCCCCTTTTTCCAGATGGGGGCCATGCTGTTTAAGGTTTCCATTTCGAAATAGGTCTCGTATTCCGGGGCCGCGCCCTCTTCCCCGGCGCCTTCCTTCCGCCGGGACTTTTGCAGCTCCATGCGAATAGGGTAGCGGATATAATCGGAATATTTCTTTATAAGCTCCCTGACCCGGTACGGCTCCAGAAATTCACTGTAGGTTTCTTCCTCGGTATCGTCCTTCAAATGCAGAGTGATCACCGTGCCGCGCTCTGTCCTGCCGCCGGCTTTGATCTGGTAGCCCTCCAAGCCCCTGGATTCCCACACAAAAGCTTCCTCGCTGCCAAAGGCAAGGCTTTCCACAGTGACGCGGTCGCTTACCATAAAGGCGGAGTAAAAGCCCACGCCAAACTGGCCGATGATATCCACGTCTTCCTTCTTTTCCGTATCGCTTTTAAACTGAAGAGAGCCGCTTTTGGCGATCACACCCAGATTGTTATCCAGCTCCTCCCTGGTCATACCCACGCCGTTATCCGTGATGGTGATGGTGCGGGCTTCCTTGTCCAGATCGATGCGAATAAAAAAGTCGCTTCGGGAAAGGCCGGTATCGCCGTCCTCCAAGGTGCGGTAATAGAGCTTATCGATGGCGTCGCTTGCGTTGGAGATCAGCTCCCGCAAAAAGATCTCCTTGTGGGTGTAGATGGAATTGATCATCAGATCCATCAATCGCTTGGACTCCGCTTTGAACTGCTTCAGGGCCATAACTGAAAGACTTCCTTTCTTTCCCGCGCTTCTCCAAGGCGGGGCTTCTGTTTTCTGAAAAAAGCCGCTTTTTCTATTGTTTATCGGTGCGCGGCTATCAAATTCTGTAACGATATTATTTTAGTACAAAATCGCACGGCTTGCAAGAAGCAGGGCGATTTCTTAACAAATTTGAAATATTCAGCTGCGAAATACCGGCAAATAAAAGAAATTTTTGCTATTTTCCCGTCTGTTCTTGCTCTTCCCACAAAAGAGTGCTATCCTTACAGGAAAGAAAAATTTTGTCGTTTGGAAAGACTGATTTCTGAAAGGATCTGTTTTCCATGAAAAAGAGATGCTGCGCGTTTCTGCTGATTTTTGCCCTGCTTTTTACTTTGCTTCCTTTCCCCACAGCCATGGCGGCGGAAAACCTTGTGTTTCACGATATTCCGCAGACAGCCTGGCATGCGGGCTATGTGTATGCCCTGGCGGAGCAGGGGATCGTCAGCGGCACCAGCGAGACCACCTTTTCTCCTGACCGCCCCGTGACCAGGGCTGAATTTTTACGGCTGCTTGCGGCGGCCGTGCTTTCCCCGGAGGAAATTACCTCGTACGAGACCTTCACCGTTTTTCAGGACGTGCCCCGCGGGCAGTGGTTTACTCCCTATATAAACTGGGGAGCCAAAGCGGGAATTGCCCATGGCTACGCGGAAAACCGCTTCAAGCCGGACGGCCTTGTGACCCGGGAGGAAGCCGCCGCTTTTATGGTGCGCTTTGCGGAGGCCTACCCCGAGAAAGCGGATTTGAAGGCAAAAAAAGAGCCGGTAGCTTTTTCGGACGACATGGCTATTTCAGGCTGGGCGGTAAGCAGCGTTTACACCTGCCAAACCGCCGAGATCATTACCGGCTACAAAGACGGCTCTTTTCGGCCTCTGGCCAGAACCACCCGGAGTGAGGCGGCTGTTCTGCTTTGCGGATTACTGGATATTTCTCCTTTGGCAAAGGACAAGATCCCCGCTCCCCCGGATCCTTATTATCAGGTAAAGCAGAAGTTGGCGGCGCTTCAGAAGAAATTCCCCAACGGAAAATACTGGAATCACCGAACTTCCGCCGGCACTGCCGGGAAGGAGCCATGGGAAATTGTAACGGATACGCCCTGCTATCACGATGGTTACGGCACCTATTACTGCAATGAGTATCAGGGCGTTTCCTCCATTCCCGTAGTGGGCAGCACCTGGAGCAGACAGTGCCTTGGCTTTGCCAGCATGCTCAGCGATCAGATCTTCGGGAAAGACGCGCCCGTGCGCACCTTCCGGGACTTCCAAAAGCTGCGGCCCGGCGACCAGATTCGTTTATTCGACGACGTTCATTCCATGGTAGTTGTAGAAAAGACGGCCGATCATGTCACTGTGGCGGAGGTCAACGCCGACTATTCCACCTGCAAAATCACCTGGGGCCGAAAGATCAGCCATCAGTCGCTGGAAAGCCACGGTGGGAACGCCCTGTATATCACCCGGTACAAGGACTGACAGGGAAGCGCAAATTGCCTCCGGCGAAATGAGGAATGGGCAATGAGCAATTAGGAAGGTCAAGGGCAGAGTTCGGTAAATTGGAATTTGGCGGCGAGGCACCGCGGCCACTCGCGAAGCTGCTTGGTGCGGGAAATCGGTTTCTGACCCGACCAATGGTGATTCGCTTATTTTCCTCCTGTCATTCTGAACCGCCGAAGGCGGTGAAGAATCTCGCTCTTTAGCCCTCTATTTAGAGTATTAAGGTCGAGATTCTTCGTCACTTCGTTCCTCAGAATGACAGTGGGGAACTGTTCGGCAAATTGGAATTTAGCGGCGAGGCGCCGCAGCCACTCGTGAAGCTGCCGAGTGTAAGAGAACAGCTTCTGACCCGACCGTTAGTAAGCAGATAAATTGGAAGTTGCAGCGAGCCGCTGCACTCACTCGTAGAGCTGTTGAGTGCAGGAGACTGGTTTCCGACCCGACCAATGGCGAGGTGCTCACTTCCCATCTGTCATTCTGAACGAAGTGAAGAATCTCGTCCTTTTGCCCTTTTTACGTAGGAATCAAGGCCGCGATTCTTCACCTACGGCTCAGAATGACAGTGAGAGACCTGTGTGCGAAACTATAATTTATTGCACGCTCTTTCCTTTCATTGCTTATTGCTCATTGCTAATTTCTTATTCATTGAGCATAGTAGCGCCGCCACCGTCTGGAATCCAGCACCCAGAATCTAACATCCAAGAAGCAAAGGGCTGCTGCAAAACGTCAAGTTCTGCGGCAGCCCTTTGCTTTTTTTCTTCTCACCCTTTTACAGGACCATCAAGAGTGTTCCACCGGCGATCAGAACAGATCCCGCAAGGGATTTCCAGGTAAACTGTTCGTGCAGGAACACAAAGGCCAGAACCAGAGTGATCACCACGCTGAGCTTATCGATGGGGACCACCTTGGAGGCTTCCCCTTGCTGCAAAGCATAGTAGTAGCACAGCCAGGAGGCCCCGGTAGCCAGGCCGGAAAGGATCAGAAAGATCCAGCTTTTCCGGCTGATGCTGGAAAGTCCGCTTTGGGAATGGGTGAGAAACACCATGCCCCAGGACATTCCCACCACCACCAATGTGCGAATCGCCGTGGCCAAATGGGAATTCACTCCCTCGATCCCCACCTTGGCTAAAATTGATGTGAGCGCCGCGAACACGGCGGAAAGCAGCGCAAATACCAGCCACATAGCCCTTACTCCTTTCCGAGCCGCGTTCAGCAGGTGGCCCCGCCTTTCAGATGCTTCTGAGCGGAAAGGTTTTCCTGCTTTCGGGACAACAGCTCATCGGAGAGCAGCTGCTCCTGCACATTTTCAAAGCCCAGGCGGGCAATGGTATCGGCAAAGCGCTCGCCCGTGATCCCCTGCTCCCGGAACAGCAGGATCGCCTTTTCGATCACGTTCAGCACCTCTTCCTTCTCGGTAAACACTTTATCCAGATACCGGCCGTGAGCCACTTTCTTTCCCCAGCGCCCGCCGATATAGATCCGGTAGCCGGAGGTGAAGCCCTCCACAGCCTTAAAGGGACATTTTCCAACACAGCGCCCGCAATGATTACAGGCGGTATCGTCAATGACCAACTTGCCGTCCTTCAAAACCGGCACATTGATGGGGCAGGTCTTTTCTATCTGGCACACCTTGCAGCCCCGGCACTTGTCGAGGTCGATCTCCGGCACCTTCTGACCGATGACGCCCAGGTCGTTCAGATCGGGCTTTACGCAGTTATTGGGGCAGCCGCCTACGGCGATTTTGAACTTATGGGGCAGCTTTACCCCCGCATAGCCGTGGAAGAACCGCTCGTGGATCTCTTCCGAAAGGGCGAAGGTATCGATCAGGCCGTACTGGCAGGTGGTTCCCTTACAGGACACCACCGGGCGCACCTTGGAGCCGGTGCCGCCGGTTTCCAGCCCGGCCGCCTGCAAATACTCCCGCAAAGGCTCAATATTGTCAAAGGGGACCTGCTGGATCTCCATGGTCAGGCGGGAGGTCATAGCCACCTCGCCGCTGCCGAACCGCTCCGCCGCTTCGGTGATCGCCCGCATTTCATCGGCGGTGATCTTGCCGTTTCTGGTAATGACCCGTCCGTTAAAGCAATCGGGCGTGCGCTTATCCCACAGGAAGCCCAGGCCCTTCACTCTGGTGACCTCCTCCGGCGGCACAGAAGCGCCGGCGGCTTTTACCCGCACATCGTTAAAGAAGGTGGAGCCCTCCAGCACCACGGTATTGGGATAGCCGAAGCTCTTCAGGCGGTTTTGCAGGAAATAGGCCCGTTTGCCCTTGGCGCAGACCAGAAGCAGCTTTTCTTCCTTGCCGATGCCCTCGATGGGCCCGTTTACAGAAGCCAGATCTATGTATTTTGCCCCGCGGATCGTGGGCTGTAAATTCACGTCCAGCACCGTATAGCCCTCGGCCTCCCCCGCCGCGTACTGGGCAGGAGTCATGCTGACAAGAGCGCCGCTGAGCTTATTCTCCAGCACATACACCGCCTGCACAAAGGGGTGTATGGCGGTGGAGAAGGGTGGCGCGTAGGACAGATCCAGATTTTCAAAATCGGAAAGCTTTGCCCTCATGGAAATGCCCAGCACGCCCAGATCGATGAGCTTATCCACGGCGCCGGGGCCCAGGGCCTGCACGCCCAGCAGGACGCCGGTGTTTTTCTCTGCGATCAGCTTGATAATGAAGAAGGAGGAATCGGGATAGTAATGGGCCTTATCATCGGTGACCATCAGGGCGGTCTCCACCGCATAGCCCGCGTCCCTTGCCGCCTGCTCCGTCAGGCCGGTTTTTCCGCAGTTCAGGCCGGGCAACCTGCACACGGCGGTGCCCAGCACACCGGGGAAGGATTTTTCCTCCCCCGCCAGGGCCTGGGCCAGCGTGCGGCCCTCCAGATTGGCGGAGGAGCCCATGGGAGACCACTGGGGCTTTTCGGTAAGCCGGTTCTTCACCATGGCGCAGTCTCCAGCGGCGTACACATCGGGAAGATTGGTACGGAGCTTTTCATCTACCAAAATCGTGCCGCGCTCCATGGCGATGCCGCTGTCCGAAAGGAAGCCGGTATTGGGGCGAACGCCCACGGAAAAAATCACTGCGCCGCAGGGCAGATCTCCCCCGCTGGTGCGCACAGACTCCGCTTTTCCCTGCCCTAAAACAGCCTCCGCCTTTGTGCCGGTAAGGACCCGCACCCCTTTTTTTTGCAGATGCTTTTTCACATAGGCCGCCATTTCGGGATCCAAAACCCCGGGCATCAGCTGAGGGGTAAACTCCACCACTGTGGGAGAAACCCCGCGGGTCAGGAAGTTTTCCGCCATTTCCAGGCCGATAAAACCGCCGCCTACCACCACGGCCTTCTTCACCTGATTCGTGTCCAGATACTCCCGAATGGAAACGGCGTCCTCCGGCGTGCGCACCTGGAACACACCGGGAAGCTCCACGCCCTCTACAGGGGGAACGACCGGCGAGGCGCCCACTGCGATCACCAGGGAATCGTATTCATAGATTTCCGTTTCCCCGGTGCGCAGGTTCTTGGCCTCTACCTTCTTTTTTTCCGCGTCTACTCTTACCGCCTCCCGGCAGGTAAGCGCCTCTACCCCGGTGAGACTTTCAAATTTCTGAGGGGTGTTGACGATCAACTCTCCCCGGTCCTCAATGGCCCCGCCTACATAATAAGGCAGGCCGCACCCGGCATAGGAAATATCCTCGCTTTTTGAGAGCAGCGTCACCTGAGCGGAACGGTTTTCCCGCTTAAATTTGGCCGCTGTCTTTGTTCCCGCGGCCACGCCGCCGATCACCAGTAACTTCATACCTGACGCCTTCCCTTCCTTTCGCTTCCGCCGGTTGGCGGATCTCACGGAATTTCTATGGAAATATTATAAGAGATTCCCCTTGCGGTGTCAATGAAGCCGAAGAAAAAGGCGCTTAGATTTTTGTCAGAAAATGGCCCAGCAGCACCCAGGCGCTTACCAGCAGCAGTATGAGGAACGCTCCGCTGAAAAGCAGTAATTTCCGTTTTTTTCGGAGGCCGAAAAACAGACAGCACGCCGCTCCGGCCAGCAGAAAAAGAGAGCCGCAAGTAAACCAGAACATAAAGGAGGGACGAGTGTTTTTCAACAGTCTGAACAGCCCTTGTCCTGTCATAATTTTTTCTCCTCCCGGTATTCCAAAAGATCTCCCGGCTGGCACTGAAGGGCCTTGCACAGCTTTGCCAGGGTGGAAACCTTCAGGGCCTTTGCCTTTCCGTTTTTCAAAACGGAAATATTCGCCATGGTGATACCCACCCGCTCCGCAAGCTCTGTTACGCTCATTTTTCGCTTTGCCAGCATCACATCGATATTAAAAATGATTTCGCCTTCCATATGCCCTCCCTAAATCGTCAGATCATACTGCTCCTGCAGCTTCCAGGCCCGCTTTACCAGGTCGGAAAGCCCGGCGCACACCACGGAAACAGCCGCTCCGGCACAGGCTATCAGCAATGATACCAGTACGATGCCGGGGTGGTTCATATTGAGAAACAGGTAAACAAGATTCATCAGGAAGAAAAATCCCGCGTCACAGGCCGCAAGCCGGGCGATCCACCGCAGCAGCTTCGCGGTCTCCTCCGTAAAGGCCCTGTCTTTGCCGATGTTGCGGGCAATTTTCCAGCCGAGGAGCAGCGCGGCATAGCAGGGAAGCGCGGTAACCCAAAGCAGGATCAGCCAGGGATAGTAGCAATAGGCGAATTCCGGCGCGGTGAGAACGATAGAGCGCCCAAGCCACGGAAAAAAGCACCCGTATACCACAAGGCCGCACAGGGCCATGCCGATCAAAACGAGCTCCAGACGGAGCGACAGTGTTTTCAGCTTCATCTTGAAAAACCTCCTTGCGTTTTTTCAGAGTATAGCATAGCATTTCCAGTTTGTCAATAATTATTTATCGTATTACAATAAATAATTATTCCGGAAAGGCATAAGAAAATCCTTTGAAAAAGTTCTTTTTCTTTTCTGTGCCTTGTGCTATACTGAATTTGAAAATTAGGGCGTGTTCGCCCAAACGACATCAGGGAGGAATTTGAACCATGGCAGTCAAGGAAGAAGAGAAAATTTTTGCGGGGAAGCTGTTTTCCCCCGGGGATCCCGAGCTGGTGGCCATCAAGCTGAAAACCCACAATCTAAATGTGGATTTCAATGCCACTCACGAGGATGAATACGAAAAGCGGGATCAGCTCCTTCACGAGATCATCGGAGAATTCGGCGAGGGCGGGCGGATCCAGGGGCCCATCGCCTTCCATTACGGAACTCACACCAGGATCGGGAAGAACTTTTTCGCGAACTTTAACTTTACTGTGCAGGACGATGCTTTGGTAACCATCGGAGATAACTGCAATTTCGGCCCTAATGTGACCATTGTGACCCCGGTTCACCCCATGCTGCCGGAGGAGCGGCGCTCGATGAAAAAGGAGGACGGGCAGCCCGGCCACCTGTGCTATGCAAAGCCCGTTGTGATCGGAAATGACTGCTGGTTCGGCGCCAACGTGGTGGTGTGCCCCGGCGTGACCATCGGAGACGGCTGCGTCATCGGCGCAGGCAGTGTGGTGACAAGAGATATTCCTCCCCTGTCCTTTGCCGCCGGAAACCCCTGCCGGGTGATCCGGGAGATCACAGAGGCAGATTCCATGGTATATAAGCCTGAGATCACAGGCGGCTGCGCTCCTTATTCTCCGGAAGAAATGAAATGATCTGTAAAACGCAGCGCAGTCTATGAAACGAAGGGTCAGGGCAGCCTGCCGCCGCACCCAATGCGGGAAAAGCGTTGGGAAATGTATCATTTTTTAATGAGGAATTAGGAATGAGTAATGAGCAATTTAAGGGCAAGGACTTAGTTCGCTAAATTGGAATTTGGCGGCGAGGCACCGCGGCCACTCGCGAAGCTGCTTGGTGCGGGAAATCGGTTTCTGACCCGACCAATGGTGATCCGCTTATTTTCCTCCTGTCATTACTGAACAGAAAGCAAGGAAACTTTGCTTTCTCGGTGAAGAATCTTGTCCTTCGGTCTTTTTGAAGGGCTTTAAGGGCGAGATTCTTCGTCGCTATGCTCCTCAGAATGACACGAGGGAACTGTGCGGCAAATTTGAATTTAGCGAATTGACGAATACATAGAAACTCTTGCCTTTCTCGCCTGTCGGCTCGGTTGCTGTGCCCCGGTGGGGCACGCCCAG
>CAJUTL010000024.1 GCA_910589395.1 uncultured Oscillospiraceae bacterium
GAGGAGCCATTCTTCTGTCATTCTGAGGAACGTAGTGACGAAGAATCTCGTCCTTAAATTCCTGGGGAAAGGGCAAAAAGGCGAGATTCTTCGCTCCGCGCAGAATGACAAGAGTAAAGTGTGAGTTTTACCGCTAAATTGCATTTTAGCAAACAGTTCCCACTGTTACTCTGAGGAGCCATTCTTCTGTCATTCTGAGGAACGTAGTGACGAAGAATCTCGTCCTTGAATTCCTGGGGAAAGGACAAAAAGGTGAGATTCTTCGCTCCGCGCAGAATGACAAGAGTAAAGTGTGGGTCTCACCACTAAATTCCAATTTAATGAACGAACTACTACCTGTCATTGGTGAGAAGAAAGTTCCGAGAAGCTATAGTTTCTTGGAACTTTCTTGAAGGATCTCGCCTTTATGCCCTTGCTAATGATTAACTACTGATTCTTCACCGAGAAAGCAAGGCGAGCCTTGCTTTCTGTTCAGTAATGACAGATGTGAAGCAAGCGGATAAACGGTAAACTATAGTTTAGCACTTGCCCTTGGCTCCCCTGAAAGGGGAGCTGTCACGGCAAAGCCGTGACTGAGAAGTTCTGCACGAATAGCTTGTAAAATGTAGGATTTATCGAAGTTTTAGCCTAGCTGAAACCCCTTCGACGAGTCTCGCCTGTCGGCTCGGTCGGTTCGCACCAGCGTCCCACCGGGACGCGCTCACCCTATCGGCCGCCATCGAAATCTGCTCGAAGAGCAGATTTTCCCCTTCTCAGGGAAGGCAAGGGCCTCTGCTATTTATCAGCCCTACAAAATCCAATTTATCAAGCGTAGGTTACAATGTTTGTGTCTTAGACTTTAATTGATCATTCCTCATAATCCAGCAACCCAATGATCTATTTCCTCAGGACCAGGCGCTTCAAAAAGCTCCTCGCATTTTTTCATGAGGTTTTCATCCACGAAATAACCGCCGCCGGTCTCATTGCGTTTTTGAATATTTCTGCGCCAGGCCTCTTCTGAAATATCCAGGTAGTGCCATTCTGTTTCAAAGCCCTGCTCTCGGAAAAAGCGGGAGGCGCTTTTTCGGCTTTCCTTTGTCCAAAAGCCCCACTCCAGAATGACAGGAACGCCCAGCTTCAAAAGCTCCCTCGCCCTTTGCAGCAAATAGCTCTGGGCCTTTTGGGTAACGCGTTCGTGGTCATTTCCCAAATGCTCGTCAAAAAGCGCCAGGGTCAGATCGTCGCAGGAAAGCACGGCGGCATGTCTTTCCCGGCGCAGGGTTTCCGTATAGGTGCTCTTTCCGCAGCAGATCTTTCCGCAGATCAAAATTGCCTTTGCCTGTTCCATAAAAATTTCCTTTCTTCGCCCCGTAACGGTTCCCAAAACGCGTTCTAACCGCCACACCCTGGCAGCATTACTTTTCCCAGTATGCCTTCAGAGCCTCCAGCTGTCGGCGGCAGGTTTCCTGCCCCTCGTCATAAAGGGCCTGTAGCTTTGCAAGATTCTTTTCAGTGCGGGAAACGGTGACGGGCTTCGGCGGGCGCAGTACGAAAGCGCGGCCCTTCGCCTCCAGTTTGTCAAGCTCATTTAATTCCTTTGCATATCGCCGGGGCACATTCAAAATAGCCCGAACCAGTTGGGGATAATTTCGATAATGCCGGGCATAAAGCTGGGCCGCTGCCCGCGGAACGGCCTGCTTCCGGTAGCCGTGTTCCCGGGTGGTGATCACCAGAAGCTTTTCATAGCCCTCTTCAATGGCTTTTTGGTAGGGGATAGAAACCGATACACCGCCGTCCAGGCAGGGAACGCCTTCCACCTGTACCACGGGGGCCATCAGGGGAAGGCTGGCGCTGGCCCGAATCGCGGCATAGATGTCAGAGCAGGAGCTTTTCTCAAAGTAGGCCGGCTGACCGGTCAGGCAGTTGGTGGCAACGGCGGTAAATTCACAGGAAGAGCCGTGAAAGGTTTCCCTGTCTAAAGGAACCAGGGTGTCGCACACCTCTCCGAACAGAAAATCAAAATTGAAAATGCTTTTGTGCAGCAACAGGTTCCGCAGGCCTAAATAGCGCTTGTCGTTTACATAATCCAGATTGATTTTCGCGGTTCTTCCCGGTTGGCGGGAGACTACATTCACGCCGGTCAAAGCCCCGGCGGACACACCGAACAGGCCGTCCGCTTCCATGCCCTCTTCCATAAAAATATCCAGAGCTCCGGCAGTAAACATACACCGCAGGGAGCCGCCTTCCAGTACAATCGCTCTTTTCTTCAAAAAAATCATCACCTTTCGGTCTGTACCCTTGTATTTTACAGGAATCCGGCCATTCTTGCAAGGCTTGATTTCGGTGGAAAAATCTGATAGAATAGCCAAGATAAATTACGGTGGAGCTCGCGGAGCAAGGCCGCATTTCGGGAAGCGGGGAGAAAACAGCGGTATGAGAATGAGGACAAAAACCTGGGCAAAGCCAGAGCTTTCTGCCTGCCCTTATTATATTCCGGAGCCCGAAGCCCTGCGGGGGAATTGGCAGAAAAGCTTTGGAGCAAAGCGCCCGATCCATCTTGATCTGGGCTGCGGGAAATGTGTGTTTCTGGCGGAAACAGCAAAGCGGCACGGAAACATAAACTATGTGGGGATCGACCTGAGCTACGATATTCTGGGCGTGGGGCGCAGAAAGATCCAGTCCGTTTTTGGGGATTCGGACCCCGATAATGTACTACTCTGCTATTACAATATTGAAAAGCTTCCCCGGCTGTTCACGCCGGAAGAAGAGATCGAGCGGCTGTATATCAATTTCTGCAATCCCTGGCCCGCCGCCAAGCACCACAAGCGCCGCCTGACCCACACAAGGCAACTGGAAGCCTATCTTCCCCTTTTGGAAAGCGGGGGAGAGATCTGGTTCAAAACAGATAACGACGATCTTTACCTCGCCACCAAGCGCTATTTCGCGGAAGCCGGCCTGAAGATTTTTTTCGATACCCAGGATCTTCACGGTACACACGACCCGGAAAATATCCTGACCGAGCACGAGATCCTGTTCACAGGCCAAGGCATCAAAACCAAGGCCCTGCGGGCCAGAAAGGCTTAATCAATGCTTTTTAATAACAAAGCCGGCATTTTCTGGAAAGAATTTGCCGGCTTTGCTGCGAAATGCAGTATTTAATTGATTTGCTTTGCTTTGAATTCACTGGGAGAAATACCATAGTACTTTTTGAACAGCCGCGCAAAGTAAAAGGGATCCTCAATTCCAACGGCGGCGGAGACCTCGTTTACATAGGTGTTGCCTTCGGTAAGCATAGCCGCGGCTTGTTTCATGCGCTTTTCATTCAAATACTGAAAAATGCTTTGCCCGGTTTCCTTTTTGAAAAGCCTGCAAAGATAGCTTTTGTCCAGGCTTACGTAGGAGGCTATTTCATCGAGGGAAAGCTTTAGCATGTAATGGTATTGAAGATACAGCAGCACGGCTTTAACATCCGGGTGGCACCTTTGGTAATGGGAAGGAAGGCTATTTTCCATCAAAGAAGGCAGAAGCTGCAGCAGGATCGATTTGAATTCTGCCGCACTGGCACAGTTTAGCAATGCGGCGTGTTGGGAAAAAATGGAGGCGCCCGCTGGAATAGAGTTGGAAAGTATCAGCACCTGTACCACGTGATAGGCATAATTGCAGGCTTCGCTTGGGGAAATAAAATGGGAAGAGCAGTCCTCCAGGAAGCGGTCGATATCAAGTTCCAGCTCTTTTATGCCTCCCTCAAAAAAATGCTCTGTGAGATATTGAGCGGCATCCTTCGGGGGCATGGGCTCTACAAAAGAGGAATGAGGAAAGCTTTGCGCACCAAGAGAAACAGGAAAAGAAGAATAGAATAGGGCTGGCTCCATTTCTCTGCAGCGATCATATTCTTCCTTTAATGCTTCGAGGGTTCGGATGGGCTTGGAAAAAACAACGGCGCACCGCCGGTTTAAGTACATTTGGAGCTGACGAAGGATCTGCGTTGCGCGTAATTGTATCGATTCCTCTACAGTGTTTTCCGGAAACGGCGAGAGGCAGAAGTATTCATCGGTGGGAAATTTCAGAACATCCGATTTTCCCAAAATAGAATGCAGGATACTCTTTACGCTGTTTTCAGGCAGCGGCCTCCCGGAGGATATTTTTTCAGCTGTGATAAAAAATAAAACATATGGCGGAGTGGTAAGAAATTTTTCCTCTGCGGCGGGGGCAGTCGGCTCGGGATCTCCTAAGAGGTAGGTGTAAAAAAACGCATTCCGGTATTTTTCCAAGGAATGGTTGTCAGAAGCCGCTTCCTGATGATTGTGAAACGTTCTGCTCTGTTGCTCCAGCTTTTGTGTGGCGCGCTTTAATTGAGCCAGCAGTGATTTTTGGTCCATATTGACCTTGAGCATATAGTCCTGCGCTCCGGAAAGCAGCGCTTCCCGCACAAGATCAAAGTCAGAATAATTACTCATCACAAGGATAACGCCTGGGAAATTTTCCGCAGTGAGCCGATGGATCAATTCCAGCCCATCCATGTGAGGCATTTTGAGATCAGTGATGAGAATATCCACCTTGTTTTTTTGCAGGAAAGCAAGGGCCTCATTCCCATTGCCGGCAGTGCCGACCACAGTATAGGGAGTTGTTTCCTGGTCTAAAAGGCTTAAAAAAGCCATTTTTGCTGCAGGCTCGTCATCTACAAGCAGAATATGATACATCAGTGCTCCTCTCCTTCCGGCATATTGTTTTGAACCAGCGGAAGCTCTATTTTGCACGTTGTTCCTATGCCTGGCTGGCTTTCAACGACCAATCCGTATTCGTTGCCGTAGTACAGACGAAGCCGCTCGTCTACATTGGAAAGCCCTATCCCGGAAAAGCTTTCACGAGAAGCGGTTCCGTTCTGAACGCAAAAGCCTTTTCCATTATCCTGTACCGTAATAACCACAGATACCGCATTCTGAATATGAGCTGAAATGAGGATCTCGATGATCTGTTCACCGCCATCCGTACCGTGCAAAACGGCATTTTCCGCCAGAGGCTGAAGGATGAACCTCGGTACAAAATAGCTCTTTAGCGGTTCCTCGATTTGATAGACCACATCAAAGCAATCGCCGTAACGAATTTTTTGAATGGAAAAGTAGTGAGAAAGATTTTGTATTTCTTCTTCCAGCGTGATAAATTCATCATTTTTGATCAGCGTGCTTTGCAGGAGTACGCTGAGAGATTCAATGCCTTGATACAAAACCGGTACTTCATTTAACGAGGCTACCCATTTCAGCGAGTTCAATGTATTAAACAAGAAGTGAGGATTGATTTGATAGTGTAAGGATTCTAATTCCAGCTCGCGCTTTCGAATTTGATCTTTTTGCCACTGGAGAGCCATTCCCTTTAGCTCCTCTATCAAATGATCCAGTGTGCGCGCCAAAAAGCCGATCTCATCCGGGCTGGTATCATCAATAGTTTGCTCCAGATCTTCATCTGATATGATATTGCAGCAGGAAACGATGTGCTTGATGGGAAGGACAATACTGTAATAAACAAGCAGAGTGGCGGCAAAGCTGAGAACGAACAGGGCTGCGGCCAAAAGGGTGAGATTTGTTGTGATCTCCCGTATTTCATTGCGGATATAGCTGTCGGGAACTGTAACAACAAAGTAGCAGTCATAAACAGGGTTATAATTATACACGGCCAGATAATTGTTCCCGTTATTTTCCACGATAAAGCTGTTTTCATGCTCTGTATTGCTTTCCAGCAGCTGTGTATACAGCAGCTCATCCACAGTGCTCCCATCCGCGGTCCGGCTGTTATCGTTGGAGGCAAGCACCGTTCCTTCAGAGCTCATCAAAAATACGCTGCTGTCCAAGCCAAAATCAATTCCGCTGAAAATCTGGTCGCTCAACAGCCGTGCGTTGATGTACACGAGAATATATCCCAGCGGCTTGATCGCTGTTGTGGAACGATATATTTTCCGCCCGAGAACCAGGTTGTTAGAGGTAAGGCGGCTGGCGGCGTATTGAAGGCTGTCGTTGGAAGAAACGCGGTCGATATCAGAAAGAAGCTGGTCGTACGGCGTGCTGGCGGCACTCTCAAAGCCCCAGCTATAGAGGAGCTCAGAATCCAAGCTTATGATCTGAATTTCACGCAGATAAGGTCCGGCCAAAGCCTTGCTTCTGTTTTCCTGCATAATAGAGTGGATCTGCTCCGTTGTTTGCCGCTCGTGCTCTTCAGAAGAGGAAAACAAGCTCTGTACACTGTCCATAACGGAAAGAGAGTCAATATAATAGCCATATTTCTCTAATTCCAGCTGCAAATTCTTATTTAACAATTTTGCGGATTGCTCAGCGTATTCTCCCACCTTAGAGCGCACAGAATCTGTATAAACCTGGTATGCATAAAGTCCGATCGCCACAACTGGGATCAGAGAAATAGCCAAAAATGTGATCAAAAGACGGGGTTGAAGCTTGATTTTCCGTAAAAGCGCGATAATTTTACGGAGAAAGTGGGGAATGGAGACACTTTTCTGCTGCATGTGCGAATCCTCGTTTCTTTTGATAGGCTGTGGTGCCGTAGACTTTAGCACGTTTTTTACTAAAACGCAAGTGGATTTTACAAAGGAAAATGCGCAATGTCAATATAATCCATGCTTTTGTCAACACTTATCATTTCTTTCGCGATATTTCGAAAGTATAATGGAAACATCGACAAGCACTGTTAGAAAAGGAGGAAAAGTTATGAAAAAGGTTATTAGCATGCTGGTCGTAGTCCTGTTGCTTCTAATGGCTTTTGCCGGATGCGGATCTGCACCTGCTTCCAAAGGGGAGTCCGGCAATTCGCAAAATTCGTCCGCTGTCTCTTCAAAGGTCAGCTCCGCTGCCACGGATCAGTTTGAGAACAAAGAGCTGAATATCGCGGTATTCGAAGGCGGGTTCGGATCGGATTACTGGTATGGTATTGTGGAAGCCTTTGAAGCCGCTTATGAGGGCGTAAAGGTAAATATGCAAATTAGCCCAACCATAGGGGATACCATCCGGCCACAGATCGCTGCAGGGGATATTCCTGATTTCCTGGTTTTGAACGGGGCAAGCTATGAGGTCATTACCAGCCTGATTCTGGAGCACGGCCTGCTTGACATTACAGATGTGTTCGAGGGGAAGGCTTTGGAATCTGACGAAGCCCTGAAGGATAAAATACTGGACGGCCTTTTGGATTCCAGCGTTTGCAGCCCTTATGGTGATGGGAAAATTTATCAGGCTCCGTTGAACGGCGCGCCGGGGGGATTGGTCTACAACGCAACGCTGTTTAAGGAAAACGGGTGGGAGGTACCCGCTACCTGGGACGAGTTTTTTGAGCTTGGCGAAAAGGCGAAGGAAAAAGGAATTTCTCTGTTGACGTGGCCGGGCATTTATCCGGGGTATCTTCAGAATGCGTTTTTACCGGCGATGAAGAGCGCTGTTGGGGAAGCGGGCTTTGCGAAGATCACCAGCTATCAGGAGGGTTCTGTAATTGATACAGAAGCCTTGGAGGTTTTGAAGCTGTTTGAACGCATGACTGAAGAGGATTATATTTTCCCGGGAACGGTTGCCTTGAATCATACTCAGTCCCAGCAGGAGCTGCTGATGGATCATGTGCTGTTTATTCCTAACGGAACATGGATTGAGTCTGAAATGGCCGATGCGCCCCGTGCGGATGGATTTACCTTCGCGATGGCTCCGGCGCCTGCCATGAAGGCTGGTGATACCCGCTATGTACAGGTCGCCATGGAAACCATGTCCATACCGGTGGCTGCGAAAAATCCTGAGCTGGCGAAGGAATTCCTGCGCTTCCTGTATACCGATCAGTCGGTGCTGATGTTTGCAGAAAAGGCCAATGCCGTCGGCGCTACAAAGGATTCTATCGAAATGGCAAAGAGCTACATTTCCGAAAGCATGTACAATATGTACAGCATTTTTAACGAAGAGAACGTGAAGTCCGCTGTTCTTTCCTTTGACACACAGGCGCAAGGGAGCAAGGTATCTCTGGACGATGAGCTTTGGGGCCCGGTGGCGGATGTCGTAAATGGAGCAATGACTGCCGATGTGTGGGCCGAAAACATCGAGAATGCTTTTGCGCAGATCAGAAGTGAATTGGAAGCGGCTCAATAAAGCGGAATCCCAGACGCGAATGATCCTGCAGGAAAAATTCCCGCGGGATTATTC
Source organism: uncultured Oscillospiraceae bacterium (assembly GCA_910589395.1). Lineage (GTDB taxonomy): Bacteria > Bacillota > Clostridia > Oscillospirales > Acutalibacteraceae > Acutalibacter > Acutalibacter caecimuris_A. The sequence goes on from CAJUTL010000024.1 coordinate 8,157, forward strand.
TTTTATGAAGAAGGAGTTGATACAGATATGAAATCTGCTGTTCGCTCATTGGGTGGAAAAAGAAAAAATCCGAATCGTGTGCCGGTGATTTTTTTGCTGGTCTGTACCATTCCCAGCCTTTTGTTAACATTATATTTCACGGTTTACCCGGCAATTCGGGCCTTTCTGCTTTCTTTTACAGATTCTACCATGCTCAGTATGAATCGTGTAAACTTTATCGGTTTGGAAAACTATTTTTACATGTTCAGTGATCAGCGGTTTTTGCAGGCGTTGGGAAATACGGCAAAGCTGCTTTTGGTCGTGCCGGTTTTTTCGTTATCGATCAGCCTGATTTTAGCGTTTACTATAGTGCAGTGCAACTTGAAAGAAAAATCTCTGTATCGCACCTTGTTCTTTTTTCCGAGCATTCTGTCTCTTACAGTGGATGGCATCATTTGGGCGTTTGTTTTTCATCCCACGATGGGAATTCTGAACGGGTTCCTGAAGCAGATCGGATTAGAATCTCTGGCAAGACCCTGGACAGGGGATGCAAGCACAGCGCTCTGGTGCATTGCCATAACGCTGGTATGGCAGGCTGCCGGATATTACATGGTAATGCATATCGCGGCGATGGACGGAATCTCTGCTGAAATATATGAAGCGGCTACGATCGATGGGGCGGGAAGCGTTGCTAAATTTTTCCACATCACCCTTCCGCTTATCAAAAATATTATCGGCATTACCTATGTGCTTTCCCTATCCGGCACGCTGTCTTTAAGCTATATTTTAGTGCGTGTCATGACAGGAGGAGGACCCAACGGAGCCTCCAGTGTCGTACTGGAGTACATTTACAATATGGGTATGAAGAACGGCTCGTTTGGGTATGCCATGGCACTTACTGTGGTTACCAGTATTTTTACAATAGGATTGTCCGTGATCTCACAGGTGCTGACCAATAAGAAATCGGAAGGGGAGGAAGCGTAATGCGGCCGAAGCTGGGCTTGAAAAAGAAGAGAAGCCATCTGACAAACGGCTTGATGCGTCTGTTTCTGATTGCTGTTGCCGTTGTGTTTTTGTACCCTCTTTTTTGGAATGTGTACTCCTCCTTCAAAACGAATGTAGAATTTTTGGGAGATCCCTTTGCGCTGCCTTCTTCTGTTCAATGGAGCAACTATGCCCGGGCGCTGGAGAAAACAAATATCGGTGGCAATTTTAAAAACTCGCTGTACGTTGTGCTGCTGTCTTTGGTGTTGATTGTAATTTTGGTTGTCCCCTGCTCCTATTGCCTGGCCAGATTTCGCTTTCTGGGACAAGGACTGATGCGAAATCTGTATATGGCTTTGATTTTTATTCAGGCCCCCTGTATCATGATCCCACTATTTATGCAGCTGAGTGAATTGGGGTGGTTGAATAAGCTGACTCCCTTGAGCCTGCTTTATGCCGTAGGGCAAATTCCGTTTTCTGTATTTCTGCTCAGCGGATTTATGAAAGGGATCCCACGGGAGTATGAAGAGGCGGCGATGATCGATGGATGCGGGTACTTTCGGATATTGCCACAAATTATTGTGCCGCTGGCAAAGCCCGGGATCGTAACAGTATTGATGCTGTCGGCAATGGGGATTTGGAACGAATATGTATTGGCCCTGGTATTGCTTACGGATCCTGCAAAGCAGACGGTGCCCGTTGGAGTATCTGTAATGTACGAAGTGCAGCGTTACGCGACAGATTGGGGAGCGTTGTTTGCGGCGCTGGTAATGGTGCTGATCCCTACGGCGTTAGTTTATGCGTTCGGTCAAAAATACTTGATTGAAGGAATTAATGTAGGTGGTGTAAAAGGATGAAACAACAAGATTCAATTTTTGAAGTGAAGCCGGGAAAAGAATTTGCGGATATGGGGAAGCGCCCAAGGCCAGAGCACCCCAGGCCTCAGCTGATGCGCGATTCCTGGGAATCGCTGAACGGAATATGGGAGTTTGCCTTTGACTTCTCAAACAGCGGTATCGAAAACGGATTTCCGGAAACGGAAGAAGCTCCTCTGCGGATCATAGTACCGTTTTGTCCGGAAAGCCCTCTTTCGGGTATCGGCTATACTGATTTTATTCCTGCCGTCTGGTATCGCCGCAGCTTTCAGATCACACCTGAAAAAATCAGAGGGTGTATTTTGCTGCATTTTGGAGCGGTGGATTATGAATGCAGCGTATGGATAAACGGAAAATCGGCCGGAACCCACAAAGGCGGGTATACCTCCTTCAGCTTTGATATCAGCGAGCTTGTGACAGAAGGCGAAAATACGGTTGTGGTATATGCGGAAGACGACATTCAAAGCGGAAAGCAGTGCAGCGGAAAACAGAGCGCCCAGCGCGATTCTTATGGTTGCTATTACACGCGCACAACAGGTATTTGGCAAAGCGTGTGGCTGGAATATCTACCCCACGCCTATATTAAGGCTCTCCGCATGACGCCGGACGCCTTTAACGGAAGTATCGAAATAGAAGCGGAGCTTGTACAGGGCGCCGGAGCAGAGCTGACCCTCACGATACTGGAAAACGGCGGAATAACAGCGCAGAAAAAGGTTTGCTGCACAGAGCGCCTTGCCGCATGCAGATTTGATTTGGCGTCGCCGCATTTATGGAGCCCGTCCGACCCGTATCTGTACGATGTAAAAGCGGTGCTGCGGCAAGGCGAGAGCGTGGATACGGCATATAGCTATTTTGGCCTTCGAACGGTGGAGTGCCATGACCACAAATTCTATTTGAACGGAAAGCCCATTTTCCAACGCCTGGTTTTGGATCAGGGCTTTTACCCGGATGGCATTTATACAGCGCCCAGTGACGATGCGCTTATACAGGATATCAAATTGGCTAAAAGGCTTGGTTTCAACGGGGCGCGGCTGCATGAAAAAGTATTTGAGGAACGTTACCTCTATCATGCGGATCGGCTGGGATATATGGTGTGGGGCGAATATGCCAGTTGGGGGTTGGATATCACGGAGGCGGAGGGGCTTGAGATATTTCTTCCGGAATGGTTGGAGGTGGTTATGAGAGACTATAGCCATCCCTCGATTATCGGTTGGTGTCCCTTTAACGAAACAGACGAGCTCCCGGCCTGTGCGGCTGGAAATGCTCCGGATCAGGAAATTGTGCGCACGGTATATCAGGTTACCAAGGCGGTAGATCCAACCCGCCCGGTAATCGATACTAGTGGGTATTGCCACACAGCTACAGATATCTATGATCTGCATGACTACGAGCAGGAGCCGGCGGTATTTCAAAACCGTTATGGAAAGCTGGAAGCAGGAGGGGAAAGCTACGACGAAAAAGGGGACCGCCAGAGGTACGATGGAAGCTCCCCTCTGCTGATGAGCGAGTTTGGGGGTACCTTTTGGTCTTCCGATCCTTCTGTTATGGAAGAACTGCAGCCAGAGGGAGGATGGTTAAAATGGGAAAAACCGCAAAGCGAGAAAGAAGTGTGCAGACGCATTGTGGGGTTGAGCAAGGTGCTTCTGTCCGGCAAGGCTTTCTGCGGCTTTTGCTACACCCAGCTTACAGACGTTGAGCAGGAGTTTAACGGTCTGTATACTTATGAAAGAAATAAGAAATTTTCAGATGCCGTATATGAAGAAATTCGCGGAACAAATTTGCGGATCGCGGCTGTGGAAGAAGGCGATTAGCGTTTTCAAAACAGCAGGATGCCTTTCGTACGGAGCTGCTGTACGTCGATTTTTGTAGCCTCTAGCCAGCCACCAGACGTTATTTCACAGAAGCCGGGCTGGAGATCTTTTTTGATACCCGGGATCTTCACGAAGAACACGATCCGGAAAATATCCTGACCGAGCACGAGCTTCTGTTTACGGAGCAGGGAATCAAAACCAAGGCCTTACGGGCCAGGAAAAAGTAAAAAAGCGCCCCGGCGGGGCGCTTTTTCCATGTGATATAATTTTTTATCGTCTCGGCATTTCAAAATTTGTCAAAGCCAGGTTTAAGTAGTCGTTGAAAGGCTTCATGGCTTCAAAAACACCGGCGGCGCGGTGTATGAACTGCTTTGTGCCCCGCAGCTCCTCGTCCTTCAGAATATATTCCAAATACCAGCTTTTGAATTTCAAAAATTCTGCCTGGGGGTGTTCCTGATCGTATTCCTTGGGAACATTTTTCAGGGCGGTTCCCCGCACGGTAAAGAGGCGTTGGAATTCCGGCGCGTGAATGATTTTTTCCCACTCCTCCGGGTGCGCGGCAAGATAAGAACGCACCATGTCCGTGGCGTCCTTGAACATGTCCGCAAACAGGCCTCCGCCTAAAAACGACTGATCTCCGGGTTTTATCATCAGGTAGTAGCCTACCGGGACCGGCAGCTTTCCCCGGGAAGAAATATGGGCGCGAAAAGCAGGGAGATACGGTGATTTGTCGTGGCTGAAGCGGGTATCGCGCATCAGCTTAAAGGTAAGTTCCTTCGGCGTGTTATGCAGAACGCTGCTGTCAAACGCGCCGATTTCCGCAATCAGCTCTCCCAGCAGCTCTTCAAAAGCCGCACAGGCTTCCTGATACTCTTTTTTGTGGGCGTGAAACCAATCCCGGTCATTGTGGCTTTCCAGCTGCCGCAGATAATTTAGGATCATCTCTAATTCCATTTTTAGGGTTCCTCCTTTTATGAATTCTTAACCACGGAAAGCTGCGGGGAATCCAAAAATTCCCGAATGAGCTGCCGGGCGCGTTCGCTGGATTGATAGGGCTTACAGAAGGCAAAGTATTGAGAGAGGTCGTCGATTTCCTCCATAGCCTCTTTTACATGGAGCATGGTTTGCCACGGAATTTCCCCGGCATTGGTGTATTCCAGCCGCGTGGGATCCAACCTGTGATTTTGAATGGCATAATTGAGCCTTTCCTTGCATCTGCATTTTCCACAGCCGTATTCTCCGCAGTACTGCTGAAGAAAATCCGCCATTTTTCTGCGGATCCTGGAAAGCCGCTGCCGGTAAGTCTCCGGGGTGATCCCCAAAATTTCTCCGGCAGCCCGGCTATCCGCCTGAAACATGGTGCCCAGAATGAAAATGCACCGGCTTTCTGGATCCAGGCATTGCAGCATGACATTGGTGCAGGAAAGCTTCAGCTCTTCTGCCAAAAGCCCTTTTTCCACATTCTGTGTCAGGTCTGGAATATCCCAGGATCTTCCATTTTCAATATCGTCTCCGTAATATTCAAAGCTCAAAGGGCGTTGGGCGAACATGTGCTTTTTATAATTTGTGAGATGGTTGACAGCAATGCGGAACAGCCAGGTGGAAAAGGCGCTTTCTCCCCGGAAGGAAGATAGATGTGTGAGCATCTTCAGCAGAATATCCTGTGTGGCGTCCTCCGCGTCCACAAAGGTGCCCAGCATGCGAAGGGATAAATTGAACACAGTATCCCGCACGCTTTCCAAAAGAGCCTCCAGAGCGGCTTTGTCGCCTGCGGTGGCTTTGCTGACAAGCTCCGCCAGTTTTTCTTGTGACAGTTGGTTCATTTTTTCCACAGCCTCCTGTTTGTTTGATCACGCCCCGGCAATTACAGAGCGCTTTTATAACACTTCTCTATTTTATTTAGAGCGAGTTTTTTCGCCTGTGTGACAGCTTTCTACAAAAATTTTTCTTTTTTTACCAAAAAAAGCCCAGGCCGCTTTCTGATGGAAAAACGCCCTGGACTTTGTTTTGTCACAACTTGAAATCCTCTTCGTCATAAGAACCGGAGTGAAGGGGGGGCGCGCAACGTGGCTCCCGCATCAAAGGATCGTATTCATATTTTTTGCACTTGCCGTTTTTCAACGTCAGCCGAAGCGTGCACAAAGGCGCCTCCCCATGCTTTGCGCCGTTGTGCAGACAATAAGAGCAGCTGAGCTCCACCCCAGCCCCAAATAAACTCTTTTTCCTTTTCCAAAACATAATATCTCCCCACAAAAAATCTAGCATCTAGCGTCTAGTATACCATAGCTCCGTCTCCGGCGCAATCCGTCAACCACTTTTTTCCTCCTGGGTGGAGATCAACAAAAACGCAAGGCACATCAGGAAAAGGGAAAGGCCGCCTGCCAGGGTACCGGACAAGGCTGTAACGCTCTGCACTGCCCCCACTGGGGCCAAAGCCTCCACTGAGCTGCCCGGAATCAGTTTTACCAGTAAAAGATAAAGAGAGGCGGCGATCCCGCCGTGAAGAAAGCGGTAACAATAGAATTTCCACTTTTTTGCAGGGAATGCGGTGAAAAAGGAAAATACCTGCAAATGAACACAGAGCCCGCCGAAAGCCAGCCCGAAAGCAAAAAACTGAGGCCCTGTCCGCAGGGATGAAGCCGCCCCGACCCCTTCGGTCACTTCGATGAGAAAGGAGAGAAGCGCGGCGGCTTCCATGGGTGTGAACAACTTAAGGGCTGCCAGCATACGGCTGAGAAGCTGATAGAGCCCACAGCCGTGAAGAAGTGTGGTCAGCCCGGAAAACAGCACGATACAGGCACACATCTTCAAAACGGCGGAGGCGGCGTCAAAGGCGGAACGGGTCACCGCGCCGCCGTGAAGGGGGGCGGGGGCCATGGATTCTCTGGGGGGAACCGGGGTCCCGAGGCCCGAAAGGATCCCCAAAAGGATCCCGGCGGCGGTCACTGAGAAAAACAGCAGCCAGCCGGTACGGAAGCTGCCCAGGACCGTGCCGCCTAAAAAGGTAACCACAAAGGCGATCCCTGGGTTCACGCAGAACAGCATCATGCGCCCGGCCTGTTCCTTTGTGAGCTTTCCCTGCTCCAGCAGCAGAGAGGCCCCTTTTGCCCCGGCGGGATATCCGCCGAGAAAGCTCAGTAAGATCGGAACGGCGCAGGAGGCGGGCAGCCGGAAAACATAGCGGGAAAGAAAGCTCAGCGCACCGCCCAAATGCTCTCCCGCCCCGGAATTGACGGCGAAGCTGGTCAACGCCATAAAAGGGAAGAGCGAAGGTGTAAGCACGGTGAGGCAGTAAAGAATACTGTTCTTCACGCTCTGCTGTACCTCTCTGGGAAAGGCCAGCAAAGCGGCGGTCAGGCAGAGAAGGGCAAGGGCGGAAAATTTGGCGGAAAGCCATTGGCTTTTTTGCCCCTGAATTTTTTTCCACCATAGCCCGTCGGCACGGTTACAAAAGGCAGTTTTCAGATCCATTGCGAGATCCCTCCTTCTCTGCAAGGAATATGAAGCTGTACCGTTATACATTCAGAAAGCGGCACATAATATTTTTGAAAAGGGAGGGATGGCGGTGGAGCAAAAGGGAAGGGGAAGCTCGGTGATCGAGCTGACCGGAAATAGGTCTGCCGTGGTGGACGGCTGCGATGGCATCGTGGATTATGACAAGGAAAAGGTGATCCTTCGCACAGGAAGGCTGACGGTGCGTTTTTCAGGCAGAAATCTCAGGCTGAAGCGGCTGACGGAAAGCTCCGCCGTGGTAGAGGGCTTTATCAGCAGTGTGGAATACAGCTATTAAAGTGGAATGGCTTATAGCCAAACGTGCCTTGCAGGCACTGGAAAGGGGAATGCGGAGCGATGCTGGAGAAAATATTTCATTTGCTCACGGGGTACGCGCAGTTCGAAATCACAGGGGATTCCGCCCGGTTTTTGAATATGGCGGCAAAAAGCGGCTTTGGCTTTTGGGACTTCTCCCGGCGGGGAGAAAAGGCCTGTGTGCGGTGCCGGGCAAAGGAATACCGGCGGCTGCTGCCCCTCGTCAGGCGGTGCGGAGTGCGCCTGCGCTGCGTCAGAAAAAGAGGGCTTCCCTTTCAGGTCAGAAGACTGTGGCTGAGAAAGGGGCTCTTTGCAGGGATCTTTTGTGGGATCGGTCTGTACTGCTTTCTCAACTGCTTTGTCTGGGGCGTCAGCGTCAGCGGGACAGACCGGCTCAGCGACAGGCAAGTGCTGGAAGCGGCAAGGAACAACGGTGTGTTTCTGGGGGCCTGGAAAAGGGACTTTACCCCCAAGCTGGCGGCCCACAGCATCATTTCCGATCTGCCGGAGCTGAAATGGGCCGCTGTAAATACCAACGGCTGCTTTGTAGAGGTAGCCGTTGGCGAAAGCGAGAAAAAACCAGAGATCACAGATGATCTGCGCTGGTCCAACATGGTGGCCGCCAGAGAGGGGAAAATTCTTGCCATAGAAGCGGAGCATGGCAGGCCAGAGGTGGAGCTGGGAGATACTGTGGAAAAAGGGGATCTTTTGATTTCCGGCCTATATCAGGAGCGGCTGGACCCCTACAGCCCGCCGCCGGAAAAGCCTTTGGAAACCCTGGGGGCTGCCAGGGGAAGCGTGCGCGCGGAAACCTACCGGGAATTTACCGTTCAGGTTTCCGCGGAGAAAAAGGAGCTGCTCCCCAGCGGAAAAAAGCAAACAAAATCAGCTTTTCGTCTCTTTGGATTTCGGATCCCGCTGGGGTGGCAGGAAGAGCCCTCTGAAAGCTGCCGCACCTACAAAGATGATTCTATGCTGACCGCCTTGGGGGTGGAGCTTCCCGTGGGAATAGAGCGGGAGGTTTCTGTGATTTTGGAAGAGCACAGCCGTCCGATGGAAAGAGGGGAATTAAAAGAGGCGGCGCTCCTGAAGCTGCGGGAAGCGCAAAAGGCAGCCCTGCCCGCTGGAAGTAAAATTTTGAAAGAGGAATTGACCTATAGCTTTCCCGACGGCATGTGCATCGTAAGCGCAAGCTGCCGCTGTGAGGAAGAAATTGGGGAGATTCGAGAAGTTTTAGTTAATCAGACGGAAACAGATGGAAAATTTTAGGTATTTCTCATATGTTTTTTTCTTGAAGAAAGGTCGAAGAATGTGATATACTAGATACCAGATGTTAGATGCTGGAAAAGGTCAAGGGCCAGGTCAGGGGATCGGGCTTTTGGATGTGGAATAAGGAGATTTCTTTGGAACAGAGATTGAGTTTGGATCGAATGGAACAGGCTGCGGAGCTTTTTGGCAGCTTTGATGAAAACAGAAAGCTGATCGAGCAGGAATACGGGGTAAATTTGCTTTTCCGGGATTCTGAGCTGAAGATCACCGGGGAAGATCCCCTGGCGGTGGACAAGGCCGTCAGGGCGGTGCGCAGTTTAATCACGCTGGTGGGCAGCGGAGAAAGCCTCACGGAGCAGAATGTGCGCTACTGCATGCGCATGGTGGCGGAGGACAGCGAGGAAAAGGTGGTAAAGCTTGCCGGGGACTGCATCTGCATCACCAGCAAGGGAAAGCCCATCAAGCCGAAAACCGTAGGCCAGCGCACTTATTGCGACAATATCAAGGACAATACCGTCACCATCGGCGTGGGCCCTGCCGGAACCGGCAAAACCTATCTTGCGGTGGCGATGGCGGTTTCCGCCTTCCGGGCTCAGCAGGTCAACCGCATCATTCTCACCCGTCCCGCCGTAGAGGCCGGGGAAAAGTTGGGTTTTCTGCCCGGCGACCTGCAGCAAAAGGTGGATCCCTATCTGCGCCCTTTATATGACGCTCTGTTTGATATGCTGGGGGCCGAGACCTACCAGCGCTATGTGGAGCGGGGCAATATCGAGGTGGCCCCCCTGGCCTATATGCGGGGCCGCACCCTGGACGACAGCTTTATTATTCTGGACGAGGCCCAGAATACCACCAACGAGCAGATGAAAATGTTTTTGACCCGCCTGGGCTTTAATTCCAAAATGGTGATCACCGGCGATGTAACGCAGATCGACCTGCCGGATGGAAAGCGTTCCGGCCTGAAGGACGCGGTACGGATCCTCCGGGGCGTGAAGGATATCGCGATCTTCCGCTTTACCGAGAAGGATGTTGTGCGCCACAGGCTGGTACAGGATATTATCAAGGCCTATGAAAAGGCTGACCGCCCCAAATGACCCGACAGAGCATGTGCCAAGAAAGGAATGGGAAAAAGTCATGGAGAAAATCAGAGTCATCATTTCCAATCAGCAGAAGCAGGTGAAAATTCCCACCGGCCTGCGAATGCTCATTCGCCGTTGCTGCCATGCCGTGCTTCAAATGGAGGAGTTTCCCTATTCCGCCGAGATCAGCGTTTCCTTTGTGGATAACGAGCAGATCCGGGAGATGAACCATCAATATCGGGATAAGGATTCCGCTACCGATGTGCTTTCCTTCCCTCTGGGGGAAAACGGCCGGTATGATGAAAACCACGAAACCGGGGCGAAGATCCTGGGAGATATCGTTCTTTCCATGCCGAAGGCGGTAGAGCAGGCAAAGAGCTATGGCCACAGCCTGGAACGGGAGGTGGGCTATCTCACGGCCCATTCCATGCTCCACCTTTTGGGATACGACCACGAAAAAGGCGGTATGGATCGGGTGAGAATGCGGGAAAAGGAAGAACTGGTCATGCAGCAGCTTGGCCTGCCCGCCAGCAGCAGCTATACGTCCGATGTTTAAGGATTCCGGGCGGGGGAAAAAGCGCACGCTGAGAAACAGCTTTGCCGATGCGTTCCGGGGGATCTGGGGCTGCGTTCGCAGTGAACGGAATATGCGCATCCATTTGACTCTGTGCTGCTATGTGCTTTTCTTCGGTTTCCGCATGGGGCTGAGCAGGGGAGAGTTGGCTTGCCTGGTTTTGACTATTGGTGTGGTCATGGGGGCGGAAGCCATGAATACCTCGGTGGAAAAGCTGTGTGATTTTACGGAAAAGCACTGGAATCCCCGTATTCGTGTCATTAAGGACATCGCCGCGGGGGCCGTGCTTTTGTGCGCGCTGGCGGCAGTGCTGGTAGGCGGCGTGCTTTTCCTGCGCCCAGCTTTGTGGCAGACAGTATTGGAGATCTGCTCCGCGCCTCTTTCTCTTTGTCTCTTTTTCCTGTCGGCTGTTCTGGCGTGGAGCTTCATTTTCATCGGTCCTACAAAAATAAAAGAATCTCTTTTCAGCAAGAAAAAAGGACGCCGCTGAAAAAAGAGGCGGAAAGCTTATTTCCACTCTTGCCCTTTCTCTAGCGTCCAGTATCCAGAATCTAGCATCTAGTTTGGAGTAACCGTAACATGGATTTTGACAATATGCCCCAGGGCCTTTCCGCGTTTTTTGCCATTGTAGGCAGGCCGAATGTGGGAAAGTCCTCCCTTTTGAATCGTCTGATCGGCCAGAAAATCGCCATTGTTTCTAAAAAGCCGCAAACCACCCGCACTCGCATCATGGGGGTGCTGACCGATGAGGAATGTCAGCTGGTCTTTCTGGATACGCCCGGGCTTCTGAAGCCCAGGAATTCCCTGGGAGATTACATGGTGAAATCGGTGGTTTCCGCCGTGGAGGGCGTGGACGCCTGCCTTCTGGTGGCGGAAGCCGGAACTGGGATCTCCAAGGCGGACGAAGAGCTGATCGGGCGGTTCCGGGCCGGTCATATCCCGGCGATCCTGGCAATCAATAAAATAGATCTTCTGCCCGATAAAACAAAGCTGATGGAGCAGATCGCCGCCTTTTCCGCCCTGTATGATTTTCGCGCGGTGGTGCCCGTTTCCGCGAAAACCGGAAGCGGTATGAAGGCGCTTCTCGGTGAACTGAAGGAGCTTGCGGAGCCGGGCGGCTATTTCTTTTCCGAGGATATGCTCACCGACCAGCCGGAGCAGGTCATCGCTTCGGAAACAGTGCGGGAAAAGGTACTGCGGCTTTTGGAAAAAGAGGTGCCCCACGGCGTGGCGGCGGTCACGGAGAGAATGGTGGAGCAGGGAGATCTGCTGGAGATCGACGTCACGATCTATTGCGAGCGGCAGAACCATAAGGGAATCCTCATCGGCAAGGGCGGCGCCATGCTCAAGCGCATCGGTTCCGACGCCAGAGAGGATCTGGAACGGTTTTTTGGCTGCAAGGTGAATTTGCAGCTGTGGGTCAAGGTGAAGGAGGATTGGCGGCAGCGCCCGCAAACCCTGCAAAGCCTGGGCTTTTCTGAAAAGAATTTAGAGCTGTAGTTTTTTGCGGGCGATCTGGGTTGCCTCAACCCAGATTGCCTTAGCACAAAAACAATAAAAAGTCTGTTTCTTCCTGTCGAACAGACAATTATTTTCCAGTCATAGCGGCGGGTCTGTCTGCAAATACTTTTCTTAAGGCAACATCGCACAAAGATTGTGCGCAAGTTGTATTGTGTACAAAGGCTTCAAGCCGGTCTTTGTGCGGTATTGCCTTAAAGGGAATCTTGCCTTTCATAAAGGGGGAAGTATTTGTGGACGAAAAGCAGGCTTGGCGCAATTTTGCCCGTTCGGGAAAAATAGAGGACTACATCAGGTACACGCAGATCAGGAACCAGGCAGGGGCGCAGGGCGTCTTTTCCATGGAGGGATACGGTGCAGATCAAAACCCAGGGGATCATTATCCGGGAACAGGTGATCGGGGAAAGCGATAGGCTGATCACTGCCCTGACCCAGGACGAGGGCGTAGTGCGCGCCTTTGCCCGGCGGGCGAAAAACCTGAAGGACAGCAAGAATTCCGCTACCGGACTTTTATGCTATTCCCGCCTGAACCTTTACAAGGGGCGGGAAAAGTACATAGTAAACGACGCCTTTCCCATCGAGGTGTTTTTCGGCCTGCGGCAGGATATCGTCCGCCTGGCGCTGGCCCAGTATTTTTGCAGCCTTGCCGCGGAGCTGGTGCCGGAGGGGGTAGAGGCCGGGGAATATCTTCGCCTGGTCTTAAACGCCCTGCATTTTTTGAGCGAGGGGACAAGATCCCCGGAGCTGTTAAAGCCCATTGTGGAGCTCAGAATGCTGTCCCTTGCCGGCTACATGCCGGATCTTGTCTGCTGCGCCCAATGCGGGGCTTATGAAGCGGAGCGCATGTATTTTAAGATAAATCGGGGCACCATTTATTGCCAAAGCTGTTATTTGAATAACGGGGACCCCTGCGCGCCGCTTTCCAAGGCGGCGCTGACTGCTATGCGCCACATTATTTACTCGGATTTTGAAAAGATTTTCTCCTTTGCCCTTTCCGAGGGTGCCGGAAAAGAGCTTTCCACCGCCGTGGAGGCCTATTTACTCCACATTCTGGGAAAGCGCCCGAAAACGCTGGATTTTTACCAGAGTCTTTTATAGCTTTGTAAAACGGGGCCAACACGCTCCGGGAAGAAAGGATCGATATGGATAAAAATTACAGAGCCTTGGAGCTCGATAAAATTTTGGAAATGGTGGCAAACGAAACCACCGGTGAAGATGCCGCGGAGCAGGCGCGGAAGATCAAGCCTGTCTTTACCGCGGCGGAAGCCCGTTACTTATTAGAGGAGACAGATGCGGCCTTTGTGCTGATGGCAAAATTCGGCGCGCCCTCCTTTTACGGCTTGAAAAACGTGACCAACGCCCTGCGCCGGGCCCAGGCAGGCGGCGGGTTGGGCTTTCGGGAGCTTCTCGATATTGCCGGGACCCTTCGGGCCATTCGTTCCCTGTCTCAGTGGCATGGAAAAAGCGAGGGCATGCAAAACGCCCTTTCCGGCAGGTTCACGATTTTGGCACCCAATAAATATCTGGAAGAAAAAATCTTCACCTGTATTCTGAACGAGGAGGAAATGGCGGACGGCGCTTCTCCGGCGCTCGCTTCTATCCGGCGGAAGATCCGAAACGCCTCCGCCCGGGCCAGAGATCAGCTGGACAAGCTGATCCACTCCCAAAGCCATCAGAAGCATTTGCAGGAAAGCATCGTCACCCAGCGGGGCGGGCGGTATGTGGTGCCGGTCAAGGCGGAATTTCGCAGTGAGATCCCCGGCCTGGTACACGATACTTCCGGCAGCGGGGCTACGGTGTTTATCGAGCCCATGAGCGTGGTGGAGGCTAATAACGAGATCCGGGTGCTGCAAGCCGACGAGCAGGACGAGATCCACCGCATTCTGCTGGAGCTTTCCGGGGAAGCGGGAGAATTTGCGGATTCCGCCATTGAAAGCTATGAATACGCCGTACAGCTTAATGTAATTTTTGCCAAGGCTCAGGTGGCCTACCGCATGAAGGCCGTTGTGCCGGAGATCGATGAACGGGGCCGCACCGTGCTACAGCAAGCCCGTCACCCTCTGATCGATAAGGAAAAGGTAGTGCCCACCGATATTTCCCTGGGGGAGAGCTTTGATACGCTGATCATCACCGGCCCCAACACCGGCGGTAAAACCGTGGCCCTGAAAACCCTGGGCCTTTTGACCCTGATGGCCATGTGTGGTCTCATGATCCCGGCGGGGGACCACAGCCGGGTAGCGGTGTACCGCCACATTTTGGCGGACATCGGAGACGAACAGAGCATCGAGCAATCTCTTTCCACCTTTTCCGCCCATATGACGAATATCATTCATATTCTGGAGCTTGCCGGGGAGCACAGCCTTGTGCTGCTGGACGAGCTGGGCGCGGGCACCGATCCTGTAGAGGGAGCGGCGCTGGCCGCCGCCATCATTGAAGAGCTGCGCCTGAAGGGCGCCAAGCTTGCCTGTACCACCCATTACGCGGAGTTGAAGGCCTACGCCCTGCAAACAGAGGGAGTGGAAAACGGCTGCTGTGAATTTGATGTCGCCACCCTGCGCCCCACCTATCGGCTGTTGATTGGGATCCCTGGAAAGTCCAACGCTTTCGCCATTTCTAGCCGTTTGGGCATGGAGGAGCGTATCGTGGACAGGGCCAGGGCCCTGGTATCTCAGGAAAGCCGTGCCTTTGAGCAGGTGGTGGGGCGGCTGGAGGAGAGCCGCCGGAAAATGGAGAACGAAATGGAATCCATGCGGGCCTCCTCTCTTCAGGCGCAAAAGAGCGCCCAGCAGGCGGAAACCGCCAAGGCCCAGGCAGAAGAGCAGGCGAAAAAGGAGATCGACAGGGCACGGCAGGAGGCGGCCTTGATCGTGCAGAAAACCCGCCAACAGGCGGACGCTCTTTTAAACGAGCTGGATGAGCTGCGCCGCAGAAAGAACAAGGCCCTGTCCGCTGAGGAAAAGGCCCGGCTCCGCTCCGGTATGAACAGCCTGGAAACCCTTTCCGACCCGGTGCGAAAGCGGAGCAACGAGGGCTATACCCTGCCCAGAGACCTGGTACCCGGCGACAACGTGCTGATCTTCGACCTGGATAAAAACGCCACCGTGCTGGAAGCGCCCAAGGACGGTACCGTTCTGGTGCAGGCGGGGATCATCAAAACCAGAGTGGAGCTTGGAAACCTGCGCCTGCTGGGCGAAAAACAGAAACAGAAGCAAAAGGGCCGTACCGTGACCCGTTCCATCTCCTCCGCCGAAACCTCCAGCAGCCTGGATCTGCGGGGCATGAACACGGAGGAGGCCCTTCTGGAGGTGGATTCCTTCCTGGACCGGGTCTCCAGAATGAACCTTTCCCAGGCCACGATCATTCACGGCAAGGGAACAGGCGTGCTGCGCACCGCCGTGCAGCAGCATTTGCGGAAATGCCCCCAGGTCAAAAGCTTCCGGCTGGGCGTTTACGGAGAAGGCGAAAGCGGCGTCACTATTGTGGAATTGAAGTAGAGAAAAGCGTTTGGGAATTTGGACGATAGAAAGGGGAACGCCGTGAAACGGGAGAAGTATCAGGAGCTCAAGAGCTATATGCAGGAATGTATGTCCGACGCTGCTCACGATAAAGAGCATGTCTGGCGGGTGCTGGGCTATGCTTTGAGGCTGGCGGCAGAGCTCAAAGAACCTGTGGATCACGATCTCCTGATCGCGGCCTGTCTGCTCCATGATATCGGCCGTGCCGCCCAGTTCAGAGATCCTTCTCTGGACCACGCCGCCGTAGGGGCCGATATGGCCGCCGGGTGGCTCAGTGACCACGGCTATTCCCCGGGGTTCTGCCAGGCGGTTCGCAGTGCGATCCGCTCACATAGATACCGTACCGGCGGCAGGGCGGAAAGCATAGAGGCTCAGCTGCTGTTTGATGCGGACAAGCTGGACGTATGCGGGATCATGGGGCTGCTTCGCACGGTTTCCTATTGCGACCATGTGGGAGAGCCCTACTACACGGTAGGTGAAAACGGACTGGTGGAATTCACCGCCGATTCAGAAGCCTCCGTGGTGCAGGAATATTGCTATAAGCTGCGCCAGGTAAAAGAAAGGCTTTATACCGATGGAGCCAAACGCCTGGCGGAAGAGCTCTCTCATCAGCTGGACACGGCGGTGAACGCCGTGGTTCAGCAGGCGAATTTTGCCCGCACAGGTCTTGCGGAGCTGGAAAGCCGGCTGCTGTAGCAAACTGCCCTGGCCAGACGGCACAGATTTTGAAAAAGAGAAGGAAGGTACGCGGTATGATCCTTGGCTTTAAGATGAAGCTCTATCCCGGCAAAGAAGAGGAATATGAACGCCGTCACAGGGAGCTGTGGCCGGAAATGAAAGAGATGATCCATGAATACGGCGGCAGGAACTACACCATTTTTCTGGATCGGGAAACGCTGACGCTTTTCGGCACCCTGGAGGTGGAGAACGAAGAACGGTGGCGGCAAAGCGCCGATACGGCCATCTGCCGCAAATGGTGGGACTATATGGCGGAACTCATGGAAACAAACTCGGACAACAGCCCGGTCAGCATTCCGCTGAAGCAGGTGTTCCACTTGGAATAACTGATTAGTTGTTAGCTGTGAGTAGTTAGTTGTTAGAAAAGGAAAAGGTCTCTCCAAATTGTCATCCTGAGTCACCGAAGGTGGCGAAGGATCTCGTCCTTCGGTCTTTTTGAAGGGCTTTAAGGATGACAAGGGGGAACTGTGTGATAAATTGGAATTTGGCGGTGAGGAAAGCCTCCCTTTGCAAGCAGGGGGAGGGGGACCACCGTAAGGTGGTGGAGGGGATAGTCACACGCAGAAAGCGGGATAGAACCGCCAGTTTCAATCCCCTCAGTCACGGCTTTGCCGTGACAGCTCCCCTTACTCGCGCAAGTGGATCCCAAGGGCATTAAACTATAATTTACTGAGCATTGCTAATTGTATGTGCGCCGTCCAGTATCTAAAGAAAAGCAAAAGAACTGCTGCAAAATTTGGCATTTTGCAGCAGTTCTTTTGGTTTCTGTCTTGCAGCACATTGATTGTGCCCTGAGTCAAATACGTTCAGCTTCCAAAACCATTTCCAGAAAATACCGATGCAGGAGAAGGCTGTCCGTCAGCTCCGGGTGGAAGGCCGTCACCAGCTGGTTTCCCTGCCGGGCGGCGACGGATTTTCCGTCTACCGCCGCTAGAATCTCGGCGTTTCCCCACGCCTGCTCAATGTAGGGGGCCCTAATAAAGGTCATGGGAACCTTGCCGATCCCGCGGAATTCTTCTTCCGTGTGAAAGCTTCCCAGCTGCCTTCCATAGGCGTTTCGCCGGGCGCTGATACTCATGGTGGCAAGGTGGGGCCTCTCCCCGTCCTGAAGCCTGCTTGCCAGCAGGATCAGCCCGGCGCAGGTGCCGAATACGGGAAGACCATTTTGAATGGCCTCCCGCAGGGGAGAAAAAAGCTCCAGTTCCCGCAGCAGCTTTCCCATTACCGTGCTTTCGCCTCCCGGCAGGATCAGGCCGCCGAGGGGCGCCTCCAGATCCTTTTTCTGCCGAAGCTCCCGCCAGGGAACGCCCAGCCGGGAAAGGGCCTGCTCATGTTCTAAAAATGCCCCCTGTACCGCTAAAATCCCGATCTCGCTCATTGCCCACGCTCCGCCATCAGCAGGGCGATCTCCTGCTCGTTGATGCCTACCATGGCCTCTCCCAGGTCGGCGGAGAGCTCCGCCAGCAGCTTGGCGTCCTTGTAGTTGGTGACAGCCTGCACAATGGCGGCGGCCCGCTTTTCCGGGTTGCCGGATTTGAAAATGCCGGAGCCCACGAAGACGCCCTCCGCTCCCAGCTGCATCATCAGCGCGGCGTCCGCCGGGGTGGCGACGCCTCCGGCGGCAAAGTTCACCACGGGAAGCTTGCCGTTTTCCCGGACAAACCGCGCCAGCTCATAGGGAACCTGAAGCTGCTTGGCGGCCTCATAAAGCTCATCGTCGTTTAGAGAGGCAAGGCGGCGGATCTCGCTTTGCATTTTCCGCATGTGCCGCACCGCTTGTACCACGTCTCCGGTGCCGGGCTCGCCTTTGGTGCGGATCATGGAAGCGCCCTCCTGAATACGCCGCAGGGCTTCCCCCAGATCCTTCGCGCCGCAGACAAAGGGGACACGGAAGGCCGTTTTATCGATGTGGTATACGTCGTCGGCAGGGGAAAGAACCTCGCTTTCATCGATATAATCGATCTCAATGGCCTCCAGGATCTGCGCCTCCGCGAAATGGCCGATCCGGCATTTCGCCATGACGGGAATGGAAACCGCCTCTTGAATGCCTCGAATCATTTTGGGGTCGCTCATACGGGAAACGCCGCCTGCCGCCCGAATATCCGCCGGAATGCGCTCCAACGCCATGACGGCGCAGGCCCCGGCCTTCTCGGCGATTTTCGCCTGCTCCGGGGTGGTAACGTCCATAATAACGCCGCCCTTGAGCATCTGCGCCAAATTCCTGTTTAATTCCGCTCTGTTTTCCTGCTGTTCCATAGGTCACATTCTCCCTTCGGCAAATTTTTCTTGACAAACGCTCTGTTTTTTATCATACTCAAAACTGGACTGATGAAAATACCCATTTTGCAAAAATAATACCAGACCAGAGAGAAGGGCAGATACTTAAATGAGCAATTAGAAATGAGTAATGAAGGGAAAGCCTTCTCCTTGTCATTGCTGAGCAAAAAGTGCAGAAAGCTATGACTTTCTGCACTTTCCCGGCGAAGAATCTCGTCCTTGGTTCTTTTATAGAAGGACGAGATCCTTCACTTCGTTCAGGATGACGGAAAAAGAAGGCTGTCGTTTTCTCTAACAACTAACTACTCACGACTAACAACTAACACGCTAAATCCCAATTTAACGTACTAAGCCTTTGCCCTTCCTAATTATACGCGCCCTTCTCTAACCACTAACCACTAACTACTAACAACTACCAAGCGGGGTCACGGCAATGCTGACATATTCTTTAGAGCGGCGGGGAAAACTGCCGGTATATGAGTTTTTGTACAAAAGCATTCGGGAGGATATCCTTTCAGGAAAGCTGAAGGCGGGGGAAAGGCTGCCTCCGAAGCGGGGGCTGGCGGAGCACCTGGGTGTAAGTGTGATGACCGTGGAAAACGCTTATGCCCAGCTTTTGCTGGAGGGCTATCTGCGCGCGGAACAGCGCCGGGGTTATTTCGTGTGCGCGCTGGAGCAGCCGGTGCGGCAGCCTTCCGCTTTGCCGGTACGATCGGCGGAGCCGGAGGACACAGGGAAGGAATGGTTTGCCGATCTGAAAACCAACCGCACGCCTCAGGAACAGTTTCCCTTTTCCGTGTGGGCAAAGCTCATGCGGGAGGTGCTCACCGAGCGGGACCCCTCTCTGCTTGCCCCCATGCCGGGGCGGGGCCTTTTTCAGCTCAGGCGGGCGATTGCGGAATATCTGGACCGTTTCCGGGGTATGGCAGTCTCCCCAGAGCAGATCCTGATCGGCGCGGGAACAGAATTCCTCTATGGAATTTTGGTACAGCTTTTGGGAAGAGACACTGTTTTTGCGGTGGAGGACCCGGGATATTCCAGAATCCTTCAGGTGTATCGAGCCAACGGAGCCCGCTGTGTGCCTGTTCCTTTAGATTCCCAGGGCCTTTCCGTAAACGCGCTGCGGCAGAGCGAAGCAGAGACAGTCCATATTTCTCCCAGCCACCATTTCCCCACTGGGGCGGTTATGCCGGTTTCCCGGCGCAGAGAGCTTCTTTCCTGGGCGGAGGAGAAGGAGGATCGCTACCTCATAGAGGACGATTACGACAGCGAGTTCCGCTTTTCCGGAAAACCGGTTCCCACCATGCAGAGCATAGACCGGGCGGGACGAGTACTCTATGTCAATACCTTTTCCAAAACGCTTACCCCGGCGATCCGTATCAGTTACCTGGTGCTGCCGCCGGAGCTTTCCCGGCGGTTTTCCCGGCGGCTCGGTTTTATTTCCTGTACGGTTCCCAGCTTTGAGCAAATGACCCTGGCAAAATTTATCGCGGGAGGCTTCTTTGAGTCTCACCTAGCCAGAACCCGGCATTTTTACCGCCGCCGGCGGGACGCCATGGTCGAGGCGATCCTGAAAAGCCCCCTGGGAAGCCGCTGTCAGATCCGGGAAGCGGACGCGGGCCTGCATTTCCTGCTGGAAACACATTCCCCTTATCCCGATGAAGAGCTGACGCGCCGGGCGGCGGAGCGGGGCATACAGCTTTCCTGCCTGTCCGGATATCACAGCCGCCCGGCACGGGCAGGCGGCGGGTGTATCGTGGTGAATTATTCCGGTATCGCTCCGGAGCGCATGGAGGAAACCGCCCGGCGGCTGGCGGAAGCCGTGTACTGAGTAAGGGCATAAGGCAAAGCCCATGACCGGCGTACTCGGCATGAACTTCGCCAAGGACAAAAGAGGTGATTCGATTGGCAAAATACTTTTGGGATACGGGTTTTACGATCTCGCCCGGAAAAGGATTTTCTCTGTTTAGCCCCGGGCATTTAGCCTGGCTGGGGGCCTGCCTTTTCTTGTGTCTTTTGCTGGGAAGCCGTTATCGGGCCTGGGGGGAGAGAAAGCGAAAAAGCTGTCTCCGGCTTTTGGCGGCACTGCTGCTCCTGGACGAGCTTTTTAAGGTCTGCTCCACGCTGATAACCGGCCGTTTCCGGGTGGATTTTCTGCCCCTGCACCTTTGCAGCATCAATATTTTTGTGATCCTGGCGGACGTGTGCAGGCCCACCGCCGCTCTGCAGGAGATCCTCTATGCCATATGCCTGCCGGGAGCGGCCCTTGCCCTGCTGTTTCCCGGCTGGAGCTATCTGCCCTTGTGCAACGCCCTGTGTATTCACAGCTTTACCGCCCATATCCTGCTGTTTCTGTATCCCTTTTTGCTGCTGTGCGGCGGTTTTCAGCCCAGCCTTTCCCGATTCCTGAAGGCGCTGCCCTTCTGTTTGCCGGTGGTAGCGGCCGTCTATTGCTTCAACCGAAGCTTCGGCACCAATTTCATGTTCCTCAGCTCCGCGGGAGAGGGAAATCCCCTTTCCCTGTTTGAAGCCTGGCTGGGAACCCCCGGTTATCTGATCGGCCTGCCGGTTCTCTGCCTCCTCTGCTGGACGGTTCTTTATGGAGGACAATGCCTGCTGAAAAGAACCAGGCGATCATAGGCAATGGCAATTAGCAATTAGTAATTGATAATTAATAATAAAGGACAATTGCCCTTTGTCATTCTGAGCCGCAGGCGAAGAATCTCGTCCTTAATTTCAGGACAAAAGGACCAAGGACGAGATTCTTCACCGAGAAAGCAAGGCCTCCTTGCTTTCTGTTCAGTAATGACAGGAGGGAGGTGCGTGGATAGCCGCTAAATTCCAATTTAACGTACCAATCCCCTTGCCCTTCCTAATTGCTCATTCTTCATTGCACACGCTCTTCTCTAACAACTAACAACTCAAAATCCTGCTGGACGAACGGCTGAAAATTGTGTAGAATAGGCACAGAAGAATTTCGGCGAAAGGGGCCGCGATAACATGAACCGGGAAAACAAAAGAAGACAATACGAGAAGGGCTATTATAAAACCCATGCCTGTGACGAAACCTTTACCTGCAAAAACTGCGGGCGCACGGTGGTGCCCGGCGGCGCCGGCAGTGACCACCGCAATCATTGCCCCAACTGCCTTTCCAGCCTCCATGTGGATAACGAGCCGGGGGACAGGGAATCGGACTGCGGCGGCCTGATGGAGCCCATTGCCGTGTGGGTGAGGAATAATGGCGAGTGGGCCATTGTTCACCGCTGCCGCCGGTGCGGGCACCTCAGCTCGAACCGGGTCCTGGCGGACGATAACCCCATGAAGCTGATGTCCATCGCCTTAAAACCTTTGGCAAATCCCCCCTTTCCGCTGGAGCGGATCGAGGAGCTGACCGCCCTGATGGGCGGGGAAGGAAGCCTGCCGGAAAGAAAAACAGAGCCGGAGGAATAAGGCGGAAGGGGGCTTATCCTGCGGCTGTTCTGCAAAACGCGCGCCTGCTCGGGCAATCCGATGGGCGCGCCGCTTTTTGTGCCGCGGTGGCGCTTGGAACAGGCGGACGGAGAATATTTTGCTTACAGCATTGACAAAGGGCCGCAGCACACATATAATTGAGTTATATAACTGGGTTATATATAGGTGGTGAAGCAGTGCCAAAGCAGAGAATTACAAAGGAAATGGTGGTAGAGGCGGCCTTTGAAGCGGCCCGGTCCGGCGGCATGGAGCAGATCACGGTAAAGGGGCTCGCGGAAAAGCTGGGCTGCTCCGTACAACCGATTTACAGCTACTGCGAAAGCATGGAGGGCCTGCGGCAGGACGTGATCCGCCGGGTCAAGCGGTTTGTTCGGGAATACGCGGCGGAACGCGCAAATCCGCAGGAGCCCTTCCGGTCTATCGGGCAGGCTTATGTTACGCTGGCAAAGGACGAGCCCCATCTTTTCAAAATTTTTATTTTGCACCAAAGGAATGGGATTTCTTCCCTGGACGACCTTTACCGGGAAGAGGCAGATCGGAACATGGCAAAGCGCCTTGCGGAGGAATTACGGATCGGCAGGGAAGAGGCCCGGCAGCTCCACCTGCAAATGCTGATCTATACCATAGGTCTGGGGGCAATTTTTTCCATGACGTCGCCGGGGATCTCCACAGATGAAATATTCGCGCAGCAGGAAAAAGCCTACCGGGCTTTTTTGGAACAGGCAAAACAAGACCGGCAGGAGCAGGAACAGAAAGGTGGATTTGCATGAGCGGTAAAATTGTGATAGTCTATCAAAGCAAAACAGGATTTACCGAAAAATATGCCAAGCTTGCGGCAAAAGAAACAGCCTGTGATTTGATGAAGCTCAGCGAAACGACGGCTAAGCGGCTTTCGGCGTATGACACAGTGATATTTGGAAGCCGGGCCCACGCGGGGCGGATCGATGGTTACGGAAAAATGCGCAAGCTGCTTCAAAATGTGCCGGTTTCGAAATTTGCCTTATTTGTAACCGGGGCAACTCCCAACGAAGCGAAGGAAACCGTGGAAGGCTTTTGGAAACAGAATCTCTCGGAAACAGAGCTTGCAGAGCTTCCTCATTTCTATTTGCAAAGCGGCCTGTGTTATGAAAAAATGGTTTTTTGGGATCGCCTTCTCATGAAAGCGGCAGCCGCCATGATACGGAAGAAAAAGGAAAAAACCTCGGAGGAAGCGGCCTTTGAGCAGGCAATTTCCCATTCCTACGATATTTCCTCGGAGGAATATCTGAGTCCCCTTGTGGAATGGATCCGCAGGGAACAGGCAGAGGAAGAACCGACTTCGTAGTAAAACGCTATGAAACCGAATTTCAGCAGAAAGGACGTCTTTTATGAAGCTTTACTTTGTTCGTCATGGAGATCCCGATTATTCCATCGATTCTCTTACGGAAAAGGGTTGGCGCGAGGTGGAATATCTCTCAGAGCGCATGGTAAAGATCCCTGCAGTTGCCTATTTCTGCTCTCCCATGGGAAGGGCAAAGGATACTGCCCGGCCCACCCTGGAAAAACTGGGACGCACTGCTGTGGAATGCGAGTGGCTCAGAGAGTTTAGCGGACAGATCCACCGGCCGGATCGTGTGGAGCAGGAATCTATTTGCTGGGATTGGCTTCCCCAGGATTGGACGAAGGATTCGAGGTTCTTTTCCCATCGGGAGTGGCTTCAAAACGAGACTATGGCAGCGGGAGATGTGGCCCGGGAATACCATTGGGTCATTTCCGGTCTGGATCAGCTTTTAGCGGAGTATGGCTACCGGCGGGAGGGAGCGCTGTACCGGGTAGAGCAGGGCAATAACGATGCTCTGGTGTTTTTCTGCCATTTCGGCGTGGAATGCGTGTTGCTCAGTCACCTGTTGAACGTGTCTCCCATGGTGCTTTGGCATGGCTTTGTGGCGCTGCCCTCCTCCGTTACCACGGTGATCACGGAGGAACGCCGGCCGGGGATCGCCAGCTTTCGGGTCAATGCCTTTGGGGATATTTCTCATCTTTATGCGAAAGAGGAGCCTCCGGCCTTTGCCGCCCGCTTCAGCGAATGCTACGGCAATGAGGGAGAACGCCTGGATTGACAGAAAACAGCGGACTGTTCAGGCAGGTTTTACAAAGAAATCGGTTAGTTTCTGCTAACTGATTGTTGATCCCGCTGAAAATGGAAAACTCCTATTGACAATTTCCGGAAGTGGAACTATGATATATCAGAAGGTTAGCCACAGCTAACCGAAAATTTAAGCGCGGAGTTAGCTTTGGCTAATTCGACTGAGCGATTTCATGAGAGAAGGGCTGGAAGAAAAATGCCATTGACATTCGCAGGGCTCGGAGAAGAAAAAATGATCAAAAAGGTGGGGGGAACGCCGGAGGTAAAAAAGCACCTGGAAAACCTGGGCTTTGTAGTCGGCGGCACCGTAAAGGTGATCACGGCCATGGGCGGCAATATCATCGTCAAGGTGAAGGAAGCCCGGGTGGCGATCAGCCGGGAAATGGCGCAGAAAATTTTGGTTTAAGGCAGACCGCTTTCCAAGCAAGCGGTCTGTGTAAAAGTATTTAGAAAGGAGGGCAAACCAATGAAAACACTGCGGGAGGCGAAAATCGGCGACCGGGTAACGGTGGTAAGGCTCCACGGAGAAGGCGCGGTAAAGCGCCGGATCATGGATATGGGGATCACAAAGGGCGTAGAGGTGCAGATCCGTAAGGTGGCGCCGCTGGGAGATCCGGTAGAGGTCACTGTGCGCGGCTATGAGCTTTCTATTCGAAAAGCGGACGCGGAGCTGATCGAGATCATGTCCGCTTAGGAGTCGTTTGAAAAATCGCAAACGTCGTCTTTTTGCCCGATTCGGACGGATTTCCGCGTTGGAGCTCCTGTGGTTCCTCCGCCTGGAAGCCGTCTCGCCTTGTACAAAAAATCCGACGCTTTCTCTATTTTCAAACAACCCCTAAAGCGATACGAAAAACACAGGGGAGGGGCCCCAATTTTTTTCAGCAGGCGGTTAGTCTCGGCTATCTACCGGCTCTGCCTTGAAACTCAGAGGAAAGGAACGTGAGTACCATGAAAATGCGGATCGCCCTGGCGGGCAACCCAAACAGCGGAAAAACCACCTTGTTCAACGCCCTGACCGGTTCCAACCAATTTGTGGGGAACTGGCCCGGCGTAACGGTGGAGAAAAAGGAAGGAAAGCTGAAAAAGCACGAGGACGTCATTGTCACCGACCTGCCCGGCATCTATTCGCTTTCTCCCTATACGCTGGAGGAGGTAGTGGCCAGAAATTATTTGATCGGTGAGCGTCCCGACGCAATTTTGAACATTGTAGACGGCACCAATCTGGAACGGAACCTGTATCTTACTACGCAGCTTACAGAATTGGGCATTCCGGTGGTGATTGCCATCAACATGATGGATCTTGTCAGGAAAAACGGCGATAAGATCAATATGGAAGAGCTTTCCCGCACTTTGGGCTGTCGGGTGGTGGAGCTCTCCGCCCTGAAGGGGACGGGGATCGCGGAAGCGGCGCAGGCGGCCATTGAGGCGGCCAGGTCAGAAAAAACCGTGCCGATGCATACCTTTTCCGGCGCGGTAGAGCATGCCATCGCCCATATCGAAGAGGCGGCGGTCCACGAGCTGCCCGCTGAGCAGCAGCGCTGGTACGCCATCAAAATATTTGAGCGGGACGACAAGGTGCTGGAACAGCTTGCGGTAAAGCCCGAAATACAAAAGCACATAGAAGAGGATATCAAAGCCGCGGAAGTGGAGTTAGAGGACGACGCCGAAAGCATCATCACCAACGAGCGGTATCTCTATATTGCTTCTTTGCTGAAGGGCTGTTATCACAGGAAAAACGCCGGACAGCTTTCCGTTTCCGATAAAATCGACAAGGTGGTCACCAACCGCTTCTTGGGTCTTCCCATTTTTGTTGCCGTGATGTTTGTCGTATATTATCTTGCCATGGTGACTGTGGGAACCTCCGCTACCGACTGGGCCAATGACGGCCTCTTCGGAGACGGCTGGCATCTGTTTGGCATCGGCACCTCCGCCTATGAAGAGGCTGCCGAAGCCTATGGAGACAGCGATCAGATCATTGGCGCTTTTCTGGAAGAATACGGCACAGAGGAAATGGCGGAGGCGCTGGATGGGGAGAGCGAGAGCTATACCGAAGAAGGGGCCAAAGCGGCTCTGACGGCGTTAGCAGCCGCCGTGCCGGAAGACGCCAAGGTTACTTACGAGCTGGAGGACGAGGAAACTTTGGAAATCACAGCGGTTTCCGATACAGGCCGGGCACAGCTTCTGGACGCTGTGGAGCAGTATCTCAATACAGAATATAAAGAAGGCTTCGGCGCACCTGATACTGCCGCTTACGGCGTGTGGGTGCCGGGAATTCCGCCGCTGATCGAAGGCGGTCTGGAGGCGATCCACTGTGCGGACTGGCTTCAGGGCCTGATCCTGGACGGCATTGTGGCAGGCGTTGGAGCGGTGCTGGGCTTTGTGCCGCAAATGCTGGTGCTGTTCCTGCTGCTGGCCTTTTTGGAGGCCTGTGGGTATATGTCCCGTATTGCCTTTGTGCTGGATCGCATCTTCCGAAAATTTGGGCTTTCCGGAAAGTCCTTTATTCCCATGCTGATCGGCTCCGGCTGCGGAGTGCCGGGGATCATGGCCTCCCGCACCATTGAAAACGAACGGGACCGCCGTATGACCATCATGACCACCACCTTCATTCCCTGCAGCGCCAAGCTGCCCTTTATCGGCATGATCGCCGGCGCGGTGTTTGGCGGTTCAGCCTGGGTGGCGACCTCCGCTTACTTTATCGGAGTGGCTGCCATCGTGGTATCGGGCGTCATGCTGAAGAAAACAAAACTGTTTTCCGGCGACCCGGCTCCCTTCGTCATGGAACTGCCCGCCTACCACTGGCCCACTGTGGGGAACGTGATTCGTTCCATGTGGGAGCGAGGCTGGTCCTTTATCAAAAAGGCGGGAACCATCATTTTACTTTCCACCATTCTGGTCTGGTTTACGACCTACTTCGGTGTAGTAGATGGCACGTTCCGTATGCTCAGTGAGGAGGAGATCAATTCCTCGATCCTTGCTGCCATTGGCAGCGCCATCGCCTGGATCTTTACTCCTCTGGGCTGGGGGAACTGGCAGGCGGCTGTGGCCTCCATCACTGGACTGATCGCCAAGGAAAATATTGTGGGAACCTTGGGCATTCTGTACGGCGGCTCCGGCGGAGCCTGGGCGGGCTTCTCTGCGGCTTTCTCCGGGATCGCGGCCTATTCCTTCCTGGTGTTCAACCTGCTGTGCGCGCCCTGCTTTGCCGCCATCGGCGCGATCAAGCGGGAGATGAACAGCGCCAAATGGACCTGGTTCGCCATCGGCTACCAGTGCGGCTTTGCCTATGTGATCTCGCTGATCGTGTATCAGTTCGGCTCGGCCTTTACCGGAAACCTGAATGTTTTCGGGCTGATCGCGGCGCTGGTGCTGCTTGCCGGAATGCTTTATCTGCTGTTTCGTCCCTATCGGGAAGCAAACCGGCTGACTACCACTGTTCCCGTAAAATAAGTGAGAAGACAGGAGGAAAAGCTTTATGCTTCATTGGCTTGCCGCAAATTGGGGAACGCTTTTGGCAGGAAGCGTTGTGCTGCTGATAGTAGCCGCTGTTTTGGGTTCTCTGATGAAAAATAAGAGAAAGGGCAAATCCGCCTGTGGCTGCTCCGGCGGCTGTGCGGGCTGTGCTCTCTGCGGCAGCTGTCATTCGGGGGAACCTGAGAAAAGGCTTTCCTCAAAGTAAAACTTCAAAGTAAAAACCGCCGCGGTCAGGCAGAAGCCTCTCCGCAGCGGTTTTTCTTCTTCGGCGCCAGGCTCTAAAATCCAAAGTAGCTGAGCATACCGTTGTAAATTCCCCTGGCAAAGCCTCTGGGATCGTCCCGAAGTTTTTGGGCGTCGGCGGTGTTGCTCAGATAAGCCAGCTCCACTAAAACGGCGGGCATTCTGGTGCGGCGCAGCACATAAAGGGAAGGGTTGACGCGAACGCCGTTATCCCGGGTTCCAACCTCGGCTACAAGGCCGTTCAGAATATGTTGAGCCAGCCAGTAGGATTGGGTATTCTCCTGGTATACATATACCTCGCTGCCGTTGATGGCGGGGTTTGTGTTGGAATTGCAGTGAATGCTCACAAAATAATCGGCGGGCCAGGAATTTGCCATATTGACCCTGGCCTGCAGGCTGGTGGAGTTATTGGTGCCCAAAATGGTGTCCGGCGTGGGGCGGGAGAGCCGGGCGGTAAAGCGGGGGTCGTCATTTAGCAGCTGAGCCAGATAGAGCCCGACCTCGTAGGTGATATCCTGCTCCACCAGGCCGTTTCCCACGGCCCCGGTATTGTGGCCTCTGGGGTTGTGGCCCTGGTCAACAAAAATGCGAATCGGCATGGAAAGCGCCTCCTGATCAAACTTTTTCCATCTTATGCGTTGGGCGGCTTCTTTGTGCGCCTCAGGGCGATTCAAGGCAGCTTTGCCGGGGAAAAGAGCAAAAGTATATTTTCAAATTGACAAAAGCCGCCGCTTGCGGTAAAATACAAGGGAAGTGAGGAAACCTTGGTTCTTTGAATACGCCTCCATAGTTAAACGGATATAACAGCCCCCTCCTAAGGGGCAGTTATCGGTTCGATTCCGGTTGGGGGTGCCAAAAATCGGCAAGTCTCTTCAGTGACTTGCCGATTTTTTCTTCTTCACTTTTCACGAAACGGCAGGGCCGATTTTTGGGAAGCTAGAAGGTAGAGAGAATAGTGAAGAAGTCAATAGAAGTATCTGTTTTACGGCGGTGGAGAAACAGGAAAAATCAAAAAAAGCTTGCTTTTTTTAAGGTTCCGTGCTATGATTATTTCTGCGTTATTGGATAGCAAGGAGGTGTAACTCATGCCGAACATCAAATCAGCGAAAAAGCGTGTCAAGGTGATCGCTGCCAAGACCATGCAGAATAAGGCGATCAATTCTGAGCTCAAAACGGAGATCAAGAAGGCCAACGCCGCTATTGAGGGCAATGCCGAAAACAAGGCCGCCGCTGTACGCGTTGCGATCAAGAAGATCGATCAGGCTGCCGCCAAGGGTATCCTGCATAAGAATACCGCTTCCAGAAAGAAAGCTGCTCTGGATAAGAAGCTGAACGCCAGCGCGTAAAGGCCGATGCGTCTGTTATGCTCTTTGCTGAAAAATAGAATTCAGAAAACCGAAGGGATTTGCCCTTCGGTTTTTAGTTTGTCTTTTGTCACATTTTGCGTTGGATTTTCTGAGGAGAGTTCTTTTTTCTGTTGACTTTTCTCGGGAGATTGGGTATCATATTCTTAAAGTAGCACCGCAAATTTACGGCTATTGTCTTAAGCGATATATTGCGGTGCTGCCTTAAATAGAGAAACTGAAATCCTATTCGGAGGTGTTCGTATGAAAAAAGGAAGCAAGCTGGCTGTTTTTATCGGTGTGATCGCGGCGGTGGCGGCGGTAGTAGCCTCTTTGTCCGCACTGCTTCTGTATCTCGATAAAAAGCGGGACGAGGAAGAGTTGGAGCACTATCTGGATTGTTCTATTCAATAAAGCCGAAACCTGAAAAGCAGTGTGGACGAGAAGCGGCGGCAGGGAAGAAATGGTCTTTCGCTGCAGCTTTGTTGTGTCCACGCTGCTTTTTTATCAAACGGCGGTAAAGGCTGTGAAACGAGAGGAGCTTACCGAAATGAAAAGGATCGATCTGGGCGGATCCGGTATACAGGCCTCTGTGATCGGGCAGGGCTGTATGCGGATCGGCTCTCTGAGCGAAAAAGAGCTGAGTACATATTTGCACAGCGCACTGGAATGCGGTGTAAACTTTTTTGACCATGCCGATATTTACGGGGGCGGAGGCTGTGAAGAGCTTTTCGGAAAGGTGCTGGCCCGGGAGCCCGGTCTGCGGGAACAGCTTGTATTGCAGAGCAAATGCGCCATTCACGATGGCATGTATGATTTTTCCAAGGACTATATTTTGCAGAGCGTAGACGGTATTTTAAACCGCCTGCATACGGATCATCTGGATTTTCTGCTGCTGCACCGCCCGGACGCCCTGATGGAGCCGGAGGAGGTGGGAGAGGCCTTTGACCTTCTGGGATCCTCCGGAAAGGTGCGGCAGTTCGGCGTCAGTAATTTCAACGCCCGCCAGCTCATGCTGCTGCAATCGGGGCTCAGGCAGAAGCTTCGGGTGAATCAAATGCAGTTTGGCCTGATGTGCACAGGCATGATCGACCACGGGATCCAAACGAATACCCGCTTTGCGAACGCGGCAGATCACGACGGCGAGGTGCTGGACTATTGCCGCCTGAACGGCATCACCCTGCAGGCATGGTCCCCATTCCAATACGGCTTTTTTGAGGGCACCTTCCTGGAGAACGATCAATTTCCGGAGCTGAACAAGGCGCTTGGGGAGATGGGCGAAAAGTATCACGTATCGAAAACCGCTATGGCGGCTGCCTGGATCCTTCGCCACCCCGCTAAGCTGCAGGTCATTACCGGTACAACAAATATTCGCCGCCTTGCGGACATTTGCACCGCCGAATCGGTCGAGCTTACCCGCGCCGATTGGTACGCTTTGTACCGCGCCGCCGGGAATGAACTTCCATAAAACGAAAGAAACAGACGTGCTCCTTTTTTGAGGACGCGTCTGTTTCTTCATAGCAACCACCGGGCCTTAAGAATTTCTACTGATAGAACAAAGCACATATCGAGGATCTGTATGCGTATCTTATCGGTACAAGTTTTAAGATTTATCTCTGGGCTTTGCCAGCAGAGCCGCCAGGTATCCGAAGAAAACGGCGGCGGCGGTTCCGGCGGCTCCAGCGGTAAATCCGCCGGTAAAGATGCCGAGAAAGCCCTTTTGCTGTACGGCCTCTTTTACGCCCTCGGAAAGGGCCCAGCCAAAGCCGGAAAGGGGAACCGTAGCCCCGCAGCCCGCAAAGTCCACCAGCGGCTTATAGAGCCCCAGTGCCCCCAGGACCACTCCGGCAGTAACATACAGAACCATGATCCGGGCCGGGGTCAGCTTTGTCAGGTCGATCAGCAGCTGACCGATCACGCAGATCAGCCCGCCCACCCAAAAGGCATTTACGTATTCCATAACATTCACCATACCTTTTTCTTTTCTGTTCCCTAGTATGTTCCAACAAGAAAAGACTATACATCTGCTACGAGATGGATAGTCTTTGATATAGAAAGCCAAGAGTTCGCAATAGGGGAAATAAAATTCAACAAAGCAAAAGCAGCTTACTGAGTTCTTCCAAATCACGGAGAACAAAATCGGGCCTATACTTGCTGGCGGCAAGCAGCTCCGGCGTGGTTTCGCCGCTCATGACCAAAATAGAGGTAACGGCCGTACCGTCCGCCACGGCAATATCGGTATAAAGCCGGTCACCGATCACCGCCAGCTCCTCCGGCCGGCAGCCGGTGCGCTTCAGCAGGTAAGAAAGCGTGTGCCGGGAGGGCTTTCCGAAAAATTCGCATTCCACGCCGGTAGAGGCCTTGACCAGGGCGGCAATGGAACCGCAGTCCGGAAGAAAGCCGTCCTCCACAGGACAGTTGAGATCAGGGTTTACGCCGTAAACGGGTTTTCTCCGCCGGATCAGGGAGCAGGCCCGAGAAAGCTTTTCATAGGTCAGCGTGGTGTCAAAGCCCAGTACCACGTAATCCGGGTCCTCTTCCTTCAGCGGAATCCCGGCCTTGCGGAAATCCTCCAGCAAAAACGGCGTACCCACCACATAGCAGCTTTCTCCGGGGTGGTGTTCTCTGAGCCATTCTAAAATCACATCGTTTGAGAGCAGCATCTGCTCCGAAGCGGCGGAAATTCCCATGCCGCGCAGCTTTTGAAGATAGGCTTCCCGGTTTTTTGAGCTGTTGTTCGTAAAAAAACAGAAATCCTTTCCGGCGCTTTTTATATTCTCCAAAAATTTTTTGGTAAAGGGAAAAAGCCGGTCGCCCAAATAGATGGTGCCGTCCATATCCAATACGAACATTCGAATGCTCTTCAGGCGTTTTTTCAGATCGCTGTGGTCCATTCCCGTTTCCTTCCTTTTCCATTGCTGTTGGAGCCATTATACAGGCTTTCCGCCGATTTGTACAGGCTCAAAAAGTCACGATACAGAAGCCTGTTGGGTGCGGCCTTATAAAGAACGCCGGGAAAATTCAGAAAATTCAGAAAATAGGGGGTGTTATTTTTTTTCGAAATGCGGTATAATAAATGCTGAAAGCATAGAAACACCTGTCAGGCCTGTGCATGGCCGTTGGTGAAAAAATACATATCCGCGAAAAGGAGCTGTCAGCATGAAATTTTTAGAAAGCATCGGAAAAGCAGTAGGAGACGCCGCCGGCTTTTTGGGGGAAAAGAACCGCAAGGCTGCGTATCTCAACCGCATTCGCACGGTGATCCGCTGTGAGGAAGCGGCGGCGGAAAAGGAATATCTGGCCTTGGGACGTTATTATTACAACAATCTGCGGGATCAGAACAATCCGGTAACAGAAGCGCACTGCGCGGAGCTGGAGGCTATTGAGGGCCGCTTGGAAAAGGCGCTGGATCAGCTGGAGCAGTTTTATCAGGCGGACAGCAAAGAAGCGGCTTCTGTAGGGATCATCGTCGGCGCGGACGGTCCCACAGCTGTTTATGTGCGGGATGGCGAGGCCGAGGAGATCACCCTGGAGGATGTAAAGCGTTTTGACCACGATCCGACAAAGGCGGCGGAAGAGGCTCCCGTACCCGCGCAGCCGGACGAAAACGCCGGCCTGCCTTTTGAAGGCTGATCGAGCCGGGCTTTGGAGGGAATGCGGGAATGTCTACGGAAATTATCAAGGATATCATCTGTCCTCAATGCGGGGAGTCTCAGAAATATCAGCTGTTTTCCAGCATCAATGTCAGGGAGAACCCGGAATTCAAGCAGAAGATCCTGGAGGAAACCCTGTTTGACTGGCGCTGTAAACGCTGCAACTATTTTGCGGCCATGGCGTACCCTTTTATTTATACCGACCCGGTGGCCGGTTATGTGATCAGTACCGCTCCCATGGGCACCAACGGCGCGGTAGAGCCCACAGAGGCGGTAAAGGATTACGTCAAGCGCAGCGTAAAAAACCTGGCAGAGCTGAAGGAAAAGATCCTTACCTTTGATGCGGGCTATGACGATGTGGCGGTAGAGCTGGTGAAAAACGCTCTTTGCGGCATCATTAAAAATACGTATCAGGTCAGTAGGGTACACGCCTAT
The DNA here is from genome assembly GCA_910589395.1 of uncultured Oscillospiraceae bacterium. Classification (GTDB taxonomy): domain Bacteria; phylum Bacillota; class Clostridia; order Oscillospirales; family Acutalibacteraceae; genus Acutalibacter; species Acutalibacter caecimuris_A. The sequence goes on from CAJUTL010000024.1 coordinate 41,324, forward strand.
TTCAGCCGGATCAATGAAAAGGAGGGGGAAATGGAGTTCGCCATTTTCCTGCCCAGAAAAACAGAGCCGGTGTATCATTCCACCAAGCTGGACGTGTATAAGCAGTCCCAAGAGGTACTGCGCACCCTGGATTTTGTAGACCCGGAGGGCTTTATCCGGGTAGACGCCAAGCTGGCCCGGCAGATCATTGAGGAATACCAAAATATTTGACGCAGAATAGCTGCGGGGGGATACAGCTTTCAAATGATAGAAATCGGGGCAAGGCAGACTTTTCAGTTTGCCTTGCCCTTTTTGTACACGGGCCGAAAACAGGGAGGCGTGCAAAGGGCAATTAGAAATGAGCAATGAGAAAGGGCAGAGCCCGGCGAATTGGAATTTAGCGGTTATCCGCTCACCTCCCACCTGTCATTCTGAACGAAGTGAAGAATCTCGTCCTTTGACCTTTTGCCCTGGAATTAAGGACGAGATTCTTCTTCACTTCGTTCCTCAGAATGACAGGAGGGGACTAATCGATAAATTAGAATTTAGCGGTTGCCCGCTTACCTTCCACCTGTCATTCTGAACGAAGTGAAGAATCTCGTCCTTTGCCCTTTTGC
>CAJUTL010000025.1 GCA_910589395.1 uncultured Oscillospiraceae bacterium
CTCGCCTGTCGGCTCGGTCGGTTCGCACCAGCGTCCCACCGGGACGCGCTCACCCGTTCGGCGGTCCCCCTCCCCTTGTAAACAAGGGGAGGCTAAGGGCAGGTAAATCCCAATTTATCAAACAGTTCCCCACTGTCATTCTGAACCGCAGGCGAAGAATCTCGTCCTTGACCTTTCTAACAACTAACTACTCACAACTCACAACTAAAGAACAAGCTTCTTCACCAGGAAAGCAAGGTTCTCCTTGTTTTTTGTTCAATAATAACAGGAGAATAAAACACCTTTGATAATCAAACCAAAACTTACGACTTATCCCGCATACCGATACAGGAACGACACAATTTGGGCTCTGGTGCAGCTTGTTTCCGGACTGAACTTTCCGTTTCCGGTACCAGCGGTGATCCCTTTTTCTATGGCCCATTTGACCGCTTTTTCATAGTAAGAGCCTTTTACGACATCGGTAAAATTTTTCGCCGTGCCGCTGGGTTCGGGTTCCCCTGCCGCCCTCCAGAGGAAGGTTACAGCCTGAGCTCTGGTACAGCTTGCTTCCGGGCTGAATTTTCCTTTTCCGGTGCCGTTGGTGATTCCTTCTTCCACAGCCCACCTAACCGCTTTCTCATAATATTCGCCCGCTTTTACATCGGAAAAGATCGTAAGGCTGCTGTTGGGCTCAGGACTTCCGTCAGCTCGCCAAAGGAAGCTGACGATCTGGGCGCGGGTACAGCGCTGCTCCGGGCTGAAGTGAGTTTTGTCTGTCCCAACAGTAATCCCGTTTTCCACCGCCCAAGCAACTGCATCATAATAATAGGCTTTTTCGGAAACATCGGAAAACCTGTTCGGCGTGTCCGGTTCGGAAGCGTTCTCGTCAATATAATAGATGATGTTATCAATAATTTCCTGCTCTTTGCCTTCCATAAGCAGCCATTCTTCGCGGCATGCGGAATCATCATGGTTATGTTGAACATCTGTTGGCCCCCATAGAATCAGGTCGTATTGCTTTCCGTTGAGCTGAAATGTTTTAAGAAGTTGACGGCGAGGCATATTTTTCCAGGTATCATTTGACCATACGCCAATGCTGAAAAGCCGTCCACCATAAGAAGCATTCTTGTTTAATCGCGAATAAAAGCTGATGGAATCCGAATCTTTTTCAATTTCCAAGTGACCCTTCCAAGCTTCGGGCAGCAGAATTGTTGCGATATGTTTTCCGCCAAAGTAGAATTCCTGTTGTAAGCTGGGGGAGTCTGTATCAGAACCATTCGATGATGTATTGGAAACAATTTGACTCTCTGTCAGCACCACGGGAGTAAGATGGTGCCCGGTATGCGCAATTATTGCGGAGCCTTTTACTTCTATGCGGCAATTCAGCCCCTTTTGGATATCCGCTTTGGAGACGGCAGTTGAAAAGTTGACCTGTATTTCATTTAATTTTTTTGCCTCACCATAATATCCCTGTGTTGAATCAAAAATTTTCACGCGTATATCTTCGTCCAGCTTCAAGATATAGGCTGTCCCTTTATTTGCACTGTTGATTTCGTAATCGCGCTGGGTGAGAATCCCCTCAAAGGAGAGCGTTTCATTCCCCTTGACTTTTATGACCCGATATTCCGGTTCGGAAAGCCCATAATAACAATTTCCGGTCGCAGCTTCTACAAAAAGGTAATCGATTGCAGACCAGTGATCTTCAACCCACCACTTAAGAATATAATTGTAATATTTCTTTCCGTGAAAAATTATCGAATTTCCGCCGGTAACGCCTTCTCCGCTTGGCCTGCTCCAATAGGCTTTCGCGATCTCTTCACACTCCGCTTCTGTCAGCTCCCGGGCGGCTGAAAGCCGAGTTTCCGTATTGATTTTCCCTGCTTCTAAGCCCAAAGCGGACACCGGCCAGCAGCCTGCCACCAGGCAAACCGCCAACAAAAATGATACAATTTTTCGTTTCATAACAATTTTCATCCTTTCCCACAAAGCCAGCCCGCGCGAGCTGGCTTACTCTTTTTCTTTATTCTGTCTTTAGCCCCACCTTACCCCAGAAAGCGGTAGAGGAAGGACACGATCTGGCCGCGGCTGCAATCGTTGTGAGGGCTGAAGGTGGTAGCACTGGTGCCTGCGGTGATGCCGTTTTCCACAGCCCAGGCCACGGAATTGGCGTAGTACATGGTGGGGGGAACGTCCCGGAAGGGACTGACGGAGGAAACCTCCGGCATGCCCTCCATGCGATGCATAAAGCAGACGATCTGGGCCCTGGTGCATTTGTCGTTGGGGGCGAACCGATTTTCGCCCACGCCGCCGGTAATGCCGCGCTCCGCCGCCCAGATCACGGCGTCGTAATAATACTCGGTTTCGGAAATATCGGTAAAGCTCACCTCGGCGTTCAGGGGCTTGGGGGAGCCCGCCGCGCGCCACAGAAAGGTAACGGCCTGGGCCCTGGTGCAGACCTGGTTGGGGCGGAAATGGCTTTTATCCGTTCCGGCGGTAATTCCCTTTTCCACAGCCCAATCCACGGCGGCGGAAAAATAAGCGCCGTTGGGAACATCGACAAATTCATTTTCCTCCGTGGGGTCCAGAAGCTCATCTCCCACGCCCAGTACCCTGACGTAGCAGGTAGCCTCCAGGCGCCCGCAGGCCGCGGTGATCTTGACAAAGCCGGGGCTGATTCCCGTAACCTGCCCGTTTTCCACCACAGCGATCTCCCGGTCGCTGCTGCTCCAGGAAACGCTTCTGTTAGCGGCGCTTTCCGGAAGGATCCCCACGGAAAGGGTTTTTGTTTCTTCGGGGGCAAGCTCTAAAAAGCTTTCTGAAATCCGAAGCTCTTCCACCTCTATTTCGGAAACCGTCACCGCACAGGTTTTGGAGAACGACCCTGCTTTGGCAGTGATAACCGCTTTTCCGGGCTTCAGGGCTGTGAGCCATCCGTCTACCACCTGTACAATTTCCGGCGCGCTGGAGCTCCAGGTGACCGTGCTGTTCCAGGCGTCCGAAGGGTATACGGAGGCCGACAGCAGCTGAGTTTCCCCGGGAGAAAGCTCCAACTCGGAGGCGCTGAGGGTCAGGCCCTCCACCTCGCGCGGAACCACCAGAATCGAGCAATAGTCTTCTTTCCCTCCTGCTCTGGCCCACACACGGACGAGCCCCTCTCCTTTCGCGGTAACAAGGCCGGTAGAGGAAACTGAAGCAACAGAGGAGTCGTCGCTGCGCCAGGAAACGGAACGATCTGCAGCGTTGGAGGGGTAGACAGAAGCGTTCAACTGAATAGTATCTCCGATTCGGAGCTCGGCAGAAGCCCGATCCACTGTGACACGACTAACCTCAACGCCCTTTACTGTCACCTGGCAGGAGGCGCTTTTTCCGTCTACCGTGGCGGTGATCACAGCGGTGCCGGGATTTCTGGCGGTCACAGCGCCTCCGCTCACCGAGACCACGGAGGAATTACTGCTGGACCAGGTAACCGACCTGTTCGTGGCGTTAGAGGGCGCTATCGAGGCGCTGAGCAGCTCGCTTTGCCCCACCGTCAGGTTAAGGCTGCTCTTGTTCAGTGACACGCTGGAAACCCGCAGGGGGTTTACTGTGATGCTAAAGGACTTGGAAAGTATAGCTTTCTCATTTTCATCTAGAAGGGAAATGGTAATATTGGCCGTTCCAGCGTATTGTCCGGTAAGATTCAAATCAGCGATACCCTTGCTTGTCGTATTGCTCCAAGAACCGGATACAGCACCTGTAGAAATCGCCCGTCGTATCGTTTTGATGTTGCTTCCCGCTGTATAATTGATCCTCAGCGTTTTTGTTTCCCCTACATTGAGAGAAGACACTGTATTCGTAAAAGAAAGACTGCAAGGGATATCGCTTACCGTGAATTTTTGGTCAATGCTTGCCTTTCCCGCCCCGTTGTGGGCGTCCATGCGGATACTATAAGTACCAGCTTTCGTGGGCTTGTAGGAGACGGAGCCGGTAAACTTCAGCTTTTGAAAAACATTGTTCCCCGCGCCGAAAGCGCCGCCGTCCCAAATGCTGACGCTGTACTGCTGCGCGCCGGTGGCGGTGGGGGCGATGGTCACGGTTTCGCCCAGGGTATAGCTGCTTTTGTTATTTGTTTTCAGGTTTGTGGGCAATACGGTAAGCAGATCACTGGTCCAAATCTGATTTTTCTTGCCGTTATAGGTCTGCACACAGACATTGGAGCCGTTGGCACTGCCGGAAGCGGTCAGCAGCAGGTTCTGATTATAAGCGGAGCGCAGCAGGAACCCGCCCATGGATTCCACATATTCCGGGATCCAGGTCTGCGTGCCGTGCTTAGTGGTGGTCCAGGTGCACACGTTTGCCCCCGCTCCGGGCGCGTCGCCGTAAATATTGAGCGCCCTTGACGTGGCACAGCGGGGAACCAGCAGATACCCCGCGCCGTTTTTCACAAATTTAAAGTCCTCCCCGCTGCCGCCGGTCCAGGAGTTGACAGTGGCATTGGCGTTGTTCGCACTACTGTTCCCGCTGATGTTTAAATAAGACTTCGTCCAGGAATTCCGAACGGTAGCGTACTGATCCGTTTTGACATTGACAATATAATCCGGAGAGGAAGTACCAAAATGAACAACCACCATGTGAGAGTATCTTCTCCCACATTCATAACAATTCCCGACATAGGCGGGCGTGTTATTTTGGGCTCCATTATGCTGGTAAACATTGACATATGTTCCTGAAACATCACTGACTAAAGCCGTGTGCTGGTAAGGTCCACCCACTGAATCCGTTGGACACCCTTGGCAAAGCCAGAAAAGAACATCGCCCTTTGAGACCTTTCCTTTATTATCGGCAGTCTTAATGTAGTTACCCGATGGAGTCAAATACTGAATACTGGCAATTCTTGCCCCCCTCACTACCTCGTTGTTAAGCTGGTTATAAAGATTGGTGCACTCTGTATTATATGAAGTCAACCCTCCAGCCCTTATACAATCGCTGACAAATTCGGCGCATAATCCCTTTCCAGTGTTCCAATTCGCTCTGGCATAATCCAACGCCCTTGACACATTATACGTTGTGGCTGCATTCGCCGAAACCGGCATTACGCCAATTACAAAAAGAACCGCGAGTAAAATTGACAAAAACCTCTTTTTCATACTTCCGTACACTCCTTTTTATTGATAAGCCCGATACAAAAATGATACGATCTGGGCTCTGGTGCAGCCGGATTCCGGGTTGAATTTCCCGTTTCCGGTCCCGGCGGTGATCCCCTGCTCCACCGCCCACTTTACGGCTTTTTCATAATAGGAGCCTTTTTTCACATCGGAGAAACTTTTTACCGTCTTGCTGGGCTCCGGCTCACCCGCTGCTCTCCACAAGAAGGTCACGGCTTGAGCTCTGGTACAGCTTGCTTCCGGACTGAATTTTCCTTTCCCCGTGCCGTTGGTGACCCCTTGCTCTACCGCCCATTTGACCGCTTTCTCATAATATTCGCCCGATTTTACATCGGAAAAGATCGTAAGGTTGCTGTTGGGCTCAGGGCTTCCGGAATCCCGCCAGAGAAAGGTAACGATCTGCGCCCGGGTACAACGCTGCTCCGGGCTGAAATGGGTTTTGTCCGTTCCAACAGTAATCCCATTTTCCACCGCCCAGGCAACGGCATCATAATAGTAGGCGCTGGCGGGAACGTCAGAAAATCTCAGAGAACTACTTGCCTTGCACTGCTCAAGAAGCTCCTCAAAGGAATATCCTCGTGGTACGGGATCTGTAATCCCCTCCATAAAGGGAGCTGAAACATATTCCTTTTCTTCAAAGCCTTGCATATAAGATAGATACTCTTGATAGGAAACCTTTTTGCCATCAATCGAGGCTGAGCTTTCCTGCACGTCCACCTCTGTTTTGCCGGACTGATAGTTTTCCACCATTTCGTATTTCACAATAGCCGGAGTATCATACACAGATGTCGTGGACTTAGAACCACCGTAAACCTCGTAGATTCTATGACTTCCATTTTCGCGTCTGCATACACCTTCTGAAACAGAATTTCGTGAAAATACAGAAATGTAGTTTTTACCATTCTTCTTTAAAACACGAATAGCAGTTCTCGGCGCTGCAACGTTGTACTGAAGTGTCTCTTCTCCAATCAGGGGAACAATTTTTCCATCAACGGTAGAGGTAAAAACCATGCCTGTTAGGCAATCAATGCTGTCTTTTCCTGTTACTTCTCGCAAGATCAGCAATTCTTCTCTTGAGTCCCCATCAATATCATAGAACAACCCCCTATTCCAGGTTTTTCTATGTTCATCTCCATACTTCTGCTCATCAATAAGCTTTTGTAACACCGGTTCATAGCAAACCTTTGTATTCGTATATTCTTTCAGGTTGAGAAGATATTCATAACCACCCGCACCGGCCAAGGATAGGACTCTCCCCGCAATACATAATTCACCCTTTTGGTTTAAGTAAGGCTTTACTGACGCAAGGTTTTTGGAGGAAAGAGTTTCTTGCAGTTTCCGATCAAACTCTTCCTTAAAGCTCGGATTATTGGCAACACCGCTGTTATGCTTTTGGAAGCATGCGGCCAGCGCTTGCTTCACGGCGCTTTCATACTGTTCCTTTTCCCACCCGCATATTTTTATAAAAGAATCTACGGATAACTCTTCTCCTGATGAAAGAGAAATATTGTAAGTGTTGTAAAAGCATTGGCCTCCCCACATAATTTGCATTGTTGTTACAATGGATAACACATTATCGTTCCCGGTATACTCATCGTAATCAACTTTTTGCAGGATAACAGAATATCCTTTCTCCATATCGGAGAGTGCTCCCTGAATTCCACTTTCCCCATCATATAAATCATGGTAAATTTTTTGATTGACCTTTTCTACATTTTCTTCTATATTAGGGAAATTCTGATTGAAGCCGACATAACTTGGATTAAATTCAGGAATGGTATAGGAATACTCATATGTATCGTATTGAAAGGTCTCATGATATGCTGGTCGAACCGCTTCATATGCCATATATGCGCCGTCCGCTCTCGCCGAAAGCGGAAAACAGCCTGCCAACAGGCAAACTGCCAGCAGCAAGGAAAGAAACTTTTTTCCATTCCGCACATTCATTTTTATAGCCTCCCCACATTGTTTTGAGGCGGTTTTCGTCATTGAAAAAACCACCCACTTCGCTAATCTTTTTATGACAAAATGTCAATTTAAGGTTCATTATACAACATTTTGTCATATAGTCAAGCTTCTTTCTTGAATTTCCTTGGATAATATCGACATTTTGTTTAATTTCATGTATTTTTTTGGCCTGCACGGTATACTATTTTTCATCATACGCGGGGAGTGAGAGCATGCAGGAGCGGCTGCGGGAATTGCGCCTTCAAATGGGAAGAACACAGCAGGAAATGGCCGACCTGCTGAATATCACCAGCTCGGCCTACAGCTTGTATGAAACAGGGAAGCGCCAGCTGAATTATGAAAGTCTTTTGCTTTTGGCGGATTACTTTGATGTAAGCCTGGATTATCTTTTCGGGCGCTCTTCCGTGCGGAAGCTGCCGGTGGATTTTACCCTGACCGATCAGCGGCTTTTAAAGCAATATCACAGCCTTGACAGCCGGGGGAAAAAGGCCCTTCAGGCCCTGCTGGAATTTGAAGCAAAGCAGGAAAACAATTCGACATAAAGTGTGGAAGTGCGATCAGCCATAAAAAGCGGAACCACAGAAGAGAAAAGTCTCTTCTGTGGTTCCGTTTTTTATGGCTGTAACGAATCAGATGTTCGCTGTGAGAGGTTAGTTGTTAGTGGAAGGTCAAATTCCCTTTGCTATTGCTGAGCAAAAGTGAAACAGGCTTCTCTTTTCCGGCAAAAAATCCCGTCCTTTTCATATAAAAGGCTAAAGGACGAGATCCTTCGCTTCGCTCAGGATGACAGAAAAGGGAACTTCGAAGGACGGGAAAGGAACCTCAGGGGACAGTAAGAGAGTCCAGGGTGGCAGAAGCGAACTCCGGATAACAACTGAGGAGCCCGTTCCCTTTCTACAACTAACTTCCCAACTACCCGCTTATATGGCAAATTCCAATCCGCAGCCCCTTACGCCCTTGCCCTTAAATAATTGCCCATTGCTCATTCCTAATTGCTAATTCCTCATTTTCCAAGCCGCCGCCCTTTCTAACAACTAACTGCTGACCACTAACAACTAACGTGCCACTCCACCCCGTCCGGCGTGTCCTTCATGACCACATGGCGGGCGGTAAGCTCGTCGCGAATGGCGTCGGCGGCGGCCCAGTCTTTACTTTTTCTGGCTTCGGCGCGCTTCGCGATCAGGGCCTCGATCTCTTCCCGCTCTTCCTGGGAAAGCTCTGCTCCCCGGGGCGCGGCGGCCTTTTCCGCCGCCTCCAAAAGACCCAGGGAAAGCACGGAATCGAAATCCTGTACCAAATACCGCTTGGTGGCGTCGGGCAGGTCGGACTTCAGCATATCGTAAAGCACAGTAAGGCCCAGGGAGGTGTTCAGGTCGTTCCCCAGCGCCTGGGAAAATTTCTCCCGCCAGGGCTTTGCCGCCTCCCGGTCCGGCTCCCCCTCTTTGGAAAGCCCGGCGACACGGGACGCCAGCTTTTGGTACGCCTGGGCGGCATTGTTCAGGCTTTCAAAAGAAAAAGCCAGGGGCTTGCGATAATGGGACTGCAGGCAGAACAGCCGGTAGCACAGGGGATCGTACCCCTTTTCCTCCAGCAGCGAAACGGTGAGGAACTCTCCCTTGGACTTGCTCATTTTTCCCCTGGCGTCGTTCAAATGCAGCACGTGGAACCAGTATTTGCACCAGGGATGGCCCAGGTACGCCTCGCTTTGGGCGATCTCGTTGGTGTGGTGGGGGAAAGCGTTGTCGATGCCGCCGCAGTGGATATCCAGGTACTCTCCCAGCTCCCGCACGCTGATGGCGGAGCACTCGATATGCCAGCCGGGGTAGCCGTAGCCCCAGGGGCTTTCCCATTTCAGCTCCTGATCCTCAAATTTTGATTTGGTGAACCACAGCACGAAATCGGTTTTATTCCGCTTATTTTCATCGGCGTCCACGCTGTCCCGCACGCCTACCGCCAGATCCTCTTCGTTCTGGTTGCCGAACACATAGTATTTTGAAAGCCTGGAGGTGTCAAAATACACATTTCCACCGGCCTGATAAGCATAGCCCTTTTGCAGCAGAACGGAAATAAACTCGATAAAATCCTCGATGCGGCTGGTGGCGGGCACCACGGTATCGGGCCAGCGAATGTGAAGCTTTTCACAGTCCGCCCGGAACGCGTTCGTGTAAAACTCCGCGATCTCCATTACGGTTTTATGCTCCCGCTTTGCGCCCTTGAGCATCTTATCCTCTCCGGTGTCCGCATCGGAGGAAAGATGCCCCACATCGGTGATGTTCATCACCCGATCCACCTGATAGCCCTCGTACCGCAGAAATTTCTCCAGCACGTCCTCCATCAGGTAGGAGCGCAAATTGCCGATATGGGCAAAATGGTACACCGTGGGGCCGCAGGTATACAGCCGCACTTTTCCCGGCTCGTGAGGGACAAAGGGCTCTTTTTTCATGGTCAGTGTATTTACCAGCTCCATTTTTATTCTCCTTTTTCTACCCGGGCTTTTTCACCGGTTTCTTTTTCCTCCAGCAGATTGTTCAGCTCGTTCTGCATGCGCTCCAGCTGGCCCCGCAGATGACAGAGCTCCATGGAAACAGGGTCCGCCACATGGATCTGATCCAGCTGGGTGCTGGCGCATTCTACCTTTTTCCCGCCGATCTTCACCACCCGGGCCGGCACGCCCACCGCGGTGGCGTCCGGCGGAACGGCGTCCAGCACCACGGCCCCCGCCGCTACCCGGGCGTTGTCACCTACGGTAAAGGGGCCCAGCACCTTTGCCCCCGCGCCCACCAGCACATGGTTTCCCAGGGTGGGGTGGCGCTTGCCCTGATCCTTTCCGGTGCCGCCCAGGGTCACATTTTGATACAGGGTGCAGAAATCCCCGATCTCGGCGGTCTCGCCGATGACCACGCCCATGCCATGGTCGATAAAGAGTCCCCGGCCGATTTTGGCCGCCGGGTGGATCTCGATCCCGGTCTTTTTCCGGGAGCGCTGGGAAATGAACCGGGCCAGAAATTTCAAATTGTGCCGGTAAAACCAGTTTGCCCTGCGATGGGCCCGCACCGCCTTAAATCCGGAATAAAGAAAAAATACTTCCAGCCTGGAGCGTGCCGCCGGATCCCGCTCCATAACAGCGTTCAGATCCTCCTTCAGCTTTTGAAACATAATAATCACCTTCTTGGGTATTTAGATGCTGGATACTAGATGCTAGACAATGGCAGCGCTGCTGCGCACGATGCGCAGTGAGCAATTAGCAATGAGGAATGAGCAATTTAAGGTCAAGGGAAAGGTCCTTTCACCTGTCATTCTGAGTGAAGCGAAGAATCTCGCCCTTTGTTTCTGAGTAAAAGTCCGAAGAACGAGATTCTTCGCGGCAGCAAAGCTTGCTTTGCTGAAAAAGCGAAGCCAGCTTCGCTTTTTGCTCAGCAATGACAGAGAATGGGTGCCAAACTATCATTTACCGCCCCGCCCTTCATTGCTCATTGCTCATTCACCATTTAAAAACGAACAGCGCTTTCGCAGACGGATTTTTCGTCTGCGAAGGCGCTGTTTCGCGCGGTTCCACTTCGCTTTGTTCTCCTGCGGAGGATAACGGCTCCCGCCGGGTGGGGATTTCCCCCCGCCTGCTCCGGAATGCATTCTCCCCTGCCGCGGCCAAAAAGGGTTTCAGCCGGGAAAGCACGGCTTTCGCCATGCCCTCCACGCCCTTTTCTCTCTGCTGCCCGGTATCTCCGGGGATACTTCTTTCCTTCTTCGCAATACTAGCTTATTTTATGCCTTTTGGGCAAAAGGGTTCCTTATTTCTCAAAGCTCAGCTGCTGTCCCTGGTATTTGCTGCGCTCTTCCCGCCGCCTTTCCAGAAGCGCGTCGATCTTCTGGTGAGGGTCGATCAGGGAGCTTACGGAAATATCATGGTTCAAAGCGGAAATAAAATACGCGATGTACTTTGACACATCCACTTCATAGAACCAGGGGCGGTTTTTCAGCTCTTCCGTGCGGTAGGTCAGGTTGGAACCGAACACGCCGTCGATCACGCCTTCTCGGTAGGCCTTATCAAAGGTGGCAAGGCCGTTGGTGAAAATGGCGTAGGTGGCATAGGCGAAAATGCGCTTTGCCTTTCTTTCCTTCAGATTATAGGCAATGTCCAGCATGGATTCCCCGGAAGAGATGATATCATCGGCAATGAATACATCCTTCCCTTCCACATCGGAGCCCAGATACTCGTGGGCCACAATGGGGTTTCGTCCGTCCACCACCCGGGAATAATCCCGGCGCTTATAGAACATGCCCATTTCCACTCCCAGCACAGAGGCATAGTACATATTGCGGCTCAGGGCGCCCTCGTCGGGGCTGACGATCATAAAATCGTTCCGGTCGGTGGAAAGATCCGGAAAATTGCGGAACATGGACTTCAGTACCTGATAGCTGGGCATCAGGTTGTCAAAACCCATCAGAGGCACGGCGTTTTGTACCCTGGGGTCGTGGGCGTCAAAGGTGACCACATTTTCCACCCCCATGGCGTGAAGCTCCTGCATGGCCACGGCGCAGTCCAGAGATTCCCGGTAGCTTCTGCGGTGCTGCCTGCCGCCGTACAGCAGGGGCATGATCACGTTGATTCGATGGGCCTTGCCGCTGGCCGCCTGGATCAGCCGCTTCAGATCCTGAAAATGGTCGTCGGGAGACATGTGGTTCTCCTTGCCGAAATAGTTATAGACACAGCTGTAATTCCCTACATCCACAATGAAAAACAGGTCATAGCCCCGAACCGTATCGGTAATGATCCCCTTTCCGTCCCCGGAGGAGAACCGGGGGCAGCTTGCCTTGATCTGGAAGGTATCGACCTTCACGCCTGCCTCTTTCGCCCATCTCAGCAGGTGAGCCTCGATCTTGCCGGAAAGCTCTGTCGCACCCTCCAGGGAAACGATCCCCAAAGGAGCTACACGGTTTTGGGGGCTGAAAAAAAACTGCGCCGATTGTTCCATTCTGCTGGCCATCCTTTCTCTGTCCGCAAATATTTGATTGTAGCTTCACTTGACAAGGGAAGCTGCCGGGCCTTTTATGAATAAAATCTTAACACAATCCTGTCCGCAATTCTACAAAAACCTGCGAAAATTTTAGAGAATTTTGATTTTTCACAGCCCCTACAGTTTTTCGGGGCAATCTCCCCCTTATTTTGTGCTTCCCTGCAATACGGCAGAGCCGTAAGGAGGCAAAACAACTTCCTTTTTTTCTTCTCCGGTTTGAAAATCCCTGTACCCATGGGGCAGAGAAACGCTTTTTTCCACGCCGGAGAAGTTTTGCAGAAACAGGTAACGCTCCTCCTCTGTTTCCCGCAGGCAGGCTTCCACACCCTGAGGCGGGTCGCTGTCCAGGGCCTTTTTCAGCCCCAGCTCTTCCGCCAGCTCGTGATAAAAATCATCGCAGAAGCGGTTTTCCGTTCTGGCGGCAATATAATAGGCTTTCCCGGCCCCGAATCCGTTTACGGTAAGGGCAGGCTCTCCCCGGTAAAAGTCTTCTCCGTAGGTTCCCAGCACCCTGGCGCCTTCCGCGTGGATCAGGGCGCAGAGCTCCGCGATCTCATAAGTTTTTTCCCCCATACAAAGGGTGTTTTTCTCCCCGTCCCACAGACCGTCGGTAGATTCGTTCCAAACGCCGAACAGCTCTCTGAGTCCCGCGCCGGGCCAGCCGCCCAGATAGCACAGATCGTTTTCATTCACAAGGCCGGTAAGATATGTTCCCACCAGCGTGCCGCCGCCTTCCACAAAGCGCTGGAGCCTTTCCTCGATCCCGCCTCGCAGCAGGTACAGCATGGGGGCGATCACCAGCCGGTAGCCGGAAAGATCCCTCTCCTCGTCGATCACGTCTACGGCAATGCCCTGCTTCCACAGGGCCCGGTAGTGCTGCTGCACTGTTTCCACATAATGGATTCCGCAGTTTCTGGGGCCTGCCGCGTCCTTCATGGCCCAGCCGTTTTCCGTATCAAACAGCAAAGCCACCTGAGGCTTACTCATACTGACAGCGAGGCTGCTCAGCTCTTCCAAGCGCTGCCCCACCTCGGTCACGTCCCGGAACACCCTGGTATCGGAGCCGCCGTAGTGATCCACCACCGCTCCGTGAAATTTTTCGGTAGAGCCCCTGCTTTTGCGGAACTGAAAATACTGCACGGAATTGGAGCCGTGGGCAATGGCCTGCATGCACTGGGCCATGTGCATGCCCGGGCGCTTCAAGCGGGAAACCGGCGTCCAGTTTGTCATGCTGGGGGTGGATTCCATCAGCAGGAAGGGCTGCTTTTTCAAGGAGCGCATCACATCGTGCCACAGGGCCACCTGAGCGGCGGTTTCGCTGTTGTCGCCCGCCTTCCACCAGGGGTAGCTGTCCCAGGAGATCACGTCCAGTTCGTCCCGGAATTTGCCGTAATTATAGTCGTCAAAATAGTACATGAAATTCGTGGTGACGGGAAGCATCGGGTTCACGGCCTTTACCGCGTCCCGTTCCAGCCTCATAAAATCGATGACCTGATCGGTGGTAAAACGCTTCCAATCCAGGTTCAGGCCGTGGGTGCCGGTCTCGCCGTTAGGCACCGGGGCATGGATCTGCTCCCAATCGGTATAAGTGTGGCTCCAGAAATCTGTCCACCACTGATGGTTCAGCTCCTCCAGGGTACCGTACTTTTTCTTCAGCCACTGCCGAAAGGCCGCCTGGCACTGGGGACAATAGCAAACGCCCCCGTATTCGTTGGAAAGGTGCCACAAAAGCACGCCGGGGTGAAAGGCAAACTGCTCCGCCAGGGCGGTATCGATGGCCTTTACCTTTTCCCGGTAAAGGGGAGAGGTATAGCAGTGGTTGTGCCGCCCGCCGGTCTCGTCCCGTACAAGCTCCCGGGAGACCCGGCGGATCTCCGGGTATTTTTCGCTCATCCACACGGGCTTTGCGCCGGAGGGAGTGGCAAGCACCGTGTAAATGCCGTTTTCATACAGATCGTCAATAATTTTCCGGAGCCAGCCGAACTGATACTCGCCCTCCCTGGGCTCCAGTTTGGCCCAGGAGAAGATACCCACGGAAGCACAGTTGATATGGGCCTTTTTCATCAGCTCAATATCCTTTTTCAAAATGTCGGGGCACTCCAGCCATTGGTCGGGATTATAGTCTCCGCCGTGGAGCAGATAGGGGAATTTCGGGGTCTGGGATTTCATAAAAGCAGGCTCCTTTCGGAAAATAAATCTGTCTTTTCCCATTGTAATACGAAGCGGGAAAAGCCGCAAGGGGAAATAGTCGTTAGTTGTGAGTATTAGAGCAAGGGCTTTCAGGTGAGCGGGACAAAAGCGGGTGGAATTTGACAGGACGAGAGGGTAAAATGTACGGTATCATACAGTCAGGCACTGGGAAAGGAGAAAGAAAAAATGAAGTATGAAATTCGGAAGAAGGAGAGCTTTGCCGTCATTGGGAAGCTGGGCTCCACCGAGGACGGAGAAGGATTTATCGGGCGGCTGTGGCAGGAGGCAAACTCTCATTTTGAAGAAGTAGCCGCCCTGGCAAAGAAAAGGGAAGACGGAGCTTTCGCCGGGTTCTGGGGCCTGATGTCCGACTGCGGCATGGCCTTTCTCCCCTGGGAAAACGACTTTTCAAAGGGCCTTTACCTGGCGGGCGTGGAGGTGGAGGGATCCGTCGAGGCCCCTGCGGGCTGGGTGAAGTGGGTCTCTCCCGGCTATGAATACCTGGTCACGGAAGCAGGCCCACAGGCTTTCTCCCAGGCACTGGAGCAGCTCCGGCAGGAAAACCGGAAGCTGGCCGGAGCCGTCTACGACTATACCGATCCCAAAACCGGGGAAAACTATCAGTTTTTCCCCATTCAAAAGCTTTAAGGCGGCGGAAATGAGGAATGAGGAATTAGCAATGAAGGTCAAGGACGAGGCGATAAATGATAGTTTAGCGAACAGTTCCCTCCTGTCATTCTGAGGAACGCAGAAAGCTATAGCTTTCTTGACGAAGAATCTCGACCTTAAAGCCCTTCAAAAAGGCCCAAAGAACGAGATTCTTCACCGAGAAAGCAAGGTTAAAAAGCTATAGCTTTTTGTGCTTGTCTGTTCAGTAATGACAGTTGGAAAGTGAGCGGGTAATCGATAAATTCCAATTTAGCAAGCTCTTCCCTTGACCTTAAATTGCTCATTTCTAATTGCTCATTGCTCATTGAATATAGCGGTGCCACCACCATCTAGCATCTGCTATCTAGTATCCAGCATCTAAAACCAAAGGAGCCTATTTATGTTGAAAGAAAACCTGCGGAAGCATTTTTTAAGCACCGGGCCGTACACGTATTCAGGGCTTTATCAGGAATATTTCAAAAGCCTGCCGGACGATCCGAAAGAGCTGGGGGAGCTCGTGTCCCATCAGATCGTTCACCGGGTCACACTGCGGGAGGGGAACACAAACGCCAACGCCGACCTGCGCTATGGGGATATGACGGAATATCCCTGGCACCGCCACCGCTGTGAGGACGACCTTTTTCTCACGGCCCCCGCCATGGCCGCCGAGCTGTTCCGGCTGGATCAGCGGGGCTTCGTGCCGGACCGGGCGGTGGAGCACAAGCTGATTTTGACCTGCCGGTATGTTTCCGTGCTGGTTTCCGCCATTTACAAGGCCAAGGGGATCCCCTGCCGCAGCCGGGCAGGCTTTGCCCCCTATTTCAAGCCCGGCGTCAGTATGGATCACTGGATCAATCAGGTTTGGAACAACAGGGAAAACCGCTGGATCACCTTTGACGCCGACGGTTTTTACGAGGGGCTTTCCCTGCCCGTTACCCAGTACGACATGCGGGAGGGGGAATTCGACTGGGCGGCAAAGGCCTGGCTGGATATTCGCTCCGGCAGGGACGATGGCACGCGGTTCCTCTATGCGGACGGCCTGGGCACCTGCTCCTTAAAGGCCGTGATCCGCTATCTGTTTTACGATTTTCACGCTCTGATGAACGATGAGATCTCCTATCTGTTCCAGCCCTGCTATATTGAGGGAAAATTTGAGTCTCTTACGGAACAGGAGCTTTCCGAGCTGGACCGGCTGGCAGAGCTGCTGCTCACCCCGGACGAAAGCTTCCCCGCCCTGCAAAAACTGTGGGAGGAAACCCGGAAATTCCGCATTCTCAATAGCCCCCTGGTGGGCGACTGGGATACCGCCCCGCTGCTGGAGGCCGCGGAAAAATAAACAATACGAAAAAAGGCTGCCGCAAAATTTTGCGGCAGCCTTTTTTCGATGTTGGCGGCGAGCCGCCGCTGGCACTCGTGTCCCTGCTCGGTGCGGGAGAACACTTTCTGACCCGATCGGAAGAAAAATGTTAAATGATAGGTTAGCACACTCTTTTCCCCCTTGTCATCCTTCGTCAAGAAAGCTATAGCTTTCTTGACGAAGGATCTCGACCTTAATCCCAGGGCGAAAGGACAAAGAGCGAGATTCTTCACTTCGTTCAGAATGACAGACGGGAGGTGAGCGGATTACCGTTAAATTCTAATTTATCCGCTTTCCAACGGTCGGGTCAGAAACCGGTTTCCCGCACCAAGAGGGTTCTCGAGTGGCCGCGGCGCAGCCGCTGCCCTTTTCGGCAGATTTTGCGTGGAGCTTTTACTATACTGGGAGAAAGCGCTCTAAAAAGCGCAAAGGATTGTAAAACTGAAAGCTTTATGCTATACTGCTTTTGCATGGTGGAAGTTTGCCTTCCGCCTCCAAAAACCGGAAAGGAGAGCGCCCAATGAAGCTTATCAAAAAGCATATCAAATGGTTTGCGGGCCGCGTTACCCGGGACAGGCTGGATTCCGCCTCCGCTCACGGCGCTTTTTTTCTCATCATCTCCTTTCTGCCTTTTATCGCCCTGGTGCTCACCCTGATGCAGCGCATTCATTTTTCCTCCGGTGTGCCGATTTTGGAAGCCGCCCTGCGGCTTTTTCCGGAAAGCGTGTCCTCCTTTGTGGAGGCGCTGTTTCCAAACCCCCTGGAATCCGGCGGCGTTTTGCCGGTGGCCGTGATCACCTCGGTGTGGACCTCCTCCATGGCCATGGTGGCCGTGATCAAAGGCCTGGATCAAATTTACGAGGTGAAGGAAAGCCGGGGCCTTGTGCGGCTGCGGGCTGTGGCGATCCTGTACGTGCTGGCCTTTGCCGTGGTGATCCTGGTTACGGCGGCCCTTCTGGTGTTCGGCTCTACCATCTACAATTACCTGCTGAAGCATTCGCCGCCCTTCTTTGCCACCTTGCTGATCAATTTCAAATCCCTGGTGGGATTTTTGCTGCTGTTTATCTTCTTTACCCTGATGTACACCTTCCTGCCCCGCCGGCGGATCAAGTTCCTGCACAATCTGGCGGGCGCGGCCTTCGGGGCTGCGGGCTGGGTTCTGTTTTCCTTTTTCTTCTCTCTGTTTGTGGAGAATTTCTCCAATTTTTCCATTTACGGCAGCCTGGCCACCCTGGTGATTTTAATGTACTGGCTGTTTTTCTGCATGTACATTCTCTTTCTGGGCGCGGAGGTCAGCATGTGGCTGGAATTCAGCGGGATCCAGGACGATTTGAAAAACGCCTCGAAAAAGCGAAGGAAGGCGCGAGAACGAAAAAAGCGGGAAAGGGACGCGGAGAAATAGGAGCTTTGCTTCCGGTCCTTTTCCGGGGAAACAGGGGAACCGTACTATGAAAAAAATTGTTGTGATCGATGGCCAGGGCGGCAAAATGGGCGCCGCTTTGACCGCTCAGCTGAAGGCCTCCGGCATTTCCGCCCAGGTGATCGCCGTGGGCACCAATTCCGCCGCCACCACCGCCATGCTCAAGGCCGGAGCGGACGCGGGAGCTACCGGGGAAAACCCGGTGGTAGTCAACTGCGCGGACGCGGATATTATCGCAGGGCCCATGGGGATCATTACCGCCAATGCCCTGTATGGGGAGATCACCCCGAAGATGGCGGCCGCCGTATCTGAAAGCACAGCGCAAAAGCTGTTGATTCCGGTAAATCGCTGCTCTGTTACCGTAGTGGGCATAGAGGAGCTGTCTCTGGGCGATTATGTGAAGCTTGCCGTGCAGAAGGCCGGTGCGCTGCTCGGCATGGAGAGGTAAGCATCATGGAACTTTGGGATATTTATGACGAAAATGGGGAAAAAACAGGACGCTTTCATGCCAGAGGGACTCCTATGAAGCCAGGAGAGTACCACCTGGGGGCCATTATTGCAGTGGGAAACGATCAAGGAGAGATCCTTTGTACCTTGCGCAGCCCGGAAAAGAAATTTTGTCCCGGTATCTGGGAGAACACTGGCGGCGGAGCCTTGGCCGGAGAAACCAGCCGGGCTGCTGCCCAACGGGAACTGCAGGAGGAAACCGGCATTTTTGCTGAACTGGAAGAGTTTATTTTTCTCTACCGGGTACAGTCCACAGAGCCGGACGGAACCGGGCTTTTTAATGATGTGTACGGCTTGCGCCGAAATATTGACGTAAAGGACATTGTTCTACAGCCTGGGGAAACCATCGATGTAAAGTGGCTCCCCTACGAGGAATGGGAGGCCCTGGGCCGGGCGGAAAAGATTTTAACCCCGGCGGGCCCGAAAAATGAAGAGTTTTTCAGGATTTTACGAAGCTTTATTCAACCGAAGTAAAAGGAGATCGCTATGGCAATCAGGGTGGGAATGGTCAGCTTAGGCTGCGCAAAAAATCAGGTGGACGGGGAAATGCTGATGGCGGCCCTCAAAAAGGGCGGCTTTGAAACGGTGGAGGACGCGGCCCTTGCCGATATTGCCATCGTCAACACCTGCGGCTTTATCGAAAGTGCGAAAAAGGAATCCATTGAAGAAATTCTGGAGCTTGCCCAGCTGAAAAAAGAGGGACAGATCAAAAAGCTGGTGGTCACCGGCTGCCTTTCGGAGCGGTACCAGCAGGAGATCCACAAAGAGCTTCCTGAGGTGGACGCCGTGCTGGGCATCGGGGCCAACGGAGAAATCGCCGCCCATCTTCAAAAAATGATGGAGGGAAGCTTTGTGGAAAGCTTTCCCGAAAAGGAAAAAATGCCCCTGTGCGGGGCCCGGGAGCTTTCCACCCCCAGCTGGTCCGCCTATCTGAAGATCGCGGAGGGCTGTGATAACCGCTGTACCTACTGCGCCATTCCCATGATCCGGGGCGGCTACCGCAGCCGTACCATGGAAAGCATTGAGGAGGAGGCCAGGGCTCTGGTGGAAAACGGCGCCAGGGAGCTTACCCTCATCGCCCAGGACACCACCCGGTACGGCATAGACCTGTACGGGGAATATTCTCTGGCGAAGCTTTTGAAAAGGCTGTGCAACATAGAGGGGCTTCATTGGATCCGGGTGCTGTACTGCTATCCGGATTCCATCACCGATGAGCTGCTGGAGGTGATGGCCGCGGAAGAAAAAATCGTAAAATACATTGACCTGCCCTTACAGCACGCTTCGGAACAGGTGCTTCGCGCCATGAACCGCCGGGGCAGCCGGGAAAGCCTTACCGCCCTTCTCCGGAAAATCCGGGAAAAGGTGCCGGGGGTCACCCTGCGCACCACCCTGATCACCGGGTTCCCCGGCGAAACAGAGGAGGATTTTACCGAGCTGGCGGAATTTGTAAAGGAAATAGAATTTGACCGCCTGGGCTGCTTTGCCTATTCTCAGGAGGAGGGAACTCCGGCGGCGGAGCTTCCCGAACAGCTGGAGGAAGAGGTGAAGGAGCACCGGGCCGAGCTGATCATGGATTCTCAAACCCTTCTGATGGAGCGCAAGGGGCAGGCCAGGATCGGGCAGACCGTCGAGGTGCTTACCGAGGGCTTTGACCGGTACGCGGAATGCTGGTTCGGCCGCTCGGCCATGGACGCCCCGGACATTGACGGCAAGGTGTTTTTCACCGCTGAAAAAAAGCCGGTGTTAGGCTCCTTTGTAAAGGTGCTCATTGAAGACTGTGTGGACTGCGATCTCTTTGGAAAAAGGATGTGATCTCCCATGAAGCTGAATCTTCCCAACAAGCTGACCCTGCTCCGGGTGCTTCTGGTTCCGGTATTTATGGTGTTTGCCGCCCTTTCCCATTTCGGGCAAAGCGATTTTTCCCCTGTTTGGAGTCTCTTATCCGGCATTATTTTCGCCGCCGCCAGCATCACCGATTTTTTGGACGGCTATCTGGCCAGAAAAAATCACCTGGTGACGGATTTCGGAAAATTCGCCGATCCGCTGGCTGATAAAATGCTCACCACCGCCGCCCTGCTCTATATGGTAACAGACGGCGTGTGCAGCCCTGTGGTGCTGGCCATTGTGCTGTTCCGGGAATTCGCCGTGGCGGGGGTGCGCATGCTGGCCGCCGCCAATCAAAAGGTGATCGCCGCCAACCTGTGGGGCAAGGTAAAAACCGTTTTGCAGATGGTCACGGTGCTGCTCTACTACTTTGCCTGCGCTCTTCTTCCGGCGGACGGAGCCTTTCTCATTTCCCTTGTCACACAAATTCTCTGCTGGCTGGTCGCCGCCGTTACGCTGCTTTCCGGCGTCAAGTACCTCTGGGACAACCGGGAATGCCTCAGCCTGGGCGAATAAGCCGGGAAGAAGCGAAATCGGCCCGGAAAACAGGCTGTGCGCTGTGCCGCCGGCCGCGGTTTCCCCAACAGTTTCCTGATTCTGAAAACACAAGGCCTCCCTGCCCTGCATACCATGGAAATGACGGCAAAACGCCGTGATTCCGGACAAGGCGGGGGGTGTTTTTTTATGAACCATAGGATAGAGCGGGCAGGGGCCTCCGAGAAACCGGAGCGGGAGCTTCAGCTCCTTTGCCAAAGCCAAGCAATGCTCCGCACCCTTTTTTTAGGCATCGCCCTGCAATACCGTTCCTTAGACGTTCAGCGGGAGGAGCTGCTGCTTCAGGCGGAGGATCCTGCCGCTTCCCTTTCCGGCCCCGGCCCCCTGGAACTGCAGAACGCCGCTTCTCTCATTGTCCTCTGCGCCCTGTTCGGATTTCAAAAGCAGGCGGAAGAGCTGGCAAATCAGGCCGCCCAGGCCGGAGACTGCCCCGATCTCTTAAGCGTAAAGCTGGGAGCTACCTCCATTCTCATCGCCCTGATCCGCCTGGCAAGGCTGAATCTTGGTTCCTCCCGCTCTTCCCAAGCGGAGTTAAATTCCCTGGAGGAGGCGGGAGATCCCGCCGACCTGAGTTTATAGGGACCGCTTTTACTTTCAGGCAGCTGAGTGGAGCAGGACAGCATGAGCAATGAGTAATGAGAAATTAGCAATGAGCAATTATAAGGTCAAGGACACAGGCGCTGCAAGCAACACAAGTGTTGCTTGCAGCGCCTGATTCTTTAGTCGTTAGCCGTTAGTAGTCAGTTGTTAGAATAAGGAAAAGGGCTGCCCCGAATTGTCATCCTGAACGAAGTGAAGGATCTCGTCCTTTGGGCCTTTTTTTGAAGAGCTTTAAAGGCGAGATTCTTCGTCACTTCGTTCCTCAGAATGATAAAAGAGAGAACTTGCCCTTCATTGCTAATTGCTCATTTCCAGCAGCTAGTCCTCAGTATAATCCACATCATAGCTGCGCTCTACGGAAAACTTCATCAGCCTGCCTGTGGCGGAATCAAAATTCAGGTCGTATTTGTAATCCAGTCCGTACTTAAGCCACATACCCTCGTTCCCGGTAAAATCGGGAAACATTTCCTCCGCCTTTTCCCGGGTGATCTCTGTAACAGGCACGCCATTTATCTGAAGCTTTTCCAGCAGGTCGGTGCTTTCCTCCGCGCCCAGGTTAAATTCCATGCGGGCGATCACTGCGCCCGAAAGCTTTACCGGGGTTTCGTTTGTCACAAAGGAAACGTGGGCAAAGGAGCTTTCCGAAAGCCATACGGAGCCTCCGGAGTAGTAGGAATCGGCGTCCAGCAGCTGCTCCGGGTCCACCTCATATTCCTCGATATCGCTGTGGTCCTCCGTCCATTCGGACACCGTGACCTCATAGCCCGCGTCCAGCAGCGTCTGCATGGTGGTTTCTCCCACCCGGATCTCCCTGCCGTTTACGGAAACGGGGTACAGTGTTTCCTCTTCCTTGGAGCTTTCTCCGCCCAAGAGCTCCGAGCAGCCCGCAAAGGCCGTCATGCTCACCAGCAGGGCAAGGCAAAGGAGTCCCAAACGAATTCCAGTCTTTTTCATCATGTTTTTCCCTCCGCAATGTTTTTTGCGCAGCCCCTCTTCGCCGCTGTTGTTTCTTGTATATTCAGAAAAAAAGCTCTGCGCACCTGGGACAGTACCTTCGGATCAGCTCCACCGCCTGCTCAAGCTGTCCGCCGTTCTCCAGCAGCAGGTTTTCCTGCCCCTTGCCGCTTTCCGCCCGGTATTCGATCACCAAAGATACGGCTACCGTCAGCTTTTGGCTGACCCGGGTATTTCCCAGGGTATAGTCTACCCTGGTTTTTTCCTCCCGGCCCGTAAGGCTTTGGATCTCCTCCGCTTTGACAATGCGGCAGCTCAGATCCCTGAAATAGAGCCAATACTCCGGCCCCACCAGAAGGCGGCAGGGGTATTTATCCGTTGTGCCGTTCAAGAAGTTCAGCTTCCCGTAGGTTTTCAGCTCCATCTGCCGGAGAAACGCCGCCTTTTCTTCCCCGGAAAGCTTCCCGAACGCCTGCTCATAGGCCGGGCGCACCTTTTTCATGGAAACCAGCCTTGTCTGAAGCCAAAAGCACAGCAGGATCACCAAGGCAAGGCCCAGCCCGATGAGAAAATGAACGCGAAATACATAGGCCGCGTCATATCCCACCAAAAAGCCCAGCGCCACCATGCCGAATATGCTCACACCCATCCACAGCGGCACCTTTTTCATCAGCCTTTTGTTGAACTGCTGAAAGAGCTCAGAGAATTCCTTCATCTCCCAGTCCAGCCACAGCTTCCAGCGTTCTTCCATTCCTCTGCCTCCCAAGTGCTTTCCATATTTTGTGGTATCTGCCCTAAATATTGGAATATCTCGTATGGTATTTTAGCATACCGCACTTTGAAAATCAAGCTGACTTTCAGCGCCTTGGCAGTTAACGATTATCTTCTAAAAAACGATCCGGCGGAACGCTGGTACGAACTGACCGAGCCGACCGGCGAGACTTGGCGGAGGGGTTCCAACTCGTTGTAACCCCGTATAACCCCTGCGTTTTACAACTATTCGGGCAGAACCCCTCAGTCATGCTGACGCATGACAGCTTTCTCCGTTTCGCTTCGGTTGCTATGCCCCGGTGAGGCACGTTCAGCAATGCCTGAAGCGACAGCTGAGTTCTCCACCGGAGACCAGCACCCCTTACTCGCGCAAGTGGGGCCTAACGGCATTGCTCATGATTCGTTGCATCTACCTCTAGAATCCAGCATCTAAATATCCGGAATCTAAAAGAGCACGGCTGCCTGTGTAGTGCAGCCGTGCTCTTTTGTATGCTGTGATAGAACGGTGAAGAATACCGTTTCTGAAAACGACGGCTATTCTTCTATCTTTGCCAGGTGCTGATAGCTTTCTTTCAGGGCCGGGTAGAGGCTGCGGTAGACCTGGTAATACCGCTCGTACAGCGGCACATTTTCCGGAATGGCGGGCTGGGCGGGATTTGTGCGGATCATGGTATCGCAGGCGGCCTGGACAGAGGGGTACAGGCCCGCGCCTACGCCGGCCAAGATCGCCACGCCCAAGGCGGGGCCTTCCTTTGACTTTACGGTTTTTACCGGGCAGTTATAGGCGTCGGCCAGCATTTGCCGCCAAAGGGGCGAGGTACCGCCGCCGCCGCAGGCCATCATCTCCCCGATGGATACGCCCATTTCCCGCAGGATCTCCACGCTGTCCCGCTGGGAATAGACCACGCCCTCCAGCACCGCCCGCAGCAGATCCCGCTTGGTGTGAATGGCGGAAAGCCCGAAGAACACGCCCCGGCAGTCCGGATCCAGATGGGGAGTGCGCTCCCCCATCAGATAGGGCAGGTACAAAAGCTTGTTGCAGCCGATGGGCGACTGCTCCGCCTCCTTGTCCATAAGGAAATAGGGATCCACGCCCATTCCGGCGGCGGTTTCCTTTTCCGCCCTGCAGAAATTATCCCGGAACCATTTCAGGGAAAGCCCTGCCCCCTGGGTCACGCCCATGACGTGCCAGGCGCCGGGCACGGCGCAGCAGAAGGTGTGCACCCTGCCCCTGGGATCAATGGTGATCTTGTCCGTATGGGCGTAGACCACCCCGGAGGTTCCCAGCGTGGTAAAGGCCCTGCCGTCCCGTACCACGCCTGTGCCTACCGCGGCGGCGGCGTTGTCTCCGGCCCCGCCTACCACCGGGGTTCCCGCCTTCAGCCCGGTCAGGGCAGCGGCCTTTTCAGAGATCACGCCGGTGATCTCCGGAGATTCGTACACCTTTCCCAAAAGCCCAGGATCGATGTCCAGCTTTTCCAGGACCTCCCGGCTCCAGCAGCGGTTCGGCACGTCCAGAAGCTGCATGCCGGAGGCGTCGGAAACCTCCGTGGCAAAGTCGCCGGTGAGCATATAACGGATGTAGTCCTTGGGAAGCAGGATATGGGCGCATTTTTCATAAAGCTCCGGCTCATGCTTTCGCACCCACAAAATTTTAGAGGCGGTAAAGCCCGTCATGGCAGGGTTCGCGGTGATGTCAATGAGCCGCTTTTCCCCTACCCGTTCCGTGAGCTCCACGCATTCCTCGGCGGTGCGCTGGTCACACCAGATAATGGAGCGGCGCAGCACCTCCCCGTTTTGATCCAGCATTACCAGGCCGTGCATCTGCCCGGAAATGCCGATCCCCTTGATCCCGGCGGGATCCACGGCGCTTTCCGCCACTACCGTGCGCAAAGTTTTCACGGCGGCCTGCCACCAGTCTCCGGGCTCCTGCTCCGCCCAGCCGTTTTTCTCCTGGATCAGGGGATATTCCGCAAGGGCGCTGGCTACTACGCCTCCCTCCTTGTCAAACAGCACGGTTTTTGTTCCGCTGGTGCCAAGGTCGATCCCGATCAAGTATTCCATAGAAATTCTCCCCTTTGTTCGCTTAAAACCTGTTTGCTACTATTTTCCTAGATTTTTCCGTCAATGTCAAGGGAAACGCGGAAAGTTTGGGAGCAATGATTTTCTTTTCCAATTCTTTGTTTTTTTAGGTTCTCGCTCTTGCGGTATGGCGGAAATTATGCTATGGTTAAGGCTGAAACTTTTAACAAAGCGAGGACGGTCTATGAAGCGGTATGACGCGGTAATCGTTGGCGCCGGTGTGACCGGCTGTGCGGTGGCAAGGGAGCTTTCCCGGCGGGAAGGCAGCTTTCTGGTGGTGGAAAAGGAACCCGATGTATGCGAGGGCACCAGCAAGGCGAACTCCGCCATTATCCACGCAGGCTTCGACGCGGAGCCCGGAAGCTGGAAGGCGAAAATGAACGTCCGAGGCAACGCCATGATGGACAAGCTCTCAGAGGAATTGGACATTCCGTTTCAAAGAACCGGGGCCTTGGTGGTCTGTCTCAGGGAAGAGGAACTGCCGAAGCTGCGGGAGCTGTATGAAAGAGGGCGAAAAAACGGCGTGCCCGGCCTGCGGCTGCTGACAGGGCAGGAGGCCAGGGCCCTGGAGCCCAACCTGAAGGAAGAGGTCTGCGGTGCGCTGCTGGCGGAGACCTCCGGGATCGTATGCCCCTTTGAGCTGACCCTGGGGCTGGGGGAAAACGCCGCGCAGAACGGTGTGGAATTCCGGTTTAACACCCAGGTCCTCTCCCTGGAAAAAACGGAAAACGGCTGGCTTCTGCATACCGGGGAAGGCGATGTGGAGGCAAGGGCCGTCGTCAACGCGGCGGGGGTATCTGCCGATAAGCTCCACAATAT
Source organism: uncultured Oscillospiraceae bacterium (assembly GCA_910589395.1). GTDB lineage: Bacteria > Bacillota > Clostridia > Oscillospirales > Acutalibacteraceae > Acutalibacter > Acutalibacter caecimuris_A. Next base: position 25,894 of record CAJUTL010000025.1, read on the forward strand.
GGCCTGCGAGGAAAAGCTTCATATTACTGCCCGGCGGGGCGAATATATGCTGCTGGATAAAAGCGCGGGGGGCCATGTGAGCCGCACTATTTTCCAGCTGCCGGGGAAGTACGGAAAAGGCGTGCTGGTCTCCCCCACTGTTCACGGCAATTTGCTGGTGGGCCCGACTGCGGCCGATACAGAGGAAAAGGAAAATACGGCAACAACGGCCCAGGGGCTTGCCGAAGTGATGGAAAAGTCCGCCCTGGCAGTGAACAGGCTGCCTCTGCGCCAGGTCATCACCTCTTTTTCCGGTCTGCGGGCCCATGAGGAGGGCGACGACTTTGTGCTGGGAGAAAGCGCCCCGGGCTTTTTCGACGCCGCCGGGATCGAATCTCCCGGCCTGACCAGCGCCCCGGCCATCGGGGAATATCTGGCGGCACAGATTGCGGAAAAGCTGGGGCTTTCGGAGAAGAAGAATTTTATTCCGGTTCGCAGAGGCGTTTTGCGGATCGCGGCCCTGCCCCTGGAGGAACGAATCCAAAAAATTCGGGAAAATCCGGCATACGGCGCTATCGTCTGCCGGTGCGAGGAGATCTCCGAGGGAGAAATACTCGACGCTATTCACAGTACGCTGGGGGCCAGAACCCTGGACGGGGTAAAGCGGCGTACCCGGGCCGGAATGGGCCGCTGTCAGAGCGGCTTCTGCTCCCCCAGGGTGATGGAGCTGCTTTCCGGGGAATGTGAAATACCTCTGGAAAAGATTTGTAAAAGCGGAAAAGCCTCCGGCATTGTTTCGGAAAAAATCCGTTGAGAGAGAGGTGCGGGAGCATGAAGCATGCCATTGTGATCATCGGCGGCGGCCCCGCCGGGCTGGCGGCGGCCATTGCCGCCCGGGAAAGCGGCGTTACAGACGTGATCATTTTAGAGCGGGAGCCGGAGCTGGGCGGCATTTTAAACCAGTGCATCCATAACGGCTTCGGGCTGCACACCTTCAAGGAGGAGCTGACCGGGCCGGAATACGCAGGGAGATATGTGGAAAAAGCGGCCGCGCTGGAAATCCCGGCGAAGCTGAACACCACGGTGATCGGGCTGGAGCGAGCCCCCTCCGGGGAAGGCCTGCTGGTCACCTCGGTCAGCCGGCAGGAGGGCCTGGTGCAGACAGAGGCCCAGGCTGTGGTACTTGCCATGGGCTGCCGGGAGCGGCCCAGAGGCGCGTTAAATATCCCGGGGCTTCGCCCGGCCGGGATCTTCTCCGCCGGAACGGCCCAGCGCCTGGTAAACCGGGAGGGCTATCTGCCGGGCCGGGAGGTCGTGATCTTAGGCAGCGGGGATATCGGGCTGATCATGGCCCGCCGTATGACGTTGGAGGGCGCGAAGGTAAAATGCGTGGCGGAAATTCAGCCCTACTCCGGCGGGCTCAAACGAAACATAGTCCAATGCCTGAACGATTACGGCATTCCCCTGAAGCTCAGCCATACTGTGGTGGATATTCGGGGAAAGGAGCGGGTTTCCGGGGTAACGATTGCCCGGGTGGACGAAAACCTGAAGCCCATTCCCGGCACCGAGGAGGAAATTTCCTGCGATACCCTGCTGCTTTCGGTGGGGCTGATCCCGGAAAACGAGCTTTCCCGGGAAATCGGCGTGGAGCTTTCTCCCGTAACCGGCGGGCCCAGGGTCAACGAGAGCCTGATGACCGGCATTCCCGGGGTGTTTGCCTGCGGGAATGTGCTGCATGTTCATGACCTGGTGGACTATGTATCGGAGGAAGCGGAACAGGCGGGGAAACGCGCGGCGGAGTACTGCATGGAAGGGCAGAAGGCCGGGGGAAGAGAAATTCCCCTGAAGCCGGAGGGCGCGGTGCGGTATACGGTGCCCTGCACGGTAGATCCGGAAAAAATGGGGCCCCAGCTTGTGGTGCGTTTCCGGGTAGGAAAAAATCTGCGGAACGCTTCTGTGGTAGTAAAGGCAGGCGGAAAAGAGCTGCTGCGCCGGAAACGGCCTGTAATGGCCCCCGGCGAAATGGAACAGATCGTCTTAAAACAGGAATGGCTGACCGGAACAGAAGAGAGCATTACCCTCTGGGCCGAAGAGGAAGTACATTCCGCTAAGCGGTGAAGGGAGGGCGCTGTATGGAAACCAAAGAACTGATCTGTATCGGCTGCCCCTTAGGCTGCGGGCTGCGGGTAGAGCTCAATGAAAAAGGGGAAGCGGTCTCCGTTTCCGGCAATACCTGCAAGCGGGGAGAGGAATACGGAAAGCGGGAGGTGACCGCCCCTGTGCGCACCGTTACCTCTATCGTAAAGGTGCAGGGCGGAAAGGCGCCTGTGGTTCCTGTGCGCACGGAAACCGATATCCCCAAGGAAAAGATTTTTCCCTGTATGGAGGAAATTCGGAAAGCGGCGGTTTCCGCCCCGGTCAGGCTGGGCGACGTGGTGATCGAAAACGTGGCGGACACCGGGGTCAATGTGATCGCCGCGAAAAATATTCCAAAGAGATAAAGCCCTGGGGTTTATTTCCCGGAAGCTTTAGGAAAGGTATTTGACCTTATGGCACTCAATCAAAAAATCACGACCGTCCTGTTTGATCTGGACGGCACGCTGCTTCCCATGGACGAAAAGAAATTTATAAAAGCCTATTTTGGAGAGCTGGCTAAAAAGGGCGCGGAGTATGGCTATTCTGATGGGGAAAAGCTTACCGCCGCTGTGTGGAAGGGCACCGGGGCCATGGCGAAAAACGATGGCAGCGCAAAAAATGTAGAGCGCTTCTGGCAGGTGTTTGCCGGGGAAATGGGGCAGGAGGCGTTAAAGCTGCGCCCGGTATTCGACCGCTTTTACGCGGAAGAGTTTGACCGGGTGAAAGACTCAGTAGGGGAAAATCCTTTGGCCGCGGGGGCGGTCAGGGGCCTGCGGGAAAAGGGCTATTCCGTGATCCTGGCCACAAACCCGCTGTTTCCCGCCGTGGCGGTCAAAACCCGGCTTTCCTGGATCGGCCTTGCACCTGAGGATTTTCTGGAGATCACAAGCTATGAGGAATATTCCTTCTGTAAGCCGAACCCCGCCTATTTTGGGCAGATCCTGGAAAGGACCGGAAAGCGCCCGGAGGAATGCCTGATGGTGGGAAACGATGCTGCGGAGGACCTGGCTTCTCTGGAGCTGGGGCTGGAGGCTTATCTGGTAACAGATTGCCTGATCAATCGGGAAAACCGGGAGCTTTCCGGGATCAAGCACGGAAGCTTTGCCGATTTTTGCGAGCTTGCGGAGCTTTGCTGAAGGGAAAAGAAATCGTCTATAGAGGAGGGGATACCCATGGAGACGATCAACAAACAGGATATCTGGGAAACCCAGAAATTCCTGATCGATTGCGCCAGAGACCACCCAAAAGCGCAGATCGCCGATTACGTAAAGCATTTATTTCAGTCCGAATTCGGCAGCGGACATATGATAACGGATGAAGAGGCTTCCCTGCGTTATCTACGGGAGGAAATCGCGGGCCTTTCGGAAAAACAGAAAAAGCATCCCTATTTTTTCCATCTGTGCGGCCATTTCTGCCGAATCAATCTTTCCGCCGGCAAGGAGCTTTCCCCGGAGATGATAAACCGGCTTTTTGTGGCGTCCTCCCGGGGTGTGCCGAAGGCGGCGTGGTTTCTTTTTGAGGAAAAGCTTCGGTTGTTTTGGGAGCTGAGCAAGGGAAAGGAGAGTCCGTTCCCTTTTTCCGCAAAGCAGGTGGAAGAGTACCTGCGGGAATATAAGAAAGGCGGCTATACCCCCGTGCGGCACAGCGAGGAATACCGCAGGACCTATGAGCCCGCTTACCGGGTCATTCGCCGGGAATACGGCGCATATGTGCGGCTTTACGCCGCCATGGAGCAGTGCCTGAAGGAAAAGGGCAGCGTGACTGTGGCGATAGACGGAAACAGCGGGGCGGGGAAAACTACGCTGGCAAAGCTTTTGGCACAGATTTTTGACTGCAATGTGTTCCATGCGGACGATTTTTTCCTTCCCTTAGAAAAGCGTACCCCGGAGCGGCTTTCCGAAACAGGCGGCAACATGGACAGAGAGCGCTTTCGGGAGGAAATTTGTGAAAGGCTTTCGGAAAATAAAGCTTTTTCCTACTCTCCTTTCGACTGTTCCGCCATGAAGCTGAGCGCGCCGGTGGAGGTACAGCCTAAAAAGATTAATATTTTAGAGGGCGCGTACTGCATGCACCCGGAGCTTCGGGAATACTATGACGTCAAGGTGTTTTTATCCATTTCTCCGGCGGAACAGAGCACCCGGATCCTGGAAAGAAACGGCGGCTTCATGCTTCGGCGGTTTTTAGAGGAATGGATCCCCATGGAAAACGCATATTTTGAAGAGATGAAGGTTCGGGAAGTATGCGATTTGGTTTTTAGCTGCTAGGGCGTGTTCGTTTCTAGAAAAGAGTTTTTTGCAGGAGAACAGGGAAGTTTTTCCCGTTTTAGGATATGCTATAGTAACATCATACTGAAAAAGAAAGGAAGATTCAGATGGCAGTACTCACATTGACGAAGGATAATTTTGATAAAGAGGTGCTTTCGGCGTCGCAGCCTGTTCTGGTGGATTTTTGGGCCAGCTGGTGCGGCCCCTGCCGCATGTTCTCTCCCATTGTAGATGAGTTTGCTGAGGAAAACGAGGGCAGCGTAAAGGTGGGCAAGGTGAATATCGACGAAGAGCCCGATCTTGCCGCCCGCTATCATGTGATGAGCATTCCTACCGCTATCCTGTTCCGGGGAGGAGAAGCCGCCGCTACGCTGGTAGGCGTTCAGCCCAAGGAAAAGCTGGAGGAGCTTTTGGGGAAATAAACCATGGAGCAGACGATTTTTGACACCGTGATCCTGGGCGGCGGTCCAGCCGGCTATACCGCCGCGCTGTACGCGGCCCGGGCCAATTTTTCCGTGCTGCTGCTGGAAAAGCTTGCTCCCGGCGGGCAGATGGCCACCACCGATGTGATCGACAATTATCCCGGTTTTCCGGAAGGGATCCATGGCTTTGACCTTGCCGTGAAAATGAAGGAAAGCGCGGAGCGCTTCGGCGTGCAGACAAAGCTTGCCGAGGTGGTGGAAGCAGAGCTTACCGGGGAGATCAAAGAGATCAAAACCAAAAAGGAAACATTTTTTGCCCGCACGGTGGTTTTGGCAACCGGAGCCAGGCCCAGAGAGCTGGGGCTTCCCGGGGAACGGGAGTTGCGGGGCAGGGGCGTTTCCTACTGCGCCACCTGCGACGGCATGTTCTACCGGGGGAAAATCGCAGCGGTGGTGGGCGGCGGAAATACCGCCGCCGCCGACGCCCTTTATCTTTCCCGCATTTGTGAAAAGGTGTATCTGATCCACCGGCGGGATACCCTGCGGGCGCAGAAGGCCTATCTCGCCCCTCTGGAGCAGGCGGAAAATGTAGAGCTTATCTGGAACAGCCGGGTAGAAGCTCTGCTGTATCAGGACACGCTGACCGGCCTGCGGGTAAAGCATACCGTTTCCGGGGAGGAGCAAGAGCTTCTCTGCGACGGCCTGTTTGTGGCGGTGGGTTATCTGCCGGAGACCGGCCTGTTTCAGGACCAGCTGGAGCTCAGCGAGGCGGGCTACGTGAAGGCCGATGAGACCACCCGCACCAGCCTGCCGGGCGTGTACGCCGTAGGCGACCTGCGGGAAAAGCCTCTGCGCCAGGTGATCACAGCCGCGGCGGACGGCGCTGTGGCCGTGCATTTTATGGAGGAATACCTGAATCGATAATCCGCAAAAAGTAAAAATTCCCGGCGGAAATTTTCTGCCGGGAATTTTTTTGTGTTTTCTGTAAGATTCCGGGCGGAAAAAGAGTCTAATGTAGTGAAAGGAGTGGATACCGTGAAGAAGAAGCCGGAGCTTGCCCTGGTCAAGAAGGCCATGCGGGGCGATTCGGGAGCGTTCGGGGAATTGATCCGGCGGGAGCAGGAGTCTCTGTACCGCATGGCGTTTCTTTATACCCGAAACGAGGAGGATGCTCTGGACGCTTTGCAGGAGGGAATTTTGAAGGCCTATACCCATAGAAAGACCCTGCGGAAGCCGGAACATTTCAAAACATGGCTGATGCGCATCGTGATCAATTCAGCCCAGGATCTGATGAAAAAGCGGAGACCTGCCGCAGAGTGGGACGAGCTGGAAGAGCTTTCCGCCCCGGAGGGGCTGCCGCCGGAGGAGCGCATGGATCTGTACGATGCCCTGGGCCATCTTCCGGAGCCTATGCAGCAGCTTCTGAAGCTTCGATACTTCGATGGCTTGAGCAACCGAGAAATCGCCAATCAACTGGAGGTGCCGGAGGGCACGGTAGCTGTCCGGCTGAGCCGGGCAAGAGAACGGCTGAGACTTGAACTGAAGGAGGAGAAGGTATGTTAGAGCAAAAGGAAACATTCCGGATCGCCATTCCGTCCTGTCTGGAAGACAGGGTAAACGAAAGCCTGCGCCAGGTGGGAAAGCTCCATCGGAAAAGGGTGCTGCGCCGCGCGGGAACAGCCTTGGGAAGCTTTGTGGCCATGGTGGCGGCGTTTTTGACCTTCGGCTTTACCAATCCCGCCCTGGCAAGCCAGATCCCGGTGCTGGGGAGAATTTTCCAAACGGTCAACGCCCCCGGAAAGGTGGGAGGCTCCGCCAACCTGGGAACCTATGGGCTGGCGGAGGAAATCGGACTAAAGCTGGAGAGCACGGAGCCCCGCACGGAAATAACCGTAAAGCAGGCTTATGGAGACAGCAATACCGTGCAGCTCAGCCTGGTATTGAAGCTTCCCGAGGAACAAAGCGGCCGGTATCAGTGGGTGGAGGCACGGCAAATGGGGGGCACCTGTGAAGCCCGAATCAATGGAGAGACGGTCAGGGAAGGCGGAAAGCTGAATGGATTTCAGCCCGCGGAGGAAGGCCTGTGGGTGGCCACCATGATCCTGCCGGTGCCGGAAGGCCAAAGGGAAGCGGAGCATTATGAAATCTCCCTTTTCCTGCGGGATCTGGTGGGACGTCTCTCCGGGCACGGGGAAGAGACTTCGGCCGGATACGAAAAGGAAGAGATCCCGGGAGAATTCCGGGGAACCTTCACGCTTACCCCCGACAGGACGCATTTTACTTCCTTTGACTCTCATGCGGAAATGAACGGGGCAAAGCTTCTGAGTGTGACCACCACCCCCGCCCGGACGGAGATTCAGATTGAGAAGCCCTTCTGGGGCTTGCGCCACCCCACTGTTCCGGAAGACGGGGATCTGGGATTCCCCTATCTCTTTACCGAGGACGGCGAAGAGATTTTGATGGAGCACGGCGAAACCTATGACAAAGGCTACCGCTCCAACGCGCAGGCGGCCCAGACGGCCACCCTGATTTTTGACAGTGTTCCAGCAGGGACAAAAAAGCTTGTCCTTTGGTTCTGCGATGAAAACCAATGGGATCAGGTGACACAAACCCAGGCGAAATTTGTGATCGACCTGGAGCAGCGGACCGTCACTTCCGAAGAACCGTAACAGCCGGAAAAAAGCGGAGAGGAAAAAGGCCTCTCCGCTTTTTCGTTGTTAGTTGTGAACGGTTTAGCTGCTGGAAAGGGCGGAGAGAGTTCCTTTCCCTCAGAAATAACAGGGGGTATTTTTTACGCCTTACGCTCATACCAATGGAAAAGGGCGCTGGGAGAGGAGGAATGGTATGGCGTTTTCTGATCGGGAGCTTTTAGCCCGTATTTTAGAGTGCGAGGCAGGCGGTGAAGGAGATACCGGTATGAAGGCGGTGGCCTGCGTCGTCATGAACCGGGTCCAGGTAGATTATGGGGAATATGGAAGCCTTTATACAGTAAACGAGGTGATCTACCAGCCCAGGCAGTTTACCTGCGTTATGGAGACCATCGGCGGGCAGTACAATATGCAGAACGTATACAATATGCGCCCTACCGAAGTGCAGTATCATATTGCCGATTGGGCCATTGCGGGAAACCGGCTTACCAACCTGGGCTTTGCCCTTTGGTACTTTAATCCCTTTAAGCCCACCTGCCGGGAGCAATTTCCCTCTGCTGTAGGGGAGTTCGTCATTCGCATTGGAGACCATTGCTTTTATAATCCCACCGCCGCCTATGCGGACACATAAGGAGGTCAATTTACCATGAGTGAAAACAATACCTGGGATCGTTCTCCCGGAATGAGGAGACTGCGGAACCGAAAGGATTTTCAGGAGATGGAAAACGGCGGCAGCCAGCTGGATAACTTTTATCACCCGCCGCAGCCCAGCTTTGACAGCGAAGAAATGCGGGGCTCCATGCAGGCCATTCTTGCCGACAATGTAGGTCAATATGTGGTGGTGGAATTTCTCATCGGCACAGAGGAGATCATTCGGAAGCAGGGAATGCTTTATTTTGTGGGAAGAAGCTTTGTCACCCTGTACGATGAGGCCGCCAACAATTTCATTGTGTGCGATATTTTCTCGGTAAAATTTGTCTATTTCTATATGCCGGGGGATCGGCCAAGGTTTAATTACAACCTGCTTCCCAGCACCAGCGGAGAACCGGGCATGGGCCCCCGGCGCATGAGATAAAAGAGCGTGTCGAAAAAGCTTTCCAACACGCTCACCCTATCGGCGGTCCCCGCAGACTGCGAAGCAGTCTGTTTCCTCTATTCAGGAAAGGCAAGGAGTTTACTGCTATTCATCAGCCTGCCAAATTATAATTTAGCGACCTCTGTCCTTGCCCTTTCTCATTCCTCATTCCATCTATCCCGCTTCCCCCGCCACGCAGCGGTCCAGGCCGGCCCAGTCCTGCCGGAGCTCTATCTTTGTCAGGCCGTGGGAGGCAAAGAGGGCGGAAACCGTTTTTCCCTGGTCTTCCCCGATCTCCACGGCGAGAACGCCGCCGGGCTTTAGGCGGGGGAGCCACAGGGCGCAAAGGGCCCGGTAAAACACCAGGCCGTCCTCTCCGCCGTCCAGGGCCATCGCCGGTTCCCTTTGTACCTCCGGCTGCAAAATGGAAAGCTCCTTTGATGGGATATAAGGGGGGTTGGAGGCAATGAAATCCAGGCTTTGGGGAGGGAAGCTCTCCGCGGTCTCCTTGCGGAGCACATCTCCTACTTTTGCACAAATTTTATACTGCGGATAGGCGGCCAGATTTTGCTCCAGATAAGAAAAAGCCTGTTCGGAAAGCTCCAGACAGGTCAGTTTCGCGTGGGGAAGCAGGGTACAAAGGCCCAGGGCCACCGCGCCGGAGCCGGCGCAGAGATCCACGCCTACGGGCTCAGGCACGCCCTGCAGGCGCTCTGCCAGGGTCTCCGCTAAAACGGCGGTATCCTCCCGGGGAACCAGCACGCCTTCGCCCACCCTCAGGGAAAGCCCCATAAATTCCCATTCTCCCAGAATATATTGCAGGGGGCGACGGGCCGCCCGTTCTTCCACAGCCTTTAGAAAGTCCCTTTCCCGCTCCGGGGCGGGGCATTCCTGCCCCCGCAGGGCAAGGGCGGAGCGGTCCAATCCGAAAAAGGCCTTTACAAGGGCCAGGCTGTCCTCCCCGGGGGAATCAATGTCCCGGGCTGAAAAAACGCTTTTTGCCTTCAGGTACAGCTCCCGGTAGGTCATGAGATCAGATCCTCACCGTTTTCGGGGATCACCGCTTCCATGGCGGCAATGGCGGCCTCGATCATCTTATCGTCCGGCTCCTTTACGGTGATGCGTTGCATCCACAGGCCGGGGGCAATCAAAAACCGCAGAAAGCTGTCCGGGTGGCGGGCGGAAAATTTCTGGATCTCATAACCGATGTTCATGATCACCGGAATGCACAAAAGCTTTGTAAGGGTGCGCAGAATGGGATTTGTAAAGGGGATAAAGAACCCCACTACCACGCCCAGCAGCAGCATGAGAATGAGAAAGCTGGTGCCGCAGCGGGGGTGGAACCTGCCCTGCTTTCTCACGTTTTCCACCGTAAGGGGCAAATCGTTTTCATAGCAGAAAATGGTTTTATGCTCCGCTCCATGATACTGGAAGGTGCGCTTGATATCCGGCAGCAGGGAAACCAGCAAAATATATCCCACAAAAATGGCGATGCGCAGCCCCCCTTCAAAAAGGGACCTCCACCCGGAGATATCTCCGGGAACCGCGCCCTGCAGCAAATTGAACAGCACGGTGGGCAGCAGGAAGAAAAGCAGGATCGCCAGGCCGACCCCCAGCACGGAGGCAACGCCCATGATGATCCCTGTCATTTTTTCTCCCAGGTGCTCGTCCAGCCATTTATCCAGCCCGGAAAGCTCTTCCTCGCCCACGTCCTCGGTAATTTTATCAGCGGAAAGGGACAGGGCCTTATAGCCCAGGCGAAAGGAATCGATCAGGGCGAAGATGCCCCGAATGAAAGGCTTCCCCAGCAAGGGGTATTTCTGTGTCAAGCGGGGGCATTCGATCTCCTCTGTGGAGATCTCCCCCTTTTCGCTGCAAAAGGCGGCCACCGTGCTGTGGGGACCCACCATCATAATGCCCTCCATCAGGGCCTGTCCGCCAATGGACGTGATTTTTTTACTCATGCTCTTTCTGGTTCCTTTCCTGAAGTAATTTTCGGATCTCCGGCGTTTCCACAAGCTCCGGGTGGCCTTCCAATCGTTCACAGGTAGGCAGGCTGATGTTCACTGCCGTACCCTTGCCCACTTCGCTTTCCACGGTGAGGGTGCCGCCGTGCATGGCAACGATCTCGTCTGCCACCGCCAGCCCGATTCCGGAACCCCGCACCAGCTGATTTGCCTTATAGAACTTTTTCTTCACATTGGGCAGGTGCTCCTCCGGAATACCGCAGCCCGTATCCTGAATTTTTACCCGGATCATTCCCTCTTCCTCGGCGGAGGATACGGTAATGGTTCCGCCGGAATCCGTATATTTCAAGGCGTTATCGATAATATTGACAAAAACCTGCCGCAGCCGGTCGATATCGCCATACACCGGGGAGAGCACTGTGTTTTCCTGATAATCCAACAGCTTTTGTTCGGTGCGAGCCCGTTCCGTGAACAGGTACACCGCTTCGTCCAATTCCGCCAGAATATCCAGCCGGGACACCAGCAGGCGCATTCTGCCGCTTTGCAGCCGGGAAAAGTCCAGCAGCTCCTCCACCAGTCCGGAAAGCCGCTCTGATTCCCGAATGATGACGCCCACGCCCTTTTCTGTGGTTTGGGGGCTTGCCCCCTCCTGCAGGGTCTCCGCCCAGCCCTTGATGGCCGTCAGCGGCGTGCGAAGCTCATGAGACACCGAGGAAATAAAATCGTTCTTCATCTGCTCCGTGGCGGCGAGCTCTCCGGCCATATCGTTGATGGAATCGCAGAGCTGGCCCAACTCGTCGTCCCGGGCCTTTTGAATTCGAACATCGAAATTTCCGCCGGCCACCTGTTTTGCCCCGGCGCTGACCTGGCGGACAGGCACTAAAATGGAGCGAATAAAGTAAACGCCGGAAAAGGTGATAAGCAGCATGATAAAGGCACCTGCCGCGATCAGCGTAAGGATCGCCCGGCCGATCTGCTCATCGGCCTTTTCCAGAGACACCAGATACCGGACAGAGCCGGTCAGCCCGCCGCCGCTGTCCCGAATGACCCTGGTGATGGCCATCACCCTTTCCCCGGTATTCAGCTCTCCCACCCATTTTCCGGAATTATCCGGGCTTAAAAGAGCGGTTTCATAATCCGGCATTCTCTGGCGCTGATCCGGCTCAAAGCCGGTGGAAGTGGTAAACACACTGCCCACCCGGTTTAAGGCCATGATCTCCATCTCGTTTCGATCGGGGAAATGCTCAATGTAATCTCTGGCAATGGCAGTAAACTCCGAGGTGGTTTTGTAGGTGCCGGCGTCAGCGGAAAGCCAGTTCAAAAGCTCGTCCACACGGCCGGTAAGCGCCTGCTCGATGCCGCTGTAGGTAGAGGTTTGCACCGTGATGGCAAGGGAAAGAATGGAAACTGTTAAAATGACAAGCGTTACGCCGACAGTATTTACAAACCACCGCCGGGAAATGCTTTTTTTGCGTTTTTCCACGGAGTAACCTCCTTTTCTAGATGTTAGATGCTGGATACTGGAGTAGGACGTAAGGGCAATGAGGAATGAGAAATTATGAAAGGCAAAATACAAACGCTGCTTGCACCGTCCGGTAAATGATAGATTAGCAGTGCCCGTAGGCTCCCCTTGTTTACAAGGGGAGCTGTCAGCCGATAGGCTGACTGAGGGGATAAGAAACTATCGACTCTATGACACTTCCTGCGTGTGACTATCCCTTCCACCATCGTGCGATGGTCCCTACAGACCGCGAAGCAGTCTGTTTCCCCTCTGCAAGCAAGGGAAGGCTAAGGACAGATAAATTTCAATTTATCGCTTTACTTGCGGTCGGGCCGGAAACTGATTTCCCGCACCAAGCAGCTTCACGAGTGCCTGC
>CAJUTL010000026.1 GCA_910589395.1 uncultured Oscillospiraceae bacterium
GGTGAGCGCGTCCCGGTGGGACGCTGGTGCGAACCGACCGAGCCGACAGGCGAGATTCGATGGAAGGGATAGTCACACGTAGAAAGTGGGACAAAACCGCTAGTCTTGATCCCCTCAGTCAGTCTTCGGCTGACAGCTCCCCTTACTCGCGCAAGTGGAGCCTAAGGGCGATAAACTACAATTTAGCGGTGTCCCTGCGGTCGGGTCAGAAATCATTTTCCTGCACCAAGTAGGGGCACGAGTGGCCGCGGCGCCTCGCCGCTAAACCATCATTTATCACTCTATATCCTGCTCTTTCTTGATTGCGCTGCTATGCAGCGCCACCACCCTCTAACATCTAGCATCTAGAATCCAGCATCTAAAAAACGCCCTTCTCTAACGACTAACATCTAACAACTAACAACTGTTTCCCTTGACAGCAGAAGAAAAAGGGCATACACTTTTTCTAAAAATAAAGAAAGAGGGGCCATTCTATGGAAATTTCCGGGGAAAGAGAATTTGAGCTGCTGAAGAAAATCGGGTTTACCCGGGTGGCCGGGTCTCCGGAGGAGCGGAAGGCGGCGGAGATTTTGCGGGCGGAGTGCGAAGCCATTGGCGTACAGGCGGAGATCGAGGCCTTTCAGATCGAGGACGCGGACATCGAAACGGCGGCCTTTGAGATTTTGGAGCCCTTTCATCAGGAATATCAGGTCACGGGCTTCAAATGCGCACAAAACACTCCGGAGGGCGGCCTGACCGCCGGTTTTCTCTATGTGGAAAACGGGCTGGACGTGAACCTCATAGACGCCGCCGGGAAGATTGTGCTGGTCAACGGCTATCTGCGGGTGCCGGTGTTCCGCAAGCTTTTGAAGGCAGGCGTGGCTGCTATTGTCACCATGGAGGGTGAGCTGCGGGATAAGCCGGAGGAAACCGACCTTTCCACCCGTGCGCTGCGCAAGACCCTGCGGGCCTTTGGCAACGTGCCCATGGTGAACCTGCGGGTGGCGGACGCCATGGACATGGTGCGCAGAGGGGCCTGTAAGGCAAAACTTACCCTGAAAAACACGGTGGTGGAGCGCATCTCTCACAATGTGGTCTGCACCCTGCCCGGCACGGAAAAGCCCGAGGAGATCATTTCCTTCGGCGCCCATTACGATTCCGTGCCCTTTTCTACCGGCGTGTACGACAACGGCGCGGGATCTGTCATCAACATGGAGCTTCTGCGGTACTTCAAGGAGAACCCGCCCTGCCGAACCTTAAAATTCATGTGGTACGGCTCGGAGGAGATCGGCCTGGAGGGCAGCAAGGCCTATGTTCGTGACCACAAGGACGAGCTTTCCCGGCATGTGTTGATGATCAATGTGGATGTGGGCGGCCCGATCCTGGGCGTGGAGGAGCTGGGTGTGACCGGCGAGGAAAGCCTTGTTTCCTTTGCGGACTATCTGATGAAGATCGGCGGCTACCCGGTGCAGGTAAAGCAGACCATCTATTCCAGCGATTCCATTCCCTTTGCGGATAACGGCATTCCGGCGGTGAATTTTGACCGGGCAGGCGCTCACGGCGCCGCCTATATCCACAACCGGTATGACACCCTGGATTTCCTTTCTGCGGAGATGCTGGAGAAAACCACCGCCCACGTGCTGGAGTTTTCAAAAACAATGGCAAACGCCAGAGTGTTCCCGGTGGAGAAAAAGATGCCCCAGAACATGGTGGAGGAGATCGACAAGTACCTCTACAAAAAGGAGCTTCAGGAGGCGGAGGAAGAAAAGGCACAGAAAAACGCTTGACTTTTCTCCGGGGTTCTGCTAGGATAAAAGTGATTTCGAGAAGAAAGGGAGTAGAAGATGAGACTGTAAGCCTATGAAAAACCCAGAATAGAACTACGGTTTCGGGCAGATTGCGCCCGCGGCCTTTCTTTGCTGTTGGTTTCATGGCTTACGGATATGTCTTTTCAGAGAGCTTCGGGAATTTTTCCCGGGGGCTCCTCCTGTGTGATGTAAAGTGGGCCTGTTTCCGGCGGCGTCGGGAACAGGCCTTTTTGCATAGGAGGGATTTTTATGCTGCAATTACAGAATATAAGCATTTCCATGAGGAAGGACCTGCGGGAGCTTCTTCGGGACTTTACCTTTTCCCTAAACCCCGGGGATAAGGCGGCGGTGATCGGCGAGGAGGGCAACGGAAAATCCACCTTGCTGAAGCTGATCTATGACGAGAACATGGTGGAGGGGTACGTGGAGTGGAGCGGAACAGTCCGAAAAAACGGTCTTGTGCTGGGCTATCTTGCCCAGGAGCTTCCGGCAGAGGACAAATGGAAAACAGCCTATGAATTCTGCTGTGAAGAGTCCTCTTTTTTGGATAGTACCCCAAAGGAACTGGCGGACGCGGCGGCGGCGCTGCGGTTTCCCCAGGAGCTTTTCTACTCGGACCGGACCATGGGCGCACTCTCCGGCGGGGAAAAGGTAAAGCTGCGTATGGCCCTTCTCACTCTGCGCCGCCCGGACTGCTACCTTTTGGACGAACCCTCCAACGACCTGGATATCGAAACCCTGGAATGGCTGGAGGAATTTATCCGCGGCTGTCCCCAGCCTGTTTTGTATATTTCCCACGACGAAATGCTCCTGGAAAACACGGCCAATGTGATCCTTCACATGGAACAGCTGCGGAGAAAGACTCTGCCCCGGTGGACGGTGGCGAGAATGGGGTATCGCCGCTATGTGGAGGAGAGGCTCCAAAGCTTTTCCCATCAGGAGCAGGTGGCCAGGAAGGAACGGGAAGAGGAGAAAAAACAGCAGGAAAGGTTTCAAAAGATCCAGCAGAAGGTGGAGCACCAGCTGAATTCCATTTCCCGGGGCGATCCCCATGGGGGAAGACTTCTGAAAAAGAAAATGAAGTCCGTAAAGGCCATGGAGCACCGGTTTGATCGGGAGCACCAGGCCATGACGGAGCTTCCCGATACGGAGGAAGCGATCCTGGTGGGCTTCGGAGAAAATACCGGGATCCCGGCAGGCAAAACCGTGCTGGATCTTTCCCTTCCCAGGCTGACGGCGGGAGAAGGAGAAGAGGAAAAGCTTTTGGCGGAAAACCTTCGCCTTTCTGTCCGGGGGCCGGAGCATATCTGCATCATCGGGAAAAACGGAGCGGGAAAAACCACCCTGCTGCGCAGGCTGGCTCGGGAGCTTCTGCCCAGAACAGACCTGCGGGTCTCCTACATGCCTCAGGATTATGAGGAAACCGTGGAGCAGGAGCAGACCCCGGTGGAATTTCTGGCAAGCTCCTCGGAAAAGGCGGAGCTGACCCGGGTAAAAACCTATCTTGGCAGCATGAAATATACCCCCGAAGAAAGCGAACACAGCATCCGGGAGCTTTCCGGGGGACAGAAGGCAAAGCTCTTTTTCCTCAAAATGATTTTGGATGGCAGCAATGTGCTGCTTTTAGACGAGCCCACCCGGAATTTCAGCCCCCTTTCCGGCCCGGTGATCCGGGGGATCCTGCGGGAGTTCAAGGGCTGCATCATCAGTGTGTCTCACGATAGAAAGTATATCGAAGAGGTCTGTAAAACCCTGTATGAATTAACAGAAAAAGGGTTGGAAGAAAAATCATAAGCTATCAAAAAAGGGCCGCCGGATAACGGTGGCTCTTTTTTATTTATCTTGCTGTTTTTGAATTGCGTCTTCTATTGCTTGAATCAATTCGTGAGGCGGGACGTCCAGAGCTTGCGAAATTTTGAAAAGTGTATCAATGGTAGGACTGCGTAATCCCCGCTCAATTTTACTATAATGTGTTCGATCCAGACCTGCCAGACCACTGAGTACCTCTTGAGATTTTCTTCTGTTTTTACGAAACCTGCGAATAACCTGACCAACCAATTCTGCGCTTACCATGGTGCCACACCTTTCCCGATAAAGCGATAAGAAATCGAAAAACACGACGAGGTCACTTGACCTCATTATAGAAGTGTGGTATATTGTTTTTGAGGTCAATCGACCTCAAAAGATTGAAGGAGGGAAAATTGTGGATTACATGACAGTGAAAGAAGCTTCAGCGCTTTGGGGATATGCTCCAAGCACAATCAGAACATGGTGTAAAAACGAAAAAATCAGTGTGCTGCTTAAGCCGGTAAAGGTTTCCAATGAGTGGCGAATACCGGCTGAAGCGTCTTGTCCGAAAGCTCTTAAAAAGAAAACGGGGGTATAAATTATGCAAAAAAGCAAATTTTGGCCACTTGTTCTGGCTGTATCGCTCCTATTGACTTTGTGTGCTTGTGGAAAAAGTGAAGAAGTTAAATCGGTGGAAAAACTTATAGCTGGAATTGGCGAAGTGACATTTGAAAGTGAAATCAAAATTACGGAAGCCGAAAATGCCTATAATAATCTTATAGAGGAAGACCAGCAGAAGGTCGAAAACTACAATATATTACTCTCTGCTAAAGAACAGTATAAAAACCTGGGAATTAAGTTAACACGAGATAACTACGAGAAGTATCTAGCGGTTGATTTTAATTTAGAATATGGAGGGAAAATTGATGCCGCAAAAGTAATGGGGTATAATATTCAATCTGGTAATTACGTATATACCGAAATTGAATTGAATGCGAGAGTAAGCGGAAAATCTCCAAATTACGATTATAATGATGTTACAGTCACAGTGAGCATACAAGGAGATTATTTGCCTTTCACATATGAAATTTATAAAAAGTTGAATTCAGGAGCAATGTCCTTGGAGGAATACGCAGCAGATTATAAGACAGATGTCAACAAAACACTTATACTGCAAACGGACATTTTAGGAGTTGGAGAAGCACAGGATAAGATCATACTCAACGAGGATATGTGGACTTTAGACAAAGGCTCGTCTCTTGAGTTTGAAGTAGTCGATGTTTCCGGAACGATGACAACAATTAGATAACCGCTTATTATGAGGCGGCAGTTGAGCCCTCATGGTATTGCCTAATGAAAGCAAGTTTAAGCAACTTGAGATTATTGTGAGCAAAAATTACTCCCTTTTTATATTTGATAGGAGGAAGTTATTATGAAAGCTTCAAAATTCTTTTCTGCTATTTTTTCCGTTATTGGAATATTTACC
Source organism: uncultured Oscillospiraceae bacterium (assembly GCA_910589395.1). Lineage (GTDB taxonomy): Bacteria > Bacillota > Clostridia > Oscillospirales > Acutalibacteraceae > Acutalibacter > Acutalibacter caecimuris_A. Next base: position 5,062 of record CAJUTL010000026.1, read on the forward strand.
GGATTTTTGTCAACTATCTTTGGAATAGTGGCTTTAACAATGTCACCGGGGTATGCAGAATCCGCTAAAGCATACGGCGGAGACGCATACACGGGTATACAAAATGCAGCAGCACAATCAGCCACTAATATTCGGTATTTAGCTGAAATCGTAAAATTTGGAGTCGGCACGTTTTTGATTGTGTTTGGTATAGTAGCTCTATGCTATTTCGGGCTGAAAATCAGCAATTTCAAAAAAGAAGTGAATGAGCCGACACACCTTCAAACTAATTTTCCAGGAAATGGGCAGACAGACCTCCAAATTGGCCTTCCGGAACCAGCTGTTTTTCATGATTCTTTGGAATAATATTGGAAAGTTGAGGGAATAAGCTCAGGCATAGTTACTTGAGAGCGAAAAATCCAAAAACAAATGTTCGTAAAATTTTCGGAAAAGCATTGCATTTCCGAAAATTTTTCTTTATAATGAAATAAAGAAATATGTGACCCGGGAAAACGGGCGAGGAGGATACGGGAATGGCGGAAAAAAAGCAGGCCCCCATCAGCACCAGAGCGGAGGGAAAGCCGGAGGAAAAGGCGAAGGCTCTGGAAACGGCCCTGGCCCAGATCAAAAAGCAGTTTGGCGAAGGGGCGGTCATGCGCCTGGGGCAGGATTCTACCCTGAATGTGGAAAGCATCCCCACGGGGTCCCTTTCCCTGGATATGGCCTTGGGCATTGGCGGCCTGCCCAGAGGGCGTATTGTGGAGGTTTACGGGCCGGAATCCTCCGGTAAAACCACCCTGGCCCTGCACTGTATCGCCGAGGGCCAGAAAATGGGCGGCAATGCCGCGTTTATCGATGTAGAGCATGCCCTGGACCCGGTGTATGCCGGAAACCTGGGAGTAGATGTGGAAAGTCTGCTGGTTTCCCAGCCGGATACCGGCGAGCAGGCCCTGGAGATCACGGAAGCGCTGGTGCGCTCCAACGCCATCGATGTGATCGTGGTGGACTCTGTGGCCGCCCTGGTGCCCCGGGCTGAGATCGAGGGCGATATGGGCGACGCCCACGTGGGCCTGCAGGCAAGGCTCATGAGCCAGGCTCTCCGAAAGCTGGCGGGCGCCATTTCCAAGTCCAACTGTGTGGCGATCTTTATTAACCAGCTGCGGGAAAAGGTGGGCGTTATGTACGGCAACCCCGAGGTCACTCCCGGCGGCCGGGCATTGAAATTCTATTCCTCCGTGCGCATCGAGGTGCGCAAGGGAGAGATCATCAAAAACGGCACGGATATGATCGGTGCCCGTACCAAGGTGAAGGTGGTCAAAAACAAGGTGGCCCCGCCCTTCCGCGTGGCGGAATTTGACGTGATGTACGGCACGGGCATTTCCCGTACCGGCGAGCTGCTGGACAGCGCCGTGGAGCTGGAGATCATTCAAAAGAGCGGCTCCTGGTTCTCCTACAACGGAGAGCGCATCGGCCAGGGACGGGATAAAACCAAAGAATTCCTGGCAAGCCATGAGGAAATGGCGGCGGAGATCGAAAAGCAGGTTCGGGAAAATGTGGAAAAGCTCTATGAAAAGCCCGGAAAAACCGGCGGGGCAAGAGAAGCCGCCACTCCGGTAGAGCTGCCGGAGGCTGCCCCCGCGCCGGAAGCCGCCCCCGCTCCCACCAGCAAGGCGGCGGCAAAGCAGAGCATCGATATCACGGTGGATGACGACTGATGGAGCTGACAGCGGCAGAGCCCCGGCGGAAAAGCCTGACCCAGCTGTATCTGAACGGCGAGGCCGCCGTAAAGATCGACACGGAAACCTTTCTCCGCTCCGGCCTGAAGCCGGGAGACGAGCTTTCCGATGAGGAGCTCCATGAGCTGATTCAGGCCTCTGACGCCCGCCGGGCAAGAGAAAAGGCTCTGTATTTGCTGGAGCACCGCAGCCATTCCAAAAAGGAGCTGACGGAAAAGATCGCCCGCACCGCAGCCTCCCGGGAAGCCGCCCAGGCGGCGGCGGACCGCATGGAGGAGCTGGGTCTCTTAAACGATGAAACCTATGCCAGAGACCTGGCCAGGGAGCTGTTTCAAAGGCGGCGGTTCGGCAAAGCCAGGGTCCGGCAGGAGCTTCGGCGAAAGGGCATCGATAGTGCGCTCATCGATGAGCTGTTGGAGGAATACGGAGACGAGGAGTTAGCCCTTCAGAATATTCAGGCGGTTCTGGAAAAGAAATACGCCGGCTGGCAGGAGGAGGAAAAGCTTCGGCGCAGAGCCTTCTCAGCCCTGCAGCGGCTGGGCTATTCCTACGACCTGATTCGCCGCGCCATGCGCACGGAGGAAGAGGAGTTTTAACAGGTTTCTGAGAAAACCGGTCAGGCTGTCGCTTGGCCGGTTTTGTAAATTTAGTGGTCAGCGGGGAATTAGTAATTCAAGGCAAGGGCGGAGTGTGCTGGATTATAGTTTGTACTGCAGGCAATCGCAAACTGGGTGGAAAAGGAAGCTCGGAAAAAGTGCAGAAAGCTATCGCTTTCTTGGCACTTTCTCGAAGAATCTCATCCTCACTTCTTGAGCAAAAGGGCAAAGGGCGAGATTCTTCACCGCCTTCGGCGGTTCAGAATGACAAAGGGAAGGCGGTTGCCTTTTCTAACAGCTGACTACTCACAACGAAAGGGTGAGGTTTTTTACTGAGAAAGTAAGGAGAGCCTTACTTTTTGTTCAGCAATGACAGGAGGAAGCGAGCGTTTCACCGCTAAATGATAGTTTTGCAATTACTCTTGGCTTTCTCGCCTGCCGGCTCAGACATTGCTGGACGTGCCCCACCGGGGCACAGCAACCGAAGCGGTAGCTGAGAACGGTTCGCACCAGCGGTCTCGCCTGCCGGCTCGGGTGCAAAGCGCAGAAAGCTATAGCTTTCTTGGCGCATTGTCCTGCACCGACCGAGTTGACAAACGAGAACGGGTCAGAGCGGTCTCCACTGGAGACCTTCCCCCCACTGGGACGCGCTCGCCCCTGAAAGGAGAGCAGTCACGGCAAAGCCGTCTGGCTGGGCAGTTAATAAGACGCAGGGTTTATACGGGTTTACAGTGAGCTGACACCGCTCCACCATGTTTACGCATGGTCCCCCTCTCCTTTCAGGGGAGGCAAGGGTTGCTGTGCCCCACCGGGGCACAGCAACCGGAGCGAAGCGGAGAAAGATGTCAGCCAACAGGCGAGAAAGGCAAGGATTTCTGCTTCTCGTCAGCCTGCTAAATTATAGTTTAACACGCAGTTCCCACCTGTCATTCTGAGGAACGAAGTGACGAAGAATCTCGTCCTTAATTTTCCGAATAAAAGGGGAAAGGACGAGATCCTTCGCTTCGCTCAGGATGACAGGAGAGAGGTGAGCGAATAACCGGTAAATTCCAGTTTAGCGAACTTTGCCCTTGACCTTCTTAATTGCTCCTTGCTCATGGTATACGCTCTATTTTTCCATGTATTGAATAGCTGCCGCCTTGCTCGGTTATTTGTGTACCTATTGTTCAGCATTCCATATCAAAATTCTTCCAATGCCTGCCGCAGGGCGGGAAGCTTCAGTTTCAGCATTTCCTCTAAGGGGTAGCGTTCCAGCAAAAATCGGACGAACCGGCAGCCCAGGAAATAGCCCGTATCTGATTTTTCCCGGTAGCTGCACCAATCCCCGAAGAAGTCCTGTACGCTTTCCTCTGCCGCAAGCCTGCGGCGATATTCCGCTTTCAAAGTTTCCTCCTGTTCTATGCACCAGGTAAGCCAGCCGTTTTGATCCTGATGGTAATAATCGGGCTGTCCCAGAAGCTCCTGTTCGCAGAACATGGCCACGCCTTCACTGTAAAGCTGGAACAGCCCCTCTTCTTCGGGAGTGGCTGCTTCTCCAAAGCAGCCGCCCTTCTGCTCGTGATACAAATGCCCCAGCTCGTGGGCGGCCAAGGCAAACAGTTTTTCTTCTTCGCCCCAGCGGAGCTCCCAGATCTTTTCCATGCCCAGAAGCACGGCGGGCTTTCCGTTCAGCTTATCTGCCCAGCCTGCCCCGTTGCACAGGCCCAAATACAACAGCACCTCCGCTTCCGGTTCTTGCCCAAAAGCCTGCTGAAAGCCGGAGGCAATTTTTTTCGATACCCTTTGAAAACTGAGGTGGATCTCCCTGAGCCCCTCGCTGTTTTTCAATGCGTCCTGCAAGACAGGCAGGACCTGTTTTTCAAAATCGTAGTCCGCTGCGTCCTTTTCACATTTTTCCGCAAGCTCCGGAGAAATAGCCGCGGCATATTTCTTCCATGCGGTAAGAGTAAAGCTCCCCTCCGGGAAAACCCTCTGTACCGCTTCATAAGTATCCGTAAAATGCATTTTGTTCTCCTTTCCCCGCTTCAAAAATCTCCCCGAACACCTGAAGGTTCGGGGAGAGCTGCTATTTCACAATGAAATTGTAGGGCTGCTCCGCCACAATGCCGCCGGAGCTGTCCGCAATGCGGATTAGCAAGCGGTAGGTGCCGCGCTCCTGGCCCTTGGGAACCACCAGGTGCAGAGTTTCTCCCTGCCCGGTCGGAATACTTCCGGAAGAGGGAGAAATGCTCCAATCTCCCGCCGCCGGAGAGTAGCTGCCGCTTTCAGGCCCTTCTCCTGTTTTACACAGAACCTCCGCTAGAAGGGTATCTCCCGGCTGGATCCCACGGTAGCTCAGGTTGAAGGCCAAATCTATTGCCCCTTCCGAAACGTCTATCAGCCTTTGGCTGTCGCCGCCCAGCTCGACCTTGATAGACCGCTGGCCGCCGCCGGTTTCTTCCCGATCCAGGGAAACGCCGAGCTCCGCTTCCGCGTCCACGGCGCCCTGGCTGCCGGCCATTTGCAGGCCCGCCCGGGGGAAAAGGGCTGCCTTGATCCGGTATTCTCCGGAGGCCAGCTCGCTTTCCTGCACAGAGGAAAGGTTCAGGTTTATGGCGGCAGAGCCATTTTGGGCCATGGTAAAGGACAGGGTGCCGTCCCGCTCCGAAATCACGTTTTCTCCATCTCCGGTAACGGACATTCCGGTGGGGAAGCTGATTTTCTTCCCATCGGGAGTCGTCAGAGTCAAACGGACACAGGCACCTGCCGCATAGCGGGCATTTGACCCTGTGGCAGCGGACGCCGTAAAGCTCCAAATACCGGTTTCCGTTTCCTCCCGGCTGAGGCTCAGGCTGCAGCCTTCCTCCGCCGCCACAGTAAAGGCCGCTTTTGCCGCGCTTTCCGGCTGCTGGCTGCTTTCATAGGTCATTGCCAGAAAATACTCGCCCTGAGGAAGTCCACCGGCCGCGGCGGAAAAATCCACCACCACAAGAAGCCTTTCTGAAACGGAAGCAGACCCCGCCGTCGAAGCAGAATAGCTTTCTCCGCCGTCCAGGGCCGTAAAGCCGGAAAGGGGCAGCTTTGCGGCTCCTCCGCCTGCGGAAAAGCTGTAATACCGGCTGTTTTCCGCGGAGGTCATATCGCCCAAAACCAGCCTGGTTCCCGCAGGGAAGGCCACCTTGGATATGGCGGCGCCCTCTCCCTTGGCGCACAGCCAAAGGCTGCTCTCCGTTTTTCCGGAGGGGATATAGCTTCTATGAAAGCTTGCCGTCACCACGCCGCTGGGGGGAATGACCGCGCTGCCGCCGGAAATGCCGCCCAAAAAGCTTTTGCCCGGTACAATGCCGGCCGAGCCGCTTTCTGAGGGATCGCCTTCCGCCGTGGAGGAAACACCCTGTACGGCGGAAAAGGCCACCTCCTCGCCGCTGCTCTCACTGCGGAACAGCGCTTGGAAGAGAGTTTGCTTTTTTTGTACGGTCTCAATACAGCGGAACCATTTGCCGCTGTCTGCGGGCTCCGGCTTGTGCCGGTAGGTTTTTGCGGTTTCTCCCGAAAGCTCCTTCCAGGAAAGCTGCTCCTGATCCACGGGAAGCGTTTTTCCCGCTTCCTGCACACAGGTCTGCCAGCGGCAGGAAAGAACCTCATAGCCCACTGGCTCCGGTGCGGTAAACACCCAGGTATCTCCCTCCTGCGTCACTGTGATTTTTCCGGCAGGCTCCCGGCTCCAGTTGGCGATCAAATAGAGGTCTGTTCGCTCTCCCACTGAGAAGACCGAACCGGCGGGACGCACGGTATTGGGCTCGTCCTGGGTTTCCGTCCAGCCGCTGAAAACGTACCGATACAGGCCGTCCCCCTCCGGGGCGGAAAATTCCGGCGGAACGCCCGGCACAGTGAGCTTGCCGTCTGCCACGGGAATATTTTTCAAAACAGCCTGGCTGTCTGTGCTGCTCCCTTTTCCATAGTGCAGGGTGACGGGAAGCATTGCCTGGGCCTCCTGATATCCTGCCGCGGTCATTGCCGCCCGAAAGCTTTCGTTTTCCGCTGAGCAGAAAAAAACAGGGCCGTTTTGCCGGGGATAGAAGATTTCCGTTCCGATCTCCTGCTGGGTAATATGCTCGATCACGTACCGATTTTCTTCTTCCGGATTTGAATCATTTTCCGGCGTGCCGGAAGCTTCCGGGAGGCTGTCCAGAGAGCTTTGCGGTGTGCTCTGCGCCTGATCCGGCAGAGAGGAAGCTGCTTCCTGTTCCTCCGGAGCGGAAGAAACCGTCTGTTCTCCCTCCACTGTGGAAGCAGGCTCTAAGGGGGCGCTTTCCGGGGCCGTGGACGATGGTTGCTGGGAGGCCTCACTTTTCGCCGGAGGCTCTGCTTCCTTCTTTTTGGTAACTAACGCCTCGGTAAAGGGATTTTCCACATACTCGGGCCTGGGGGCCAGCTCCGCGCTGTCCCCGGAAAAGGCCTGATCCCCAATGCGAAGTAGGCCTTTCGGCAGCACAATGGTCCCGGTAAGGCTTTTACAGTTATAAAAGGTGCAGCTTCCAATGGCGGTCAAGTCCGCTCCCAGCTTTACCGTGGTGATCTGATATGCCCCAAAGGGTGCTGTTTCCGGGGTAAAATCCCGAATGGCCCCGGAACCGCTGATGGTCAGCACGCCGTTTTCTTCCAAGGCGGCGGTAACGCTTTGTGGGTTTACACCGATATCAAAGGAACGTGTCTCTCCGCTGGCAGTAACGGTGATCCCCTCCGCGCAGAGGCAGCCTGTTATCAGCATTGCCGAAAGCAGAACGCACAGAAGCGCTCCCGCCTTTTTCCGGACAAAACAGAACAAACGCTTCATTACAGCAAGCTCCTTTCCAATGAGAGATCAGTGCATAGATACTAAGTTTGCACAGAGGGAAAATACTATGACATGCTTTCCTGCTCTGTTACGGTAAAATCTTCTTTTACATAGCTGATTTTTGGGTTTTTCTTGAGAAAGGTAAGGGCATAACGTGTTCCCGGCTGGGGAGTAAAGGTAATTTCCCCGGAGGCCGCGCCGGACAAAAGCGCATTTATGGGGTCCGGCAGCAGGGAAGCGGGCCAGGCTACCGTTACGGCAGAGCCGCCGCCTCCCGCCAGCTCCAGCACCACGGCGCCTTCCTGCTCTTCCACTGTCCACTGCAATTCTCCCTGCCGGGCGGTAAAACCAAACCGGGCGCTGACTGTTTTTACATAGGGCTCGGTGCTTTGGGCGGCTACTGTTACCACACCGTCGCCGCCAAAGGCCGATTTCTCCAGCGTCAGCGTGATGGTCTCTGTTTGAAAATCGCCGGACAGACTGCCGGAACGTTCCGTTCCCGAAATGACCTCAGAAGCGGCGTTTTCCGCCCAACAGGTATACTGCAGGGGGTGCTCCGTACAGCGCAGCTCATCTACAAAATTGGACAGGGAAAAGGTGACGGTTACCGCTTCCCCCTCTGCCGGTTCACTGATTTGATAATAGGGGGGATCCTCCTTCAGCCGGTCGCTGACAAAGTAAAAGGGTACAGCCGCCGCGGCGCCGTTTTTTGCGGCCTGATTCACATATTTTGCCAGAGTGGCCCCTACAGTAGATAACAGCAAAGCCAGCGCCACCAGAAAAACCAGTGCCGCCAGCACACGCTGAAACTGTATTTTCTTTTTTTTCTGCTTTCTCATGGGTACCACCTTTAGGTCTGGGAGACAAGTCATTAGCCGTAAGTAGTTAGTAATTAGAAAGGACGATGTGAGTCAAATCAGGACCCAGCGGCAGGTTTTGGCTGTGCTTGCCTGGTGGTCACAGTCACTGTGACCAGATCGATCTCATGGCTGTAATCTTCATTGGTTTCCGCTTCGGGCCACTTGATGGAAAGCTCATACGAATGCTGCTTTCTACTGCCCTCTTTACCGCCGGCCACCGGCAGCTTTCCGCCGCCCGCGGTAAGCGTTTGATCCAGGGGGCCCGCAAGCTGACTGCCTTCCTCGCTGTCTCCCGCTTCTTTTTTCCCCAGCAGGGTAAAGGTAAGCGGCAGGTTCCCCATGGTATCTATGGCGATCTCATATTCCAGAGCTACCTCGCAGTTTCTTTCCCCATCGTAGTTTTGTACGGTAAACTGCACCGTGCGGGTATCGCCGGGGGCCATATTTTCAAGGGAAAGATCGAAATCCAGTGTACCGCCTCCGGCAAAAGCCGCGGTCCGCGCGGAAAGAGACGTGCCAAACTGAGAGGAATACTTTGCCAGGGTCCCAGTAGTTCCGAGCATAGTAACTACCGCCGCCAGCAGCAGATATCGCAAAAGGCGGGGGCGATGCCTCATATGTTTCGCGTGTTCCGACTTCCTCATGGTTTCTCTTTCCTCTGGCTGGATTTTTCGCTAAGAATTTGTACCGATAGCATCATTTGACGAGGGCGCAGCGCCGCGGGTATTTCCCCGGCGTTCTGTGGTATTGATGAAAACATTAAAATTTTGATTTTTTAGCCCGCAATAGAAGGCTTTTCTGCTTCTTACGCACTGTGTCTGCCCTTTTCCTTCCCGGTTCCGATCCAATCGGGAAGCTTAATGAGCAAAGCACCTATCACAAGCAGCAGCAGGATCCCCAGAGGGGAGCGCAAAAACAGCAGCACTCCGCCTGCGCCGGGCAGCACCAGGCACAGCTTTCCCAAGATCCGCTCCGGGGAAAGCAGGTCGCTGTCCTCTGTGTTGTTGGCGTCTCCCTGGGTGATAAACTGCCCGGAAACACTACCCATGATCCGATGGGTCACCGTTTCTCCCCGGCTGTCGCGGAAAGTGACTACATCTCCCAGGGTATAAGTTTCCTGACTTTTTACCAAGATCAGGTCACCGGGAGACATGCTGGGCTCCATACTGCCCGAGGTCACGATATACTGAGAGTACCCCAGCACCTCCGGCGCCTCCTTTTTCAGCACCGTCTGCTGCACCAGCATCCAGATATTTACAAGGAGCACTATGCACAATACTGCCGTTAGCAGGCCGCGCAGCACTTTAATGATCACTTTCATAGCCGTTTCCTTCCGCAAATGAGGGCTTCGTGGTTAGGGACTTGGAAAGGGGAAAAGCCAAGAATCCGTTTGGATAGGGAGCTTTGTTCTTCCCGCTCTTCCCACTTTCTTGCTAGTGGATCCCCGGATACCGGGTGTCGCCATCGAGGCTGACCTCGGGCTCTTTTATTACCTGAGCTGCTTCAATGAGCACAGAAACCATATAGGTCCTGCCGGTGGTATAAAGATCTGAGGTTGCCGCCGCGGTATCCAGCGCGTCGTCCCGTTCCGGTCTGTACCAGTCTTCATACATCCATTCCCAATCGATCCGGAAATGCTGCACGCTTTCCGCCGGGATCACGATCTCCTTGGTTCCCAGCGGCTGCTCTGCGCTGGAAATACGTTCCCGGTACAGATAGCTGTAATTCGTAGTCACGTTGATGATCGAATATCGGATCGGCAGGTGAAAGGAGGTTTCTACCAGCGAAACGGTATAAACAATATCGAAGGGTTCCGGGTTTTCCAAGGAAAATTCATAATATCCCTTGGAACCGGGCGCGGTAACGGGAAGGCCGTTCTTTTGCCCCAAATTCATGGAATCCGTGCGATGCTTGAACAAGTCGATCACAGACTGCTGTTTCCAGGAAACGCCTGTGTCCTGGTCGATCACAGAAATTCCCTGATAGTGCTCCGGTTCGGAAGAAACGGGTTCAGAGGACTCCGATTCGGAAGGCTCGGGCTCGGAAGGCTCCCGCTCCGGCTCCGGGGGCTCCGACCCTTGTGAGGCTTCATCAGGAGCTTCGCTTACCGGTTCTTTTTTCGGAGGGGCATATTCTTCAGGAAGCTGGGGCAGTTCCTCCGCCTCATCATCTGTGATAATGACGACCTTATCTCCGCCGCCTACCGTTTCTCCCCCCGGCAGTTGTACTTCCCCGCCGGGCAGCACCACAGGCCCGCCCTCCAGCTGAACGGAACCGTCCTTCTCCACCACCACGCCGGAAACGATTTCCTCACCTGGAGACAGCTCCACATGCCCTCCCCAGGGTGTTACCGCCGTGCCCTTGGTAGGCAGCAGCACATGACCTGACGACGCTACCAGACTTCCGGCAGGCGTTACCGCATGGGAGGGCTCCTTCACCTTCAGGGAGGAGCCGCTGAAATCCACGATCTGTCCATCTTTCGTCACAAAGTAGGCGCTTTCCTCTTCCACCTTCAGGGCCTGGTCCTTAGAAAGAACCAGGGTGAATTCCAGCAGCCGGGCATCTTCAGACATTTGAAAGGAGGGCTGCTCACCGAGATCCGCCAAAATGGCGGTTCCGGAAAAATCCAGAGACAGCTCCAGCTCGGTTAGGATCTCTCTGTCGCTGTTCAGAACCGTTAAAGTGTGGGCGCCGGAACGCACATCGGAAAAATAGAATTTCCCCTGTTCGTCCGTTATATCGCTTTTCCCTGTTCTTTTCAGCTGTACCACGGCCCCCATGAAGGGTTCGCCGGAGCTGTGCAAAAGCCGCCCGCTGAGAAACCGCAGAGTTTTTCCGGACGAAAGAGAAGAATCGCCGGGGGAAAGTACAATGGTATCCAGCAGCTCCCCGCTGGAACGGGCGGCGTTCTTTCCCAAAAGGAAGCCTACCATGCCGGAGGTCAGGGCAAAGACCAGAAAAAGTGCCATCAATAGCGCGGAAAGCCGGGGCTGCCCCAAAAGCTTTCTTTTTTGTTTTTCCGCCAATTCCCTTCCCTCCTTTTCAAACGGAAAGCCCCCGGCAGAGGGCTTTCAAAGTCCTCTGCCGAGGGCTCTTATTGCCATCGGCTGTGCCAAAACGGCAACCTTTTTATCCTTTTATTCTTACTTTCTTCTGCCTTTTACGGAGCAGTAGAAGCGACAGGGTTCGCCTGTACGAACTGTACCGTCACTGTGAAGTCCGTAGTACGGTCAGTAGCGTTGGTCTGCTTACCATAGCCAGTGTCGTCCGCATCGTTGGCAGGACTGTCGGGAGCATCTTCATAGGGCCATTCCCAGCTGACATTCAGATCCTTTGTATTGGTGCCAGCCTTCAGTGTGCCGCTGTCCAGTACAAAACCGTATGTAGTATCTTTTTCCGCTGTGTCATCAGAGAAATCCAAGGTCTTGGCGCCCAGCTTCATGGTGAAATGATTGGGCAGATTGCCGGGCTTATCAGGCTTGATGTAAACAACATAATCCGCGTCTACTTCTGTGCCTAGGGAACCACTGGCGTCGGCAGCGGTAGTCAGGTTGATGTCAAAACCGCCTGCCATACCGGGAGCAATTCTTCCGCTAGCCACATTAGCGGGCTTTGTAGTGGCCGTGTCAGCGAGGTCGCCAAAGTTAACGGGAGAGGAGGCCAAAGTGGATTTGGTACCATTGGCCGTAATAGACGCACCCACGTTCCATCTGGCAACGATCATTTTGGTTGTACCCTGCACAGTATCCGAATACTTAGCCAAAGTACCGGAAGACAAGCTGGTGGTAATCAGCGTCAGGGCCATTGCGGCCACGCCAAGGCGAGCCGCGATGCTTCTCTTCTTCATTTGCTGTTCCTCCATTTGTTTTGTAAAATAGTGTGATATCTTTCACGGCGCCTGAAAAGCGCCGAAATATCCTGCTGGATGCTGGACTCTAGACACTAGAGAAAGGACAAAGGACGTTTTTTATGTGCTTTCTGCTTCTTGAGAAAGGGCCTTGGGCCTTTTTCTTTATTTTAAGAAAGCCTATCCTGCTCCTGAGGCGGGGCTTCACTTCCATTTACCTGGGCGCGCAGCCTTTGCAGCTCCTTTTCCATTTCTTCCATTTCCTGCTGCTTGGAAGAGCTTTCCTCCTGCAATTTTCGCTTCTCCTGACGATTCTGCTTTCCTGCCGCTACCCGGCGGATCACATCCCATAAAACGAAGAGCAGAACAGGACCGCCGATAAACAGGAGCATTCCCGGCGTGGACTGCAGGAACATGGCAAATTCGCCCGCACCCGCGATCCTTACCCCGGTATATTTCCCCTGCACCTGCTCGGGAGAAACCGGCGTGGCGTCTTCGGCGTTATTGGCATCGCCCTGCGTCACATACAAAAGAGTACCGTCCTGCTGCTGAATCTCCATAATTCTATGGGTAACAGCCGATTCCTCCTCCAGATAACAGATCACATCATTTACCTTCAGAGTATAGGGATCTGTTTTCTGAATGAAAATCATATCCCCGGCTTCAAACGCAGGCGACATAGAGCCGGAAAGCACCACCACCGGCGAAACGCCAAACACAGAGGGAATATGCTCGGAATCGGTATAGGAACGAACGATCATTACCACATTCAAAATAATGATCGGGATAAAAAGCACACACAAAACCACGCCGAGAACATTAAGAAATGTTCGCAGCGGGCCACCTTGTTTTTTCTGAGGCTCTTTCACGCCTTCTCCCATTACAAAATCACATCATTTCCGTAAGCGCTAAAAACAAAGGGAAAACACAGCCGCGCCGCAGGCCACTCTATACAGCCAGTGCGCCTTCTTCACAGATAAAGAAGTTGTTTTCTTTTCCAGAGCAGAACTTCACATTCTGGAAAAAACCGTAACAATACAACGCTCTGTATTCCTACTTTGTATTTTATCATGTTCTTCCTATTTTTCAAGAGGCAACACTGTTTTGACAGCAATTTTCACTTTTTCCCGAATTTTTCCTTTCAACAGAATACCAAAAGTAATAAATTGCACAATTTTTTCCTTTTACTACTAGATTTCGAGTGAAGTTCCCGGTATAATTGAGTGAAAGATTTTCAGCAGGGGAGGAAACCATATGCTGGATATTTCACTTTACAGCAATGATTCTTTCTTCCTGGCGGAAATGCAAAGGGACCTTTCCGCCAGCTTGGAAAGCGCTATGCAGGGTTCTTGCCGGTTTCGAAGCTTTTCCCTGCTTCAAACCAGCCTTTATGAACATATGGATTCTCCGCCGGATCTGTGCGTGGTAGATCTTCGGGACGACCCGGAGGAAGCGATGGCATTTATCCGACGACTGCATAGAAGCACCGGAACAGAAATCATGGTGGTAGCCCCCACCCCGGAATGGGCCATGGCAGCTTACGACGCCGATGTAATGTCTTACCTCTTGGATCCTCCGAATATTTCCAGAATGGCAGAGCTTGTGCTGCGTCGTTTTGCCCAGAGGTTCCGGCCCCAGCCCCTGCAATTTTCCTTTCGCACCGCTTCCGGTACCCAGGTGCTGGCGGCGGAACATATCAGTTATGTAGAATATTCTGATCACCGCCTGCTGATCCACACCGCCTCCGGTAAACAATTCTCCACTACTACCATGCGTCTTTCCTTCGGGAAAGCAGCCGAGCAGCTTCTTTCCGATCCCCGGTTCGTGCGTACCCACGCCTCTTTTCTTATCAATATTATGCACGTTACTTCTTTTGGCCAATATGCCGTTACCATGGATACCGGCGTTACCGTACCTATTTCCCATGCCAAAAAAGCCGAGGTCAATAAGCGCTTCCGGCAGTTCTTCAACAAGGAGGGAAAGGAACTGACCGGCGATGGAAAATGAAAAATTAGGAATGAGCAATTAAGGGCAGGAGCATAGTTTAGATAAATTGGAATTTGCAGGGCTAATGAATAGCAGAAAGCCAAGGGTTGTTCGCTAAACTATAATTTAGCACTCCATATCCTGACCTTTCTTCATTGCACCGAAGGTGTCACCACCGTCTAGCATTCAGTATCCAGCATCTAAATCTCCCTTCTCTAACAACTAACAACTACATTCCGAAAGGTGGTTCTTCTCTTGCGCTCCTCCGCTTTGTTCCGCCGCTTTCAGGGCAGTTATTTCAGCTATGTGCTGGTCTATTTCTGCGCGTATTTTGCCATGGCTTCCTTTGTTTCCATTTTATCGGTGTACCTTACCGGCATTGGAAAAACCGGAAGCGAAATGTCCTTTATCATTTCCGCTTCCGGTATTTTTTCCTTTTTTATGGTTCCGGCGGCAGGCTTTCTTTGCGACCGCACCGGGAGATCCCGGCTAATCAGCGCTGTGCTTCTGATGGCCATGGGGCTTCTGGCCCTGGTCTTTTCTGGGTGCAGGCAGGTGTGGGCCCTTTTTCTGCTGGAAGGACTGCTGATGTCCTGCCTGAATTCCGCCCTCCCGGCCTGTGAGCGGCTTGCCGCCGCCACAAAATTCCGCTATGGGGTGCTGCGGATCTGGGGCACGGTGGGCTATGCGGCGGGGGCCCAGGCCGCAGGACTGGCGATCCAGCATTTTCCGCCCATTGTCCTGTTTTCTCTGGTATTTCTTTCCACTCTGCTTGCCGCGCTGGGCCTTGCCGGGGCGGAGGACCCCATTCAGCCGGAGCCTGCAGCGCCCCGGGAGGAGCAAAAAAAGCCGCCTCTTTCCTCTTTCTTGAAAAAGCCTCAATTTTTGCTGTTTCTGTTGATCGCCTTTCTTTTTTACAGCTGCTCCGGCGTGAATTTCAACTATGCCGCCTTTCTGCTGGACACCATGGGCGTGCCCACCGGCGCGGTAGGCACGGTGCTTTCCGTAGGCACGCTGGTGGAGATCCCGATCATTTTGTTTTCCAATAAATTTATGGATCGCTTTTCCGGAAAAAACCTGCTGCTGGCCTGCTGCGTTATCAATCTGGTGCAATTTCTCTGCTATGGACTGACCGGTTCCGCCTGGGTGGTGGTCACGGCCATGATCCTGCTGAAGGCCATTGGCGCAACTCTTTTTATGATGCTTATTCTGAAGATCGTGCGGAACCTTGTGGAGGCAGAGCTTACCGTGACCGGGATCTCCGTGGTAAATTCCATTACCAATCTGGGCGTGATCGTAATGCAGAATATTGGCGGCACGATTTTAGACCGTGCCGGCATTCAGGCCTTTTATCTGATCCTTGCCGCCGTCACTGCCGCCGCCATGCTCCTGACCCTGCCGCTCCGGGTGAAAAACACGGAAAAGGTGTTCGGTTGATCAGGGCGTGTTCCCATGAAGCAAGACACACGCCTTTTCGGCAAATTTTGCAGGCTTCTACGTTAAAAATCCTCGACAGGCGACAGCCTGTCTTGCGGTTTTTGCCTTGTATCCTGCAAAATTTTGCTCGAAAATCCGTGCACTTATCTTTATGTGAACACGCCCTAGTTGTTAGTTGTAAGTAGTTAGTCGTTAGAAAGGGCAGAGAGCAAAGCTCCCTGCCCTTTTTTCTTGCGCTGTGCAGCAGCGCCGCCTTTGTCCAGTATCTAAAATCCAGCATCCAGAATCTAGGAAATCAGTGCCTCTACCAGATCTGTCATCAGGGCGTCCCGGTTGATGTGGTACACATAGCGGATCAGGTGCCGGTTCCGGTCAAAGGCGTACACGCCCTCGTAGGTGGGAATGGGGCTGGGCTTTAAGCAGTCCAGCATAAAATCTCCGTCCAAAAGCCAGGCCACGGCGGTCACGTCCCAGATCACACGGGTCCAGGTTTTGGGGTAGCGGCTTTCCCGTTCTCCCACCTGGCAGCTGTAGGAGCAAAGGTGGTCGCACAGGGGGCTTTTGCCCTGAAGCCAGGCCTTCAGCTCCACGCCGCTGACGGAAAAGCTGGATACCACGCCCATACAGGGCAGCTGTACCACCGCCGCGCCGCAGCCGAACACGATCCGCGCTGCGGCAATGTCCTGCTGCAAATTGAATTCCAGGCAGTCCTCCCAGTCCAAAGCATGGCCGCCCAGCCAGACAAGAACAATGCGGTCCCGGATCTCCGGGTTTAACAGCAGGGCAGAGGCCACGTTGGTAATGGCCCCAATGGCCACCACATACAGAGGACGCTCCGGGGTATAGCCCATGGCCCGCGCCGCAAGGTCCCTGGCCGCGTCGGACGCCACAGGCGTAAGCTCATCGGGCAGATAGGCCTCCGAGCCGCGGAACACCACGCTTTTCAGATCGTCCCTTTCCGCCAGTGTGAGCAGCCGCAGAATCTCCTGGTAGCTTTTCTCCATGCCGTCCGCGGGGCCGGTGGATTTATCGTTGAAGAAGGGCGCGGCGTACAGCGCCTGCAGCCGCAGCTTTTCCCCGCGCCGCAGCAGATAGGAAATGGCAAACTGATCGTCGATCTCGTTATAGGCGTCGGTATCGATCACCACGTCCACAGGGCCCCGGGGCTTTTCCAGCCGTTTCAGCAGAGAAGCCGTATCGATGGGAGCGGAAAAAAGCTTTTTCCGCTTTTCGGCCTGCTCCAGCACAGCGGTACTGGTCTCATTTTTGTATTTCATCCTGTCAAACTCCATTGGGGTGTCTCCTGCCTTTCTAAGAGCCTATCCCGAAATAAGACGCGCAAATAGCGCTGTCAGATTTTCAGCCAGACAATGTATGGTTGAAAATCTGCAGGCAAGATGTGTGCCGATTATTTTGGGAGAGGCTCTAAATTTCGTTCAATGCCGCAAGCATACCATAAATCCACAGGAGAAGCAACAGGCTGTTGCTTGTTTTTTTCCCATCGTGCATCTATACTGGAGAAAAGACAAAAGCTTCTTATCTTATTTTTGGAAAGGCAGTGTTACTTTTATGGAAACAAAGGATATTTTGAAGCAGCTCAGAGAACGGGACGGCCTGACCCAGGAAGAGCTGGCGGAAAAGCTTTTTCTCACCCGCCAGGCCGTGTCCCGCTGGGAAACCGGGGAAACGCAGCCTGGAGTGGATCTGCTAAAGCGGCTTTCCACTCTGTTTCAGGTTTCTGTCAATACCCTGCTGGGCCAGCCCAGAACGCTGATCTGCCAGTGCTGCGGCATGCCCCTCCAGGACGACGGCGCCATCAGCCGGGAGCCGGACGGCAGCCTGAACGAGGATTACTGCCAGTGGTGCTATACAGACGGAAGCTTCGTGTATCAAAGTATGGAGGAGCTTTTGAATTTTCTGACGGAGCATATGTCAAACGAAAGCTTCCCGCCCGAAGAGGCCAGAGCCTATTTCGCCCGGCAGCTTCCGCAGCTTGCCCATTGGAAGGGACGGGAACAATGACAGTGTAGGGTGGTTGCTGTCAGAGAAGGGAAAAACGCAAATTGCGTCTTAAAAAAGCGGCGAGGCGCCGCAGCCACTCGTGAAGCTGCTTGGTGCGAACGGACAGTTTCCAGCCCGACCACAATCAGGCAGATAAATTAGAATTTAGCGGTTATCCGCTCACTTCTCGCCTGTCATCCTGAGCAGACAAGCACAAAAAGCTATAGCTTTTTAACCTTGCTTTCTTGGCGAAGGATCTCGTCCTTTGGCTCTTTGACCAGGAATGAAGAGCGAGATCCTTCGTCGCTTCGCTCCTCAGGATGACAAAGGAGAGGACTTGTTCTTCTCTAACGACTAACAACTAACAGTTAACGACTAGTTCGCTAAACTATAATTTAGCGATTATCCGTGTCATTCTGAACAAAGTGAAGAATCTCGTCCTTGGGTCTTTTTGAAGGGCTTTAAGGACGAGATTCTTTGTCAAGAAAGCTATAGCTTTCTGCGTTCCTCAGAATGACAGCGAGGGGGCGTACCTTTTTCTAACGACTAACAACTAGTTCGCTAAACTATTATTTAGCAACTCGCTGCCCTATCAAACGGGAGCTCTTTGTTTATGAGAAATAAAAAGCTGCTGAATATTTCAGATGCCGGATACCGGAAAAGGCCCTTTGCCCTTCTCCAGCGTCTAGGATCCAGAATCTAGAACGGTATCATCACTTCTGTGGCGAACACGTCTTCCTCCTGCTGACGGTTTACATAGCCGCCCAGGTATTTTACCATGCGGTCAATTTGGGAAAGCCCGAAGCCGTGACGGGCGCGGGGGTCCCTGTTGGGCTTTGCGGACAGAAATTTTCCGTTTTCCTGCCGGGCTTTTCCGGGGGCGGAATTGGTAACGGAAAGATAGAGCTGCCCTTTCATGGGGGAAATGTAGACCCGGAGAAACCGGGCCTCCGGGTCGGTAAGCCGCAGGCAGGCCTCCATGGCGTTATCCAGAAGGTTGCCCAAAATGGTGCAGAGGCTCACGTCCGGAATGGAGGATTCCTTTGGAATGCTGGCCGCGGCGCTGACGCGGATCCCCTTTGCCTTTGCCAGGGAAAGCTTGCTGTTTAAGATGGCGTCCGCCATTACGTTTCCGGTGCGGAACACCTGATCCACCTGCTCAAAGGAAGCCCCCAGCTCCTGTAAATAAGCCTGCATCTGCTCCGTTTCCCCCAGCTCCAGAAAGGCGCGCATGGTTTGGGCGTGATTTCGCAGGTCGTGGCGCATGCCCCGGATTTGCTGGTACAGGTTTTCCACCTCCGCCACCTGCTGGGCGAGTAGATCGGTTTGAAAGGCCTCCAGCCGTTTTTCCGTGGAGCGCAGGGTGAAAAACCGGGTGAGAAAAACCGCTCCGGCCGCTGCAAGTAAAAGCACCGCCGCTGTAAGGAGCT
The DNA here is from genome assembly GCA_910589395.1 of uncultured Oscillospiraceae bacterium. Taxonomy (GTDB): domain Bacteria; phylum Bacillota; class Clostridia; order Oscillospirales; family Acutalibacteraceae; genus Acutalibacter; species Acutalibacter caecimuris_A. Next base: position 23,750 of record CAJUTL010000026.1, read on the forward strand.
GCCAAGGCATCATCGTTTTCTCTCCTTTCTGCCGTATTAGCTTCACTTGACGAGGAGGAACACGGTTTTGCGGGGCCGTAGGGGGGCCCTCTGGGGCGTGCTTACCCTTGTCAAATGAAGCTATCCTTCCTTTTTATAAAAGCGCACAAAGGCACTGTTGACCTGAGAAAACAGCCGCCTGCTCACCGGCACCACAGCGCCGCTGTCCAGCACCAGCTGCTCCTTTTGCAGGCGGCTGATCTGCCGCAGGCCCACCAGATAAGAGCGGTGGCACTGCACGAAATCCTCCGGGGAAAGCTTTGCCAGAACTTCCTGAAAGCCTGCCTTTACCTCCAGCATCTGCCCGTTTTCCAGGGAGATCAGCACCCTTCTTCCGGCGGCCTCCACCAGGGCGATCTCCCGCTGCAGCAGCCGAAGCTCCTCGCCGTCCGCCGATTCCGCCAGCAGCACCGGCTCCCGGGCGGATCGCTTTATGGCCCGGTCCAGGGAAGAAAAAAGCTTTTCCGGCCGAACGGGCTTCAAAAGATAGTGCAGGGCTTCCACCTCATACCCCTCTTCCACGTAGTCCGGCACCCCGGTGATGAAGATAATGGGCAGAGAGGAATCTGCTTTCCGCAGTTTTTTTGCCAGCTCCATGCCGCTGAGGCCCCCCATCTGGATATCCAGCAGCAGGACGGCCCAGTCCTTTTCCTCCTCCCAGGCGAAAAGAAAGGCCTCCGCGCTGGGGAAAAGGCACAGCTTCACCGTTTCCCCCCGCTGGGCGGCCCACTGTGTGACATAGCCCTCCAGAAGCGCCGCCTGAGCCGACTCATCGTCACAAATGGCAATTTTCCGCATAGGGGAACTCCTTTCGAAACTAGTTATTAGAAAAGGGCGGTAGGGATAATGAGGAATGAGAAATGAGCAGTGAGCAATGAAGGACAGGGACAGAGCAATAAATTGTAGTTTAGCGGTGTCCTTAGGCTCCACTTATTTATAAGGGGAGCTGTCAGCCGATAGGCTGACTGAGGGGATCAAAACTAGCGATTCTATGGCATTTTCTGCGTGTGACTATCCCTTCCACCGCCTATCGGCAGTCCCCGCAGACTGCGAAGCAGTCTGTTTCCCTTCTGCAAGCAAGGGGGGGCTTTCTCTCACCGCCAAATTCCAATTTAGCGAGCTCTTCCCTTGACCTTACATTGCGCATTCCTCATTGCGTCTGCCGTTTCGCGCCGCAGGCAAGCCCCTATCCCTTCCATTTCAAAAAGGTGATGGTCTGGTTTTTCATGGAGATCTTCTCCACCTGCCAGCCGTAGTTTAAAAGCTCCTTTTTGTATTGCAGAAAGGAATGGTCCAGAGGGACTCCCGCGATTTGGCGGAGCTCTTCAAAGGACAGAGTGAGAGAACCTCCCTCGGTTTTCTGAAGGTGCTCCCACAGAAGCTGATATTTGCTCATTTACTGCTCCAACCTCTTTCCGAAAAGCAGATCTTACACCTCTTCTACTACGCCGTCCTCCATGGTATAGCCCTCCAAAGAGTTTTCCTTCACCTGAATGCAGAGGAAGCTGATGGCGGAATCCTCCGCCGCGGAGAACTGACGCTTTGCCGCCGGGGCAACGCGGATCCAGTCCCCTGCGGAAAGTTCCACCGTTTCCCCATCGATCACAGCCTTTCCCTTCCCGGAAAGCACCCCGTAGATCTCCTCATTCTGCTTATGGGAGTGAACAAAGGGCACGCCCGTTCCCGCGGGAAGATCGTTTACGCTGATCTCCGCGCCTGTCAGGGAAAGGCTGTCGTGCAGCTCTGTTCTGGCGCCCGGCACAACGCTCACCTTGGTAAAGTTTTTCATTGAGAAAGCCTCCATTCTTTGTTGTAACATTCATTAGTACAACACAAGTATAGCGGCTTTTCATTGTAATGTCAAGTGTTACATCTGATTTTTTTCCGCGTATCTTCCAGCAGGTCCCGAAGGGTCATGGATTCCATCTTCTGCTCCATGGCTTTCTGAATTTCCGTGAGCCTTTCGTCTAAGACCCCATGAATATTTCTTCCCACAGGGCAAAGGGGATTGGGGTTTTCGTGGAAATGGAAAAGCTCTCCCTTTTCCACACATTCCACTGCGCGATAGATCTCCAGCAGGGTAATTTCTTCGGCCGGCTTCAAAAGCTCCGCGCCGCCCGTGCCCCGCGCCACACGGACGATCCCCGCCGCCTTGAGCTGCTGCAGCAGCCTTCTTACCACTACAGGGTTCACCGCCGCACTGGAGGCCAGCAGGCCGCTTGTCACCTTCTGCTCGTCCTTTAGCAGCTCCATACACAGGAGAACCTGGATCGCGACTGTAAATCTGCTTGAGATCTGCATGGATACGCCTCCGTTCCTTCCGGCAAAGAAATGTGCTTTCCCGGCGGCTTTCGCTACCGGTTCAGATCCTTTTTGATCTGGGTGGTGGAGATCTCCGGGGTGCGGGGAAGGTAGACCACCTCGCACTGCTCCTTCAGGAAATCGAATTTCCCCTCCCAGTCGTCTCCCATCACAAAGGTATCCACATGATATTCCTTTACGTCCCGGCTTTTCTGATCCCAGCATTCCTCGGGAATGACCAGATCCACATACCGGATGGCTTCTAACAGCTGCTTCCGTTTTTCATAAGAAAAGTAGCATTTTTTCTGCTTTTCGTTCCAGTTGAATTCATCGGTGGACAGGGCCACGATCAGGTAATCGCCGTATTGCTTGGCCCGGCGAAGCAGATTGATATGCCCGTAATGCAACAGGTCAAAGGTGCCGTAGGTGATCACGCGCTTCACTGAGAATTCCTCCTTTGTTCCAGATGATCTATGGTTTTCCCGGCGGCGTTTCCAGTGGGTTCCACCATGCCGAATTCCCGCCGGAACTCCTGCACCTTTTCCGCCTGCCGCCCTTCCTCGAAGGACAGAATGCTTTCCTCCAGCGCGTTGTTATCCGCCGCCCGGGAGAAGGGAAGCAGGTTCAGATCAAAGGTAAAATTCCGGTCGTTCTCATAGGCCGCCAGGTCGTTTACATACAAAAAGCAGGGCTTTCCGGTATTCATAAAATCAAACATGGAGGAGGAGTAGTCGGTAAGCAGCGCGTCGCAGGCCAGGTACAGCTCTCCGATATCCGGGTAGTCCGAAGCGTTTCGCACCATGGGGGGCAGCTTCAGCTCCGCCGCTTTCTCCGCCACGTTGGGGTGAAGCCTCGCTAAGATCAGCCATTCCCCGCCAAAACGTTTTTCCAGTGCTTTCACACAGCGCGCATAATCCACATCATAGACCGAAAGGCCCTTGTCCTTCCGGTAGGTGGGGGCGTAAAGCAGCAGTCTTTTCCCCTGCTCCAGCCCAAGGGCGTTTCGCACCTTTTCCGCCAGCTCCGGGTGTTCTCCGAACAGGAGATCGTTTCTGGGAAAGCCGCATTCCAGAATATCGCCGTCATACCAGAAGGCTCGCCGGTAGATCTCCGTTAAAAACCGGCTGTCGGAAAGAAAGAGATCCGCCATTTGAGAATCCTTTTTGGCCGTTTCCACATATTCCGGATCCAGAGCCTCCACAGCGTCCCCTTCGATGCGCTTTAAGGGAAATCCGTGCCAAGTTTGAATATAGTACTGGCCGGGACGCTTAAACAGATGTCCCCACTTCCGGCAGTTATCGATCCACACCCCGGCGGTGGCCCGGTGGTAAATTTCCCCGAAGGTGCCGAGGAAAACCGGGTGGATTTCCTTCGGCAGGGAAGCGGCCTCTTTTTCTCCCTTCACCGTCCAGTAAACCGAATAGCCCCGCCGGAGCAGCTCCTCCGCCAGAGGCTTGGGATTGTCGGAATAGCCCCTGCCGATAAAGCTTTGGCAGAAAACCTTTTTCCGGTCTTTCGGTAGCAGGGAGAAAAGCAGCCCCAGCCCATTTCGGGTCAGCTTTTGCCACAGATTCATGGCTGTTTTTCCTCCTTTTCTGACAAAGGCCCCTCAGAGCCATTCATCAAATGCCGGTTTCTCACAATGACCACCAGCCGGAAAACCAGAATGGCAAAATCCGTCAAAGAGGTCAGCACGCAGAGGGAAACCAGATCGATTCCCCAGGTGAGGAAGGAGACCCCCACGCCGATGAGATACACCGCCGTGCCGAAGGCCACGGAGATATTGGCGTATCTCGCCAGGCCCATGGCCCCCAGGGTGGGATAGCCCAAAATATAATTGGGAAAGGTGAACACCGCGGCGGGGATCAGCAACCGGAGGGGAAGCACCACCTGGGCCCCCACCTCTTCTCCCAGCCACCATACCAGCAGGGGCCGGGCCAGCACAAAGACAAAGGCACAGCCTGCCAGGATAATGGGATAGATGTACAGCATCGCTTTTTTGACCAGCTTAAAATTTTTATGCTTCATCATGTGAGGGTACAGGCTGTCACTGATGGGGGACATGCCGTTTCTGGCGGTGCTGATCACCTTATCGGCGTTGAAGTACAGGCCGTTGGCCACAGGGCCGGCCACGTTTTTCAGCAAAATTCCGTTTAGATTGGAATTGATCGCGGCCGATACCTTGGAAAGAAAGAACTGGGAAGCGTCCTTGATTTCCAGCCAGATATCCCGGAAGGAGACCTTTGCGAACCGCAGGCCGATTTTTGCGAACAAATGCCAATAGACAAACAGGGTAGCCCCGGCATTGCCGATAGCGGAGATCAGAGGCACCAGGTAATAATCCTCCGGCTGCTTGACAAAAACGAACACCATGGCGGTGGCAAATACCTTCACCAGCACAGCCCGCACGGTAATGGCGGACATTTTTTCCAGCCCCCGGTACATGAAATCCGGCAGCAGGGCCACCATGCAGACATAAAGCAGATAAAAGACATAGGCCAAAAGCTCCCCCGGCTCCTTCAGCGTGGGGCGGATAAAGATCATCAGAACCAGGAAGGAAAGCACCATAAAGAAGCACTTTGCCGACACCACACAGGTAAGGGTTTTATTCAGGTATTTCTTGTCCTCCCGGTGCTGGGAGATCTTGGCCGTGGCGGACATGATAAACCCGAAATCAATGAAAATCTGAAAAAAGTTGGTGGTATAGTTGGCCGCGCCCAGCAAGCCGATATGCTCCGCGCCCAGCACCCGGGTCTGATAGCCCTGGGTCACCAGACCCAAAAGGGCGTTGGAAAAGGTGAGAATGTACAGCATGATGGTGTTTTCCAGCAATACATGGGGCTTTCTCTGCCGGAATTTTTGCAGCAGGTTCATGGGAAATCGACCAGCGCCTCGCAGAGGAGCGGGCATAAGCCTTCCTCAGACGAAAGCATTCCTTTCTTTTTAGAAATACAGCGAAAAGTCAACCCCTTGCCCGAAAGAGAAGGGACACCAGAGGGTAAAGCTTTTTTTCCAGGAGAAAAGAGACGAGCTTCTGTTTTTTCGGCAGCGTGCGCATGTAGCTGTTTTTCCGGTAATCGGGAAAATGCTCTGTAAGATAGCTTTGCAGCCTGGGAAGCAGCGGGTGGCTTCTGTCCGCCCGAACTACCCGCACAGCGGCCTGATATAAATGGGAATAGGTGAGAAAGCACAGCTCCTCCCGGTATTCCTCAAACAGGCCTTTTTCCCGGAAATAAGTGAGGATCGCGTCAAAGGTATCTAAAATTTCCGCATTTCGGTCCAGGTTACTGTTCCGCATGGTAGAGCCGAAGCGCTGAAAATAATTGTACCCGATATCGTCCAGAAACACCATGCTGCCGGCCTCCGCCATCAGCATGGGGGTCAGGCGGGCGTCCTCATACCACATGCGGGGCGGATATTCCACCCCCGCCCGCTGAAACAGGTCTCTGCGGTACAGCTTATTCGCCGTGGCGGGGGCGGTGAGCAGCAGGTTTTTATGCTCTCTGAGGGTAAGGCCCACATTTTTCGGCACGTTTTCCGTGAGAGTGGCAAGCACCCTTCCCCCTTCGTCCACAAAGCGCATGCCGAACATGACAAGATCGGCGTTTTCCCGTTCTCCCGCTTCCAGGGTCGTCTCCAAAAGCTCAGGGTCGATCCAGTCGTCTCCGTCCACCTGGAGCAGCCATTTGCCGGCGGCTTCCCGGATCCCGGTATTTCTGGCGCTGCCCGGCCCGCCGTTTTCCTGGTGGATCACCCGAACCCGGGGGTCCCGTTCGGCGAGAGCATCGCAAAGCTCCCCACCGCCGTCGGTGGAGCCGTCGTCAATGAGCAGCAGTTCAAAATCCGGCTCTGTCTGACAGAGAATGGAATCCACGCATTTTTCCAGATAGTCTTTTACATTGTAGACGGGAATGATCACACTGACTTTTGGCATAAGGCACCCCATTTAGTAGTTAGTTGTGAGTGGTTAGTTGTTAGAGAAGGGATTTTTCTTTTCCATTACTCTGATTCTCTTCCCTGTCATTCTGAACGAAGTGAAGAATCTCGGTCTTTCGTCTTTAGAAAAGGCACAAAGGCGGTTCAGCCTTTTAGTTTGAAAAGCAGGGCAATGAGAAAATACTGCTTTTTTTCCAGGAGGAACAGGAGAAGCCGCTGGTTGCGGGTAAGGGTGGCCCGGTAGGGGTTTTGCCGGTAGTCCGGAAAATGCTCCCGGAGGTAGGCGGCAAATTTCGGAACCAGAGCATGGCGTCTGTCCAGCCGGATCACTCGCACCGAGGCAGTAAGATAAACGTGAAAAAGGGTTAAAAAGCAAAGCTCGTCCCGGTATTTTTCAAACAGGCCCTGTTCCCGGAAATAGGTGAAAATATCGTCAAAGGCCTCTAAAATTTCCACATTCCGCTCCACATTGAGGTTTTGAATGATGGAGCCGGGCCGCTGCAAATAGTTGTACCCGATATCGTCCAGAGAAACCACGCGCTCCGCAAACAGCAGCAGCTTCAGCGTGGTACGGATATCCTCATACCACACCCGCAGGGGATAGCGCACGCCGGAGCGCTGAAACAGGCTCGTCTTATACAGCTTATTCCAGGCGCAGGGAGAGGAAAGCAGCAGCGCCTTGCAGTCCGCAAGGGAAAGCGCCCGGTTTTTGGGAAGCTTGTCCCGGAACAGGCCCAATTCCTTCCCCTGCAGATCCACCGAGCGAAAACCGAACGACACCATATCCGCGTTTTCCCGCTCCGCCGCCTTCAGGGCTTTTTCCAGAATTTCCGGCTCGATCCAGTCGTCGCTGTCCACCAGCAGCAGCCATGTTCCCCGGGCCGCCTCGATCCCGGTGTTCCGGGCGCCGCCCAGCCCCCGGTTCTCCTGGTGGATTACCCGCACCCGGCCGTCCCTTTCGGCCAGAGTATCGCAAAGCTCCCCGCTGCCGTCGGTGGAGCCATCGTCGATAAGCAGCAGCTCAAACTCCCGCTCTGTCTGACGGAGAATGGAATCCACGCATTTTTCCAGATAATCCTTTACATTGTAGACCGGAACCACAATACTGACCTTGGGCACAAAAGCACCTCCTAATACGGAATCGTATTATTCTTCTCAAAAAGACCGGGTTCTATCATCAAAAGGCCGGTCGCTGCGCCCCGGCGCTGTAAAACAGCTTTATTATACACTCTTTGGTGGGATTTGGCAAATGAGATGTTAGCGGTTAGTCGTTAGTTGTTAGGGAAGGGCATTTGGAGGTTGAGGGCGGCAAGATAAATGGGAAAGCGCTCACCTTTTCCTGTTGTTCTTCCCCCTTCTTCCTACGATTCTGGGACCCTTTCCTGTCACTCTGCCTCCCTTCCTGTCATTCTGAGCCTCTTTCCTGTTATTCTGAGTCCCCTTTTCTGTCATTCTGAGTCCCCTTTTCTGTCATTCTGAGCCGAAGGCGAAGAATCTCGGTCTTTCGTTGTCAGTTATTAGCCGTTAGAGAAGGACGCAACGGCATTTTTGGGGGGTTCTTCCGCCTTGTTTTTTCTGTTTGATTGCGGTATACTGGAGCTACAGAAAGGAGGCGTTGTAATGGCTGTGGAAAAATCGGAGCGCAGGCTGGAAAAACGGCGCTTTTTGGGGCTTCCCAGATATTCCCTGGGGGAGGAGATCTTCTCCGCCGTTTCCCATGGGGTGTCCGCGCTGTTTGCCGTGGCGGCCCTGGTGCTGCTGCTGGTGTTTTGTGAAAAACGGGCGATCAACGTGGTTTCCGTATCCATTTACGGCGCTACCATGATCCTGCTGTACACGGTGTCCACCCTGTACCATGCCCTGGGCCTGAATAAGGCCAAGGTGGTATTCCGCTCTCTGGATCACTGCACCATTTTCCTGCTGATCGCCGGCACCTACACGCCCATTACCCTGGTGTGCCTGGGCGGGGCCTGGGGATGGTCTCTGTTCGGCGTGGTATGGGGCGCGGCAGTACTGGGAGTAGTCTTAAACGCCGTCAGTGTGGAGCGGTTCAAAAGGGTCTCCATGGTGTGCTACCTGGCCATGGGCTGGGTGGTGGTGATCGCCATGAAGCCGGTGATGGCCCACCTGAGTACAGTGGGTTTCTGGTGCCTGCTTTCCGGCGGCCTGTGCTATACCGCTGGGGCGATCCTCTACGGAGTGGGAAAGAAAATTCCCTACATTCACTCCGTGTTTCACCTGTTTGTGCTGGCAGGCAGCGTGCTGCACACCATTTGCGTGGCGCAGATCTGCTGCTAGCTGTTTCGAAAGTACCATGAGGAATGAGCAAGGAAAGAGAAGAAACCCGTTTGATAAATTGGAATTTGGCGGCGAGCCGCCGCAGGCACACGTAAAGCTGCTAGGTGCGGGAGAACAGCTTACTTTCTATCTGTCATTACTGAACAGAAAGCAAGGAAACCTTGCTTTCTCGGCGAAGAATCTCGTACTGGGGTCTTTTTGAAGGGCTTTCAGGGCAAGATTCTTCTTCTTTTCTTTCCTCAGAATGACAGGAGAGGACTAGTCGATAAATTGGAATTTGCAGCGTTGGTTACAACGCTTGTGCCGCTGCACCCACTCGAGAACCCTCTTGGTGCGGGGAACCGGTTTCCAACCCGACCATAAGTAAGATGATAAATTGGAATTTAGCGCCGAGCCGGCGCATGCACTCGTGAAGTTGCTTGGTACGGGAAACCGGTTTCTGAGCCGACCGTTGGCAGGGTGGTAAATTGGAATTTAGCGGACTAATGAATAGTAGTAACTCCTTGCCTCCCCTGTTCAGGGGAAGAAGGTTGCTTTGCAACTCTGGGACCGCCGATAGGCGGTGGAGAGGTTCCAGCTCACTGTAAACCAGCAAAAAACCTGTATTTTTCATCTCTCTGTCAGAACCCCTCAGTCACCCTATCGGGTGACTGCACCCCTTTCAGGGGTGAGCGCGTCCCGGTGGGGGGAAGGTCTCCAGTGGAGAACTCAGCTGTCGCTTCAGACATTGCTGAACGTGCCCCACCGGGGCACAGCAACCGCTCTGACCCGTTCTCGTTTGTCAACTCGGTCGTTGCTGGACGTGTGCCACCGGCACACAGCAACCGAGCCGGCAGGCGAGACCGCTGGTGCGAACCGTTCTCAGCTGTCGCTTCGGGTGCAAAGCGCAGAAAGCCATGGCTTTCTTGGCGCATTGTTCTGCACCGACCGAACCGACAGGTGAGACCGTTGCTGGGCGTGCCCCACCGGGGCACAGCAACCGAGCCGACAGGCGAGAAAGCCAAGGGTAAGTGCTAAACTACAATTTATTGCTCTTCTCCTGTTTTTCCTTATTATTGCGCCGAAGGCGCCATCACCGTCCAGCAATCTAGAATCCGGCCTCTAACATCTAAAAGGGCTCGTTGCAGCTTTTCCCTCTGCAACGAGCCCTTCAAATCCCTTTTCTAAACAACTAACGACTAACCTTTTCATAAATAACGCATAACGGCAATGACCTTTCCCAGCAGGAACACATTGTCGGAATAAATGGGCTCAAAATCCGGGTTTTCCGGCTGTAGCCGCACCCGGTCCTTTTCCCGGTAGAAGCGCTTTACCGTGGCCTCGTCTTCGATCATGGCCACGACGATATCGCCGTTTTCCGCGGTAGAAACACGCTGTGCCACTACATAATCACCGTCCAGAATGCCGGCGTCACGCATACTCAGGCCGCTGACGTGCAGGGCGAAAAGCTCCCTGCCCTCTTTTTGGGGGAAGGGGAGATAACCTTCAATATCCTCCACAGCCAAAATGGGCTGCCCGGCGGTGACCTTTCCCAAAATTGGCACCTGTACCGCGGCGGTGCTGCCTTCAATGCGAATGGAGCGGTTCAGGCCTGCGTCTCTGGTGATATACCCCAGCTTTTCCAGGGTTTTCAGGTGGGCGTGAACGGTGGAGGTAGAGTGAAGCCCCGTAGCGGCGCAAATTTCCCGCACGGTGGGAGGTACGCCCTTGGGCGCTTCCTTCACAAGGAAATCATAGACCTTCTGCTGGCTTTTTGTCAGGCGTTCCATGGCAATGCCTCCATTACGATTCAAATGGTTTTACGCGCTTTACGAATCAAAAGCTTCTTCCAGCCTTAAGTATAGCATATAGTATAGGAAAAAGTAAACATTTGTTTGAATATATTTTCGGAAAATTTTTCCGCATGGTTTCTGCGCGAAGCTTTGCAAAACGTTCACAAATCTTGCGGAAATTCTTTAAGCTTTATTCACAGCGCGGTAACAACTCCTCCGGGTTTTCCGCTATAATAAAAATGTACTCAGAAGAAATGGACCGCACCTTTTCTTTGAGATACGTGTTCTACCCTCCTCAATAATACCCCTCAAGCAAAAAGGGAAAAGGCCGGCAGTGCTGCCGGCCTTTTCCCTTTTTGTTGTTAGATGTTAGTTATTAGTTGTTAGTTGTTAGAAAGGGATTTTTAGATGCTGGATATTATGGGCAATGAGCAATGAGCAAGGAAGGGCAAGCCCTCTCGCTGTCATTCCGAGCCGCAGGCGAAGAATCTCGTTCTTGAGCCCTTTCTATCAACTAACTGTTCACAACTAATAACTAAAGAACGAGTCCTTCGCTTCACTCAGGATGACAGAAAAAGAAGACTTTTCCTTGTTCTAACAACTAACGGCTAACAACTTATACGCCAAATTCTCATTTATCAAACTCTATTCTTAAGTTGCTCATTGCTAATTCCTCATTTCACATGCTGGCGCCGCGCTTTTCCGCCCGGCGGGCTGAAGGGCGCTTTCAAAAAATCTGAGCGTTTGAAAAGTATAATCCCGGAATTTTCGGCTCAAAATACAGATGCAAGCAAACTGTATTTTAATCCGAAAGGAATGGAACACATGAACGGAAGACGTTTTTCAGAGAACAAGGCCCGGAAAAATGGGTTCTACCTTGCCCTGGCGGTTTGTCTGGTGGCGGTGGGGATCGCGGCGTGGAGCACCTATGACGCGGTACACAATTATCTTGCCCCGGAGGCCGGGAAGGCAAGTTCCGGCTCGGTGCAGAGCCAGGCGCCCAAGTCCCAGAGCGGCAAAACGGTAAGCCGGATCAAGGACGACCCGGAAGCGCCCAGCTCCTCCGCCTCTTCCGCTCCCGCCCGCCAGACCGTGGGAGCTGTAACGGGAAAAGAGGAAAGCAGCAAGATCGACAGCAGCGAAGCGGAGCAGCCGGTGAGCTCTGTGCCGGAGGAGCCGGTTTCCTCTGAGCCCCAGATCCCGGTAAACGCGCCCATCTATGAGATCAGCGACGAGCTGATCCACCCGCTGCAATCCAAAGAGATCCACAAGGCTTACAGCGCCGGGGCCCCCGTCTATTCCGAAACCATGAAGGACTGGCGGATCCATACCGGCATGGACGAAAAGGCGGAAAGCGGTGAAGAGGTTTACGCCTGCGGCAACGGGCAGGTCAAGCGCACTTACACCGACCGCATGCTGGGCAATGTGATCGAGATCGAGCACGGCGAGTACGAATTTTTCTATTGCGGCCTGGGGGAGAATTTCCTGGTGAAGGAAGGCGATACCGTCACAAAGGGACAGGCCATCGGCACAGTGACTGCCGTGCCCTTTGAGGCGGCGGAGGGAGTTCACCTGCACCTGGAGGTACGCCGGGACGGCATCTATGTGGATCCCGAAAGCATTTTGACCGGACAGGAATAACCTGCACTGCGGAAAAGAGAAAAATTTTGGGCGGCGCCTCCATTGGGAAGCGCCGCCCTTGTTGTATTGTGATACTTTTTTACCGATCATCAAGTCTTCCAGGAGGGAAGTTTTTTCTTTGGCAATGCAAGGACTTTCTGTTTCAGAGGGGGTGAAGCGGCCTAGAATGAGCAATGAGAAATTAAGAACATGGGCGGAGTTCCGCAAATCAAAATTCAGCGATTACATGTTCACTGTCCATACAGGGTAACTGCCGGCCTGTTCCGGCAGTTGGCGGAACAAATGATTGAGCAGGCGGGAAAATAGTTGTATAATAAAAAGCACAGCAGAAAGGGGGTGTTAAAATGCTATGTTATTGTCATAGAAGAATCGATTTAAGCAATCAACTCTGTACAAAGTCTGATGTCTGGACGAAATTTGTACAGAGGTAAAAACTATCGTCCACATTGGATTTTGTA
>CAJUTL010000027.1 GCA_910589395.1 uncultured Oscillospiraceae bacterium
TCCGGCTCATAGTCCCCTAAATCGGACAGTGGAAGTGTTGCCAGGACAAATTCCAAATACTCCCGTTCCTCCGGCAGGCAGCTCGCTAAAACTCCGTCCGCTTTTTCTCCCACGAATGCTCTTCTTTCCTGCCAAAAGCGATGGGTATAGCGTTTCAACCGTTCAGACAAGCTCATGCTCGATCCAGCTCCTTCCAGGCTTCCCGGACAGCGTTTTCCTCCGTTTGCCAAATTTCAAATTCGCTCATACCGGGAAGCCCCATGCTGACCCCCTGCTTCCGGTAACACATTTTGCTGCTCAGCACCCGTTTTCCGCTCATGTGAAAGCTGTGGGCCATCGGCAGTCTCTGCCGCAGCTTGCGGATAGCCGCCGCAGTTATTCCGGCCCCCAGGAGAAGCTCAACTTTCCCCGCCCTGGGAAAAAGCTGCTCCAAAAGTGCCGCTCCTTCCAGGCAGGAGGGGGCCTGGCCGGAAGTCAGGATCGTATCTACTCCCCATTCCTTGCAGCGCTCCAAGGCGGAAAAGGGGTCCCTACATACATCAAAGGCCCTGTGCAAGGTAAATTTTCTTCCCGCGCTGTGGGCAAGGAAGACCAGCCGCTCCATACGAGGGCCGTCCAACTCTCCGTCAGGCGTTAAAAATCCGCACACTAAAGCATCCGCGCCGTTTTCCAGCAGGGCGGCGGCGTCCTCCAGCAGCAGAGAAAACTCCCGCTCCGTATAGAGGAAATCCCCAAATCTGGGCCGGAGCAGAACATGAACCGGCAGCTCTGTTTCCCGTTTTGCGGCCCGCAGCAGGGAAAGAGAAGGCGTTGTGCCGCCGATCACCAGGTTGGAGCAAAGCTCCAGACGGGAAGCCCCCCCTGCCTTTGCAGCCAAAGCGGATTCCAGGCTGTCTACACAGACCTCCAGAATTTTTTCCATGGTTCTCAAAACCTGAGACCTTTCCAAAAGCTCCGGAAAAGGCCTTCCTTTCTTTTATTTAAGCGGCTGTGCCGCGGGGGAAGCTTCCCCCCTCATTCCGCCAGAGTGACCTCCAGCACCGTGTCTACCGGGTCGGGCAGTACCGGATCCGGCCCCAGGTCGGCAAACACGATATCGGGGTAATTGTCATAGATCCAGCCCTTGGCGATCGGCACTTCCGCCCCGGTTGCCAGCCAACGGATCTCTTTTACTTCCTCCCTGCGAAGTCCTATCAGCGGCATACAGCCCACGGTGTTTTCAAAAAGATGGTAATAGAGCTTATTGCCCTTCCGGGTAATGCGGCCCATATCCGGCTTTTCCATTCCCGCCTTGCCGCAGCCGTAAATACTTTTGGAATTGAGCTTCATCCAATCCCCGATATCCGAAAGGATCGCCATGGACTGCGGGGGAATATTGCCCTTGGCGTCCGGCCCCACGTTCAGCAGGAGATTGCCGCCCTTGGAAACGCATTCCACCAGCTTTTTGATCAGCATGGAGGAGGGCTTGAAGAACCTGTCGTTCTGGCAGTAGCCCCAGTTGTTGTTCATGGTGACACAGGCCTCCCACACCAGGTCGTTTCCGTTTTTATCCAGCAGGCCGTTGGGCGGAATGATCTGCTCCGGGCTGACAAAGTCTCCGTGATAAGGGGTGGGGTTTCCCTCCCACAGGGAGCCGAAGCCTTCTCCGCTGACCTCCAGGCGGTTATCGATGATCACACCTGGCTGAAGGGTACGCACCATCTCCACAAGCTCAGAGGCCCTCCAGGCTTCGCCCCGCAGGGCGTCGGGCCCCTCGCCGTAAGAAAAATCAAACCAGAGGACATCGATTTTTCCGTAATTGGTGCAGATCTCCCGCACCTGGTTGTGCAGGTATTCCAGATAGCGGTCAAAATTCCGCCCGCTGTTCTCATAGGCGGGGTCGTCCCGCATAGGGTGATGGGCATCGTGGTAATGGGGGTAATCCTCGTGGTACCAGTCCAGCAGGGAAAAATACAGCCCCACCTTCAGCCCCTCGGCCCGCACGGCCTCCACGTATTCCTTTACCAGATCCCGCCCGCACCTTGTATTGGTGGACTTAAACTCCGTATATTGGCTGTCAAATAAGCAGAAGCCGTCATGGTGCTTTGCGGTGAGCACCACATATTTCATACCGGCCTCCTTTGCGGTACGCGCCCACTTTTTCGGATCAAAATCCACCGGGTCAAATTCCTCAAAGTACTTCATGTACTCTTCCTTGGGGATCCGTTCTGTGCTGCGCACCCATTCCCCCCTGGCCGGAATGGCATAAAGCCCCCAGTGGATAAACATACCGAACCTGGCTTCCGTATACCAGGCCATACGCTTTTCGTACTCCGCTCTGTCAAACTGAAACATAAAAAAACTCCTCCCTGCCGTATGCTATCCTCAATATAGCATACGGCAGGAAAGAGTGCAATGAAAATTTCTTTGGGGGTTCAGGCTGGAGCGCGAGAAGAAATAAATTATAGTTTAGCGGCGAGGCGCCGCGGCCACTCATGCCCCTACTTAGTGCAGGAAAATGATTTCTGACCCGACCGCAGGGACACCGCTAAATTATAGTTTAGCAGCTAGTTCTCTCTTGTCATTCTGAGGAGCATAGCGACGAAGAATCTCGTCCTTACTTCCTGAGTAAAAGGGCAAAGGACGAGATCCTTCGCTTCGCTCAGGATGACAGAGGGAAGCGAGCGAGTAACCTCTAAATTCCAATTTATCGTTCCTGCCCTTCCTTGCTAATTACTAATTACTAATCCCCCTCGCTTCGTTCAGGTGGGTGGAATAGAGGAACAGCTCTCCTACCTCCATACCGGAGACGCGCTCCATGGCGGCGGCGTACAAGTGGAGCTGGGTGGCATAGCGTTCCCACAGCTCTTCCATGGTTTTTACCCGATCTGTTTTGAAATCAATAATGTGCAGCTTTCCGCCCTCTGTGAAGGTACAGTCCACCGCGCCCTGCAGCACTACCTCTTCCTCCGCGCCAGCCTTTCGATCAGGCTCCGCCAGAGAGGCGGGGATCATGGCGGTAAAACGCCGTTCCCGCTGTACTTCCTCAGACGCCAGCACCCGCCGGCCCAGGTCGTTTTTCAAGAAGGCTTTTGCCCGTTCTACCTCTACGGCGTCTGCCTGCTCAGGGGTCAGGTACGCGCAGTCCACCAGCCGCCGCAGCTCTGCCTGGGGATCCTCCAGCACTGCCTGAAAATCCGCAAACTGCATAAATTCATGGAGGGCGATGCCCCGCTCGGCGGGGGTCATTCCCTTTTCGCCCATCCAGGCGGGGCGGGAAAGGGTCAGCTCTCTTCTGCCGCCCTGCTCTGCCGCCAGTTTGGAGGCCGCCACCTTTACGGGGATCCCCAGGGAAGCTTCCTGGGGATAGGAAAATTCTATCTCTCTCTTCAGCTGCCGGTACAAATCTTCATCGGGCGCCGCCGGTTCCGCTTCTTCCTCCGGAACTTCCTTCCCGGGCAAGGGCTCGTATTCCTCCAAGGTGATCCGCCAGGGAGAGTAGTCCTCCCGGCAGACAATGCCGAAGGCGGCTTCCGCTCTGCTTCTCAGCTCTTGGCCGTCCGGGTGGCACAAGGCGCATAACAGCAGCCATTCCGCCGCGTTTTTGGCCTTTCGCACCGTATAGGGGGAAATCCCCTCCGGCGTTACCTCCGCGGCCAGCCGTTCCAGCTTTTTTTCCATGGCTTCGCCGGAGCCCACCAAAATCAGCTTTTCCTTAGCCCGGGTCATGGCCACATACAGCACCCGAAGCTCCTCCGCCGCCGCGGAACGGGCAGTTTCCAGCGAAATGGCCTCCCGGGCTGTGGTGGTAAACCGGGCAGAGCGCTTTGGATCCCGCAGCTTTACCCCCAAGCCCAATTCGGGGTGCAGCAGCACATCGGCCCGCTGGTCGGAAACAAAATTCCGGCCGCAGCCCGCCACAATGCACACAGGGAATTCCAGCCCCTTTGATTTGTGAATGCTCATGATCGACACGGCGTTTCGCTGCTCCGGCGGGGCCTCCGCCGCCTGCAGATCGGAATCGTTCCGCCGCAGCTTATCCAGAAACCGGACAAAGCCGGATATTCCGTGATAGCCGGAGTCCTCATATTCCCGGGCATAGGCCTGCAAAAGCCGCAGGTTTTGAATGCGATCCCCGCCGTCCTCCATGGCCAGCACCATATCGGGGTAACCGGTTTTCTCATAGAGATAGGTGAGAAAGGCGTCGGAGGGCATGGTGGCGGCCAGACTTCGGTACTCGCGAAGCTCCCGCAGAAGCTTCGCGCAGCGCTCCTCTCCCTTTGCCGACCGCAAAAGGGAAACATAGATCGACTCCTCTTTCCTTTTCTCTCTGAGCCGGGCCGTATCGTCCGGGGAAAAGCCGTAAATGGGGCTCATCAGCACCGCCAGAAGGGGAATATCCTGGTTGGGGTTGTCGATCACCTGCAAAAAGGAAAGCATTACGCCGATCTCGGCGGCGGAAAAAAAGCCGCCGGTCACAGAAGCCTTTGCCGGGATCCCCAGCTTTTGCAGCTCTACCGCATAGGCATGAGCGTGCTGATTGGCGCTGCGGATCAAAATACAGAAATCGCCGTAGGTCAAGGGCCGTTCCCGGCCATTTTCAGTGACCGTAAAACCAGACTCTACCATTTCCCGGATTCGATTGCCGATCCATTCCCCCTCTGCTGTTTCCGCGGGCACGGAGGCAGGCCGGGAAAGCAGGGCAAGCTCTGTTTCACAGCCCTGCTTTTCCTCATAGGAAGCGCCGCAGACCAGCCGCTCCTCCCCGGTGTAATCCATATCTCCCGCCGCCTGGGACATCAGACGGGAAAACACAAAATTCACCGTATCGGTCACTTCCCGGCGAGAACGGAAATTTCGGTCCAATACCAAATAAGCGGGGTAGCCGTCCTTCTCCCGGTCATATTTCTGAAAGGAGCGGCGACACCGGAGAAAGATCTCCGGCATGGCCCGGCGAAAGCCGTAAATGCTTTGCTTTACGTCCCCCACCATAAATAGATTGTCCGAATTTTGGGACACTGCCCGAAACAGGGAATCCTGCACCTCGTTGATGTCCTGATACTCATCGATCATGATCTCATCGAACCTGGCGCTCACTTCCTTTGCCGCCTGGGTCTTTTCCCCTTCCGGGGTCAGAAACAGGCGAATGGCGAAATGCTCCAGGTCGCTGTAATCCAGAAAATTCTTTTCCCGCTTTTTTTCATCGTATCTCCGGGAAAAATCCAGGGTCAGCTCCATCAAGCTTTCCAGAAGGGGCGCGGCGGCCAGCAGCTCTGCCCCGCACTGCTCCCTGCTGCCGAACAGACTGCGGGAAAGCTCCTCCACCGCCCGCTTGCATTCCTTGCGCACCGCCTCCAGCCTTCGCCGGAGAGGGTCCTCCTCAAAGCCGGTCAGCCGGCCTCTCCGTTTCGGGGAAAAGCTCTCCAGAAAACAGGCTGCCCCGTCCCAATCCTTCTTCCCGGCAAGCTCCCGCAGGCGGGAAAATTCCAAGCGGTCCGCCGTGAGAGCGTCGGAAAAGGCGGCTCCTACCTCGCCGCCCTCCAGGGCTTCCTCCAAAGCGGCGGCGCACAGGCTTTCACAGTGCTCCGCTGTTTCCTCCGCGTACCGCAGGATCACTTCTTCCCACTGGGAAGAGTCTCCCCCGGTATACAGCGCGGTTTTTTCCCGCAGCCACTTTTCCGGAAAGGGGTGAGACTGCATGAAGCGGTAGAGGGTAAGGGCCATTTCCATCAGCCGCCTGTCGTCCCGTTCCCCGGTAAAAGCGTCCGCCAGCTCGGTGATCCCGCCCTGCTGAAAGGCCTCGGAAAGGGCCTCGTTCAGCGCTTCGGAGATCAGCTCTTCCTCCTGCTTGTCCGATACGATCTTGAAATCCGGGGAAAGCTCCAGCAGATGGAAAAATTCCCGCAGCATTTCCGCACAGAAGCTGTCTACTGTACCGATATGGGCTTGAGAGAGCAGCAGGCTTTGGCGGCGCAGCAAGGGATCGCCGGGGTTTTTGCGCAGAAGCTCAAATAACCGCTTTTCCAGTCGGCCCCGCATTTCCGCCGCCGCGGCCTTGGTGAAGGTGACGATCAGCAGCCTGTCCGCGGAGGTGGGATTTTCCGGATCTGTCAGCCGTTCAATGGCCCGCTGTACCAGCACCGCCGTTTTGCCGGAGCCCGCCGCGGCGGCTACCAGCACCGTCCCCCGGCGGGCGGAAATGGCGTCCTGCTGGCTCTCTGTCCATCTGTTTTCCGCCACCGCGCTCACCTTCCCTTCTCCACCGGGCTTTCCAGGGCCGCCCGCATTTTTTCCAGCACCTCTTCAGAAGAGGACTTATCCTGCACCAGGTCCTTTTCTCCCTGCTCCTGCCCGCACACCGCGCCATAGGGACAGTACCGGCAGGAATTCTGGTTGACCATGGCGGGGGAAGCCTCTACACAGCCCTCTGTCAGTTTCCTTCCCATAGAGGCGATAAGGCGCTTGGAATAGTTCAGCACCTGCCGCAGTTCCTCTTCCCCCAAAACGGAGCTGAACCTCCCCGGTGTTCCGTCCTTGTTTAAGGAAGCCGGAATAAACTTTCCCCGGGCCGATGCCTCCATGGCCTGAATGATCTCGTTGTTATCCAGCACCAGGCCGCTCATGCGAAGCTGCTTATCCACTTCTTTTTTGATTTTTTCCTCGTCCGCCCCCCGCTCCACGGAAACAGAGGGCTCCGCCGCCGGCATATACAGGATCCCCGCCGGAAGCTCTTTGCCGCTTTCCACCAGCGCCGCCAAATATACCAGCATTTGCATATTCAGGCCGTAAAGCACATCGGCCAGCCGAAACACCTTTTTCCCGGTTTTGTAGTCGATGACCCGCACATATTCTTTTCCGTCCTCCAGCACCACGGCGTCCGCCCGGTCGATGGTGCCCCCCACCGTCACCACGCCGCCGTCTCCTGTTTCCACCCGCAGGGGCGGATATTCCCGGTCGTCTCCCAGGCCCAATTCAAAATATTTGGGCTGGAACCGGCTTTGGGCCAGCTCCTCCTCTACATGGCGAATAAGCTTGCAGGCAGATCTTGCCATACGGTCCAGACGGTACTTTTCCCTGCTGCTGAGCAGCTCCAGTCCGCCCATGTTTTCCCCGGCGTATTCCAGGATCAAGCGCCGCACCCAGCTCAGCAGCTCTTCTTCCGTGCTTTGCTTCAGGGTTTCTCCGCCCTGTTGGAACACCTGCTCAAACAGATAGTGCATCAGGGTGCCGTACTGCATCACGTCCACCTCGGCGGGTCTGCGTTCTCTGGCCTTGATACCGTACCGGCAGAAATATTTGAAGGGGCAGCTGTGAAAAACCTCGATTTGGGTGGGAGAGAGAAACATATCCTTTCCGAACACCCTTTGGGCAAGGCTTTTATCCGCAAGCTCCGCCGGTTTTCGCCCTGCGGCCCGTTCCAGCGCCGCAAGCCTGCCCTCATAGGCATCGTTTCCCTGAAACAGCAGCCGAAGGGCCGCCGCTTCCTCCGTATTTTCCGTGAAACGGGCTGCCATGCGGGAAAAGGCCGCTTCCTCGGAATTGGCGAAATACTTGTCCGGCAGCCCGCGCAGCGGCTCCAGCGTGGGAAAGATCTCCCCCACGGCGGAAACCAGTTCCCCCGGCTCCTTTTCCTCTCCGCCGGAGGTTCTGGGCCAGCAGAGAGTCAAACGCTCAGAGGGAAGGCAGGCAACGGAATAGGCCAAATACCGCTCTTCGATGGCTTTTTGCTCCAGCGGGTCTCCCAGGGGCAGCTCCAGGGCGATCAGCGCCCGGCGCTCCGCGTCGGAAAACACACCGGAGGCCTTTGGGGTCAGTGGGAAATCTCCCTGAGAACAGCCGATCAAAAAGGCCGCCTTGGGAGAGGACTGCCGCACCTGCTCCGCCGTGCCGAAGATCACCTCGTCCACAGTTTGGGGAATTTCCGAAACGTCCTCCGCCGAGACCACCTCCTTCAGCAGACGGAAATACCTGTCCCGGGGCGTTTTTCGATCCCCTAAAATGCTGTGGAGCTGATCCAGCAGCTCCATGAGCAGCTCCCATACCCGAAGCTGCTTGGCGGCAAGGCCGTCTTCCCCGGCTTCCTCCAAAGTCCGGCAGTAGGCGGGAAGATTTTCCTCCATGCCGTAGGCCGCCAGCAGGTCGTACACCGCCTGGGAGATCTCCGCCCCGGAAGCGTCCCGGGTAGCCGCGGAAAACCGCAGCAAAGGCCCAATAAGCCTTTCCCGCAGGCCGTTCAGCCTTTCCAGGGCAAGGCTGTCCTCTTCCGTCAGCTTTTGGCCGAAGCCCCTGGGGTGGCGGACGAATTCCGCCCGCCAGTCCGAGCCGTTTATTTTCCAGAGAAAGGCATAGTTTTCCAGATCGGAAATTTCCTCGGTAGTAAAGCCAGAGACTCCCGTTTTCAGCATCTCCAAAAGGCTGTCGGTGGAAAAGCCGGAGCGCACGGCCTCAAAGGCTTCCAGAGAAAAACGCATCACAGGCTCCGCGTCCACCCTGGCGGGCTCTGATACAAAGCAGGGGATCCCCCGTTTTTTCAAAGCCACGTCCAGGCTGCCGTAATAGTGCTCCGGCGTTCGGCAGATAATGGAAAAATCCCGATAGCGCCAGCCTTTTTCCTGAACCAGCCGCCGAATGGTGGCCGCCACAAATTCCGCTTCCTCATAGGGATCTCTTGCCTCAAAGATCTCGATCCCCTCATGGTCGGGAGAAGGCAGAAGCTCCTCCCCGGAAAAAAGCTGTGTTTCCAAAAGCTTCAGGTTTTCGTTTTGAAACCGGGGAGCGGAGGTAAGCTCTATGGGGGGCAACACCGCCACGCCGTTTTCCTCCGCCGCCCGCAGCAGCCGAAGCCGGGTACGCTCCACCAGGGCGAACAGCCCGGTGCCGCCCTGGTCTCTGCCATCGGTGCAAAGCGCTACCGCCACATGCTCCGCCTTGCGCAGGATCTCCGTAAGCACCGCCATTTCCTGGGCGGTAAAGCCCTCAAAAGAATCCACCGCCACCGTGCAGCCCCGGAAAAACTCGCTGGCGCGAAGGGCCTCCGCCAGACGGGTCAGGTCGTCCCGGGAATCCAGATAGGAAGCCTCCACCAGCGCTTCAAAGGCGCCGTACAGCAGTGCGATCTCCGAAAGCTTTTTGGAAAGCCCTGTGTTCCCCAATTTTCGGGCGGTTTCCGACAGCTGCTCCGGGGAAATACCGCACATTTTCATTTCGTTGACCGCCGTGAGCATAAGATCCGTTACCCTGCCGCTTTTGGCGGCGTTCAGATACACCTCCAGCTGATCCTCACAGGCCATAAGGGCGGAGGACATCAAGATCCGCCGTCCTCCGTCGCTGAGCCTGCGTCCTGCCGCCCCGCCTTCCCGGCGAAACACGGCCTCCGCAAGACGGGTAAAGCTGTACACCTGAATGCCGTTGGCCTGCTTTGTCCCGCAGAGCCGAAGCATGGCCTTTTCCGTTTCAAAGGAATACTGCTCCGGCACCAGCATGATCAGCTTTCCCTTGCCGCTGTGCCCAGCCAGCAGCTGGCGAAGATATTCCGTTTTTCCGCTTCCCGCCCGGCCCAGCACAAATTGCAGCACTTCAAAGCTCCTCCTCTTTTCGGCTTAAGCGACAGCCGCTTAAAGCACATACCCGATCTTTTTCATCACCTTTTGCAGTGTTTTCCCGGCAATGCGCCGAGCTCTGGAAACATTTTCCGAATAGCACTTTTCCAGGTAGGCCTTATCCTCCATCAGCCGCCGGAATTCCTCCTGAATAGGGCGCAGCTCGGAAATGACCGCTTCCGCCACAGCGGGCTTGAACTCTCCATAGCCCTTTCCCTCAAATTCCCGTTCGATCTCCTCCATGGTCTTTCCTGTCACGCAGGAATAAATATCCATTAGATTGTTGATGCCGGCCTTTCCCTCACCATAGCGCACACAGGACTCGCTGTCCGTAATGGCCCGCTTGAATTTCCGCAGAATGGTATCCGGGTCATCGGAAAGCAGGATAGTTCCGTTCATGTTTTCATCGGACTTGGACATTTTTTTCGTGGGATCCTGCAGAGACATGACCCGGGCGCCGCGCTGGGGAATCAGGGGCTCCGGCACGGTAAAGGTAGGGCTGTAAAGGCCGTTAAAGCGCTCCGCGATATCTCTGGCGATCTCCACATGCTGCTTCTGATCCGCCCCCACCGGAACCAGATCCGCCTGGTACAGCAAAATATCCGCCGCCATCAGACAGGGGTAGGTAAAGAGCCCGGCGTTTACATTGTCGGCGTGCTTTTGAGATTTGTCCTTAAACTGCGTCATGCGGGAAAGCTCGCCGAACTGGGTATAGCAATTCAGGATCCACGCCAGCTGGGAATGCTCCGGCACCTGGCTTTGGATAAAGAGGATCGTTTTTTCCAGGTCGATCCCCATGGCCAGCAGATAGGCATAGGCTTCCAGCGTGTACCGGCGCAGCTTCGCGGGCTCCTGCCGCACAGTGATGGCGTGCAAATCCGCTAAGGCATAGACACACTCATACTCGTCCTGAAGCCGCACATGGTTCCGTATTGCTCCCAGATAATTCCCCAAGGTAAAGGTTCCTGTGCACTGGTACATGCTGAGCACCCTTTTTTTGCGTTGGTTTTCCATAAAAAATTCTCCTTTTCCCAGAAAGTTGCTTTTTCTTTTATTCGGCCATTTTTCCGGCAAGGCTTCCCAAAAGCTTAATGCCCTCCGTCAGCTGCTCGTCGGTGGGGGTGGAAAAATTCACCCGGAAGGAACGGCAGGGCTCTGTCTCATCGGTCAGGAACGCCGTGCCCGGCACCACGCAGACCTTTTCCTCCGCCGCCCGCTTCACAAAATCCAACATATCCACACGTTCCGGCAGGGTGCACCAGGCGAATAACCCGCCCTGAAACTCGCTCCAGGTGATCAGAGGGCGGAAATACTGTTCCATGGCGTTTCGAAGCACCTGGCTTTTCCGGCGGTAGATCTCCCGCAGACGGCAAAGGTGGGCCTCATAGTCGCATTCCGTCATAAACCGGTGGCAGACGATCTGCGCCCAAATATTGGAGTGAACGTCCTCCCCTTGCTTGCAGACCACCATTTTCTGAACGATCTCCCTGGGCCCGATGGCATAGCCCACCCGCATGCCGGGGGACACCACCTTGGAAAAGGAGCCCGCGTACAGCACAACGCCCTCCCGGTCAAAGGATTTGATGGGGGGAAGTTCTTCCCCGGCAAACCGCAGGTCACCGTAAGGATTATCCTCCAAAATCAGCACATTGTGATCCCGGCAAAGCTCATACACCCGCTTCCGCTTTGCAAGGCTCATGGTGATGCCGGAAGGATTCTGGAAATTGGGAATGGTGTAAAGGTATTTGATCTTCTTTTCCTGCCGCAGGGCATTCTCCAGCTGCTCCAGGGAAAGGCCGTCCTCCTCCATGGGAATTCCCCGCAGCTTTGCCCGATAGGAGCGGAAGGTATTGAGAGAGCCGATAAAGCTGGGGGCTTCACACAGCACGGTATCCCCCTCGTTTAAGAGGGTCTTGGTCAAAAGATCCATCACCTGCTGGGCGCCGCTGGTGATGAGGATCTCATCGTTTTCCCCGCCTGCCCCGTGCTTTTCCCTCATATAGGAAAGCAGGTGCTCCCGCAGGGGAAGATAGCCCTCTGTCACGCTGTACTGAAGGGCCTCTATGGGGGTGCTTTCCAAAAGCTCCGCCGAGATCCGGCGAATGTCCTCATAGGGGAAAGCGTCCGGGGCGGGATTGCCCGCCGACAGGGGGATCACTCCCGGGGCGGAGGAATTTTTCAAAATTTCCCGGATCGCCGAAGGCTTCAGGCCTTTTACCCGTTCGGAAAACTCATATTTCACGGTATCGTCTCCTTTCACACCTGTTCAAAATAAAAAACCTGTCCCCGCGCTACTGCGCACAGGGACAGGAGATTTTCCTGCGGTACCACCCAGCTTGGCATGAGCCGTCTCATACCCACTCTTTCCCGATAACGCCGGAACCGCGCCGGGCCATTTCCTGCCCGGACCCAACGGGCCCATTCCCGCACCTCTTCCGCCGCCTTTCCACCACCCGGCGGCTCTCTGAAGGGAAGGCCGATGCGCTACTACTCCCGTTCCTTGGTTTTTCCTGATTTTGCGGCAGGACCTTCCTGCCGTTTCTGCTATTATATTCTCCTGTGTGAAAAAAGTCAAATCTCCCGCCGCAAAAAAGTACGATTTCTCCGCCGTGCTCTTTTCTCTTTTGATTTTCATAACTCATTTTACATAATTTTTTCGCCACAATGAAGGCGAAGCTCCTCAAAAGCCCTCTATCTTGAATTTTTATTCCATAAGATGACAGAAAACACCTACCATTTAGTGACAGGAAATTTTTTCCAGGATAGGTATAATTTCGTTACCAACGGCATAGCTGGTTTCCCATAATTTTTATATGAGGCGGTGTTCTCGATGGAAGGATCCAGGGTTCGGCAAATATTCGGCCGCTTAGAGGAGTATTTACACTCCATCTACGCGCGAAAAGTCATTACAGTACTGGGGAGCTTTTTTTCCGGGCTGCTCTGCTCCCGGGGGCTTGTGTTCGGCAAATATGCTCCCTTTGGCGTGGCGGCGGCAGCCGCCGTACCAAAAAGCGGCATGTGGGCGGCGGTGTTCGGCGCGTTCTTCGGCTATCTTCTGCCCTCGCCGGTTTACGTTTCCGTGCGCTATGCGGCGGCTTTGTTGGCGGTGGCGGCCATTCGCTGGTCGCTTTCGGAATTAAAGGCGGTAAATACCCACCCGCTGTACGCCCCGGCAGTCACCTTTCTTCCCCTGCTGCTCACAGGGCTTACCATGGTGTTTCTAAGCGGCTCCGTGACTTATTCGGCCGCCCTGTACTTAGCGGAATCTTTTTTAGGCGCGGGAGTCTCCTATTTTCTGTGCCGCACGGCAAATCTGCTGCAGGGCCGGTCCGGAGATGGGCGCTCCAAATCCAGCGGCTTATATGACAGCGGCGATGTGGCCGCCCTGGCAGTCACGGTGGGCGTGCTGGTCCTCTCCTTTTCTGGCGTTACCGTGGCAAACGTTTCCATCGGGCGAATTTTCATGGTGCTGATGGTGATCTACTGCGCCCGGGTAGGCGGTATCAGCGGCGGCACGGTGGCGGGCGTTACCGCCGGGGCCATTCAGGGGCTTTCCACGGCGGGGCTTTCTTACTTATCCGGCGCTTATGGCCTTGGCGGCCTGATGGCAGGCGTATTTTCTCCCATGGGAAAGGTGGCTACGGCGGCGGCCTTTATCATCTCCCACGGTGTTGCCTCCCTGCAGGCCGGAACAGGGGATTCCCAAATGATCTCCGGTGCTGTTGAGGTGGCCGCCGCTACCGTGGTCTATATGCTTCTGCCCAGAAGCAGGCGGCTGACTGAGCTTTTTGGGGTACGGAAGGACACCCTGAGCGGCGGCGCGCTGCGGAACAATATTGTCATGCGCCTGCGCCACGCCTCAGAGGCCCTTTCCAATGTCTATTCCTCTGTGGAGGAGATCTCCCAAAAGCTTTCCGAGGTCTGCGCCCCCAACCTGCAGGGGGTTTATAACCGTTCTACAGAGGCCATCTGTGCGGGCTGTGCCATGAGCGCCGTATGCTGGCGAAAGCACAAGGAGCAAACACTGGACAACTTCTCCCAGCTTCAAAAGGTGCTGAAGGAAAAGGGAGAAGTGGAAACCGCCGATTTTACCCAGGAATTTTCAGACCGCTGCAAGCGGGCGGGAGAAATGAAGGAGGAGATCAATAAAAATTACGGGCGCTACCTCATGAAGGAGGCCGCGGAGCTTCGGGCCGCCCAGGTGCGGGAGGCCGCCGAGCAGCATTTTCGCACCACCGCCGGGATCCTGGAGGAAATGGCCGGGGAATTTTCCCTGTACCAGCATTTCGATGAAGAGGCCGCCCAGCGGGTGGAGGATATCCTGCGGGACAACGGTGTGGAGCCCCTGGAGGTGTGCTGCCGCCTGGATCGCTTCGGGCGCATGACCGTAGAGGCCGAGATCCACAGAGAGCGCCAAAAGCGGCTGAACCGGGCGGTGTTTACCAAGGAGATCTCCGCCGCCTGCGGCCGGGTATTCTCCCCGCCCTGCGTCAGCTCCTCAGAGGAGACCTGCCGCATTCAAATGTGCCAGCGCCCCGCCTTTGAGGTGGGCAGGGGCTTCTCCCAGTACTGCGCCCGAAACGGCTCCTTCTGCGGCGACAGCGCCGGGGTCTTTTACGACGGCTGCGGCAGGCTTATCGCCGTGCTGAGCGACGGCATGGGCACCGGGGGCCGGGCGGCAGTGGACGGCGCTATGACTTCCGCCATGGCGGAAAGCCTTTTGAAGGCCGGCATCGGGTTTAACAGCATGCTGCAAACGGTAAATTCCGCCCTGATCGCAAAATCCGGGGACGAATCCCTGGCCACCCTGGACGTGACCTGCATCGACTTGTTTACCGGAAAAGCGGAATTCCGCAAGGCGGGCGCCGCCTGTAC
Source organism: uncultured Oscillospiraceae bacterium (assembly GCA_910589395.1). GTDB lineage: Bacteria > Bacillota > Clostridia > Oscillospirales > Acutalibacteraceae > Acutalibacter > Acutalibacter caecimuris_A. Next base: position 14,454 of record CAJUTL010000027.1, read on the forward strand.
CATTGTGCGCCGGGGAAAATACATCGATGTGATCGAAGCCTCCAGTGTTCCGGTGGGCATTATGCCCCATGTGGAGTTTGCCTGCTATGAGCGGGAGCTGACGGAGGGAGACCTGGTGGTGATGATCTCCGACGGCGTGATGGTTTCCGGCACCGGGTGGCTTGCGGATATGGTGCTGAACTGGGACGAAAGCGAAAACCCCAATCTGCTGGCAGAGCGCATTACGGAAGAGGCACAGAAGCGCCGCAGCGACGGCCACGAGGACGATATCACCGCTCTGGCTCTTGTTGTACAATAGAAAAAGTCTGGTTTTTCAGGGCCGTCCCGAAAAGCCAGACTTTTTTATCTACCGCCATGAGCGGCTTAAAGCAATGGATCGATCTGACGCTCATGATCGCTCAGGCCAAAATGCTTTGCGATCTCATCGCACACCGCGTCTCTGGTATCCTTGCCGTTATCCTCCCGCAGGATCGTATAAAAGCCGCTGCTCTCGTACTCCTCAAAATGCTCCTTGCTGTTGATTCGCTTCAGCCCGGCCTTGTAGTTTTCCATGACCCTTTGGGGCTCTTCACAGCCTTCTATGACGCTGAGAAGAAACTGCTTTTCCGGGTCATCCCGGTCAAAAAAGCGCTCTACGCTCATGCTTTGGGGCGACAGCATCACCACCACCCGGCGGTAGTCGGAGATCTCCCGCAAAAGCTCGGTGGGAATATTGGTATCGACGATCACTTTTTTGTCCCTTGACAGGGAGATCAGCTCCGCCACTTCAAAGCCGGCGGATTCCCTTGCCGTATTGTAGATCCAGCGCTCGTACTCCTCCGGAGAGCGCTTTACAAAATCCTCCCAGCTTTTCAGCTGCCGCATATAGCACAGATCCGGCTGAATTTCGGGGTCTGCCACCAAATCGGAAACGGTGCTGTGGTAATTTTCGCCGCACAAGACCATATCGTACCGATCCGCCAGCAGCTTGGCCGTGGTGGATTTGCCCGCATAGGCGGTGCCCGTAATGAAATAAACGTTTCTCAAATAGTGCTTCAGCACATTGTTTTCAATATTCATAAGTTTCCTTTCGCTTCCGGCTGCCGGAAAACCCTAATGACGGATCGTCCTCAGCCCTTCTTCCAAAGCCGAAATTAGCGCTTCCACGTCTTCTTCGGTGCTGAAGCGGGAAAAGCTGACCCGAAGAGACGAGGCGATGCGCTCCTTCGGCAGCCCCATGGCGGTCAGCACATGGCTGGGCTTCGCCTTCCCGCAGGCGGAGCCGGAGGATACAAAGATCCCCCGCTGGGAAAGAAAATGCAGCATGGTCTCCGCCCGAACCGCTCCGGCGGAAAAATTCAAAACATAGGGCAGCCCCTCCGGCGGAAAATGGAGCTCCACCTCTGGCAGGACGGACAGCTTTTCCCGCAGAAGGTGGTTCAGCTTTTCCACCTGCGGCAAGGTTTCCGCCGCCTTCGGCAGCAGCCGCACCGCTTCCCCAAAGGCACAGAGCAGCGGAACGCTCTCTGTGCCGGAGCGCAGGCCTTTTTCCTGGCCCCCGCCCAGGGCTCGGGGTAAAATACGCACCCCATTTCGCACATACAGCGCTCCCGCCCCCTTGGGGCCGTGAAGCTTGTGGGCGCTGACCGTGATAAGATCGGCCCCCAGCTTTTTGGGGGTAAAATCCAGCTTGCCGAAGGCCTGCACACAGTCCGTGTGCAGCAGGGCAGGCGCTTTTTTTCGCTGAATGGCCTTTGCCGCCGCCTGTACCGGGAAAATGGCCCCGGTCTCGTTATTGACCAGCATCACGCTGACCAATATCGTCTTTTCGTCTATGGCGTTTTGGAGCTGCTCTTCAGAAAGCCCGCCGGACGGCTCCGGCTTCAAAAAGACCAACTCAAAGCCCTGTTTTTCCAGCTCCTTTAAGGGCTTCAGCACAGAATCGTGCTCCACTGCCGTGGTGACGATCCGGTTTCCCCGGCGCTTTCCCGCCTCCGCCGCGCCGAACAGGGCCAGATTATTGGCCTCCGTGCCGCCGGAGGTAAACACGAGCTCCCCCGGGCTTGCCCCCAGCCGGGAGGCGATCACGCCCCTGGCAGCCTCCAGCTCCTGACGGGCGCGGAACCCCCTTCCGTGAAGCGACGAAGGGTTCCCGAATTCCCCGGTCATCATCGAACAGGCCTTTTCAGCCGCCTCCCGCAGCACGGGAGTGGTAGCGCTGTTGTCCAAGTAATGCTCCGCCATTTTGTATTCCGCCTCCCGGGAAAGTAGTTGTTAGTTATGAGTAGTTAGTTGTTAGAAAGGGCTTTTTTGATGCTGGACGACAGTGTTATATGCAATGAGAAATGAGGAATTAGCAATGAAGGGCAGGGATAGAGCGGTAAATTGGAATTGGCGAATTTACGAATAGCACTAACTCCTTGCCTCCCCTGAAAGGGGAGGCGGCACGGCGAAGTCGTGTCGGAGGGGTTGTAGGGCACCGAAACCCGCATAAAATCCACCTTTTCAACCTCGTCACCACGGAACCCCTCAGTCAGCCTACGGCTGACAGCTCTCCTTTCAGGGGAGCCAAGGGCGTCATATATATTCCAATTTAACAAGCTATGTCCTTAAAATTGCTCATTGCTCACTCCCCTGCCGTTCTCCTTCTGTCCTCTTGTACCCCGTGGCAAAGTCCACCTGGTTTTTCAGGGGCTCTCCCGCGGAGAAGCGTTTCAGGTTTTCCGCGAAGATCCTTACGATCCGTTCATGGGTCTCTTTCAGGTGATAGAAGCCGGAAATGTGGGGCGTGATCACAGCGGTGGGAAGCTTCCACAGGCGGTGATCCGGCGGCAGGGGCTCGGGGTCTGTTACGTCCAGGCCCGCTCCGGAAAGCTTACCGCTTTCCAGGGCATCGCACAAGGCTTCGGTATCCACAATGCTGCCCCGGCCCACATTGAGCAGCACCGCGCCGTCCTTCATGCGGGCCATGCGCTCTCGGCCGATCAAGCCCCTGGTGGCTTCCGTTCCCGGCAGGGTGATCGCCACAACATCCGCCTGGGGCAGCAGCTCGTCCAGCTCCCCCGGCAGGCAGACCTGGTCGGCATAGTCCGGCTTTTCCCGGTTGGTCCTGCGCATGCCGATGACCCTTGCTCCCAGCGCTTTGCAGCGCCAGCCGAATTCGCCGCCGATATCCCCCATGCCCAGCACCAGAACGGTGGAGCCGAAAATCGACTTTACCGCCCCCTGAGAGCCCCAGCTGCCCTTTCCCTGCGCGTCCCGGTAGAGCTCTAATTTTTTCAAAAGCTCCAGCAGCATGCCCAGCATATGCTCCGCAATGGCCAGGCCATAGGCCCCGGTGGCGTTGGTAAGTAAGGTGTGCTCCTTCAGCACGCCAGGCTTCAGATAAGGCTCCACCCCAGCGCTGCCGGTTTGCACCCATAGAAGATCGGCGGTGGAAAGCGCCTGGGGAGAAATATTTCCCAACAGTACATCGGCCCATTCCAGATCCGCCCCGGTCAAAACGGGCCGGTCGATCAAATCCTGAAACGGCAGCCTGGGATCGACCGTTTCCCCCTCCGGGACGCGGAACCGAAATTCCCCTTCCGGCGCCGCGGCCTCCAGCAGTTCTTTATGCTTTTGCTCCAACGGGAGCACCGATAAAATATGAAGCGCGCGTTCCATCCGCAACCTTCCTCCTTTTAGAGAAAAAGCTGCACAAGGCAGCTTTTTGTAATCTCTATCAAAAACTTTTTTGTATCCTGCGTAATGCGCATCACAAGCGATGCGGAAAATCACAGGCTCTCTATTTCCTTTTCCCACGCCGCCCGGCAGGCGTCGCTGGGCATTCTGAAATCACCCCTGGGGGAAAGCGTTACAGAACCTACCTTGGGACCGTCCGGCAGACAGGAGCGCTTGAACTGCTGGATAAAAAAACGCCGGTAGAAAACGGAAAGCCAGCGCTTTATCGTTTCAGGACTGTATTCTTCCGCAAAGGCCCGGCATGCCATACGATAGATTTTTCCCGGCGTAAAGCCAAAGCGAAGCATATAGTAAAGGAAAAAGTCGTGAAGCTCATAAGGGCCCACCAGCTCTTCTGTTTTCTGGGCAATTTCTCCATCCTTCGGCGGCAGCAGCTCCGGGCTGACCGGCGTGGCCAGCACATCCTCCAGGGCCTGCCGCAGAGCGCCCGCGCTGCGCTCTGCCTCGTATTTTACCAAATACCGCACCAGGGTTTTCGGAATGGAAGCGTTCACACCGTACATGGACATGTGGTCGCCGTTATAGGTGGCCCAGCCCAGGGCCAGCTCGGAAAGGTCTCCCGTGCCGATCACAATGCCGCCGCACTGGTTTGCCGCGTCCATCGCCACCTGGGTGCGCTCTCTGGCCTGGGAATTTTCAAAGGTCACATCGAGGCTGTTTTCGCTCTGGCCAATATCCGCAAAATGCTGGCGCACCGCCTTTTCAATGGAGATTTCCCGGAAGCTTACGCTCAGCTCCTCCGCGATCCTCTGGGCGTTGCTCTTGGTGCGGGAAGTTGTGCCGAAGCAGGGCAGGGATAAAGTGTGGATCCCTGCCCTGGGAAGCCCCAGGCGGTCAAAGGCCCGCACGGCCACCAGCAGGGCCAGGGTGGAATCCAGCCCGCCGGAAAGATTCAGCACCGCGGTTTTACACCCGATATGGGAAAGACGGGTGGCAAGGCCCACCGCCTGCATGGTCAAAATTCGCTCGCAGCGGTCGGAAAGTCCCTTTTGGTCCTGCGGAACAAAGGGGTAGCGGGAAAATTCCCGGCTGGGCACAAAGCCCTGCAGCGTTTTTTCCTCATAGCGGAAGGAAAGCCTTCTCACCTCCGCATTCCGCTTCTCCCGCCAGGTATTGATCCGGCGGCGCTCCTGTATGAGCCGTTCCAAATCAAGCTCCGCTGTGAGAAGCCCGGTGGTAAAAAGCTTGCTTTCCCCCAGCAGAGAGCCGTTTTCAGCGATCAGGTCGTGGCCGGCGAACACCATATCCGTGGTGGATTCCCCCAGGCCGCTGTCTGCGTACACATAGCCCGCCAGCAAGTGAGCGGACCAGGAACGAACCAGCTCCCGTCGGTATTCGGCCTTTCCCACGGTCTCATCGCTGCAGGAGGGGTTCAAAATCACGGTAGCGCCGTTCTGCGCCAGCTTCCCGCTGGGCGGCTGCGCTCCCCAAAGATCCTCGCAGATCTCCACGCCAAAGCAAAGCTCCGGAATGTTCTCACAGGAGAAAAGCAAGTCCTTCCCCAGCAGTGCGGTCTGCCCCGCATATTGTACCTCAAAGGGAGCAGGAGCGGGGGAAAAATACCTGGCCTCGTAAAACTCCGAGTAGTTCGGAATATTTTCCTTTGCGGGCAGGCCCAAAAGCCTTCCCCGGTGGAATACCGCACAGCAGTTATAGAGCGCCCCGCCCTGGGGCACCGGCAGGCCCACGGCACAAAGAATATCCAGCCTGGCAGTTTCCTTCATCAGCCGGGCAAGGCCCCGCTCCGCCGCCGCAAGCAGCGCCTGCTCCCGAAACAGATCGCCGCAGGTATACCCTGTCAGGGCAAGCTCCGGAAAGCACACCGCACCGCAGCCCAATTCCGCCGCTTCCCGGATCAGCTCCGCAATGTGAAGGGCGTTTTCCGCCGGGTCAGCCAGACATACTTTCGGCGTAGCGGCGGCAAGCCTTATAAATCCATCTTTCAAAAAGGAGATCCCCTTTCCTGATAAACGCTGTTCTGTTCACCGAACCGCGGATCACGGCTCCGGCTGCCAGAATCTATCGTCGTCCGGCTGAGAAGAAGGCGGCGGTTCCGGCGAGAAATCCGGAACGGGATCGGGCGTAACGATCGGGTCGGGCGTGACCACCGGAGGAGGCTCGGGGGTAGGCGTGTCAGTAGGCTTGGGAGCAACTGTAGGTACAGGGCTGGGAGTGGCCTCGGGCGTGGTATTGCCGGATTCCTTGGAGGTATCCACCTTGCCGGTGTCCGTGCCGGGGCCTACAGCGTATATCGTACCGGTGGGCTCATAATATGAGGAACTCAATTCCTCTGTTTTTACTGTTGTGTCACCCTTATAATACGTTCTCCAGGCCCGGGCGGAATAGCCGGTGTTTCCGGAGGATTTGCGTACATACTGCCCCTTTGCCAGCTGGGAATCCTCCGTGAAGCTGACGCTGGAAAGAGGCGGCTCCGAGCCGGTCTGCTCGCTGCCAATAGTAATCTTATTCCACTCCTTGGGAAAGCAGCCATAGAAATTCACATGCAGCGTTACCCCGTCCATCCAGGCGGCAATATAAACAGGCGTATCCAATGGATTGCGGAACTGAAAATCAATGTTACCATAGTCAACTGTGGCGTCCAGCCCGATGGGACAGTAGCTGGAGGGCTCGCTGTGACAGTCCCGCTCGATGATCTCCATACCCGCCAAAAGCGCAGCGTTATAGAGAGTGGTAGACCCCTGACAGATCCCGCCGCCGTATACCTGCACATGCAAACCGCCCACCAGGCCTCCGGCAGATCGCCAGCCCGCGTCAGGATCGGTGCTGTCACCGATAGTGCCGTTATAGGAAAAGGTCTGCCCCGGCTGCACAACGGTCTTGTTCACATGGGACAGTGCCAAAGCCATATTACTGTTGCCGTTTTCCGTATTGGTGGATTCCGTGGTATAGGAGGACATCAGCTTGAAGTTTTCGGAAAGATATTTCTTTGTCAGCTCCGGCTTTGTTTCCAGAAAGGTGGTCTGGATCGCGCCGCTCTGCTTTTGGGAAAGCAGCTGCCGCACGCTTTTCAGGGTGGTTACCATATCCGCCCGGCTGCCGCTTTTTTCTTCCGTAAATTGGAACACCCCGGTACTGCTGTCAAAGCTGGCAATGGAGGCATTCTGTCCTTTCACCAGGCAGGCCTTCGCCGCTTCCTCCAGCTTCTTTCTGCCGCTTTCGGAAAGATCCACCACATAGGGAAGCTTGTGATCCTCCGCCTTCCGTTCCTCCAAAAGCCGGGGCAGCGTCAGCTCCAGCGTTTCTTTGACTTGAAAATCCTCTTTGGAAAGAGATACCGTATCGTCCTTAAATTTCACGGTGATCTCCAGGGTTTTCATGTTCTCTTCCATGGCCTCCCGGGCAATTTTCAGCGCTTCCTCTACTGTTTTTCCGGAAATATTCTTTCCGCCGATGCTTGTCCCCTCCGCAAACAGGGTGGGATCGCTGATCTCAGAGGACACCATGGAGGATTCCTCCTTTGGCTTCTGTGAACAGGCCGCAGAGCTCGTGATCAAAAGCAGAACAGCCGCCGCTAAAATAAGCTTTCTCTTCCAATTCCGCATAAAAGCACCCTTTCCCTTTTTCTCTAACTGAACATAGCGTTCCAAAAAAACGCCTGGTTTTTCATAATATATTTTACTATTTTTTCTTTTCTCAGTATACCTTGATTTTCCGGAAAAGTAAAGCATGGAAAAGTTTCAAATTCGTTACGAAGCGCTCCGAATTTTTGTCTTTTAGTATTTCATAAAAAAGCCCTTAACATTTCCTTACAGAACTAGCTTTTCTTTTCGGGATATGATAAAATTTTTACGGTCTATAAATCACCACTTCCTTTTTCTAACGACTAACATCTAAATTCGGAGGGCTTTTTGTGAAGATCATGCTTCTCACCGCCGCCACGGGAGGCGGCCATCTGCGGGCCGCCCACGCGGTAGAGCAATATATCAGGGACAATACCGACTGCGACGTAGTCACCGTAGACGCCTTAAAGGCCATCGGGCGCCTTTTGGATAAAACCGTGTGCGATAGCTACCTTTTCATGGCGAAAAAGGTTCCCGCTCTGTTCGGCAGGCTCTATAAGCGCACCAACAAGCAGAACCGCTTTTCCGGCCTGGTGCCGAAGCTCAGCGGCCTGTTCAGCAACCTCCTGCTCCCCGCCATTGCCGAATACCAGCCGGACGTGATCATCACCACCCACCCCTTTGCCACAGAAATGGTATCGGATTTGAAGGAAGATGGGCTGGTGGCCGCGCCGCTGATCTGCATCATCACCGATTACGGCGTACATAGGGCCTATATTGCGGAGCATGTGAGCGCTTACGTTGTGGCAAGTGAAGATATGATCCCCGAACTGATGGAATTCGGAGTGGCGGCGGAAAAAGTGTACCCTTTCGGCATTCCGGTACACGGCGTGTTTTTTGATCCGGGCGACCGGGAGGGGCTGCTTCAGGAGCTAAAGCTGGATCCCGATCTTCCCACGCTGCTGTTTATGGCCGGCAGCTTCGGCGTTTCTAATATCATCAAGCTCTACCGAAGTCTGGAATCCACCGATGTGCGCATGCAGATCATCGTGATCACCGGACGGAACAAAAAGCTCTATGAAGCCTTTGAAAAAGAGCTTGCCGTGGGCTCCCGGATCCCCACCCGGCTGATTTTCTTCACCGATGAGGTGGAAAAATACATGCACGCCTCCGATCTGCTGGTGACAAAGCCGGGCGGCCTTACGGTTTCCGAGGCCTTGGCCTGCGGTCTGCCCATGGCGGTATTTGACGCCATTCCCGGCCAGGAGGAGGACAACGCCGACTTTCTCGCCTCCCATGGAATGTGTGTGCGCCTTCGGAAAAACAGCAGTTTTTCCGAGGAGATCTCCGCCCTTCTCCGGGAAAAGGAACGGCTTTCCGCCATGCGGAAAAATTGCGAGGGCTTTGATAAATCCCAATCCATTCCCAACCTGCTGGAGCTGATCCACAAGCTGGTGAAAAAAGCCTGATCTCCGGAAAGGGAGTCGTTCCCATGAGCTTTACAGAAAAGGATTACCAGGAGCTTCTGAAGGAATTTCGGGAGCGTTCCGACGAGGCCTATAAAAAATTCAACGAAAGCCTGATCCCCGGTACTCAGACTGCCTACGGTGTGCGCGTACCTGAAATGCGCCGCATGGCGAGGGCCATTGTAAAAAATGACCCGGAAGGGTTTCTGGCAGTCTCCCGCACGGACTCCTATGAGGAAATTCTGCTTCGGGGCATTGTGATCGCCTCTATGAAAACGGACCATAAGCGCCGTCTTGCTCTCACGGAAGAATTTCTTCCCCTCATCGATAATTGGGCGATGTGCGATATCTTCTGCGGCACCTTTTCCTTAAAAAAGCCGGAGGAGCGGGAAGTCATGTGGCAATTCCTTCAGCCGCTTTTTCAGGACAGCCGGGAATTTTACGCCCGCTTCGCCGCGGTGATGCTGCTGAGCCATTTTACGACAAAAGAAAAGCTTTCGGAGGCGCTGGCCTTGTTGGAAGGCATGCGGCAGGAGCAGTATTACGTACGGATGGCTGTGGCCTGGGCTGTTTCCATCTGCTATGTCAAATTCCCGCGGGAAACCGAAAGGCTTCTAAAAAAGCGCGGCCTTTCCCAATTTGTGCAGAATAAAGCCATTCAGAAAATCAGGGAATCCCGCCGGGTAAGCCAGGAAAAAAAGGACGCGCTGCTGGCTTGGAAGCTGTAGCCCCTTTCTATGATTAGAGAACTCGGCGGCCCGGAAAGTAACCTTTTCCTGACAAATTTTCCCACAGCTAAAAAAGGGAGTGCGGGTTGTTGGAAAAAGCAGGGGAAATAAATGAGCAATGAGCAATTAGGAATACAGCAATTTTAAGGGCTAGTTTGATAAATTGGAATTTGGCGTGTTAGTTGTTAGTCTAGTCGTGAGTAGTTAGTTATTTAGATAAAGAAAAAGCCCCCCAGGTTGTCATCCTGAGTCACCGAAGGCAAAAAGCGATTTTCGCTTTCTCGAAGAATCTCGTCCTTTGGCTTTCCGCACAGGAGTTAAGGACGAGATTCTTCGTCACTTCGTTCCTCAGAATGACAACAGGGAAGAGAACTTTCCCTTCTCTAACGACTAACAACTAACATCTAACGACTAGTTCGCTAAACTATAATTTGTCATTTTCCCCCAGTTCTTTATTGCTAATTTCTCATTACTCATTGTATCCGCAGCCAGTGCCCTTCTTTTATTGCGTTGCCGTGCAGCGCCACCACTGTCTAGCATCCAGAATCCAGTATCTAAAAAAAGAGCCGCTGCGAAACTTATCATTTCGCAGCGGCTCTTTTTATTGTTTCAGGAGGAAAGGTTATCCTCTCAGGGATACGATATCGGACTTTCCGGTGTTTTCCGAAAGGGTCAGCTCAATTTTACCGCCCTGCTGGCCGGTCAGGCTGCGGTCTACCGTAAGGGTCACGGTGTCCCCCGGCTTTTTATTGGCAATATAAGCTGTAATGGTGGACGCTGAGGTGATCTGCGTGTCATCGATGGCGGTGATCATATCGCCCCGGCGCAGACCGGATTCCGCCGCTGTTTCCGTTGTGACCTGGGTCACGTAATAGCCTGCGTTCATGCCATAGAACCCGGCGGTAAGGCGGTCGATATACTGTCCGGAGAAGCCCGGCATGGCACGGTCCTTCACATAGCCGAACTCAATGAGATCGGAAACAATAGGCTGTACCGTGTCGGAGGGAATGGCAAAGCCTAAGCCCTCATAGCCGGTAGCCACGATCTTGGAGGAATTGACTCCCACCACGCGGCCGTTTTGATCCACCAGCGCACCGCCGGAATTGCCGGGGTTGATGGCCGCATCGGTTTGAATGCACTTCATGCTGTAGCCGGTATCGCTGTTGGTCACTTCCCGATTCAAGGCGGAAATATGCCCGAAGGTCACGCTGGAATTCAGCTGCAGTCCGCCGGGATTGCCGATGGCCATCACTTCGTCCGCCACCTGCAGATCCTCGGAGGAGCCAAATTCCGCCGGAGTCAGCTCATCCTCGGTAGTTACCTTGATCACGGCAAGGTCTGTCTGGGTGTCCTCACCGATCAATTCCGCTTCATAGGTAAGGCCCTCGGAGGTAACTACCTTCAGACTGGTGGCTCCGTCGATCACGTGCTGATTGGTGACAATATAGCCGTCCTTGGAAATGATAATGCCGGAGCCCTCCCCGGTGGGAGAAAGATTCGCCTCCCCGGTATCTTCATAGCCGCCGTAACCGAAGAAAAAGCCGCCCTGCTGGGTAATTTGATAATTCTGCACACAGACCACAGAGGGGATCAGCTTCTGGGCCGCCTGCTGGTTTGTCAGAACCTCCCCCGTTACGGTAGGCGTGGCGTTTTTCTCGCTGTCCGCGTTCTTATACAGGGTAAAGGCCGCTGTTTTTTCGCTTTCCCCTGTGCTCTGAACATCGATCACACCATTTTGGATCAGCAGGGCGAACATCCCCACCGAGCTGAAGGAGACCACCGCGCAGAGCAGCACCGCCGCCAATACCTTTAAGGCCGTTTTCCCCGCCCTTTTGCCGGAGCTTTTCTTTTTTGCCGGCTGCGCGGAGGCATAGTAAAACTGATTCCCCTGGGAAGCATAGGGCTGGTTTCCCTGGGAGTTCCAGGTATAGGCCGCTCTTGCAGGCTGCTGGGCGCTTCCGTAGGGGGAAGCAGGGGTTTGGGGCTGAGAAAACGCGGCTCCGTTCCCGCCGCCGGAATAAGTACTTCCGCTCTGCGGGGTTCCCGAATGGGTGGATTCGGAATAGGCTGCTCCAGTATGGTTTCCGGTTTGAGCAGTGTAAGGCGACGCGCCGGTACCGTAGCCGGGGGCTGCGGGCTTCTGCGGATCGGACCGCTGTTCTCCATTTTGTCCGGCAGGGGCCGCTGTATCATAATTTTTGTTATCATAGGGGTTATACATAAAAACCGCCACTCCTTTCACAAAGCTTTGGGTTAGCCAGACGGCGCAAATTTGAACCCGCTGAAAACGGGCGATATATTGCCGCTTTTCAGTTTATCGTCCTAGGCAAAGGCGCAAATGTTCCGCAAGCGGAACATTTGCCTGCCGTCGTCCGGAGCTTGCGAAGCAAGCTTTTTGCGCTGAAAATCGACAACATCTCACCAGTTTTCAGTTCGAAGAAGTTTTGCCGGAGTGGATTTTTGTCCGACCTAGGCAAAAGCGTTGCATTTCTAACAACGGGCGGGCGAAAATACGCCCGGCAAAACCGTGGTTCAAATTCGCGCCGTCTGGCTGCAGGAAAGCTCCCGCGCTTGTTATGACAATAGTATGCCCCCGCTTTGTGAAAAAGGTGTGACGGTTCCTGAATCCTTCTATGAAACTTTTTGGAAAGCCCTGTGGAAGCTTACCAGGCCAGCTTTCCCGCCATGCCGCTTCGCTTCAGCGCCGCCCGGATCGCGGTATAAAGCGGCACGGAAACCACGACGGCAATGACGGCGTTGATACCGGAGGTGACCGCCTTTGTTCCCAGCGCCAGCATGGTGACCTGAAGCTCGTTTCCCAGCAGCGTGCTTTCCACAAAGGCCTTGCTCAAATAGCACACCATATACAACACACTGCCCGCAATGGAAGCCACCACATTCCAGGCGTGAACGGATTTTCCTCTCTTCTCCGCCCAGGCGGAGATCACGCCGCACACAGCCGCCAGGGCAAATTTAAACACGAAGGTAAAGGGGGCGGACGCAATGTACTTTGGATTCATCACATCGAACAGAGCGGAGCCCGTGCCTGCGGCAAGCCCGCCGCCGATCGGGCCTAAGATCAGGCCAGAAAGCAGGCAGAAAATATTACCCAAATGGATACGACTGACATTTCCCACCACTGCCGGAATGGGAATATAGATCATACTGCCGATAAACGTAAGCGCCGCGAAAAGCGCTGTGAGAACGATCTTGAGAATGATCTTAAAGGCAGACTGCATTTCCTTTTGTCCTTTTTCCATGTCACTCAAACCCCTTATCGTAAATTTAGTAAAGTCTCGCAGCGCCGGTTTTTCGGGCGGCCTCTGCCACAGCCCGGGCCACGGCCTCCGATACCTGCCGGTTCAGGGCGGAAGGGATAATATTGTCCTCCCGCAGCTCGTTTTCCGGGATCAGCCCCGCAATGGCATACGCGGCGGCCACCTTCATCTCGTCATTGATCTCTCTGGCCCGCACGTCCAGCGCCCCCCGGAAGATCCCCGGGAAGGCCAGCACATTATTGATCTGGTTCGGGTAATCGGAGCGCCCGGTCCCCACCACCCTGGCCCCTGCCGCCAAGGCCTCCTCGGGGAAAATCTCCGGGGTGGGATTGGCACAGGCAAACACAATGGCGTCCTTTGCCATGGTGCGCACCATCTCTCCGGTCAGACAGCCGGGAGCGGAAAAGCCCATAAACACGTCCGCTCCCCGGATCACCTCGGCAAGGCTTCCCCGCTTTTTCTGGGGATTTGTCAAAGCGGCAAGCTCCGCCTGAGCCTCCGTCATGCCGGGCAGGCCTTCGGAAAGCGCGCCAAGCTTATCGCATACCACCACATTTTTCAGCCCCAGAGCCATCAGCAGCCGGGTACAGGCCGTGCCTGCCGCTCCCGCGCCGTTGACCACGGCGGAAACGGAATCCAGCCGCTTTCCCGTCACCTTCAGGGCGTTCAGCATAGAGGCCACAGTGACCACGGCGGTGCCGTGCTGGTCATCGTGAAATACCGGAATATCCAGCCGCTCCTTGAGCCTTCTTTCCACCTCAAAGCACCGGGGAGCCGCGATATCCTCCAAATTGATGCCGCCAAAGGAGCCGGCGATCAGCTCCACCGTGCGGACGATCTCCTCCACGTCCTTGCTTCTGACACAGATGGGAAAGGCGTCTACCCCGGCAAAAGCCTGGAACAGCGCGCATTTTCCCTCCATGACCGGCATACCCGCCTCCGGGCCGATATCCCCCAGCCCCAGCACGGCGGTGCCGTCTGTCACCACGGCCACCAGGTTTCCCCGGCGGGTGTATTCATAGGACTTTTCCACGTCCTTGGCGATCTCCAAACAGGGGGCCGCCACCCCTGGCGTGTAGGCCACGGACAGCTCATCTTTATTCGTCAAAGGACACGGGGTTTCCACCCGTATTTTTCCTTTCCATTCCCGGTGCATTTTCAAAGCCTGCGCTGCGTAATCCAAAAAACCACTTCTTCCCTTATTTTCCGGAAAAATCAAACATCTAATAACTAACGACTATTATATCAGCAGGCTCCGGAAAAATCAATATTCCCGCCTTGCTTTTCCCTTTTTCCCGTTCTATAATACAGTTGACCGGAGCGGTGGTTTTTCCGCTTCTGCCTTACTATTTCCAAAAATATTACAGAAAGCTGAAAAACATGAAAAACACAAATTATCAAGCTTGTATTTTTGATCTGGACGGCACCCTGGCAAATACCCTGGAATCTATTGCCTATTTCGGAAACAGCACCCTCGAAGCCTTTGGCTTTCCGCCGATTCCGGCAGAGGAATACCGGTATCTGGTGGGAAACGGCGCGGATGTTTTGATGAAGCGCATGCTGTTTGCGGTAGGCGCTTCCCTTTCCAAAGAGGAATTTCGAAAATTCCGTGAGGAATATGACCGGCGGTATGAAAGCGAGCCCATGAGGCTTGTTACGGCATATCCGGGCCTCTGGGAGCTGCTCGGCGGCTGGAAGGCCCGGGGGCTCCGGCTGGGCGTGCTTTCCAACAAGCCGGATAACATGACCCGCGCCATCGTCCGGGAATTATACGGCGACCTCTTCGATCTGGTGCAGGGCCAAAAGGCAGGCGTGCCGAAAAAGCCTGACCCCGCGGCGGTGCTGGAAATGGCACAGCGGTTTTCCCTGCCCCCCGAGCAGATTTTGTACATCGGAGACAGCGGCGTGGATATGGAAACCGGAAGAAACGCCGGCATGGACCCCTGCGGCGTGCTTTGGGGCTTCCGGGACAGGGAAGAGCTGCTGACCTACGGCGCAAAGTATCTGGTTTCTTCTGCCCATGAGCTGGAAGAGCTGGTATCCGGGTAAAAGGAATCGGCTCTCCCTTGACACGATATCAACATTTTGATATAATATTGATACTAAGAAGAAAAGGAGATCCCGCCATGCCTGCTATTCGACCAAGCTCCGATCTGCGAAACAGCTATAACGAAATTTCCGCCTTCTGCCACCAGCACAATGAGCCTGTCTACATCACAAAAAACGGTACCGGTGATTTGGCTGTTTTGAGCATTGAAGCCTATGAACGTCTTGTTGGAAAATTTGAGCTTCACGCACTTATGGAAAAGGGACTTGCCGATCTCAAGGAAGGAAAAACCATATCAGCGTCAGAAGCTGTTTCCTCTATCAGGGAGGAGCTTTCCCATGAGGCGCTATGAAATTATTCTGGCGCAAGAAGCAGAAAAGGATCTTCGCGGCGCTGTCAATTATATTGCCAAAAACCTGTGTGAACCGGCTGCGGCGGAAAACTTGCTGAACTGCTTTGAGGAAACCGTTCTATCCTTAGAAACTATGCCCCAACAGTTTCCTGTCATTCCCGAAATTTCTCTTCCTTCTTATGGGATCCGGATGATACCGGTCAAAAATTATTTGGCTTTTTATACCGTAAACGAAGATGCAAAAGCAGTTTACCTGATTCGATTTCTATACGGAAAAAGAAATTGGATCGAATTACTAAAAGAATAAATTTTTCAAAAAAGAAAGTCCCTTGTATCCTAAAGACAAAGATACAAGGGATTTTTCTTCTATAAAATCAGTCCTTTTCCTGCGTCAGGACGATCGTCTCTTCCATGAGCCGCTCTTCGGAGCGGGCGTCGAAAAGCTTGACAGTTACTGGCTTTGCGGGATCCAGCGCCTCCATGCCGACAATGCCGAATACATAGCGGTTCGTTTCGGTTTTCACCGTGTCTCCCGCCGCATTTACATATTGGTGTTCGTCGTAAAACCTTTTGTCCTGCTTCTCTACCCGGCTGCCCAGCAGGCTTCCCTCCTGCCAAATCTCCAGCCGCGCTGTTTTGGGATGCGCATCCTTTGTCTCCACAAAAAGCAGCAGATAGTTTCCGTCTCCCTTATGGCTGGCAAGGGAAATTTTATAGTCGCCGGGGAAGCTACGGATTTCCTCCTCCCCGCAGCAGTATGCCGCCGGGGTAAAGCGCTTGATGTCCTTTTCTGTGCCAAGCTCCGCCGTGCCGGCCTCAAAATCCAGCAGGAATACCGCTACATATTCATCGGTGTTGTTTTTATCAAACACGGAATAGACTATTTTTCTGGTCTCTGCTTCCCGCAGGCCGCCGAATACACTGGTCAGACGGGTCCAGCCCTCCTCTGTGGTCTGGGGCCAGGCGTTGCCCAGCGCGCCTACCGCACAGCCATCCTCAAAAATTGGGCCATTGGCGGGGTTCACATATTCCGGAGGGATCTCCAGCGTATAGACCGTCCCGGCAGGAGAGGCCGCGGCAGAAACGAGCCTTATGCCGTTTTTCTCCGCGCCGCCCTCGATCCGCTTCACCCGCGCTGTGTTTTTCTTCGCCGTAAAGCTCAGAGTAAAGGGAGAGGAATTCCGCTCCAGCTCAAAGGCGTTCTGAAACGCGTAGATCCCACTGTATTGCAGGGTCACGTCAAGCCGCTCCAAATCGCGGTATTGCTCCGGCACGTGGAAGGCGACCTGGGAAAGATACTCTCCGCTGCCACTGGGCTGCCAGGTTTGATCTCCCATCAGAATAAAGTCCCGCGCCCCCCGGATATCTCCCGCTTCCTCATCGTATTCCAGCTGGCTGACGCCATCAAGCAAAACATCATATCCGGGGGAGCGTCTGCTGAAAAGCCGGTCGTCTCGGGTGTTGATCTCCATGGAGAGCCCGGCGTACAAGAACTCCCCGTCAAAATACGTTTCCCGCACGGTGACCTTCATGGGCCTTTCCAACAAGCCGTTTGCGGGCACCTGCGCTTCCACTCCTTCCATGGACTCGGCATATTGTTCCACGCGCAGCTGGGTTTCCGTCAGGTTGACCCAGCCCTGGGATTGGTTCAACTGCTGGAAAACCCCCCCGATCAGCGGCAGGGTCTCCGCCAGGGCCGGGTTCAGCCCATTGAGGCCAAACAGCAGCAGGAAAGCGGCGGCAAGGCCGGAAACCGCCCCCGCGGCGGCCTTCAGGGGCCGAACAGGTCGGGGACGCTTCTTCGGCAGCTGCTCCGGCAGCTCCCCGTAGACCTGCCGAAGCCTTTCGTTGATGATCTCCGGCACGGCAGGCAGCTCCAAGCTTTTCCGGATAGCGCTTTCTTCCCAGCTTCTATTTTTCACACGCTTCACAACAACGCGCCTCTCTTTCCTCATATAATTCTCGAAACCGTTTTCTGCTTCGGCTCAGCCGGGTTTTTACCGCGTCCTCCCGGATATGCAGCATTTCGGCGATCTCCCGCACCGACAGGTCCTCCAGGTAAAACAGCGTCAGAATCAATTTGTCATTTTCCCGAAGCTCCTGAAGAACGCATTGGATATCGATCACGTTGTCGCGCTCCTCCCCGCAATCGATCTCCCCAAGGCCTTCCGGCACAGCGTCCAGCGAGATGGCTTTTTGCCGTTGGCGCAGAAGGTGGTAGCATTGATAGATCAAAATTCGGGTGAGCCAGGTCTTGAAATATTTCGGCTGCCGCAGGCCGCAAAGCTTTGTAAAGGCGATCAGCACCGTTTCCGAAATGGCGTCCGCCGCGTCCTCCTCGCTGTGCAGGATCGCCAGGGCGGTGCGGCTCATGGAAAGCTTGCACTGCTCGATCAACTCCACAAACGCGTCCTTCTCTCCGTTCTGCGCCCGGCGCGCCAATTTTTCCAGTTTGTCCAAGGGTTTTCATCTTCCCGCTTTTCGTTTTTCACTTCATAAAAGCTTTTACGATCATTAGAGACACAGTTTTTCCAAAAGGTTACAGCGGCCATAAAAAAATTCCCGGAAAAAAGGACGTTTTTCTTAAACGCCCCCTAATCCAGGAATTTTTTGTTATGAGAAATCACGAAAATGGTCGAAAGCAGATATTCACATCTACGCCGCCCTCGATACCGGGAACCTGCCCCTCATCGGTGTACTGCCAAATGCGAAAATCGTAGTACAGGCTGGGAAGCTCCGCGTATTCGGCGTACCACATGTCGTATTCCTTCCACTGCTCCAAATCGAAGAACTCATAGGCCTGGTGCTTGTTAAAATAGACGCAGGGCGTATATCCCGCCTCCTTGATCTGCTGGCAAAAGGCCGTGCCCAGCTTCGTTACCTGCTCGCCGGTCATGCCATAGGCCCGCAGATCCTCCGCGGGAAGCTTTTCCGTGGGAGTGGGAGGCTCCCAGTCAAACACCACCGGGTAAGCCAGCTTCCGGCCGTTCAGCGTTTGGGCTACAAAATCCGCTTCCGCCCGAGCCTCCGCCTCTGTGATCGCCTGGGAAAAGAAATAGACGCCCACAGAAAGCCCCGCATCAGAAGCGCCGGTAAAATTCTGTTCAAAGGTTTCGTCCACATTGAGCAGCCCCTGGGTGGTTCCCCGATAGCCCAGGCGCAGAATGGCAAAATCGATCCCGGCGTTTTTCACGGCGTTCCAATCGATATTACCCTGATATTCCGACACGTCCACTCCCAACCGGGCCTGGGGATCGTCATAGCGGAGCAGGCCGTCCTTGCCGGAAAATTTCTTGGTATCATACTGATTGACCGGCAAATCAAACTTGGGGATCAGCCTTTCGCCGTTGTAGATGTCGCTGACCAGAAGCTCGTCCTCCGGTACCGCCACGCCGCTGAAGGTCTCCCTGCTATCGGAAGGGCCGCCGCTTTCCAAGGCGATAGCCACGGCGGCTATGATAACGATCAGGGCTGCCAGCCCGCCAAACACAGCGAGAAACAGCTTCTTTTTCTGTGCGGGCTCCAGCTGCATACCGCCACTTCCTTTCTTCCGGGATTTCTAGATCAGGCCTCAACACTTATCCGTACTTTTTCAGGGAAAGATTGATCGGCACACTGCCCTCAATGCCGGGAACCGTTCCGGCCTTGGTGTACTGCCACATTCCGTAATCGTAATAAAAGCTGGGTGCGCTTCTGAATTCGGCATACCACATGTCATAGCCGGAAAGCTGTGAAAGATCCAGTCTGGTATAGCCCATGGTCTTATCACAGTAATAGCTTGCGGTGAACCCGGCGGCCTTTACCTTTTTGCAGAAGGTATCAATAAAGGCGGTCACCTGCTTGCCGTTGCAGCGAACGGTACGCTTGCTCTCGTCCAGAGAACCGTCGTCCTTGGTGCCGTATTCCCAATAAAAGGCCACCGGGTATTTGACATTGTATCCCCGGATCTGCTCCAGTACAAAGGTGGCCTCCTCCTCGGCTTCCGCCTCGGTGACCGCCTTGGAATAAAAATACACGCCTACAGGAAGCCCGGCGTCCAGAGCGCCCTGAATATTATCTTCAAATTTTTCATCAGCCGCGATCTTACCGCTCTCATCGCCGCGCCAGCCCACGCGGATCATAGCGTAGTCCACGCCGCTTTCCGCAACCTGATTCCAGTCGATCTCTCCCTTTTGAGAGTTCACATTGATCCCTACATAGGAGTCTCCGCCCTCGTAGGTGATCACGCCCTTGTTTTCCAAAAATTTATCGGGAGGATAGTTACTTGTGGGGATATCAAAGTAAGGAATGGTCATATTCCCCTCATACATATCGTTGACGGTGAGCTCCGTGGGGCCGGTTTTGGAAATCACCTCCACACTGCTCTGCCTGGGGCCCTTCACCAAAGTAACAATGGAGATCACTGCCAGAATAACAACCAGAAGCAGGATCACGCCCAGAAAAATATTGCGCTTTTTCACAGAATCCATATTGGTCTTTTCCTTTCCATAAAAAGCAGGACAGCATAGCTTTGCTGAACTCGGAGAGCTATACAGGATTATTATATAAGAGTTTTGCCGAAAACGCAAGATATTCCGGGAAAATCCCGGTATTTTACAGGAAATTTTTCAAGGATCGGTTTTTGCGGCCTGTAACATAAGCAGAGAAATAAGGTCAAGCAAACAATCCTCCCAAGTTTTCTTGCCGAAAGCCGCTTTTTTTGATACAATAGAAAAAAACAGCCAAAAAGGCTGCTTTCTGATCACGGAAAGGGTACTTGCATGAAAATAGAAACCATTTGTGAAAACGAGCTGAAAGACCTTTATCATACCCGCCTTCAGGAGGATTTTCCGCCTGATGAGCTTCGCCCCTATTCCAGCATGGAATATTTGCTGGGGCTTGGCATGTACCGCTGCTTTGCCTTTCGGGAGCAGGGAAAAACCGCCGCCTATGCCTTGCTGATCCATGCGGAAGGGGCGGCGCTGCTGGATTACTTTGCGGTAGACCCTTCCCTGCGGGGACAGGGGGTGGGAACCCGCTTTCTCTCAGAGCTGAAAAGCGTTTCCGCGAAATTTGGCGTTCCCTACGTGTTGATCGAGGCGGAAAGCCCGGAAAGCGCCCAAACGCCAGAACAGCTTTTGGAGAGGCAGCGCCGCATGCGGTTTTACCAAAGCTGCGGCTGCCTGCTCACAGATGTGTATTCCTTCCTGTTCGGAGTGGAATACCAGATCCTCCTGCTACCGCTCCGAAACGCTTCTGTTCCCAGCGCGGAGGAAGTAAAAACCTCCCTGGAAAAGCTCTATCGTGTTTTCGTCACACCTCTTACGGACAATGACGAGTCCGCTTACCAAAAGGTATGCCGCTGCTTTCTCCGGTCCGGCAAATCAGAACAGCCCAGAAGCTTCGGCAGAGAGCTGGGCAGATCTTTGACCTTCCTTTACCGGAATCGCAGCAAATTTATGGGCGAACGGCTGCGGCAGTATGGATTTTCCGGCGCCATGTACATGATGCTGCTCCATGTGGACCGCCACCCCGGCGCTACCCAGGACGGCCTTGCCACTCACATGTATCTCGATAAAAGCAACGTGGCCAGGCGGATCAAGCAGCTGGAGGAGCTGGGCTATATTCGCCGGGAAACAGATCTCAGCGACCGCCGCCAAAACAACCTCTACCTCACCGAGCAGGGAAAGGAGCTCATTCCCCTGATCCGCACCAACCTTTCCCAATGGGGCCAAAGCGTAGCCACCGGCCTGTCAGAGGAGGAACAGGACACGCTTTTGCGGCTGCTGGCGAAGATCCGGAAATAATAGAGAATGTAACATGAATGAAACCAGATAAGGAGAAAATTTATAATTGTGTTTAAGGCAGTAGACACAACAATGTGAAGTGAATATCTTATTTGGAGGAATTACAAAATGGCAAAATCTTTATTTGAACAGTTAGGCGGTACATATCGGAAAGAAAGTGATTACTTAATACCATGCTTGACTGTACCCGCCGAAGAAGAACAGCCAATAGGCGTATGGGGGCAGCGGCATCTGGACTATCTGAAGCAGTACCGCAAGGTTACATACACCAATCTTCTCACAAGCGGCAGGCTGAACATTTACCTTGCCGACATTGACAGGCAGGCGCAGGAACGCTTTGAAAAACTCATAGAGGGCATGAAACAGACACAGGGCATAACGGAACGTCTAAAGGAAGAAAACGCCTTAGAATGGACAGGACGGCTCAACAACATAAGGGCGTGTGCAAGGGAGATTGTGAACGAAGAAATTATTCAAATGTAAAAGATAAGGGTGGGGAAAA
>CAJUTL010000028.1 GCA_910589395.1 uncultured Oscillospiraceae bacterium
GCGGACAACAAGATTGATTGATTTGATGCCTGAATATCCACGACATAAATAAATTTATGTTTGTAGATAAGATGGAAAAAGCATTGTTACGCTTTAGGAGATTTTGAACGTTTATTTTATAAGGGATTTAACAGTAAAAATGATGATGGCGGTATCTTGTACCATTATCATCAAAATAGGGGTTATGTTGCGTAACAGAAGCGATTATGTAATTTTTTCTTATTAATGTAATTATTACATGGTGCTAGCACCATGTAGACAGGGCAGTCAAGGAGAAAATCTGTGATACCCGTATGATACCTGTTTGCTCTGAAACTGTAAATACAGTGTAAAATATGAATATTATAGCTATGGAAACCCTTAAAAAGTAATCAAATATTTAACAATTATGTTATGGTTATAGGGAGTATGTATAATCCGCAGCTGGAAACCTTTCTTCAGGCGGCAGACGCCGGAAGCTTCAATAAAGCCGCCGAGCAGCTTTTCATCACGCCCACGGCGGTGATCAAGCAGATCAACCTCTTGGAAAGCGCCCTTGACGTGCAGTTATTTCACCGCACTCACCGGGGCCTGCAGCTGACAAAGGCTGGTGTTTCTCTTTACAAGGACGCAAAATATGTGATCCAGTATTGTAAGGACTCTGTCAGCCGGGCAAAAAACGCCATGCAGGGTGATACCGATGTGATCCGCATCGGCTCTTCTCCCATGACTCCCGCCCAGGCGCTGGTAGAGCTTTGGCCCGCCATTCACGCCCAAAGCCCGGAAATCAAGTTCCAAATCGTCCCTTTTGACAACACCGAAGAGAATGCCCGGGAGATCCTTAGAAATCTGGGGCAGAATATTGACATAGTGGCAGGAATTTTTGATGAGACCATGCTGAACCTTCGCAGCTGCTCCGGGTTTGAGCTTTCCAGAGAACCTCTGTGCTGCGCTGTATCCATTCACCACCCGCTGGCGCAGAAAACAAAGCTGACGGCGGAGGATCTGCACGGCGAGAACTTCCTGCTCATGCGGCGGAATTGGAGCAAATACGTGGACGAGCTTCGGGACGATCTGTGGAAAAATCACCCGGAGGTGAATATTGTGGATTTCGATTTTTACAATGTAGATGTGTTTAATCGCTGCGAAAACAGCAACGATGTGCTGATGGCCATTCCCATGTGGGCAAACGTTCACCCGCTTTTGAAGGTCATTCCCGTAGAGTGGGAGCATTCCATTCCCTATGGGCTGCTTCATTCACCGGAGCCATCGCCTCTGGTACAAAAATTCCTGGCGGCGATCCGGAAAGCAAAACGGTCATAACCAAAAGGTAATAAGCTGGTAACAAATCGAGACTTCTTTTGAGGTCTCGATTTTGTTATGCTTCCTTCTGAAAAAAAGCAAGGAGATGAATTTTATGAAGCAGTTGGCTGTAACAGCGGTTTCGCTCGTGCTGGCAGCAGTGGCCGCGTTGGCGCATATCGGAGAGGCGATTGTAAGCTTTACGGATATTCCGCCTGCCGCCTGGTATACGCAGGCAGTGGGATATGTGCAGAACGAGGGCCTGATGCTTGGCACCGGAGATCGAAAATTTTCTCCGAACAGCACCATGACGCGGGCAATGCTTATCACGGTTTTGTACAGACACGCGGGAAGCCCGGAGCCTGCCGCCGCATCGGGATTCAACGATGTAGTGAAAAATTCTTATTATGAAAAAGCTGTCAGCTGGGCTGCGGAAACAGGCGTGACCGCCGGTGTAGGGAACGGGAAATTTGGCGTGAACGATCCCGTTACCCGGGAACAGCTTGCCACCTTTTTGTGGCGCAGGGCAGGCTGCCCGGCTGTCGATAACGCGGTTCAGATTTTTCACGACGCGGATCAAATTTCCGAATTTGCCTTTACCGCCATTCATTGGGCAAGAGAACAGCGCATTGCTTCGGGAAAAGGAAACGACCACTTTGATCCCAAGGGAACGGCAACCAGAGCGGAAGCGGCGGAGATCAAACCCCAGATCATTCAGGTGGAGGGGCACCCCTATTTTCAGCAGGCGGAGCTGAAGGAGCGGGTAAAAGCCTACGGTACTCGCATGGAGCATTGGTTTCCGCTGGGGCACGGCGATGCCAATTTGATCCAGGAGCCGGTTTTTACCGAGCTTGGCAGGAAATACGGCAAAACCAATGTGCAGATCATTCTCCGGTGGCATATTCAGGAGGGAAATATCCCACTGCCCCGGTCTGTCAGTCCGGAGCATCAAAAGCAGAATCTGGATATTTTTGATTTTTCATTGACCGATGGTGAAATGGAACAGATCCGCAAGCTGGATCAGGGTAAGCGGTATTGGACACTGACACTGGATCAGCAGGAAGAAAAATTCCTGGATATTAAATTGGCTGAATAATTTTACGGAGGTTTTTCAAAATGGAATTTGTAACATTGAACAACGAGATCAAAATGCCCATGCTGGGCTACGGTGTGTACCAAGTCACAAATGATGAGTGCGAGCGCTGCGTGCTGGACGCTCTGGACGCGGGCTACCGCTCCATCGACACGGCTCAGGCTTACGGCAATGAGGAAGCAGTGGGCAGAGCCATCAGGAACAGCGGCGTAAAGCGTGACGATATTTTCCTGACTACCAAGGTGTGGGTTTCAAACGGCGGTTATGAGAACGCCAAGAAATCCATTGAGGGCTCTCTCAAAAAGCTGGATACCGAGTACATCGACCTGCTGCTGATCCATCAGCCCTTTAATGATTATTACGGCACCTGGCGCGCTATGGAGGAGGCCTATAAAGAGGGGTGGCTCCGTGCCATTGGCGTGTCTAATTTCTATCCTGACCGTCTGGTAGACCTGTGCAGATTCGTGGAGGTCACTCCTGCCGTCAATCAGGTGGAGACCCATGTGTTCCAGCAGCAGAAGAAAGCCCACGAGTATATGGAAAAGTACGGCGTACAGCACGAAAGCTGGGGGCCCTTTGCCGAGGGCAGAAAGGATTTCTTTACGAATCCCGTTCTGACGGAAATCGGTGCGAAGTATGGCAAGTCCTCCGCCCAGGCCGCCCTGCGGTTCCTGATCCAGAGCAACGTAGTGGTGATCCCGAAATCCACCCACAAGGACAGAATGGCTCAGAACTTCAACGTGTTTGACTTCGCGCTGAGCGAACCCGATATGGAAGCGATCCGCAAGCTGGACGAAGGGGAGAGCCTGTTCTTCTCCCACTATGACCCGGCAACGGTGGAAATGATCACCGGCCTTCACCGCTGATTTTCCGGAAATCGTGTTTCGCCAGACTTCTTATTGCAGTTTCTTTGCCTGATTTTGGCTTCACAACGCAAATTCGGTGATATTTACCTGTTGACGGGAAAATCTCATGCCAGAAATGGATTTTGAATTGCGTTTTAAGCGCGTATGTGATAAAATAGTTGTAAATCCAAAATGAAAATTAATTTCCTTCTGTGAGGAGAGGCTTTTGTGGATACAGCAATCGCATATTTTTGTTTAGCGCTTAGTGTTTTGGGAATTTTTTACTGCCCTTATTGGATCAAGACCGCGCAAAGCGGAAAAGACGCAAGGACAGGCGTGTTCTGCCTGATCGCGTCGATCGTCATGTTTTTTATTGCGTTGTTCGTGATACTATAGACGGCGGCAAATATACTGAAGAAAAAAAGACAAGGGAGAAATATCCTTATGAGTAGAAAAAATTTAGGTGTGCAGCCCGCACTGTATCCCCAGCCGGTTTTGATCCTGGGTACCTACGATCAGAATGGTAAGCCAAACGCTATGAATGCCGCCTGGGGCGGCATCTGCGGCGGCAATGAGGTAATGATAGACCTGGGCAGCCATCAGACCACCGACAACATCGCCGTGACAAAGGCTTTTACTGTGGCTTTTGCCGATGTGGAGCATATGGCGGCCTGCGACTATGTGGGAATCGTTTCCGCGAAAAATGAACCGAACAAAATGGAAAAAGCAGGCTTTACCACAACAAAAAGCGCCTTTGTAAACGCCCCTGTTATCAATGAGCTTCCTGTTTGTCTGGAATGCGAGCTCAAAGAGATCATAGACGGCGGCAAGTATATCGGCGTTATCAAAAATGTCAGCGCAGAGGAAAGTGTGCTGGACGAAAACGGCAAGGTGGATCTGAGCAAATTCCACCCCATCATTTTCGATGGAATGCAGGGAGCATACCACGAGTTTGGCAAAAAAGTGGGCAATGCTTTCAAGGACGGCGCGGCGCTGAAATAAGGCCATTTTTCCAGAATCATAAAATTTATTGTGAGTATACCGTTTGGATCGCCTGCGCGATTTAAGCGGTTTTTTCTTTTTCATATTTTTGGTTGCTTTGCCGGGCATCTCGTGCTATTCTTGGGAAAGGTAGTTTGAAAGGGGATAGGCGTGTGGTAAGAGATATGACAAAGGGCAGCCCGGTGAAGCTGCTTTTGGCTTTTGCGGCTCCACTTTTATTGGGCAACCTTTTTCAGCAGTTCTATTCTATCGTAGACGCCATGGTGCTGGGACGCGGCGTGGGAGTTAAGGCCCTGGCCGCGGCAGGGGCCACGGGTTCGATCCACTTTTTTGTATTTGGCTTTATCACAGGTTTTACCCATGGATATTCCATTTTGATTTCCCAGAAATTCGGCGCGGGCGACCCAGCCGGGGTACGTAAGGCAGTGGCAAATTCCGCTTATCTGGCAGTTTTGTCCTCTGTGATCGTCACCGCGCTCAGCCTGGTGTTTTCCCGGCTGCTGCTGGAAGCACTTCATACGCCAGAGGATATTTTTGAAGACGCCCTGCTCTATATTCGTATTATTTTTCTCGGTATTTCGGCCACGGTGTTTTACAATGTGCTGGCCGCGATCCTCCGGGCGCTGGGGGACAGCCTTTCGCCTCTGATCATTATAGTGATCAGTTCTGTAATTAACGTAGGACTGGATTTCCTTTTTGTGATGGTATTTCGTGGCGGCGTGGCGGGGGCGGCCTGGGCCACGGTGCTTGCGCAGTTGATTTCCGGCCTGCTGTGTCTGTTTGTCCTGCGGCGTATGGAGCTGATGGCTTTTCAGCCCGGGGAAGCCGCCCCGGATAAAAAGCTGATGAAGGAACTTTTGCGGCTGGGAGTTCCGGTAGGGCTGATGAATTCCGTGACGGCCATCGGGGGAATGCTCCTGCAGGGGATCATCAATGGATTTGGTTATACGGCAGTGGCGGCTTATACGGCTTCTTCCAAGATCGTAGGGCTGGTGGAGCAGCCAGGCAGTATCATCGGCCTGTCGCTTGGCACCTATGTTGGCCAGAATCTGGGAGCGGGCCGCATGGACCGGATCCGGACGGGGGTGCGCCGGGCGATCGTCATGTCTTTCGTCGTCAACGCTCTTCTCAGCTTTGTCCTGATCGTTTTCGGGCGGGAGATGATCATGGCTTTCGTTTCCGGTGTGGAAACAGACGTGATCGAAACGGCCTATCCCTATCTTTTTGTGGCCGGACTCATGGAATGGTCCCTGGGGCTTCTATTTGTCTATCGCTTTTCTCTGCAAAGCATGGGAGATACGGTAATGCCGCTGATCTCCGGCGCTTTGGAGCTTTTTCTCCGCGTTTCCGTGGTGCTGCTGCTTTCCCAGGTATTTCACATGGGTTTTTCTTCCGTCTATATCGCGGATGTTACCGCCTGGTTTGGAGCGGCACTGCTGCTTTGCGTGACCTATTATGTCCGGATCCACAGGGCTGAGGGAGCCACTGGATTATTTAAGAGGGAACAGAGCGATTCTCAGCCGGAGAAATGAGGTGTTCAGATGCTGTGTGCCGCCGCTTATTCGCCTTCCGGCCTTTCCAAAAAGGCAGAAGGCGTCCTTGGCCATGAGCTTGCATGGAGGCTGCTTTTTTATGGAATGGAGCGGGAATACGGGAGAAGCCGTTCTTCTCTGCAAATCGCGCATGGCCCGCACGGAAAGCCGTTTTTTTCAAATTGCTCTGTTAAATTCAGTGTTTCTCACTGTACAGGACTGGCCTGCTGTGTGTTCAGCGAGAAGGAGATCGGTGTAGACGCGGAGCGTGTTCGTCCGTATGACTTGAAGCTGGCCCGGCGGATCTGTACTCCGGCGGAGCTTACTTTTTTGGAGGCGGCGCCGGAAAAAGGAACTGCTCTGATGACCCTGTGGACTCTGAAGGAAAGCATGATGAAGGCCACGGGAAAGGGGTTTCGCCTTGGCTTTCGAAACGCGGAATTTCTTTGGGAGCAGGGGAGGCTCCGTCCGGCCCAAAAAGAGCTTCAGTCAGTAAATTTTCAGCCCTTTTCCGATCTTCTGATCTCCGTTTGCGGTTTTGGATCGTTGCCGAAAAAGGTGGAGCTGCTGGAGGCGGAGCCGCTGTTTCAGGAGTTTTGATCCTTGTCATATCCGCGGCTTGTTCCTCATAAGTATTGAGCAGGAAAGGCAACCGGAAGCGGTTGTCACACAGAGAGGAACGGTGGAAGATGGTTTTATCGCTGAAAGCAAACAAAAAACGAATCGCGGCATTTCTCATTCTTGTGGTCGTCGTCGTCGGAGCCTGTTTTTTCCTGCGCGGCGGAAAGGACGAGACAAAGCAGAAGGAATTTCCCGGTGAGACCAATGAAGAACGGCTCGCCTTTTTGCAGAGTTTTGGCTGGCAGGTAGAGGAAACTCCCGCTGAGACCCGCGAGGTGATGATCCCCGCGCAGTTTAACGATGTTTACACCACCTATAATGTAATGCAGAAGGCCCAAGGGTTTGACCTGAAGCCCTATGCGGGAGAGGTCTGCACCCAGTACCGTTATAAAATCAATAACTACCCCAATGAGCCGGAGGTGTATGCCACGCTTTTGGTTTACGGCAAGCTGATCATCGGCGGAGATCTGGCCTGCGCCGAGGTAGACGGCTTTATGCACGGCTTTGCGGCAAACAGCGCCCGGTATGGGGAAACGGCGGAAAACGCTTCCTTAGCGCCTGTGCCGGAAAGCAGCGCTGTCACGAGCCTTCCTGCGGAAAGCGCTTCGGCGGAAAGCAGCCAGTCTATGTCCAGCACAGTCTCTTCGGTATCTTCAGCGGTGGCGGGAGACGCGGAGCTTTCTTCCGCAGCCACCTCCGCTCCGGAATCGGAAGCCCCGGCGGAATCCACTGCGGGAGAGGCCCAGCCAGACGATGGATATCCTACCGATTAAGCTGTCGCCTGCCAAAAGGAACACGGTGTGATCCGTGTTCCTTTTTTGCGGATCAAAAATTTTTAGAATGGCGGGCTATCTTTTCCCGGAAGCTTTTGTTATACTAATTAGGCAACCCCGCACAAAAACCGGCCAGAGGCCTTTGCACACGATCTGCTTGCAGATTTTCTGTCATAGCACACAGCTTTCACTTGTCGAATCGCAAGACCATAAATGGTCTGATTGACCGCACTCAATCTGTGCGCTCTGATGAAAAATCTGAAGAGTTAATCTCCGATTAACTCTTGTGCAACTTCTTGCGCACAATCTTTGTACGGTGTTGCCTAAATGCAGCTCCCTATTCCGTGAAAAGTGAGGAATCAGCTATGCCGGAACGCCTGGATAAATTTTTGGCCTCTCAAAACCTGGGCAGCAGAAAAGAGGTTTCGCTTTTGGTGCGCTCCGGGGCGGTAACAGTCAATGGCCTTATCGCCGCAGACTCGGCGCGGAAAATAGATCCTGAAGCCGATAGCATAGCGGTAAACGGCCGGGAAATAAATTACCGGAAATATCTGTATCTCATGATGAATAAACCGGCAGGGGTGCTTTCCGCCACAGAGGACCGCAGGGAAAAGACCGTGCTGGACCTTTTGCCGCCGGAGCTGCGCCGCCGTGGGCTTTTCCCAGCGGGCAGGCTGGATAAGGATACCACCGGGCTGCTTATTATCACTGATGATGGCGAGTTTGCCCACCGAATGCTTGCTCCCAAAAGCCATATCTATAAGCTCTATGAGGCACGAACGCTCCACCCTGTGACCGAGGAAGATGTTTTTGCCTTTCGTTCTGGCGTTACAGAGGGAGGACAAAGCTTCGCTCCGGCCCGGCTGTGGACGGAGAAAAGAGGGGACAGGGAAGCCGCTATGGTGGAAATCCGAGAGGGGAAATTTCATCAGGTCAAGCGCATGTTTCAGGCGGTGGGAAACCAGGTGCTTTCTCTGAAAAGACTCAAGATAGGGGGGCTTTGGCTGGATCAAGCACTACCGGCTGGGGCTGCGCGGCTTTTGGAGAAAGCGGAAATACTGTCAATTTTTGATAGCAAAATGCACGAAAAACAACTTTCGGATTTGGATTTTATAGAAAACCCCTAAACTCAAGGGGGAATCTTTGGGTAAATAATGGATATCTTTCGCCGGATTTGTCTGTTATACTTATACCAATCTAATCAAGGGTTTGTGTCTGTCCCGTTGATGCAGGCCCAGATAACAGGAGGAATTTCTGAATGGCAAGTGTAACCCTGAAAAACGTGTATAAGATTTATGCGGGCGGAGTAACGGCCGTTACCGACTTCAATCTGGAGATTCAGGATAAGGAGTTCATTATCCTTGTTGGCCCCTCCGGCTGTGGTAAGTCCACTACGCTGCGTATGATCGCTGGTCTGGAAGAGATCAGCAAGGGCGAGCTTTACATTGGCGACGCTCTTTCCAATGAGATCGCTCCCAAGGACAGAGATATCGCCATGGTGTTCCAGAACTATGCTCTGTATCCCCACATGACCGTGTATGACAACATGGCGTTTGGCCTGAAGCTGCGCAAAACTCCCAAGGACGAGATCAAGCGCCGCGTGGAAGAGGCCGCCCGTATTTTGGATATCTCCCATCTGCTGGATCGTAAGCCCAAGGCTTTGTCCGGCGGTCAGAGACAGCGTGTGGCTCTGGGCCG
Source organism: uncultured Oscillospiraceae bacterium (assembly GCA_910589395.1). Classification (GTDB taxonomy): domain Bacteria; phylum Bacillota; class Clostridia; order Oscillospirales; family Acutalibacteraceae; genus Acutalibacter; species Acutalibacter caecimuris_A. Next base: position 8,846 of record CAJUTL010000028.1, read on the forward strand.
CGCGATCGTTCGCGATCCCAAGGTGTTCCTGCTTGACGAGCCCCTTTCCAACCTGGACGCCAAGCTCCGTGCTCAGATGAGAACCGAGATCGCCAAGCTTCACAAGAGACTGGGTACCACCTTTATCTATGTTACCCATGACCAGACCGAGGCTATGACCATGGGCGACCGCATTGTGGTTATGAAGGACGGCTTCATTCAGCAGGTAGATACTCCTCAGAATCTGTACGAGTATCCCATCAATGAGTTTGTTGCCGGCTTTATGGGCTCTCCTCAGATGAACTTTATTGATGCCAAGCTGGGCAAGGACGGCTCCGATTATACCCTGACCTTTGGCGGCTGCACCATTAAGGTTCCCGCGAAGAAGGCGGAAGGCACCCCCATTGCCGATTATGTTGGCAAAGATGTTGTGTTCGGCATTCGCCCTGAGGACGTTCACGATGAGCCCGAGTTCATCGAAAAGGTTGGCGGCGCGCATGTTACCTGCGACGTGGAAGTGACCGAATTGATGGGCGCTGAGACCTATCTGTATCTGAACTGCGAAGGCAATGCCGTTACCGCTCGTGTAGAGCCCACCTCTACCGCCAAGTCCGGTGACAAGGCCGCTATCGCGTTTGACCTGAACAAGATGCACTTGTTTGATAAGGAATCTGAAAAGACCTTCCTGAACTAAAAATTTACACTTGCCTTTCGGGGGTACCGTGCCGCGGTACCCCCGACTTTTTATTTCAGGCAACCCCTAAGGCGTTAGTAGTGAGCTGTGCTGTGCTGCCTGAATAGTCTGCCCGTGAAAAAAGCAGCGGCTCTTTTGATTTTGCCAGCTTTCCGGAATAAATTTTAGGGCGGAATGGGGAGAAAGTTTCTTGTGAATTGGTTCTTTTTTGCAAAAAAATCATCTTCCGCTTTGGAAATTTCAAAAAAAGGTTGAAATTCTTTCTGTGGTTAGGTAAAATAAAGCTGTATATATGTCAGTGACTTTTGAAAGAGCAGGCAGAGAAAAAGCGCAGGAAGGTATTCTTTGATAAGCGAAAGGGGAAGAGCCATGTCTAACAGATTGTTTCAGGGAATTATTCATCAAATGGGAGAAACGATAGATCGTGTGATCGGCGTGATCGATGAATCTTCTGTGATCATTGCGTGCAGTGAGCTGGGAAGGATCGGAGAAGTTTGTGAAAGTGTTACCACAGAGGATCTGGTTTCAGCTGATATATTCCAGGCTGAGGACTTCACATTTAAATCCTTTGGGAGCCGCCCCGGCTCTGAGTATGCCGTTTTTGTGGCCGGTACCGATCCGGAGGCGCAAAAATATGTGCAGATCCTGGCGGTTTCTCTAAACAGCATCAAGCAGTATTACGATGAAAAGTACAACAGGGGAAATTTCATCAAAAATGTGATCCTGGATAATATTTTGCCTGGCGATATTTATCTGAAAAGCCACGAGCTTCATTTCGATTCCGAAGTGAGCAGAGTGTGCATGCTGATCAAAATCACGGATAAGAACGATATCTCCGCTTACGATGTTTTGCAGAATCTTTTCCCGGACAAGAATAAGGATTTCATCATCAATATCAATGAAACCGATATTGCCCTTGTCAAGGAGATCAAGCCCAATATTGATGAGAAGGATATCAATAAGCTGGCAAGCTCTATTGTAGATACCCTTTCCGGTGAGTTTTATACCCACTGCACAGTGGGCATCGGTACGGTGGTAAACAATATCAAGGATCTGGCCCGTTCCTTTAAGGAAGCCCAAGTGGCGCTTGAGGTGGGCAAGGTGTTTGATACGGAAAAGCCCATTGTCAGCTACAACCATTTGGGAATTGCCCGGCTCATTTATCAGCTTCCCACCACGCTTTGCGAGATGTTCCTGAAGGAAGTATTCCGCCGGGGCTCCATTGATTCGCTGGATCACGAAACGTTGTTCACCATTCAGCGGTTCTTTGAGAATAACTTGAATGTATCTGAGACCTCCCGGAAGCTGTTTGTACACCGCAATACGCTGGTATACCGTCTGGAAAAGATCAAGAAGATCACCGGCCTGGATCTTCGGGAGTTTGAAGATGCCATTGTCTTTAAGGTAGCTCTGATGGTAAAGAAGTATTTGTCGAGCAATCCGAATAAGCTTTGAAAAAAGGATATTCTTCCCGAAAATGCACGGTTTCTGACTGCGAAAATTACAAATTGGTTACAAATAATTTCTTTTTTGGAATTAAATAGCAGGCACCCATTGGTATAATACGTTATGCTGATGGGTGCTGTTGTGTGGATATCCACTGGCCGGAAATGTGTGGAAAATTGCATTCTAAGTAAAGAAAAGGCAGGTTTGGAAAATCAGGATCGGCCCGGCGGCGGTTCTCGTCTGTTTGGAGGGATAGTTTTGATTGAATTTCGCAATGTGTCAAAGGTATATAACAACGGTACGGAAGCGCTTCACCGTATCAACCTGATGGTGGATAAGGGAGATTTCGTTTTTATCGTAGGCTCTTCCGGAGCGGGAAAAAGCACTTTTTTGAAGCTGATTACCTGTGAAGAGCGTCCCAGCTCCGGGCAGATCATCGTAGACGGTGTGGATGTTTCCCGGCTGCGTAAGGGAAAAATTCCCTATGTGCGCCGCAAAATGGGTATGGTGTTTCAGGATTTCCGCCTGATCGACCACATGACCGTTTACGATAACGTGGCCTTCGCCATGCGTGTGGTAGGCGCGCCGCCCAAGGCCATTAAAAAGAGAGTTCCCTATATTCTCAGCCTGGTAGGGCTGCAGCACAAGGCGAAGCATTATCCTACAGAGTTGTCCGGCGGGGAACGGCAAAGAGTTGGTCTGGCCCGCGCGCTGGTCAATAACCCGTCTATGATCATTGCGGATGAGCCTACCGGCAATATCGATCCGGCCCTTTCCTTTGAGATCGTGGATCTGCTCAGCGAGATCAACCGCCGGGGCACCACGGTGCTGATGGTCACCCACGAGCATTCGTTGGTCAAGCATTTCCACAAACGGATCATTCAAATACATAGCGGCGAGATCGTAGCTGATACCGCGGCAATGCAGGACAGCTACGCGCCGCCGGAGCGCTACACGGAAGCGGAGCGGGAAACCGCGGCGGACGATGATTATGCCGAATATGATAATGCTGAACCTTATGAGCCGGAAGAGGCTTACGATCAGGACTATGAGGAAGACGGCGGCGAAGTATACGAGGAAGAGTATGACGGCGAATACAGCCAGCCGTATGTTGAGGAAGAGGAAGACGCGGCTTTCCCGGAGGAGCCGGAAGAAATGCCTCAGGAGCCTGATGATTGGGACGATGAGGAGGTGTAATAATGGGACTGCATAATATTGGATACCTGTTTCGGGAAGGGATCAAAAGCCTGTGGAAAAACAGGACGATGAGCATCGCTTCCATAGCGGTTCTGATCTCCTGCCTGCTGCTCACCGGTGTGGCGGGCCTGCTCTCTCTGAATCTTTCCGCTACCATGGAGTCTTTGGAGGGAAATAACACCATCACGGTATATTTGCAGGAGGATCTGCCCTCCCTGACGGCAGTAAAGGTAGGCGAGGATCTAAGGGCGATCGACAATATTTCTGATTGCACCTTTGTGCCGAAGGACGATGCCCTGGCTTCCATGATGCAGAGCATGGGAGGGGACGGTACGCTTTTCAACGGCCTTCAGGGAACTGATAATCCTCTGCCTGATGCTTATACCATTTCCATGATCGATCTGAGCCGGTATGATGAAACCATTTCCGCCATCCAGTCGGTGGAGGGTGTGGACCGAACCTCGGATTATCGGAAAATAGCCTCTCAGCTGAGTAATCTGGACCGCTTGGTGCGCTATTGCAGCATTGCCATTGTAGTGGTGTTGGGCATTGTATCGCTTTTCATTATCTCCAACACGGTAAAAGTTACCTTGTTTTCCCGAAGAATGGAGATTGTCATTATGAAATCGGTAGGGGCCACCAACAGCTTTGTTCGTATCCCCTTTATTGTAGAAGGTCTTATCATCGGCGTGATCTCCGGCACCGTTTCCGCTACAGTGCTGTATTTCGCTTACGATAAGGCTGTAGAGGTGGTATACAGCCTGGCACCTTTCCTGAGCGTGGTGGATATTCACCCCCATGCTGGGCTTTTGTATCTGTCTTACATCGTGGTAGGAATGTTGTTCGGTATGCTGGGCGGTGTGATCTCTATCGGTAAATATCTGAAAAAAGAAGGAGAGGACGCTGTTGTTTAAGCTGGAAAAGCGGCTGAGAAGCTTCCTGTGTATCGGGTGCTCCGCCGCGCTGCTGTGCGCTTCCGTTTTTTCCGCGTCGGCGGAAAGCTTATCGGAGCTGCGGGAAAACCAGAAAAATCTTCAAGCACTGAAAGAGGAAAATGATGCCCGCCTGGAAGAGCTGCGGGACGACACAAGCCGGAAAAAAGTCTATCGGGACACACTTTACGAACAGATCGATACGGTACAGCGGCAGCTGGATCTTTTGCGGAATCAAATCGTGGAGCTGGATAAAAAGATTGCTGCTTCTGAGGATAAAATCGCAGAGAAGCAGGAGAGCATTGATCGAAACACCGATCTGTTGAAGGAGCGGATCAAAGCTCTGTATGTCACTGGAGACGCTTCCACAGTAGCCATTATCCTGAACAGCAGAAATTTGATGGACTTCACGGAGAAAATTCAAATTCTCAAGTCTGTGACCCGCCATGATCAGGAGCTGATCCAGCAGTTGTCTTCTCAACTGGAAGAGATCGAGGAAGAGCTTTCTGAGATCAGAGAAGACAAAGAAGAACTGAGCCGGAAAAAGAAAGAGCTCGACGCCAAGGGCGCGGAGCTTACAAAACTTTATGAGGAAGCGCAGCATGCCGTGGAGGACGCGGAGAACCAAGAAATAAGCGCCCAAGCGGATTCTGAGCTTTTGGGCTCTCAGATGGCCGAAAATGAAGCCGCCATCGCGGAGCTGGAGGAACAGCTTCGGCAGCAGAATTCCAGCACCGGAAATATCGGCGGTTCCGGCTATGTGGGAACCGGCAGCTTTATTTGGCCTATGCCGGGCTACACCTACCTGACCTGCTATTTCGGGGAAGGCGGTCATCGGGGTATCGATATCGCGGGCGGCGATATTTATGGAAAATCTATCGTTGCCGCCGATGGCGGCACGGTGCTGTATGCCGGCTGGAACGACAGCTATGGCTACTGCGTCTTCATCGACCATGGAAATGGCTATGAGACCCGCTACGCCCATATGAGCGCTCTTGGGACCGAAACCGGGGCCGCTGTAGAGCAGGGGCAGATCATCGGCTATGTGGGCAGCACGGGGAATTCCACCGGCCCGCATCTGCACTTTGAGGTGATCTCCGGCGGGAGCCTGACAAATCCGATGGGGTATTTCTAACGTCTTCGAAGGCTTGTGGAGGAATAGAGCTTTTCATTGACAAGCCCGTATGATTTTACTATAATAAATGACAATGCGGCCGCTGAAAGCGGCCCTCAGATAAAGGATGATTTTGTATGGCAGAAAAGCAGTATTTTGTAACAGAGGAGGGCCTTGCCTCCCTGGAGAAGGAACTGGAGCACCTGAAAACCGTGCGCAGAAAGGCCGTTGCGGAGAAGATCAAGGTCGCGCTTTCCTTCGGTGATCTCTCCGAGAACAGCGAGTATGACGAAGCGAAAAACGAGCAAGCCATTATGGAAGCCCGTATCGCCGACCTGGAGGTTATGCTGAAGGGCGCTGTAGTCATCGATGAAAATGAACTGAACAACGAAACGGTGCATATCGGTTCTAAAATCGAAGTGAATATCACTATGCCCGGCGGAAAGAAAATGGAACGGGATTTCAAGATCGTCGGTTCCAACGAGGCGGATCCCAGAAACGGTAAGATTTCCGATGAGTCTGCGGTGGGAAAAGCCCTTTTAGGCGCGAAGGTGGGAAAAACCGTACAGGTGGAAACCCCGGCAGGGATCGCAAAGTATAAAATCGTAACGATCTCACGGTAACATAGCTTCCCCTTGTTAAGTGAAGCTGCAGGTTCTAAAAAAGGAGCAGCACAGCGCGCCGCTCCTTTTTTGAAATCGTCAGGATCAGGAAAGGATGAGGAACATGGCGGAAAATCAAACAAGGAAGACTCAGCCCGCGGAGGAGCAGGACCTAAAGGAAATTTTACGGATCCGCAGGGAAAAGCTGCAAAAGCTCCAGGAAAACGGAAGAGATCCCTACCGGATCACCACCTTTGAGGTAAAGCAGAAGGCTCAGGAGATCCTGGACAAATTTGAAGAGGGCTATGAGGGCAAACAGGTTTCTGTAGCGGGCCGCATTATGAGCCGCCGGGGCATGGGAAAGGTCAGCTTCATGGATCTGCGCGATATTTCCGGCAGGATCCAGATCTACGCGAAGATCGATGTCATGGGGGAAGAGGCCTACAAGGCCATGCAAGCCTCTCTGGATATCGGAGATATTGTGGGCGTTACCGGCGAGGTTTTCCGTACCCAGCGGGGTGAGATCTCGGTAAAGGCTGATACTGTGACGATCCTTTCCAAGGCCCTTTTGCCCCTGCCTGAGAAATATCACGGCTTAAAGGACACGGACGCCAGATACCGCCAGCGCTATCTGGATCTCATCATGAACCCCGAGGTCACGCAAAACTTTGTGATCCGCTCCAAGTTCATCAAGTTTATGCGGAATTATCTGGATGAGCGCGGCTATATCGAGGTGGAAACCCCTGTGCTCAATACCATTTCCGGCGGTGCGGCGGCCCGGCCCTTTATCACCCACCACAACACACTGGATCTGGATATGTACATGCGGATCGCCACTGAACTACCCTTGAAGAGACTGATCATCGGCGGCATGGAGCGCGTGTATGAGATCGGCCGCTGTTTCCGTAACGAGGGAATGGATCCCAAACATAACCCCGAATATACCAGTATCGAGCTTTACGAGGCCTATACCGATTTCCATGGTATGATGGATATCGCCGAGGGCATTGTGTCCGGCGCGGCCAAGGAGATCCTCGGCACCTATGAGGTGGAATGGCTGGGCGAAAAGATCGACCTGACCCCCGGCTGGAAGCGCATGACTATGATCGAAGCGGTCAGGGAATACGTGGGGATCGATTTTGGCTGCATCAGCGACGATGCTGAAGCGGTGGCCGCCGCGAAGGCAAAGGGTGTGGAGCTGGCCGAAACGGCGGACAAGACCTGGGGTAACGCGCTATTCGCGTGCTTTGACCAGAAGGTGGAGGAGCATCTGGTTCAGCCTACCTTCATTACCATGTACCCGGTGGAGGTATCTCCGCTGACCAAGCGCAGCCCTGAGGATCCCCGGCTGACAGAGCGTTTTGAATTCTTTATCTGCCGCAGCGAAATGGGCAATTCCTATTCCGAGCTGAACGATCCCATCGATCAGCGCCAGCGCTTTGAAAAGCAGGCTGAACTCCGGGAGCGGGGCGACGACGAGGCGGAAATGCTGGACGAGGATTTTCTCACCGCCATGGAATACGGTATGCCGCCCACCGGCGGTATGGGCATCGGCGTGGACCGTGTAGTCATGATGCTCACCAATTCCGACAGTATCCGGGACGTGCTGCTGTTCCCAACGATGAAACCTCTTGATTAACAAGACCATTGTGGCACAACGGTTTTGAGGGACTTCAGAAGATAAATTGGGAGATTTTACACCTGTTTTACACCTTTTCAAAAATTTTAGAGCCCACAATAACAAACTCTGAAAAGACACTTTTGCTTCTCGCAAGGGTGTTTTTTCTTATGCATTTTCAGTGTCTCACAGTAGTGAGGCATACATAGGCATTTGTGTTTATAAGAATACTGCTGACAGGCATATGAGAAGTTAAACCACAGAAATCATAAAAAGGATGACAATCATCTTAATAAACACGCAATGCACCTTGTCAGGCTATACCTGATGTGTCTGGATATACTTGAAAAGGAAGAAGTCATCACTTATCGAGAAAGAGATAGGGACTTGCTAATGCGTATTCGCTCTGGAGAGTACCAGCGTGAAGATGGTACATATATGGCAGAGTTCTTTACCATCATTGACCAACTCGAAGAGCGGCTTAAGTATGCAAGTAAGAATACATCGTTACCAGAGCAGCCAAACATGAAACTGGTTGAAGAGTTTGTCATGGACATAAACAGGAGGGCTATTGATGCGTGAAATCAAAATTCCACTTGGCGCCAAAGTGATTTTAGATAGTCTACACAATGAAGGATACGACGCATATGTGGTTGGTGGATGCGTCAGAGACAGCTTGCTTGGTATCGAACCGCACGATTGGGATATATGTACATCTGCAACGCCGCAAGAAGTTATAGATATTTTGACTGATTATGAGGTAATACAAACGGGTATCAAGCATGGCACTGTTACAGCAATAAGCATGGGTATGCTCTCGCTGTCTGATGGATATGAGATAACAACTTTTAGGTGCGATGGGGACTATTATGATAACCGGCACCCCTCAAGTGTTGAGTTCGTTCGGGATTTGCGGGAAGATTTATCTCGTAGAGACTTTACTATAAATGCAATAGCATATAGCGAAGAAACAGGTGTCATTGACTATAATAACGGGCTATACGACCTTGATAATGGTGTGGTTGCGTGTGTTGGTAATCCAGATGACCGTTTTGCAGAAGATGCGTTAAGAATAATGCGTGCTATGCGATTCGCTTCTACATATGGGTTTTCGATTGACAGCGCAACAGCAGAGTCAATACATAAAAATAAAGACAGACTAAACAACATCGCTGTAGAAAGAGTCCAAGCGGAACTTCTTAAAATTCTAAAAGGTAAGGGAGCCCTTGACATCCTGTTGGATTATAGCGATGTGATTGCAACAATTATACCAGAATTAAAACCGTGTATTGGGTTCGAGCAAAATAATCGATACCACCAGTACACGGTTTATGAGCATATCGCGCACGCGGTTAGCAATTACGATGGTAACGACAGTTCTGCCAAGTTGGCACTTCTGCTCCACGATATAGGGAAACCTGAGTGCTATACAGAAGACGAAAACGGCGGGCACTTTCATGGACATGGAATTATTAGCCATGACATAGCAGAAAGAGTCGTGGAGCGTTTGAAACTGGATAATAAAACCAGGGCAGAGGTTTTAGAACTCGTTTTATACCATGATTCTGTTATTGAACCTACCCCTAAAACCGTCAGAAGATGGCTGAACAGAATTGGCGAAGAACAATTTCGCCGATTACTCCAACTAAGAATGGCAGACATAAAGGCACACGCATTCGGAACGCAAGAATCAAGAATTATGAAGTGTGATATGCTGAGCGAAATAACAGCGACCGTTTTGAAAGAAGCGCAGTGTTTTTCTCTAAAAGATTTAGAGATTGATGGTTGTGATGTCATGAGTATTGCGCATTTGCCAGAGGGGTAAATGATTGGTAATATCCTAAAAGAGATTCTGGACGATGTTATATCTGGCTCAATTGAGAACACAAGAGGCGCTCTTGTAGATAGGCTGGTGAAGTGTTATTGTCTGAATCAAAGCTAAAATATCCAAAGGGAGAGCGTATCTGGGTGGGATACTACAACAAAGACCACGAGCTTCTGTTTATTATGACAAGCAAAGAAACATCAAGAGATTTCTATTTTCTTTATAAATTAGTAAATGGCGAATTCAAAAAACTAGGAAAGGCTCGGTCACCAAAGGATTTGGAAAACAAGTTTGATGTTGCTCGTAAAATGGGGTGCCGTAGTGAATGACTTTGACTATGACTGCCTTCAAAAGAAACGCCTTGCGCGACAGGCAAAATACCGCAAGAGGGGCAGTAAAAGTAAAAAATGCACAATGTCTACGGACTACATGACACAGAAACAGTGGAAGGAAAGGAACGGTAAAGTAGTGGAAGCTAATCTTAGCCAACCGATTTCTTGGGGCACATTCAAAGAGTTATCCAAAAGTACACAGGAGGAATATTTGCGTCATTTAATGAGTGAATTTGGTGCCAATGCGACAAGTCTTGCTATGATGTTCAATGTCAAACCGCTCACCATTAGACGCTATATTCAATCAAATGGTTTGTCTATTCAATTTCAAGTCGGGCATTCAATGTGCTCAAAGCAGAGAGAAGCGTGGGAAGAATTTTTGAGAAACGGCTCTGTTGCAATACAAGAAACAGGCATGGATAACTCTGTGCTGTATGGTGCAGACACGGATACGATGCAGTGTAAAAAGATGCATATGCGCCGATTTTCATTAAACTTTGAAGGTGACATCAATGTTTCGGCAATTTCTAATTCATTGATACAAATTCTTGGTGGAGAAGCCAAAGGTGAGGTAGAAATAGTCTGCAATCTGCTCTGATGGGCTTGAAAATAGCCGGCGATATGAGTAAAATATGAAGAAAAGGAAGTGAGCCCAGTGGCAAGTGATTTTGAAATTGAGTTTATGTCTGATGATGAACTCGAAGCAATGCTGGATGAGTTCGTGGAGTCAGTGTCGAACGAGGTTTTAGAAGACGAGAGCAAGACAACAGTTCTAAATCCAACTCGGTTGAAGCAATTGCAATTTGCATATGCCGCATTAAAGTATATTACAAAGGATACCGATACAGTGGTTTCTTATAAGCTCTATGAGCCGTTCAAAACAATGGGCAGCGTAAGCGCAGAAGCAAAGTTGCTTGAATTTGATAAGCCAGAGTGGTTTGCACGAGTTGCAGAGTTTTCAAGTAATACAGAGGTATATCCGCTAACCAACGGAAAGGTAAGGCTTACATTTACCTTTCACGGCTTGACTGCTCCAATTGAGTGAGGGGGGGGGTACAATATGGAAGAGAATATTTGTAAAGACCTTGTAATGGAATCTGTCGAAAAAGCGTCTAAACGGTTTGGCAGTTCGTTCACTGTTACAGAGCAATCTATGAATAAGCTGTCAGATATGTGTGATGCAGTAGAAAACTTTGTATTCGGCAATTTCTGCGACTATGTTGATATTGGTGTTGACGAGCCCACAAAAAAACTGACGATTGGAATTACCTGTGATGATTTAGAATTGCACGGCGGAAGGACAAACGAGTTCTTTACTCTAATTAAGATGGTAGACTCATTTTGCTTCTCCGCAACATCCTATGGTGCGCTGAAGGTCGAATTCAACATTTTTTGGATATGGGAGGGAACTCGTGAATGCTAACAGACGCGGACGATTGAACGATGTGCTCAAAATGTTATCAAGCGCTGCTGTTATTGTAGAAAGTGTATGTGACAAAGAGGAAGATTGCTTGGACAATTATCCAGAGAATCTGCAAAGCACAGAGCGATTTGGGAAAATTGAAGATGCCGTTGATAATCTTAATGAGGCACTTGAAAAAATAGACGATGCAAAGTCGTCCATAGAAGCAGCAATGAAGTGAGGAATGTTGTATGCCGTTAATAATCGCAATTGTCTTATCTGTTATAATTATTATAAAGGTGGGGAGCGATAAGGCGAATAGTGCGGAATATGAGCGAGAGAGGAAAGCCAAGCAAGACACCCTTGCTTCACGAATGGATTCTTGGCAGGCTGAAGCGGGTGATGCGGCTCTTGAAGAAGATTTAAGGTATTTTATTTTAGAACCGCAGAACTATGATAAGGTTTGGAATGAGGTGCACTCAGCATATCTCCATATGGCACTTCATAAAGATATACAATCTATTCCCCTAAACTCATATGCGGTAGAGCAGTATTTTGGCAAAGGCATTCCTAAGAAACAGCGTGAAGAGATTGCTGCAAAAAATAGAGCGGATGTCTTGCATATTATGCTTGCAAGACGAGGCAAGGTTATGTTTAGATATACGAGGGCGGACTTGAAGATTGACTCATTTGCTCCCGGTGTTGGTGAACATACAAAGAGAAACTGGGATGAAAAATATGAGTTTTGGAGCTATATTTATGAAGAACTTTTGAGACATAGTGTAAATGCCAGGTTATTATTTATTCGGAATATTGCCGCACCAACAAAAGATAATCCTGGTCACATGCAAGAGGTGGCTTGTGAATATAAAGAAGCGCCAAAATATGAGCCTGGATATATCCAGTGGTTCCAGCAGACAGCATTCACAGATGACTTAAAAGAAAAGATATAAAGTAAAGCGGGGTGATTTAACCCCGCTACTTTAATCTTCAAAAAGATAATCTGGCAAATTAACTCTACAATTCATAATAACCTTGCCACACGACCTAACATCGCTCCCGCTATCTGGAGACACGAACACATTCGTGTGTTTTAACTTAGGATTTGCGGATACAAGAATAAGATTACCGTTTTCATCAAGATAATACATCTTACAGTACATGGCTCCATCAACACAAAAAATGCCGACATCGCCAATACGCAACTCTGCGTCTTTGTCCACATAGACCATGTCTCCATCGTGTATGTATGGATACATACTGTTTCCTTGAATGTTGACGGCATAATCAGCTTGAGCCGGTACATCGTCATTAACAAGCATCATTTCAAAATCTGTTCCGTCCAGTGGCATTGACGAACCGGCAGCGGACGGATTGGTATAATGCGGTATATACCTGTCCTTGTGTTTTGGCTTTTGGACATCTGTGATGCTTATGATTCGTTCTGCACTCGTTTTTTCGACTCGCTCTCGCTCAATGGCACAGACTGTTCTAACCGCCTTCTGACCAAATGCGTCAAGTGATTTATAGTTTTCAAGCAGCGTTGCTTCAGATTTAGAGCTTATAAAACTACGCTTTGGTAAATCATTCTCAAGCCCAAGAATAGTATCTGCTGATACCATCAGAGTTTTGCTGAGAGAGATTATGGCATCCATGGATGGCTTTTTCTCCCCGCGTTCCCAATACTGGATGGTAACTGTAGATACACCAATAGCCTCACTTAATTCTTTTTGCGTAAGACCACATGCAAGTCGTAAGGCTTTTAATCTTTGTGCAAACTTCATGGTTTACCTCCGGAAATTTATCTCTCGCTGCTGTTGACATGGTAGCTGTTTTATGGTAGCATTAACAGCACAACCTTGGTTTGTGAGAACATCATAGCACAAACTACATTTTGTGTCAATATCTAAAAAAGGTGCACTGTCCCAGACAACAAACGAAGAGAACAGTGCACCCACAGCCGGTAAAATACAGGCCGGAGTTAATAGCGACACCACTCGCCAGTAACTCACCTGTAGTATACCACGGCACAAAAAATAAATCAATGGAGGTTTTACTACAGGATGAAAAACAAAATGTCGGTCAGAGAACTGAAAGCTTACTGTACCGACCATGCAGTTAACGAGGTTCTTTTCAGTACAGAAAACCAAAGATGGTATCAAACTTCTGACCCTTGTAAGGTACAAATGCACTTCAAAATTATGTTGATTAGCGAAACTCCAAATTTAGTTTATTTGAAATCTGATGTAGGCTCAATCTGCTTTGACAGGGTTAGATTTGTTGAAGTTGATACTGATATTACAGTGCTTGGCACAGTTCTGTATTTATATTGTGGTGGAAAAAGTGCTGCAAGCCCAGAGACTACATACACCCTTATTATCAGATAATTTTTTCATTTCGGCTATTTAATTAACTTGACATGGAGAAAACCATATGCTATACTCCGAGCATCAACATAATTATTTTGAAGGAGTAAGTAGATTGAGTTTTCGTAAGAGCGGACACACACCTCAAATCGGAGAGGTATACATGATGAAGTTTACTGGCAGCGGTAACGAGCAGAGTGGTTGGCGTCCAGGGCTTGTGTTCCAGAATAATGTTGGTAATTCGTATAGCCCAAATATTATCGCTATCCCGCTAACTACGTCTATTAAAAAAGCTAACCAGCCAACGCATGTTGTTGTATATGCAAACGACAGTGGTCTCTTGAAGGATAGCATGGTTTTGTGTGAGAATCCAGAGCGTATGTCCAAAGCAAATATCGGCAAGTATATCACGACGCTGTCCGATAAGTATATGAAGCAAATCGCCGAAGCGAACATACTCGCCTCCAGCGCAATCGCGTATCTGGATATGAGCGCGCTCCAGGTGATATGGGAAAAGGCTATTGCCTTAAACGCCGTCGTACCGGCGTAACTACATACTATATGGAGGTGCGCTATGTACAACGAAGAGTTGAAGAAAAGGTTTATATCTGAGTATACGCAAAGTATGTATACTGCAAAGGTTGCCACTACAATCTTTTCTGCGTTAGAAGAGTATGAGAATGAATGGGGCAGTGATTTATGCACCCAGAGCGCAGAAACGCTGCAGCCTGTGATTAACGAGGTAACAGGGCTGCGTTCGCGTAGCCAGAGTACGTCTTTGACGGTGTTGCGAGAATATGTGAAGTGGTGTATCACCATGAAAATACCGGGAGCATGTGATGGTATGCTCCACATAAAGGCAGTTGGGTTGGATAAGATAAAGAAGCAAATGGTTTCCAGCCCGCTTCATCTACAAAAATATTTGAATGACATTTTTGAACCGGAAAACGAAGAAACTGTGGACGTTATATACAGGTGCTATTATTGGATGGCGTTTTCTGGAATTAAAGAAGACGATACACTGCTTGTAAAAGCGGCTGATATTGACTTGCAGAATATGCAAATCCACTATGCTGGCATTGATTACCCCATTTATAGGGAGGCAATCCCTGCTTTTCGAGCAGCTATAGAGTTAAAAAGCTTTTGCTATAAACACCCGAATTACACTAAGCTGATACGCAAAGAAAGGGTTCCTGGAGATACAATAATGCGAGGTATACGGGCTGTAACGAAGACCATGACAATCCGAGTCACATTATCTCAGCGCTCATCTGATGCTATTAAAGCTGGTAAGACAGACCTACATTTGAGTTTCTACAGAATATGGATGTCCGGTCTGTTTTATAGAACATATGAAAACGAGCGTGCCGGGTTACCTGTTAACTTTTCCGATGTGGCATCTGACTTTATGTCTGGTAAAGAATACACTATAAACGGCGTGAACCAGAGAATAAAGGTTTCGCACAAACAGAATAGAATAGAAAAAAATTATATGGAAGATTACGAACGATGGAAACTTGCGTTTTCAATTTGACTTTGGTAACAGAGAGAACCCGGCTAATCGGGTTTCTCTTTTACATATATCAACATAATTAAATAAAATACAGAAAGGAGAGTTGAATATGGCTTTCAAGAAAACACTTGACCTGCTGCAAGAAAAAGAAAAGCGCTTGGCTGAACTGACAAGTCAGTCAGAGAGTGCTGTCGAGATGGTTCGTAAGACAATGGATAATCTTACATCTGTCAACGACAGTATCAAGCAAACGGTGGAAGAAATCGATACATATGTGCAGCGTTTAAGTGAGACAAGAGATTGTCTTAACACCACTCACGACAAGAACGAAAGAATTATGCAGAATTTTGCAAAGCTACTGTGTGTGGAGTAAGGAGGTTTTTGATTGAGTGAGTTAAAGAATCGGTTCCTTTCTATATATAAGGAACTGGTTACACGAGATGGTGCAGATGCATTTTTGACCTGGCTTGATGAATCGGATTTCTTCGTTGCTCCAGCATCAACGCGATTTCATGGTTGTCACGAAGAAGGTTTGCTTGAACATTCTTTGAATGTATATGACTGCTTAAAGAAAAATGTTGAGCGAGCTAATCTGCAAGACACCTATTCGCCTGAAACAATAGCCGTAGTATCTTTGCTCCACGATATCTGCAAAGTGAACTACTATAAGAAAGGCTTTAGAAATGTAAAAAACGATGAGACTGGACAGTGGTATAAGAAAGAGGTTTATGAAGTTGATGAGAAATTCCCATGTGGTGAACATGCAGATAAGTCAATCATCATCATTCAGAACTTCATGCGTCTTGAGCCAGAAGAAATTTTAGCTATCAGAGCACACATGGGTGGTTGGGACACAGCGGTAAAGGGCGGGAACGCTTTTGTTGGAAAAATTTTCGATAGAAGTAAACTTGCCGTACTCCTGCATCTTGCCGATATGGAAGCCACATATTTACTGGAGGGATAAAATGGCAGAAGAAATGAATATCTACCAGAAGCTTGCGAAAGTTCGCAAGCAGGTAGAGGTTATCCAGCGCAACAAGTCTGGGTACGGGTACAAATATGTCAGCGAGGACGAAATCCTCGCCAAAGTGTCTGGGTTCATGGATAAATACGGTTTGTCCTTAATTCCAGGCATAGTACATAATAGTTCGGAAGTATCTCCGTACAACACAAAGAAGACAAAAACGACCGGTAAAGGCGAGCTTTATGAAGAGAATGTCAACGAAGTTCTGGTCAGCGCAGACATGGTATTTACATGGGTCAATAACGAGAATCCAGAGGAACGGATTGATGTGCCGTGGATTCTTGTCGGCCATCAAAGTGATGGCTCACAGAGCTTTGGTTCCGGGTTGAGTTATGCAATGAGATATTTCCTGTTGAAGTTCTTTAATATTGCAACACCAGATGATGACCCGGATAAATGGAGAAGCAAACAGAAGGCTGCAGGTGCTGCCGAGGATAAGATGGTTGCAGAGGAAATCATCAACTCATTGGATGCTCAGGTAAAAGAGTTTCTTGCCACTAATCCAAACAAGTCTGATGATGTCAAGAAGCTGTTTACAAAGTATGTAAAAGGCGGAAACTATTTTGCAATCACAGAATCTGCATTAGCATCTAAGCTGCTTAATGATTTTAAGGAAACTTTTGTGAAGGAGTGATGACTTATGGGATTCCGAACAGGCGCATTCGCTAAGATTTGGGAAGTAACACCAATGAGCGACACGAGTACGAAGCTTCGTATGTCGGTCAGCAGGAAGAACAAACAGTCTGGTGAGTATGAGCAAGATTTCTCTGGCTTTGTACTTGCAATTGGAACTGCTGCCGCGAAAAAAGCTGCTTGTCTAAAAGAAGGGGACAAGATTAAGCTTGGCGATGTTGATGTATCAACAAAGTACGACAAAGAAAAGAAGATTACATATACGAATTTCAAGATGTTCTCATTCGAGGTTGATGGAGATAGTGATTCTTCTGGAGATACTACAGACCCACAGCCAACCGTTGACGAAGGAGAAATTGATGATAGCCGTCTGCCGTTCTAAGGTGAGGCGGATATGGGAGATATAAACTACGCACCTCTTATTGATGACATGGTATGGAGTTACTCCCGTATAAAGACATTTGAAGATTGTCCATATCGCTGGTATCTGAAGTATATACGGAGACTTCGTGGTAAGGATATGTTCTTTGCAAGCTATGGTACATTTATGCACAAGCTGATTGAGTTGTATCTAAAAGGAGAAAAGAACTCAAAGAGGCTTGTGGATATGTACTTGCAAGATTTTAGAAATGAAGTGGTTGGCTTTGCACCAAGCAAAAAGATATTTACCAACTACTTTACGAGTGGACTGCAGTATCTGAAAAACATTCAGCCATTCCCGTACAAAATGCTCGATGTGGAAAAGAGAGTAGATTTTTCAGTGAACGGTATACCGTTTTGTGGGTATATTGATTTTCTTGGAGAAAAAGATGGTTCATTTTATGTTGTTGACAACAAATCAAGAGCCCTAAAGCAAAGGAGCAATCGAGCGAAACCAACAAAATCAGACAAAGAACTCGACAATTATCTCAGGCAGCTATATCTCTATTCTATAGCAGTAGAAGAGCAGTATGGTGTACAACCGAATGCGTTATGCTTTAATTGCTTCAGAAATGGGATGTTCATCACAGAACCATTCAAAGATAATGCGTATTGTGAGTCCAAGGATTGGTTAAGCAAGAGCATAGATACGATACGAGAAGAGAGCGAGTTTAATCCGTCTGTAGAGTTTTTCAAATGCAGTTACTTGTGTGAGATGCAAGAACATTGTGAGTATTATGATTTAATACCATGCAGCTGGAAATCAAGGATCTGATTCAGCAAAACGAGCAGATCCACCGCCAGGAACGGGAGCTGCAATTCAAGTACTACATGTCCAAGATCAATCCGCATTTCATGTATAATTCCCTGAACTGCGTGATTTATTTGGCCAGAAAGCAGAAGTATAGGGATATTATTTCTTTTATCCGTTCGCTGATCACCATTTTGAAAACGAATGTGGCGGCGGGAGATTCCCCGATCACCATAAAGGAAGAAGAGGAATACCTGCTCCACTATTTCGATATTCTGAAATATCAGTATAACGACAGCGTTACGCTGGCGCTGGATATTCCGGAGGCGTTGGCGGCCCTGCGGATCCGGCCGATGATCCTGTATCCTTTGGTGGAAAACTCCGTATTTCACGGGATCGCCCCTTTGGGCAGGGAAGGCTCGGTTCGGGTGCGGATCCACGAGGAAAACGGAAACATTTGCTTCTGCGTTTCAGACACGGGAATTGGAATGACGGAGGAACGGCTTCAGGAGGTTTTGGCCTATATCGAGGATTCCGCTACTGTAAATTTCTATGGGAATATCGGACTGAAAAACGTCAGCGACAGATTGAAGCTGTTATATCCCTCCTGCTCGGGGCTGAGGATCGTCAGCAAAGAGGGGGAAGGAACTGAAATCACCTTTGTCATAGCCAGGGAAGAACTGCGATAAAAGCCCGCCGGAAGCATTTCGAAGGGTTTTTATATTGTGAAGCTTAAGGGCGTCCGGAGAGGAAAAAACCGGCGTCCTTAAGCTTTGCCTTTACGGTGGCCCGGCAGTTTTCCGACGTTGCCCCAGGGCTTTGAGAGCACGCTTGAAATTACTTGAAAAAACTGGGCCGGTATGATATACTCACTAAGTATCAACCCTGCGGAAGCCACGGAGAAACGCTTCCGCCTTCGGGAAAGAAATAATGAGGGAATGAAACATGGAAACCTTTCGAAAAGCAGCAGCGGCAGGCGTTTCGATCAGTATCGGGGCCACAGTGTATCTGGCGTGTGAAAGCAGGCTTCTCGGCGCGATGCTTTTTACCATAGGCCTGTTTGTGATCTGCGCCTTTGGGCTGAACCTTTTTACCGGGAAGATCGGCTATGTGCTGGAAAACAGGAATCACCCCAACTGTCTTGTGATCTGGCTGGGGAATTTTGTGGGCTGTGCCGCAGCCTCCGGTTTGATCCGCCTCGCGAAGCCCGGTCTCTTTGACACAGCTTCAAAGCTTGTTGCGGCAAAGCTTTCCCTGAGCTGGTACTCTGTTTTGATTTTGGGCTTTTTCTGCGGGATCCTGATGTATTTGGCGGTGGAAAATTACCGGAGCAATCCCAACGATTTCGGAAAGGTCACAGGGCTTTTTCTGTGTGTTTCCGTTTTCATTCTTTGCGGGTTTGAGCACAGTATTGCGGATATGTGCTATTGCGTGTTCGGCATTTCCTCCTGGAAGGAGCTGCCGCAGATCTTTTTGTTTTTAGTGGCGGTGTCCCTGGCGAACAGCCTGGGGTCGCTGACCGTGAGGGCTTTGACGAAGGAGAGAACAGAAAACCGTACAAAATAGATTTTCTGGAAAGAAGGAACAAGCATGGCAAGAGAACGATATTTGATCAACGCCGGGGAAGATACCATTCACACCAATGAGATCAAGCCGGAAACGCCGAAAGAAAAACGAAAGAACTGGTGGTATTATCATAAGGGCCCGCTGATCGCCGGTCTGTTGGTCTTTGCCGCGCTGTTCAGCATTTTCTTTTCCATCTTCTCTAAGGTAAAACCAGATTACACTGTAGGGGTCATGACCTCCTATACCATGCCGGATTCCGGGCGAATGGAGTTGGAGCGCTGTCTCACCGAATATGCGGACGACCGCAACGGAGACGGCAAAGTGGTGGTCAATGTAGTGTGCTATGTTTTTTCCACTTCCATGCCTTCCTCGGCAGATGCCTTACAGCAGCAGCAGGCGGCTGTGGCTCGGTTTGCCGGAGATGTTCTCGCCAACGAAAGTATGATTTTCCTTCACAATGAAGAGGCCTTTGCCTTTATGCAGGAGGATTTTCGTGGCTTTTACCAATATAATGATGGTACCCCCATGCCGGAAACTGCCTCTGATTATGAGAATGCCATGATCCCTTGGAAGGAAATTCCGGCACTGTCTGAGTTTGTCCCCAAAACAGAAGAGGAGGATTCTTTTGACAGCGATATGCTGCGGCAGCTTTTTGAAGATCTGCGGGTCTCTGTTCGGGAGGAAGAGGGAACCTCCATTACCAGAAAAGAAAACGATATGGAGTATTATGAGGATTCCATAGCGTTTTACCAGCGCCTTCTGAAGGGGGAGAAGTCCTCTTCCCCCGGGGAGTAACGCGGTATGACACGGATGGTAACGATTTTTGATTCCAGCCTCAGAGACGGTGCTCAGGGAAGCGGTATTGCCTTTTCTCTGGAGGACAAGCTTGCGGCGGTTCGCGCGCTGGATCGCCTGGGCGTGGCCTATATCGAAGCGGGAAATCCCGGCTCCAACCCAAAGGACAGAGAGTTTTTTCAGCGTGCCGTGAAGCTTTCCCTGCGGCATGCCAGGCTGGTGGCGTTTGGCAGTACCCGAAGAAAAAACACTTCTGTGGAAGCAGATGAAAACCTGCTCTCCCTGCTGGCGGCGGGAACCTCCTGCTGCGCTGTGTTCGGCAAGTGCTGGAAATTTCATGTGGATAAGGTGCTGGAGACCACCCCGGAAGAAAACCTTTTGATGATCGAGGAAAGCTGCCGGTTTCTGAAGGAGCGGGGAAAAGAAGTCATTTTTGACGGCGAGCATTTCTTCGATGGCTGGAAGGACGACCGGGAGTTTGCCCTGGCCGCCTTAAACGCCGCCGTGCGCGGCGGTGCGGACTTGGTATGTCTGTGCGATACCAACGGTGGAACCTTTCCGGAGGACGCCGCCCGGATCACGGCGGAGGTAGCCGCCTTGGTTTCCGTCCCAGTGGCCGTCCACTTTCATGACGATTGCGGACTGGCAGTGGCAAACAGCCTTGCCGCCGTAAAAGCCGGGGCCTCGCAGGTACAGGGTACCATGCTGGGGTTTGGCGAGCGCTGCGGAAACGCCAACCTTTCTACGATCATTCCCGATTTGCAGCTGAAGCTGGGAATTTCCTGTGTACCGCCGGAATGTCTGCCGCTTCTTTTCAGCGGAGCCAGAGAGCTGGCGGCCGCCGCCAACCTGGAGCTTCCGGCGGCGCTTCCCTTTGTGGGGGAAAACGCCTTTTCGCATAAAGCAGGCATGCACGCGGCAGGCGTGCTGAAGGACGCCCGCTCCTTTGAGCACATCGATCCTGTTTCGGTGGGCAACCTCAGAAGGTTCCCCGCCTCGGAGATTTCCGGCAGGGCAGTTATTTTGGAAAAGATCAGACGTGTGCTGCCCGAAAGCCAAATCGAGCCGGAGGGCGTTCGCGGGGTGTTGGAGGAGCTGAAGCGCCTGGAGGCTCAGGGCTATCAGTTTGAGGGGGCCGACGCCTCCTTTGAGCTGCTGGTGCGAAAACAGCTGCGGCCTTACCCGCCCTTCTTCCAGCTGTTGTATTATCACATCTATACCGATTACGGGAAAGAAAGAGACTGCGGCGCCAGCGCCACCGTAAAGGTGCAGGTGGGCGATGCCCTTCAGCTGACGGCGGCGGAGGGAAACGGTCCGGTCAACGCCCTGGACAAGGCCCTGCGTAAAGCCCTGGAGGTGTTTTACCCGGTGCTTTCCCACGGAAAGCTGACGGATTACAAGGTGCGTGTGCTGGACAGCAAAAGCGCCACAGCGGCCAGGGTACAGGTGCTGATCACCTCTACCGATGGGAAGGATACCTTTACCACCGTAGGCGTTTCAGAGGACGTGGTGGCCGCCAGCTGGCAGGCCCTGGAGGACTCTTTGGAATATATGCTGCTCAAGGAAAAGGAACAGGAGGAATAACACAATGGCAATGACAATGACCCAAAAGATTTTGGCGGCTCACGCCGGGCTGGATCACGTGGAAGCGGGCCAGTTGATTGAAACAAAGCTTGATCTGGTGCTGGGGAACGATATTACCTCTCCGGTGGCGATCAATGAATTTGAAAAAGCGGGGGCGTCTTCTGTGTTTGACAGAAGCAAGATTGCCCTGGTGCTGGATCACTTTGCGCCCAACAAGGATATCAAGGCGGCCCAGCAGTGCAAGCAGACCCGCCAGTTTGCCAACAAATACGATATTGTAAATTTCTTCGACGTTGGAGAAATGGGAATCGAGCACGCCCTGCTGCCGGAAAAGGGACTTGTAGGTCCCGGAGACTGCGTGATCGGCGCCGATTCCCACACCTGTACCTACGGGGCGCTGGGTGCGTTTTCCACCGGCGTGGGCTCTACCGATATGGCGGCCGGCCTGATGTCCGGCAAGGCCTGGTTCAAGGTTCCCTCGGCCATTAAGGTAGTGCTGAAGAACAAGCTTCAGGGCTTTTCCAGCGGCAAGGATGTGATTTTGCACCTTATCGGCCTTATCGGCGTAGACGGCGCGCTGTACCAGTCTCTGGAGTTTACCGGAGAAGGCTGCTCCTCTCTTTCCATGGACGAGCGCTTCACCATTGCCAATATGGCCATTGAGGCCGGGGCGAAAAACGGCATTTTCCCGGTGGACGAAAAAACGCTGGAATACTGCAAGGATCGTTACCAGGGCAGTATTGGCATTTATGAGGCAGATCCCGACGCGGAGTATACCCGCACAGTGGAGATCGATCTTGCCGCTCTGCGGCCCACCGTTTCCATGCCCCACCTGCCGGAGAATACGAAAACCATCGATGAAGTAAGCGAGGTAAAGATCGACCAGAGTGTGATCGGCTCCTGCACCAACGGCAGAATAGAAGATATGCGGGCCGCCGCCGCGATCCTGAAGGGCAGAAAAGTGGCAAAGGGCGTGCGCTGCATTGTGATCCCCGCCACGCAGAACATCTATCTGCAATGTATCCGCGAGGGCCTCACGGAGATCTTCATCGAGGCTGGCGCCGTGTTCAGCACGCCCACCTGCGGGCCCTGCCTGGGCGGCTATATGGGCATTCTGGCAGAAGGTGAGAGAGCTGTTTCCACCACCAACCGGAATTTTGTAGGCCGTATGGGCCACCCCGATTCCGAGGTTGTGCTGGCTTCCCCGGCCGTTGCCGCCGCCAGCGCCGTGACCGGGTACCTGATAGACCCGGAGAAGCTGTGATGGCTTCTTCAGCTAGCCTGGAAACAGCCAGATTGCTGCTGCGCAGGCCTGTGGCAGAGGATGCGGCTTCTATCCTGGCGATTTTGCGGCAGCCCTTTGTGCGCAGGTATAACTGTTTGGGAGAGCCGCCTACGGTGGAAAAACTGGCGGAGCGCCTTGTCCGGGATTCCGAAAACCAATTTGTGATCTGCCTGCGGGAGAGCGGCACGGTGATCGGCCATATCGGGCTGGAGGAGGATCCTCTGCGGTATCGGGTAGAATCTGTTTGCCTGGATTATTATCTGGGCGAAGAATACGCCCGCCGGGGGTATATGAGCGAAGCTTTGAAAGTGCTGCTCACCTTCCTTTTCGGCGAGGGCGGACTGGAGATCGTCTCTGCCAGAGCTTTTTCCGAAAACGCCGCTTCCCTTGCGCTGCTCCGGAAGCTTGGATTTGTCCGGGAGGGGATCCTCCGCCGGGCAGTGCGGAACTTTGAGGGAAAGGTCTTCGACGATGTGATCTTTTCCCTGCAAAAATCTGAGTTTGCTAGAATAGAGGAAGGGAAGAGGCCTCCAAAGCTGGGCGATACCGTTACCATTAAAATGGATCGTCCTATCGGTACGGAGCACCCCAAGCACCCGGGACTGATCTATCCCATCAATTACGGTTATGTTCCCGGGCTGATCGCCCCGGACGGAGAAGAGCAGGACGCCTATGTGCTGGGGGTGGAAGTCCCATTGAAAGAATTCACAGGCAGGCTGATCGCCATCATTCACCGGTTTGACGATGTGGAGGAAAAATGGGTGCTGGCTCCGGAGGGAATGACCTTTTCCAAAGAGGAAATTGCCGAAGCCGTCCATTTTCAGGAGCAGTATTATCAAATTGAGATCAGGATGTGAATTTTGTGATGAGCGCCGCGGGTTCATTAGGGGAAAGGGCGGCAGCCCCGTGCTTTTCACAGGTTTGACAACGACGCGAAGCCCTTATAAAAAGTGTGACTGGCTGTTCACAGTGCGGTTAACGTCGCAGGATAGGAGAAGTATAAAGTGAAATTGGTATTTCTGATCGGCGACGCCGCTGTGGGTAAAATGACAGTGGGGCAGGAGCTGATGAAAATCACGACCTGCGGCTGTTTCACAATCACATGATGATCGAGCCGGTGCTCGAGATCTTCGGGGACTATAACAGCGCCGCCATCGACAGGCTCCGTCAGGTGGTTTTTGAAGAGTTTGCAAAGACCGATGCTTACGGTAGGATCTTTACTTATTTGTGGGCCTTCGACCAGAAATCTGACTGGGAGTATATTGAGTGGATCAAGAGCATTTTTGAGCCCTATGGCACGGAATTCTATTATATGGAGCTTGTGGCTTCCCGTGAAGTACGCTTGAAGCGAAACGCCACGGAGAACCGTCTTCTCCACAAAGCGTCAAAAAGGGATATCGAACGGTCAAATCAAAGGCTGATCAGCGATGGCGACAACTACCGCCTGGAAAGCACGGACGGTGAGATCCCCTTTGAAAATTACAGAAAAATAGACAATTCGGAGCTTTCCCCTGAATTTGTCGCGCGGTGGATCAAGGAACAATTTGCTCTGTGATCCCGGATAGAAGAAACAGAGCGGAAAATATCAAGAACAGAAGGAGTAATTGTATGAACGCAAAAGGAACAGTGCACAAGTACGGAGACGATGTCAACACCGATGTGATCATTCCGGCCCGGTACCTGAATACCGCATCTCACAGTGAGCTTGCCGCCCACTGCATGGAGGATATCGACAAGGATTTTGTAAAAAACGTAAAGCCCGGCGATATTGTGGTGGCCCTGAAGAATTTCGGCTGCGGCTCCTCCCGGGAGCATGCGCCCATCGCCCTGAAGGCTTCCGGTGTTTCCTGCGTGATCGCCTCCACCTTTGCCCGCATTTTTTATCGGAATTCCATCAACATCGGCCTGCCGATCCTGGAATGCCCCGAAGCGGCGGAAGCCATTTCTGCCGGAGACGATGTTTCTGTGGATTTTGATTCCGGCCTCATCACCGATGAGACCACTGGAGCCACCTACCAGGCCCAGCCCTTCCCGCCCTTTATCAAAAACATCATTGCTAGCGGCGGCCTGCTGGAATCGATCACGAAAAAGTAGCAAAAATCCATTTCAATTTTTGGAATGCTGTCCATGGCTTTGCGGGACTTGTAGAAACACGTGAGGCTATAAGGGTGGTAATTTATCAAAGAGAAAGTATTTTTGATAAGCGGCACGGGCCATTCTGAGCGCAGGAAGGTTGTTTTTCAATTCCAGTTTTGCCCGTTTTATACAGTGAAATCATAATGTTGCCGTGGCCTGGAAGAGCTCACCGGAACAATGGTTCAGTTGTTATATGCTCATGGTTTTGTAAATAAAGGCTACGACTGAAAGTCGATTAGTGTAGTTAAGCTGATGAAGTCGCATATGGAAATTTGCAGAGAAGAAACAATAAGCGGAATTTTTGAGAAATGGGATTGCAATTTTTGTAGCAATTCTGTATAATATAGCCAAATAGCTTCGGGCTTTGCGTGAGATTTTTGCAGAATACTTTTACCGGCCCGAAAATAACAGGAAGGAGTGCTTTTCTTATGAAATTGGGTGTACTTACCAATGTGATCGGCGGAACTCCTCTGAAGGAGGCGCTGCCGTACTTTAAGTCTCTGGGCGCGCAGATGATCGAGCTTGGTTGCGGCGGCTATCCCGGAAAAGATCATTGCGATCCCGGCGTTTTGCTGCACGACGAAGCGAAGTTTCAGGAGTTTATGAACACCATCAAGGAATCCGGCCTGGAGGTCAGCGCCCTGAGCTGCCACGCCAACCCCATTCATCCCAACAAGGAGATCGCCAAGCAGTTTGACGATGATCTGCACGATGCTGTGCTCATGGCCGAAAAGATGGGGATCCATCAAATCAACACCTTCTCCGGCTGTCCCGGCGACTGCCCGGAATCCAAGAATCCCAACTGGGTGGTCTGCGCCTGGCCCAACGAGTTTCAGGAGGTTGTGGAGTGGCAGTGGAACGAGGTTCTGATCCCTTACTGGAAAAATTTCGTGGCCTTTGCCAAATCCCATGGCGTCAATAAGATCGCCTTTGAAATGCACCAGGGCTTCTGCGTGTACAATCCCTATACCCTGAAGCGGCTCCGTGACGCCGTAGGCCCGGAGATCGGCGCAAACTTTGACCCCAGTCATCTGTTCTGGCAGGGGATCGACCCCTTGGCCGCCATTCGCGACCTGGGCGGCGAGGCCATCTTCCACGTCCATGCCAAGGACACCAAGATCGATCCCTTTAACGCCCCTATCGACGGCACGTTGGATTATAAGACCTATGGCGATCCGCTGAACCGTACCTGGGTCTTCCGCAGCATCGGCTACGGCCACGATGAGCTGTTCTGGAAGGATTTTGTTTCTCAGCTTCGCTTGGTGGGCTATGATTATGTTTTGTCCATCGAGCACGAGGACATTCTCATGAGCCAGAACGAGGGCCTGGTCAAGGCCTGCGATATCCTGAAGCGTGCCATCACCTTTGAGGATCGCGCCACCGGCCAGCATTGGGTTTGATTTAGAAAAGAAACTAAAAACGGACGTGCTACGGTTTTCCGCAGCACGTCCGTTTTTAGATACTGGATACTGGATTTCTAGATGGTGGTGGCGCTGTCGAGCAGCGCATTATAAAAGAAGAACAGGGGTGGCAGTTTGCTAAATTGGAATTTGGCGGCGAGGCGTCGCGGCCACTCGTGAAGCGGCTTGATACGGAAAGTTAGTTTCCGACCCGACCGTTGGCAGGGTGGTAAATTGGAATTTAGCGGTTACTTGTTCACTTTCCAACTGTCATTACTGAACAAAAAGCAAAGCAAGCTTTGCTTTCTTTGTGAAGAATCTC
>CAJUTL010000029.1 GCA_910589395.1 uncultured Oscillospiraceae bacterium
ATGGCTTTCTGCGCTTTGCACCCGAAGCGACAGCTGAGAACGGTTCGCACCAGCGTCCCACCGGGACGCGCTCACCCCTGAAAGGGGAGGGGGCGCGGCGAAGCCGTGACGGAGGGGTTCCAGCTTAGTGAAAATCTAGATAGAACCTGCGTTTTACCAACTTCCCGGCAAGAACCCCTCAGTCAGCCTATCGGCTGACAGCTTTCTACGCTTCGCTTTGGTTGCTGTGCCCCAGTGGGGGGAAGGTCTCCAGTGGAGAACTCAGCTGTCGCTTCAGACATTGCTGAACGTGCCCCACTGGGGCACAGCAACCGCTCTGACCCGTTCTCGTTTGTCAACTCGGTCGGGTCAGAAAGTGCTCTCCCGCACCAAGCAGAGGCACGAGTGCCAGCGGCGGCTCGCCGCTAAACTATCATTTACCGCTCTACTTCTGTCCTTCATTGCTCACTGCTCATTCCACATTGTCCCTACCGCCCTTCTCTCACAACTAACCACTATATTTTGAAAGGGGAAAAAGCATGGTCAATCATTTTTGTAAAACGCCCTTGTGGGAGGCAAGCCGGAAATTGGCGGCCGTTGCCGAGGGCTCGGAGCCCGCGGAGCTGGTTCTGACTCATGTGAACCTGGTGAATGTGTGCACCAGGGAAATTCAGGAGGACGTGTCCGTTGCCGTAGCGGAGGGGCGGATCGCCCTTGTGGGGGACGCTTCCCACTGTATCGGGGAAGGCACCCAGGTGGTGGACGCGGAAGGCAAATACCTGGCCCCGGGCTTTTTAGACGGCCACATTCACGTGGAATCCTCCATGATGGGGGCGGGGGAATACGCCAAGGCGGTGATCCCCCACGGCACCACCGGCATTTACATGGATCCCCACGAGATCTGCAATGTATTGGGCCTTCCCGGCGTTCAGTGCCTGCTGGAGGACGCGGCCCGCACGCCGCTGAAGACCATGCTTACCACTCCCTCCTGTGTGCCCGCTGTGCCGGGCTTTGAGGACACCGGCTCCAAAATCGGCCCGGAGGACGTGGCGGAGACCATGAAGTGGGATTCTTGCGTGGGCCTGGGGGAAATGATGAATTTCCCCGGGATCCTTTCCTCCAACGAGGAGACCCACGCCATCACCGGCAACACCCTGAAGGCCGGGAAAATCGTTACCGGCCACTATTCCCTGCCGGAAACCGGCAAGGGCTTAAACGCCTATATCGCCTCCGGCGTGCGCTGCTGCCATGAATCCACCCGGGCGGAGGACGCCCTGGCCAAAATGCGGCTGGGCATGTATGCCATGCTTCGGGAGGGCTCCGCCTGGCACGATCTGAAGGAGGTAGCCAAGAGCATTACCAAGCATCAGGTGGATTCCCGTTTTGCCTGCCTGATCTCCGACGATACCCACCCCCACACCCTGCTTTCCCAGGGGCACTTGGACCATATCGTCCGCCGGGCGGTGCAGGAGGGCATCGACGCCATTACCGCCATTCAGATGGTGACCATCAACTGCGCCCAGTGCTTCCAGATGGATCATGAGCTGGGCAGCATTGCCCCCGGCAAATGCGCGGACATGGTGCTGCTGAATAATTTAGAGGAGCTTCAGGTGGAGAAGGTATGGATCGACGGCGAGCTGGCCGCCGAAAACGGGGCCGTTGTGGGAGAGTATGCTCCCTACGCCTATCCGGAATGGGCCACCCGGTCCATTCATATTCGGGACGCCATTACCCCCGAAACCTTCCGCGTTCCCGCGAAGCAGGAAAAGATCGTGGACGGCGGCGTTACGGTGCGGGCCATTGAGGTGATCCCGGCCCGGGTGGGAGACTATGAGCGGCAGGTAACGCTTCCGGTGCGAAACGGCCTGCTGGAATCCGACCCCTCCCAGGACGTGCTGAAAACCGTGGTGTTCGAGCGCCATCACAACACAGGTAAAAAGGGCTTCGGTTTTGTTAAGGGCTTTGGAATTCGCTGCGGGGCCATGGCCTCCACCGTTTCTCACGACGCCCACAATTTACTGGTGATCGGCACCAATGACGAGGACATGGCCCTGGCCGCCAACACCCTGATCCAGTGCGGAGGCGGCATGTGCGCCGTACAAAACGGCAAGGTTCTGGGCCTGGTTCCCCTGCCCATTGCCGGGCTGATGGGGGAAAAGCCCATGGAGGAAATGGCGAAGGCGGTAGCCGATTTGGAGGAAGCTTGGAAGGTGATCGGCTGCTCCATGCCCTCCCCCTTTATGACCATGGCCCTGATCCCCCTGGCCTGCCTGCCGGAGCTTCGCCTCACCGACCGGGGCCTGGTAGACTGCACCCGCTTCTGCTTTACGGAAATAGAGGTTTGAAGATAGAAGGAAAATGTGCCATGCGGTGAGCTGCCGCTGGCAATCGTGAGGCTGCGTGATACAGGAGGGCAGTTTCTGACCCGACCGCAAGAAAACTGTTAAATGATAGTTTAGCGAACTGGTTGTTAGCCGTTAGTTGTTAGTCGTTAGAGAAGAACAAAGCCTCCTCCCTTGTCATTACTGAGCAAAAAGCGGAGTAAACTCCGCTTTCCCGGCGAAGAATCTCGCCCTTAATTCCCTGAATAAAAGGGCAAAGAACGAGATTTTTCACCGAGAAAGCAAGGTTTCCTTGCTTTCTGTTCAGTAATGACAGGCGGAGAGTAAGCAGCTCACTGCCATATTTCAATTTAGCGCTCTGTTAATGGTCGGGACAGAAACCGATTTTCCGTATCAAGCGGCTTCGCAAGCGCCCGCAGCGCAGCTGCAAATTCCAATTTAGCAAACAGTTCCCCATTGTCATTCTGAGGAACGCAGAAAGCTATAGCTTTCTTGACGAAGAATCTCGACCTTAATTCCTGAAAAAGGGCGAAGGACGGGATTCTTCACCGCTTTTGGCGGTTCAGAATGACAGAAGTGAAGTATGCGGCTCGTTGCAAAATTCCAATTTGCCAGCTTGCTTATGGTCGGGCCGGAAACTGCTCCCCCCGTACTCGGCAGCTTCACGCATGCTCGCGGCGGCTCGCCGCCGCTTCTTTTCCTTACTATGAAAAAACCTCAGAAAAGGTCGTGATAGTATGCAATACGTTCTCTATGCCCTTACCGCCTTATACGCAGTTCTGTGCGTGATTGCCGCTGTGTCTCAGCTGAAAAGCACTAAGGAACGGGGCACGCCCGCCTGCATGCTTTTGGGCAGCGCCGTTTTGCTTTCCGCCATCGTGCTGGAGGAGCTGGCAGGGGGCTGGGGCTGGTTGCTCGCCACGGCGGGCGGAGTGATGATTTTTACCGCCGCTTTCCAAAACGGCAGGCGCGGCGGAAGCTTTCATCTGCGCCATCACGTGATTCGAGGAGCCTTTACCGCCCTTTTGGTTCTCGGATTTCTTCTGCTTTGAGCCCCTGGATCGAAACCGCATAAAAAAGGACAGAGCCTGTCATGCGATGCTCTGTCCTTCTTTTTTAGTTTTAAGTTTTTTACGCCTCGATCTCGATAAAATAGAGGTCGTTGACGCCCAGCTCAGCGGTGATGGTGAGAATGCCGTTCTCCCAGGTAAAGGGCCAGGGCTCCCGGCGCAGGGCGGTTTTTTCCTTTAAGGCCTCCACCTCCCGCCGGTTCATGTCCTGGGGGCTGCCCATTTCTTCCCATACCTTTAAGGGGTTGCAGTGCTCCTCGTCGATGCGGGAAACCGTGACCCGGCACGGCTTTCTTTCCCATTCCAGCTGGACCGCAGTCTGCTCCTTCGGCAGCTTCAGGTTTTTCATCTTCTGGCGGAACAGCAGCACCTGGGTTTCCCCCGTTCTCCGAAACGCGGCGATGCCGATCTCTCCCTTGGTGGCGTCCTCGCCCAGCTCCAGCCGTTCCTCCCCCGCCATGGAAAGCATCTTCATACCGTAAAATACCGGCTTGGGAACGCCGTCCTGGGTGAGCATGCCGAAGCCGCCGTGGAACTGCTGGGGGAAGGGGTGCAGCTCCTCAAAAATATCGCTGAAGCACCAAATGCTGGAGCCGTCTACATGCTCCGCCACGTCCAGTGCCGTTTTCACATCATAGGCCGCCACCTTCCGGGTATCGTTGGTATAAGAGGCAAACCCGGCGTTTTCGTTCCATTCGGTATAGTACACCGGCAGACCCTTGGCCTGCTCCTTTACCACGGCGGAATTTTTGATAAAAATATCGTTGGGAAGCTCCTTCTGCTCCGATTGATCCGGCATCATCGCCCGCTGCCCGGCAAGCAGGGTTTTTTCCCGCATTCCGCTGAAATCGGGCGCTTCGAAATGGAAGTCCAGCTCACCACCCTCCATATCGCCCTGATCCTCCACGCCGCCGATGGGATCCCCCGCGTACTGGTGGGTGGTGACGAAATCCAGCGGCACCTGGTTTTTCTCACAGAATTCTACAAAGGAGCGCACCCACTTGCTGCCGCTGGTGGCGGGGCCGCCTACCCGAAGCTGGGGATCCACCTCCTTGATCGCCCGGGCCGTGACCTCATAGAGCTTAAAATACTCGTCCCGGGTGCCGGAGAAGAACACGGGCAGATCCGGCTCGTTCCACACCTCAAAGGGCCAGGTGCGTACCTCCTCCGGGCCGTACCGATGCTCCAAAAAACGGAGAAAGGCCTTGATGTACTCCGCCCAGGCCCCGTGATCGGCCGGCGGGGAAATACAGGGCTTATAGAAGAACATGCCCCGGTCGTCTCTGGCCGCCAGCTTTTCCGGCATGAAGCCCAGCTCCACAAAGGGCTTCATGCCCGCCTCCAGCACGTTGTCATAGGCTACGCCGCAGGCGTGAAAGCTCCGCTCCGTAAACTGCTCCGCGCCGGGAAGGGGCATCAGATCCGCAAGGGTATGCAGCGTGTTCATATCGTCGCAGAAGATCCCATGGAACCGCACATAGCGGATCCCCAGCTCTTCGTGGATCCATTTCAGCTGCCGGGTGTAATCGGTCCGCAGCGCCAAAAGCGCATGGCTGCTGCCCACACAGTACTGCCAGTGCTTTTTGTGGGGATAGCTCTTACAATTCTTCGGAATAGTAAATTTCATTTGGTTTTCCCCATTCTTCTTTCTCAGTGATGACAGTGGGAGCAGTTTGCTAAATTTGGATTTAGCGGGCTAGCCCTCTGTTATCCTGCGTTCCCCCCTGTCATCCTGAGCGAAGCGAAGGATCTCGTCCTTTTCCCTTTTCCATAAGATCCAAGGACGAGATCCTTCGTCACGATGTTCCTCAGGATGACAGACGGGGGCCTTGCTCTTCTCTAACAATTAACTACTCACAACTAACGACTAAAGAGCCATTCCACGGCCTTCGGGGCGTACTCCGCCCAGAATTTTTCATCGTGAATGCCGGGGCTTTCCTGATACTGGTGGGGAACGCCCTGCTCCGTCAGGAACTGATGGAACTGGCGGTTGGGCTCAATGAGGAAATCCTCAGAGCCGCAGCACATATAAATTTCCGGCAGCTTCTTTCCCACCGCCTTCAGCTCCTTTACCAGGGTTTCCGGGTTGTTCCGGCTTTCCTCCACGGTTTCCAGGTCACCGAAGCATTCGTGATAATAGGCATAATTCGCCATGGGGTTTTCGTCCCCTTCCTTCATGTGGGCGATTTGGTGAACGATCAGCGCCGAGGACATGCCCGCCGCCTTGCCGAACACATCCGGGTAGGCAAGCGCCGTGCGGAGAGCCCCGAAGCCGCCCATGGAAATTCCCATGATATAAGTTTCCTCCGACGTTTTCGCCAGACCAAAGGTTTTCCGCACATAGGAAACCAGCTCTTCTCCTACCAGAGAGGCGTAATTGTGACCGGTGGACAGGCCGTTTAAGTAAAAGCCGTTTTCCCCGTTGGGGCTGACCACGGCAATATTGTATTTTTGCACCAGCTCCTCCGGCACCCAGCTTTCCGCTTTTCCCGTGTAGCCGTGCAGGTGGAATACCGTTTTGATGGGCCGCCCGCTTTCCTCGGGAAGGTCGTTGGGCAGGATCATCTCAAAGCTCCCCTGCCGGTTCAGGCTGTTCAAAAAAAGGTCGATCTTCAGTTTTGCCATCGTTTTTTATTTCCTCTCTTTCGATTTCTTTTGCAAAAAGCGGAGCCTCCTTCCGGCAGCCCCGCTTTCAGAATCTTAGAACTTGCATCGATAGAATACGTGTGCGGATTTCCGAACGGATTTTATGGGGGGAACAAAACACAGTTCCTATGAAATCCGCCGAAAAGCTGTGCGCTTTATTCTATTGACACAATCTCCTGTTATTCACCTGCCGCAGCCTTGGCTTCCTCAATGACCTTCTGGGAAACGTTGCCGGGGGCTTCCTCGTACCGCTCAAACTCAAAGGTAAAGCTGCCCCGGCCTTGGGTGCACTGGCGCAGGAAGGTGCAGAAATCGTGCATTTCCGCCATGGGGACCTCGGCCTCTACCGTCTGGCGGCCCGCTCCCGCAGGCTCCATACCCAGCACGCGGCCCCGGCGCTTGTTGACCTCGCCCATCACGTCGCCCATGTTGCCGTCCGGCACAGTGGTCCTCAGATGGCCGATGGGCTCCAGCAGCACGGGATTTGCCTTGGGAAGGCCGTCCCGGTAGGCGATGGAGGCGGCGGTTTTGAACGCCATTTCAGAGGAGTCCACCGGGTGATAAGAACCATCGTACAGCACGGCGGACAGGCCCACTACCGGATATCCTGCCAGCGGCCCCTTCAGAATACATTCCCGCAGGCCCTTTTCCACCGCAGGGAAGAAGCCCTTGGGAACAGAGCCGCCCACCACGCGCTCGCTGAATTCCAGGCCGTCGCTGTCGCAGGGGGAGAATTCGATCCACACATCGCCGAACTGGCCGTGGCCGCCGGTCTGCTTCTTATGGCGGCCCTGTACCTGCACCATCTTACGAATGGTTTCCCGGTAGGGAACCTTGGGCGTTTTCAGGGTGACCTCCACGCCGAACTTCGCCTTCAGCTTGGAAACGGCCACATCCAGGTGCTGCTCACCCAGGCCGCCCACGATCAGCTCATGGGTTTCGGAATTGTTGGAGAACTTCAGGGTGGGATCTTCTTCAGAAAGACGCAGCATGCCCTGGGCCACCTTATCCTCTTCTCCCTTGTTCTTGGGAACGATGGCCATGGAAAGGGCCGGGGTGGGATATTCCACACCCTCCAGCACCACCTTCCGGGTGGGAGAGCACAGGGTATCGCCGGTATTCACGGCGGCAAACTTGGGCACCGCGCCGATATCGCCGGCGCCGATATATTTGACGTCCTCCTGCTTTTTGCCTATCATCATCACGGTTTTTCCCACCCGCTCCGTATTGCCGGTACGCATATTGACCAGGGGAGTCTCGGTGGAGACCTTGCCGGAAATGACCTTCAAATAGGAAAGCTTGCCGATAAAAGGATCGGCCACGGTTTTGAACACCAGCGCCACGGCGGCCCCGTCCTCATTGACGGAAAGCTCTACCGGGTTGCCGTCCACGTCCAAAGCGATCTCCGCCGCCTTTTCCTCCGCGGAGGGAGCCAGCCAGGCAACGCCGTCCATAAACTGCTCCATGCCCCGCATGAGCATGGCGTCGCCGCAGAACACCGGGGTGATGGTGCCGGACTTTACGCCCTTGCTGACGCCTACAATGACCTCCTCCGGCGTAAATTCCTCACCGGCAAAGTATTTTTCAAACAGGGCGTCGTCCGTTTCGGCAACAGCCTCGTAGATGGCGGTGCGCAGGCCCTCCAGCCGGTCTCCCATATCGGGCATGGGCACCGCCACGGGCTTGCCACCGGAATAATCATAGGCCTTGTACTCCAGAAGATTGATGTAGATGTTCGCCTGTCCGTCCTGAATAAAGGGAACCACCACCGGGCAGACAGAGGGGCCGAACTGGGCCTTCAGATCTTCAAAAACACGGTAGAACCGGGCGCTTTCATCGCACAGGCCGTTGACAAAGAAAATTTTCGCAAGCCCGCGCTTCTCCGCGGCCTCAAAGGCCTTTTCCGTTCCCACAGAGATGCCGTCCTTACCGGAAATGACCACCAGCACGGTGTCCGCCGCCCGCATGGATTCGCACAGGCCGCCCTCAAAATCGAACAGCCCGGGCGCGTCCAGCAGATTGATCTTCTTATTTTTCCACTCCAGCGGAGCTACCGCCGCGGAAATGGAAGCCTTCCGGCGAATTTCCTCCGGGTCGTAATCGCATACGGTATTTCCTTCGCCTACCTTGCCCCGGCGGTCAGAAGCCCCCGCGAGATACAGCATCGCCTCCGCCAGGGAGGTTTTGCCCGCGCCGCTGTGCCCTGCCACCGCAAGATTGACGATATTTTTCGCCTGATACTGGTTCATATGTATTCTCCTTCCACAGCTATTCCGCTGCATTCCATGCCGCGTTCAGCCGGTTTTTCCCTGTTTTGCACAATTCAGCTTCTAGGGTATAGATAATTATATAACACTTTGCCGGGGATTACAATGGGGAAACAAAGAAAATATATGAATTTTTTCTGTACTATTTTTTGTTTTAGAGCAATTTGCACAAAAACAGAGCTCCGTTTTCTTCTAATCGGATAGGGAAAGAGGAAAACCGGATCGAAAAAATGGTAAAGCAGCCTTTTGTAACAGTTTCTTGGCTCCTCCTTATACTTTTTGCGGCTTCCCCTTCGCCGTTGGCAGAGGGAATGGCAGTAACCCTTGCCTTCCATATTTCATAAGGGGAGGGGAACCATCGGAGGGTGGTGCGCGAACTGTTCTCCACCGAATACCAGCACCCTTTACTCGCACAAGGGGGAACCTAAGGGCATTAAACTGTAATTTACCACTCTGCAATTTATTGGGTGTTGTTTGCAACACCTTCGCCCTTGCCCTTCATTGCTAATTGCTCATTACCATGCCTTTTTTCATTGCTCCCCTGATTTTTTTGTTTCTTTTTTGCCGCTTTCATGCTAGAATAGAAAACAAAAAAAGCCGCGCTCTCCCGTGAAAGCGGAAGGACGGAAACCGAAAGGAGCTTTTTTATGACGCAGAAGGAATTTCCCCGCACTCAGGTGGAGAGTGTTTCCCTTTCCCGTATGCTGATCGGCACCAACTGGCTTTTGGGCTGGAGCCATACCAGCGTTTCCGCCGACGAGAGGATCAAGCGGCGCTATGACAGCGCCGAGGCCTTTCAGCCTGTGCTGGAGGCTTATCTCCGCCATGGGGTAGATACCATCATGGCTCCCTTCGGGCTCTCCCCGGAGCTTACAAAGGCAGTAAAGGAAACCGAGCAAAAGGCGGGAAGAGAGATCATCATGGTGGATACCCCCACTCTGAACGTGACGGATTCGGCCGAGGCCAGAAGAGAATCGGAGCGGCTGGTGAGGGAATCCGCCCAGCGGGGGGCGAAGCTCTGCCTGATCCACCATTCCGCCGCCGAGCAGCTGGTCAATAAAAACCTGGGGCAGATCACCCGGCTGGACGACTACACCAAAATGATCCGGGATGCCGGTATGATCCCCGGCCTTTCCGCCCATATGCCAGAGCTGGTGGTGTATTCCGACCAGAACGGCTACGATGTGCAGACCTATATTCAAATCTTCAACTGCATGGGCTTTTTGATGCAGGTGGAAATTGAAACGGTGGCTTCCATCATTCAAAACGCGAAAAAGCCCGTTATGACCATTAAATCCATGGCGGCGGGCCGCTGCTCCCCCTATGTGGGCCTCACCTTCTCCTGGAACGCCATTCGGGAAAAGGACATGGTGACGGTAGGCGCCTTTACGGCCGCAGAGGCCGAGGAGGATATTGAGATCTCTTTAGCCGCCATCGAGCACCGGTTCCCCAATTTGGAAAAGCGCTCCAGCCCCAACCAGGATCAGGCGGCTTTCGGGAAATAGTTGTTAGTTGTTAGAGAAGGGCAAAAAGGCTCTTTCCCGTCTGTCATTACTGAGCAAAAAGCGAAGCTAGCTTCGCTTTTTCGGCAAAGCAAGCTTTGCTGCCGCGAAGAATCTCGACCTTTAACCGTTAGTTGTGTTAGTTGTTTATAAAAAGGAAAAACCTATGAAAACAGAACGAAGCTATCCCGCGGTGTCAGTTCACCAAAGAGGGGTCCAGCGGGCAAAAGCCGGGCACCCCTGGGTATTTGACAACGAGATCACCGGACAAAAAGGGGCCCCGGAGGACGGCGGCCTTTGCGACGTGCTTTCCCCGAAGGGGCGGTACCTGGGCACCGGCTTTTATAACAGCCGCTCCAAGATCCGGGTGCGGGTGATCTCTCAAAACGCCAACGATGATTTCAGCCCGGATTTTTTCCGCCGCAGGCTGCAATACGCCTGGGAATACCGCAAAACTGTCCTGGGCGGCGAAGTGGGGGCCTGCCGGGTGATTTTCGGAGAAGCGGACCGCTTTCCCGGCCTGACGGTGGATAAATTCGGGGATATTCTGGTGACCCAGACGCTTTCCCTGGGGATCGAGCGCAGAAAAGACCTGCTTTTCCCCCTGCTTGCGGAAATTCTGGAGGCGGACGGGGAAACGGTCTCCGGCATTTACGAGCGAAATGATGTGAAGATTCGGGAGCTGGAGGGCCTTTCCCAAGGGAAGGGCTGGTTTCCTTTGCCCGGAAAGCACCTGCCGGAAAGCACCTCCACGGAGATCACGGAAAACGGCATTCGCTACCTGGTGGATTTTGAAAACGGCCAGAAAACCGGCTTTTTTCTGGATCAGCGCTATAACCGGGCTGCGGCGGCCAGACTGGCCGCCGGAAAAACCGTGCTGGACTGCTTCACCCACACCGGCTCCTTCGGCCTGAACTGCGCGAAGGCCGGGGCAAAGCACGTTCATTCTGTGGATATTTCCGAAACCGCTCTTGCCTGCGCCAGGGAAAACTGCGCTCGGAACGGCCTTTCCCATCTGGTGGAATACGAAGCCGCCAACGTGTTTGACCTGCTGCCCAATTTGCCTCACGGCGCTTACGATTACATTATTTTGGATCCCCCCGCCTTTACGAAATCCGGGAAAACTGTAAACGATGCGGAGCGGGGCTATAAGGAGATCAATTTTCGGGCCATGAAGGCTCTGCCCAGAGGGGGCTATCTCGCCACCTGCTCCTGCTCTCATTTTATGACGGATCAGCGTTTTCGCAAAATGCTGCAAAGCGCCGCCTCCGACGCGGGGGTGGAGCTGCGGCTCATCGAAGCGCGGCAGCAGGGGCCGGATCACCCGGTTCTCTGGAACGTGCCGGAAACTGATTACCTGAAGTTTTACCTGCTTCAGATCGTATAAGAAAGGAAACAACACCATGTCTATGAAACAAAACCGGGAGC
The DNA here is from genome assembly GCA_910589395.1 of uncultured Oscillospiraceae bacterium. Taxonomy (GTDB): domain Bacteria; phylum Bacillota; class Clostridia; order Oscillospirales; family Acutalibacteraceae; genus Acutalibacter; species Acutalibacter caecimuris_A. The sequence continues at coordinate 11,235 of CAJUTL010000029.1, forward strand.
TGCCCCTCCCCGCCGGCCTGAAAGCGGAGTATCCTCTTTCCGACGCTGTCAAGGCCCTGAAGGCCCAAAGAGACCGGGAGATCCGGGAGGTTTTTGAAGGAAACTCCGATAAATTCCTGGTGCTGATCGGGCCCTGCTCCGCCGACAACCAAGACGCCGTGCTGGAATACGTGCACCGCCTGCAAAGGGTCAACGAACAGGTGAAGGAAAAGCTTCTGCTCATTCCCCGGGTATATACCAACAAGCCCCGCACCACCGGAGAGGGGTATAAGGGCATGCTGCACCAGCCCTCTCCTGACCAGGCTCCGGACATGCTTCAGGGCATTATCGCCATTCGGAAAATGCACATTCGGGTCATGGAGGAAACCGGGCTCACCGCCGCCGATGAAATGCTGTACCCGGAAAACCGCAGCTATCTGGACGACGTGCTTTCCTATGAAGCGGTGGGGGCAAGGTCTGTGGAAAACCAGCAGCACCGCCTGGTGGCAAGCTCCATGGATATCCCCGTGGGCATGAAAAACCCCACCAGCGGTGACCTTTCGGTGATGCTCAATTCCGTTCAGGCCGCCCAGGCAAGCCACACCTTTTTGTACCGTGGCTGGGACGTGACCACCTCCGGCAATCCCCTGGCCCACGCCATTCTCCGGGGCGGCGTGGACAAGTACGGCTCCTGCGTGCCGAACTACCACTATGAGGACCTGGCCCGGCTCTGCGAGCTGTATGAAAAGCGGGAGCTGCAAAACCCCGCCGCCATCATCGACGCCAACCACTCCAATTCCAATAAAAAATATAAGGAGCAGCTGCGCATCGTCAGCGAGGTGCTTCACAGCCGGAATTACAACCCCGCCCTGAAAAAGCTCATCAAGGGCGTCATGATCGAAAGCTACCTCACGGAAGGCAGCCAGCCTATCGACTGCGACCGGGTCTACGGCAAATCCATCACCGATCCCTGCCTGGGCTGGGAAGACACGGAAGCCCTGCTCTATTCCATGGCGGAAAGAGCATAAACCGGACAGCGGTTTTAGGGTACACTGCCATAAAGCGGTTCCGACCCGGCCACAGGTGTAATTAGTAATTGGGCAATGAGGAATTATTTGCGGAAGGAAGCTTAGTTATGTGGTATTTTTCTAATGACAACTCCCCGCCTGTCATTCAGCCGGGTTCCTGCATTCAAAGTAAATATTCCAATACGGAAATACCTGCCCTGCCCTCCAAGGCTGTAGTGTTCTGTTTGGGAAAGGGCCTGCCCGTATTGGAGGAACGGTTTTCCACTTGTTTGCTAATGGAAGAGCTGCCGGGCTTTATCACTCATTCCAAAGTGCTGCGGGTTTCCGAACACCCCGATGTGTGCTTTCTTCATGGTGGCTACGGTAGTCCGCAAATCGCATGTACAATGGAAACCCTGCACGCCCTGGGAGTGACGGAGGCATTTTTGATCGGTCTATGCGGTGGATTTGGTGAAGATACCCAAGTAGGAGCCATTTTGCTCCCTGAGAAAATTTGGAGTGAAGAGGGCTGCTCCCGACACTATTATGAAGCGCCTCGCTTTGCTCAGGTGAACAGTCCCCGGCCTCTGTCGAAGCTGGCGGAATTTTTAGAAAAGAGGGGCTTTTGCGTCCGGTTGAAAAATACTGTCACCACCGACGCTGTGTACCGTCAAACCTACTATAAGGAAGCCTTGTGGCGAAAAATGGGCTGTGAGGCAGTAGACATGGAGGCCTCCGCTTTTGTAAGCCTTTGCAATTATTATGGTATGAAAAGCACCGTGGCACTGATGGTTTCTGATCGCCACCCCCTGCACGAAGGAGATCCTGCCTGGGTTTGGGGCTCAGACAGCTTTCGGGAAACACGGGATGACTTTATCGCTGCCTGCGTTTCCTTTTCGCTGAAAAATGAAGAGGAGGAAAACCATGGCTGAACGGGTTTATAACAAACTGGTGCGGGACAATATTCCCGACCTGATCCGGGAGAACGGCGAAACGCCTGTGATCCGCACCTTAGACGATGGGGAATACGCCGCCTGTCTGGCGGAAAAGCTCCGGGAAGAGGTGGAGGAATTCCTGGCAGACAGCAATCTGGACGAGCTCAGCGACATTTTGGAGGTGCTGGAGGCCCTGGCCGGTCTTCATGGCTGGACGGACGGCGAGATCCAAAAGGTACGCCGGGACAAGGCCGAGCGCAGAGGGGCCTTCCGGGAACGGGTGTTTCTGGAAAAGGTTTTGGAGGACACGGAAGAAGAACTTTTATGATATCCATTGACCTTTCCGGAAAAACAGCCTTGATCCCCGGAGCCACGGGACAGCTAGGAAGCGGCTGATACAATGAGCAATGAGAAATTAGGAATGAGCAATATTAAGGTCAAGGGAAGAATTCGCTAAATTTGGAATTTGGCGGTGAGCCACTCACCTCCCTCCTGTCATTACTGAACAGAAAGCAAGGTGGCCTTGCTTTCTCGGTGAAGAATCTCGCTCTTTGCCCTTTTCCCCAGAATCAAGATCGAGATTCTTCGTCACTTCGTTCCTCAGAATGACAGGTAGGAAAGTGTGCGTTAAACTATTAATTAACAATTTCCTTCCGGTCGGGCCGGAAACTAACCGACCATGCTCGGTGGGGACACGAGTGCCCGCGGCGACTCGCCGCTAAACTATCAGTTACCGTTCGACCTGCATCCAGAATTCAGTATCGAAAAAACGGCAGCTGCAAAGGTTAAGCTTTTGCAGCTGCCGCTGTGTTTTTTGCTCTGCGCCTGAAAACGATTTATCGCCGGAAGCACAGGTATTCCCCAATATGCCGAAAACCGAGAGGCGCGGCAAGCTGTTTTTCCTGTTCCTCCATAAAATAGCACAGCGCTTTAGCGCCGCTGTTTTTTCCTTCGTTTAAGCATTTGATGAGCAGATTTCGGAACAGCTCTTCCCGGAAGAGGCCGTTTCGGAAATCCATACCGAAAATTTCCAGCATGAGCGTTCCATCGGTCCAGTAGACCGCCGCCTCCGCTCTGCCGTTTTCATAGAGAAGGTAGATTTCCCATTGATCCAGCGCTTTGAAAAGTCTGTCGCTGTTCCAGTACATCTCTTCCGCGATGGGGTCGTGAAGCTCCCGGAAATCCTGAAAATTTTCCTTTGTCACCCTTCGGAGATCGCCGGTTTCCGGCAAGGGGGCGTATTCCTCAAAGAACAGTATTTCGTGCTGGCTGCGCTCCAGCAGCTGAAAGCCGTGATCCGCCAGATATTCCACCGCCTCCCGGTTTTCCGCCGGAAAGCCCAGCCACACGTCATAGCCGGGATAGTTTTCCTTCCCAAAGGCCAGAAATTCTTCCAGCGCCTGGGCGGTTCCCGTTTCCGTCAGAAAGCTGGAGGAGGAAAAATACCGGTCCTCCGGAATACAGTAATATTGGATCCACCCGACAGCTTTTCCCTCCCGTTCAAAAAGGAAAATGCCCTTCTTTTCATTGCCCAGTGCCTCTTGTGCCTGCCGGATAAAATCCTGCCGTGTCTTTACTCCGTCCGCATAGGTGGGATAGCCGGAATAAGAGGGCTCCAGCGCCAGTCCATAGGCAAAATCAAGATATTTCTCCAGCTCTTTCCGCTTCGTCAGTCTCCGCAGCATAGCGTTTCCTTTCTCTTAGTCTAACAACTAAAAATCTTCTTTGCTCTTCCTTTTTTGCGCCGAAGACGCCACTACCGTCTAGTCTCCAGCATCTGAACGCTTATACATTTTCCAGCTTCTGCTGTTCCATGCTTTCCTCCTCCAGGGCTACCGGCATGGAAAGCCGGGGATCCAGCGGATCGATCTCTTTTTCCCGCAGCTTTGTATGTACAGAGGAACGCAACAGCCGGTAGATCACCGCTGTGGTGGGCGTGCCGATCAAAATACCGGGGATTCCCAGCACGCTGCCCCAGAACAGCACGGCAAACAGCGTCCACACCGGGGGCAGGCCAATGGAGGAGCCCACTACCCTGGGGTAGATCAGGTTTCCTTCCACCTGCTGTAAGCACAGAAGGAAAATAAGGAAGATCAGGGCGTCGATGGGGTGTACCAGCAGCAGGATCACCACACCGGAGGCACAGCCGATATAGGCGCCCAAAATGGGGATCAAGGCGCCCAGCGCCACAATGGAGGAAATCAGCAGGGCGTATTCCAGCCCCAGGATGCTCATGCCGATGTAGCACAGGGAGCCCAGGATCACACACTCCAAAAGCTGGCCCCGGATAAAGGAAAAGAATACCTTGTTCGTTACCGCGCCGATACGGGCGATTTTTTTCGCCACCGGGTTCGGCAGGTATGCCAGCAGGGTGGATTTTACACTTCGCAGCAGCTTTTCCTTGCCGAACAGCATGTAAATGGAAAAGATAAAGCCCATAATAAAAGTGAATACCCCGGAGGCCACGTTTACGGTCACATTTACCAGGGAGGTCACAAAATCCGTGGTCATTTTCGTAACGTTGGAGAACAGAGAGCCCCAGTTAAAGCTCTTGATAAATTCCTGTACAAAGGTCAGGTCGTTTTTCTGGGCAAAGTCCGTGACCCATTTTACCGCTTCGTTGGTATAGGCGGGTACCGTTTTCTGTGCGGTTTCCGCCAAAACACTGAGCGACTCGATCAGCCCGGGAATGATAAAGCAGGCAATAAAGAGGATCACCAGCAGCACTACCAGATAGGCCAGCGCCACCGCCAGGGGCCGTTTTGCCTTTTTCCATGCCCTTGTCTTGCATTTTTCAAAGGGCCTGAAGGCGATATCCTCAAAAAAGTGGACAAACACATTGAGAATGTAGGCGATAACGATCCCGCAGAAAACGGGCATTACCGCGTTTAAGAGCATACGGAGCCACCCCACCACCGTATCAAACCGCAAAATTGCCAGAATCAGTACGGCGGCAAGCAGCATCAGCGCCGCACCAGTGTACAGCGCCCCTTTCTCTTTTCTCAGGTCACTTCTTACGTCCTTCAGCTTCATAGAACGCTCCCCTTCCTCTTTTATGTGCCTAGGTCTTTTTCAGAAACACGTGGCGGCACTTCTGACAGGTCACCTGAATGTTTCCTCTGCCCCTGGGTGCCCGAAGCCGCTGCTTGCAGTTGGGACACCGGAAATATTTATACTCCTTTCGCTGAGAGAGCTTCTGCTTCTGAAAGCGAAACCAGCCCTTTATAGGCAGCCATATCTTCAAAAACGCCTGATTTTCTCGCTGACGGGCCGGAATATTTTTGGAAAGTGCCCGGAACAGAGCGTAGATCAGAAGAATATCCGCCAGAAAATACAGTGGACGAAAGAATAACGAACCCAGAAGGGAGAATACTACCCCTGAGATCAACAGGGCAAAATTGAATGTGTCTGTCCCATACCGGCCATAAAGAAACCGCTGCAATTTTTGCATCAGCATGTGCGCACCGCCTTTTGCTTGAGATCAGCTTTCGCGGCAAGCCGCTTTCCCACGGGCAGGCGCGGTCTTGTCGGAGGCTTTTCCTTTAGTATATCGCCGGAAGCCGTTGTTTTCAACCGGACTTTTACCGGCTTTACGATAAATTTACAAATTGGGGACAGGAAAGGAAGTATAAAAAATAACAATAATTCTTATTTTAATCTTGACTTCCAGTTTTTTCCTGTTATACTAAGCAGTAAGAAAGCTTCGACCATAAATTTTTTCAGGAGGGATTTACCATGGCAGAACTGAAAGGCAGCAAAACCGAAGCCAACCTGCTCACCGCGTTTGCGGGAGAGTCCCAGGCCCGCAACAAGTACACCTATTACGCGTCCAAGGCAAGAAAGGACGGCTATGTGCAGATCGCCAATATTTTTGAGGAGACTGCGGCAAACGAAAAAGAGCACGCCAAAATGTGGTTCAAGCTCTTAAACGGCGGCATCGGCGATACCCTGGACAACCTGAAGGACGCCGCCGCCGGGGAAAATTACGAATGGACCGATATGTATGCCGGCTTTGCCAAAACCGCCCGGGAGGAAGGCTTCGATCAGATCGCCAATCTCTTTGAGGGTGTAGCGAAGATCGAAAAGGAGCACGAGGAGCGCTACCTCAAGCTGGTGAAAAACATCGAGGAGGGCCTGGTGTTCTCCAGAGACGGCGATGTGATCTGGCAGTGCGCGAACTGCGGCCACATCGTGATCGGCAAAAAGGCCCCGGAGGTCTGCCCTGTATGCGCCCACCCCCAGGCCTATTTCCAGATCAAAGCGGAAAATTATTGATTTCAGCCAGGCATGGCGTAAAAAACAGAGCAGCTGCCGTAAAAGTTGACCTTTTGCGGCGGCTGCTTGCTTTTTAGATGCTGGACAAGGGGCGGCATATACTAATGAGGAATTAGCAATGAGCGATGAGTAATTAGAAAGGGCAAGGGCAGGGGTCGCTAAATTGGGATTTGGTGGGCTAACGAATAACAGAACCTCCTTGCCTCCCCTGAAAGGGGAGGGGAACCGCCGATAGGCGGTGGAGAGGTTCCAGCTCGCTAAAAACCTGTATAAAACCTGGTTTTTTCTGCTCTTCTGTCGGAACCCCTCAGTCACGTCTGCGCCGTGACAGCTTCCCTTTCAGGGGAGCCAAGGGGGTGCCATATAAACTATCATTTGTTGTACTAACTGCCCTCCTTTGTCATTCTGAGGAACGCAGAAGGCTATAGCTTTCTTGACGAAGAACCTCGCCCTTAATTCCCTAAAAAAGGGCTAAAGGACGAGATTCTTCACTTCGTTCAGAATGACAAAAAGGGGAGTAGCTGGGTAACCGCCAAATTCCAATTTGTTGCTTTGTCCCTGCCCTTCATTGCTCATTGCTAATTCCTCATTCCTCATTGCCTATACGCCCTTTTCCAGCGGTTATCCCCGAAACACATACATTCTGGAAGGCTGCTCTTCTCCATCTCCCTGGGCCATGCACAGAAATTCCCAGCCATAGCGTTCATAAAAGGAGGTATGATCCGTCAGAAGGTAAAGGGTATTGATCTCGAAGCCTTTCATATCCTCGCTGGCATAGCCCAGCAGCTTCCCGGCAATGCCCTTCCCACGGTGCGCTTCTTCCACATAGACCGCGCAGATATTAGGGGAAAGATCCTTCCGTTCGTGAAAATCGTTTTCGATCACGCCCAGCCCGCCTATGATCTCCCGTCCCAGCATGGCAAGATACCACTGGGGAATGGGAGTTTCTTTTTTCAAGCATTCCCCAATGCTCTCCTGGTAGGCCTCCAGAGGGATCCCCCATTTGGCATGAAACCATGCGGCGGCCTGTTGAGCAAACTCTCCGTGATCCCGAATTTTTAAAAGCTTCATAGCCTGTTCCACCTCTTGTACTTCAGTATAGCACAAATTTTTTGTTGCCGCTGAATTTTTTGAAAAGCTTTGCTTGACAATGGTACGAAATCATACTATACTGTGTTTTAGTACGATTTCGGACTGGGGGAATTGGTTTATGGAATATCCCGGAAAAACGGAAATGACGGAGATCTATTATCTTAATTCGGAGATCGACTATGTTTACCATGAAATCGCCGTAAAGCTGGGCTTGTCCGACAGCGAGCTGGCTGTGCTTTCCATTCTTTACGATTTTGAGGGCCAGTGCCTTTTGAGCGATATTCTCCGGCTTTCCGGCATCAGCAAGCAAACGGTAAATTCCGCTTTGCGCAGACTGGAGAAGCAAGGTATGATCGTGCTGAAGGCTTTTGCTGGAAAGCGGAAAAGGGTATGCCTGACTCCCGCCGGAAAAGTTTTGGCGGATTCTACCGCGCGGCGGGTGCTTCAGCTGGAGGAAGAGATCTGGGCTGCCTGGACAAAAGAAGAAAGAGAACTGTATCTGGAGCTGACCCGGCGGTATCTTTCCGCCCTGAAGGAAAAAGCGAAAACACTGTAAGGAGCGTTTATGAAAATACAATTATCCGATCATTTTACTTACCGGCGGCTGCTTCGATTTACGCTGCCCTCCATCACCATGATGATCTTTACCTCTATTTATGGCGTGGTAGACGGCTTTTTTGTTTCCAATTACGTGGGCAAAACACCCTTTGCGGCGGTCAATTTCATCATGCCCTTTCTCATGATTTTGGGCGGGGTAGGCTTTATGTTCGGCACAGGCGGCAGCGCCCTGATCTCCAAAACCCTGGGGGAAGGGGACCCTCAACGGGCGAACCGAATTTTTTCTCTGCTCATTTATCTTTCTGTGTTCAGCGGGCTGCTTCTTACTTTGCTGGGCTTTCTGCTTCTGCGCCCCATTGCGGCGGCAATGGGCGCTTCGGGAGAAATGCTGGAGCACTGCCTTTCCTATGGCCGGATCATTCTGCTGGCCACCCCGGCCTACATGCTGCAATTTGAGTTTCAAAGCTTCTTTGTCACGGCGGAAAAGCCTCAACTGGGGCTTTTTGTGACCGTGCTTTCCGGCGTTTCCAACATGGTGCTGGACTGGCTTTTTGTGGCGGTGTTTTCCTGGGGCCTTGAGGGAGCGGCGGCCGCTACCAGTTTTAGCCAGTACCTGGGGGCGGTAGTGGCGTTTGCTTACTTTTTCCGCCAGAATTCCAGCCTGCTGCGGCTGGGAAAAACCGCCTTTGATGGAAAAGCGGTGTTAAAAACCTGTACAAACGGCTCTTCGGAGCTGATGTCCAATATCTCCATGTCCCTCATTGGGATGCTGTATAACATTCAGTTGATCCGCTACGCGGGAGAAGACGGCGTGGCAGCCTATGGCGTGCTGATGTATGTGAATATGATTTTCCTGGCGGTCTTTATCGGATACGCGGTGGGCACGGCCCCGGTGATCGGCTTCCATTACGGCGCGGGAAACCGGGAAGAGCTTCGCAGCCTGCGGATAAAAAGCCTGGTGCTTATCGGTATTTTTTCCCTTGCCATGCTTCTGGCCTCAGAGGGGCTTGCAAAGCCGCTTTCCCTGATCTTTGTCAGCTATGACGAGAACCTGCTTGCCCTGACCCTTCGGGGCTTTGTGATCTATTCCTTCTCCTTCCTGTTTTCCGGTATCGCCATTTTCGGCTCCTCCTTTTTTACCGCCCTCAATAACGGGCTGGTCTCCGCACTGATCTCCTTTCTGCGCACCCTGGTATTCCAGGTGGCGGCGGTGCTGCTGCTGCCGCTGCTGTGGGGGATCGACGGCGTGTGGCTGTCCATTGTGGCGGCAGAGCTGATGGCCGCTGTTGTAACGGCGGTATTCCTCTTTGCGCTGAGAAAAAAATACGGGTATTAGGGAACAGCCCCAACAGCTGAAGAATGGCGTTGACCTCTTTTCGGTTTCGTGCTATACTGAAACCTTGAAATAGGGAGAAAACGGCTTACATACAAGCTGAAACACAGGATAAGGAAGGGGCCGGTTAGGTATGGCAGCACAAAAAAAGCCCACTGTGGCTGTGGCGACAGACAGCAACAGCGGGATCACTCAGGCACAGGGGACAAAGCACGGGATCGGTGTGATCCCCATGCCGTTCTTAATTGACGGAACGGAATATTTTGAGGACGTTTCCATTACCCGGGAGGAATTTTTTCAGAAGCTGGAGGAGGGCGCCGATGTGCAAACCTCTCAGCCCAGTCCGGAATCCGTGACCGCCCTGTGGGATAAGCTGCTGGAGGAATACGAGGAGGTCGTCTATATCCCCATGTCCGGGGGGCTCAGCAATTCCGTGCAGACGGCTCTGATGCTTTCGGAGAGCTATGAGGGAAGGGTACAGGTGGTGGATAACCACAGGATCTCCTGTTCTCAGAAGCAGTCGGTTTTGCAGGCTGTAAAGCTGGCCCGGGAGGGCAGGAAGGCCGCCGAGATCAAAGCGTTTTTACTGGAGCACGCTCTGGACGCCAGCATTTATATTGCGGTAGATACCTTGAAATATCTGAAAAAGGGTGGCCGTGTTACTGCGGCGGGAGCGGCCCTGGGAACTATTTTGAACATCAAGCCCGTCTTGCAGATCCAGGGGGAAAAACTGGACGCCTATGCCAAGGTGCGGGGCATGAAGCTGGCCCAAACAAAAATGCTGGAGGCCGTGAAAAACGATATAGAGAGTCGGTTCGCAGGAGAAGAGGTGTTGATCAAGGGCGCTTACACCTGTGATGAAAAATCACTGTCTCAATGGAAAAAAGCCCTTTCCTCCGCATTCCCGAAGCATAAGATCTCACTGGATCCCCTGGCTCTGAGCATCAGCTGCCATATCGGCGCTGGCTCCATGGCCGTGGTGTGCATGAAAATAGAGCCGGAAGCCGATGGAGTTTCCTTCGAGCTATAGCGCTCGTTTAAGGCCCCAGCCAGCGGACGCCGGGGAGGTTCCGCAAAACAGTGAAGAGCACTGCCAGGATCAGTATAAAACCAAAAAGCCATAAACAGCGCCTGCTTTTATACAGCGGGCGCTGCTTTTTTAGGTAACGCAGCGCTTCCCAGAAAAGATACCCGCCAAAAAGCGGCAGCAGGCAGAATAAAAAAGGATTGTGGAAAAAAGCCGTCAAAAGGTCTCCCCGCAGCAAAGCGTAAAACATTCGCTGGCCGCCGCACCCGGCGCAGTACAGCCCGGTAGCCTCTAAAATCAGGCAGGGCGGCTGCCAGAGAAAGACCACCAAAACAAATGCCGCCAAAAGCCCCAGCAGCAGAGCAATGACCCGAACTGTCCGAGCCCGCGTTTCTTTTTTCATTTGCGATCACCTCGATCGTAGGAAAGTAGTTAGCAATTAGTAGTTAGCAATTTAGAAAGGGCAAAGGGCTTCCCTGTTGTTATCTTGGACTCTCCCACTGTCATCCTGAACGAAGTGAAGGATCTCGCCCTTTTTTATAGGGGTTTGAAGGACAAGCTTCTTCCCAAAAGCAATGACAGGAGGGAAAATGCCCTCCTTAATTGCTCATTGCTCATTCCTCATTATTCCTTGTACCGCCCTTCTCCAGTATCTAGTATCTAACATCTAGCATCTAGTATATCATTTCCCCGGAAAAAAGACTACCCTTGGGGGCTTACGATATTTTTACAAAACACAAAAAAACACTTGACTTAAAGTCCCCTTTACCTTTTATAATAGAGGCAAGTGATCATTCAAAATTTTCACGAAGAAAAAAAGAGCCGCTGAAGCGGCTTCAGGCAGGGGAATAGGCCGATCCTATCCTCTGTCAAAAAGAAAGGGGATCTGTTGCAGTATGGCGGAAAAGTATTTGGGCGAAAGCATTAAAAAGCTGGGTTTTGGGCTCATGCGCCTGCCCATGAAGGGCGAGGAGATCGACATCAAGCAGGTCAAGAAAATGGCCGATACCTTTATGAGCAAGGGCTTTACCTATTTTGACACGGCCTATGTGTACATAGGGGGCAAGTCTGAGGTTGCCCTGAAGGAGGCCGTGGTGGACCGCTACCCCAGAGAGAGCTTCCAGTGCGCCACAAAACTGCCCCTGTGGGATCTGAAGGCCCCGGAGGAAATGGAAAAGATCTTCCAGGAATCTCTGGATCGCGCCGGGCTTTCCTATTACGATTTTTATCTCCTGCATGCCCTCAATAAGGACGCCGCCCAAAAGGCTGAGGAGCTGGGGGCGTGGGACTTTATCAAGGGCCTGAAAGAGCAGGGAAGGGCAAAGCATATCGGTTTCTCCTTCCATGACAGCGCCCAGGTGCTGGACGAGATCTTGACGAAGCACCCCGAGGCGGAATTTGTGCAGCTGCAAATCAATTATGCCGACTGGGACAGCGAAAGCGTTCAGTCCCGGCTGTGTTATGAAACGGCCAGAAAGCACGGGAAGCCCGTGATCATTATGGAGCCGGTAAAGGGCGGTTCTCTCGCCACCATGACCCCCCAGGTGCAGAAGCTTTTCAAGGAGGCGGCCCCGGAGCTTTCCGTTCCTTCCTGGGCGGTACGGTACGCGGCGTCTTTAGAGGGCATTGTCACGGTGCTTTCCGGCATGTCTACCGAAGAGCAGCTGAACGACAATGTGTCTTATATGGAAGACTTCCAGCCCCTGTCCGATGGAGAGCGGGAGGTCGTAAAAAAAGCGGTGGATATTCTGAACAGCACTCCCACCATTCCCTGTACCGGGTGCAAATACTGTGTGGACGGCTGCCCCCAGAAGATCAACATTCCCGGCATTTTCTCCGCAATGAACAATTACACGCTCTATAACAACGAAGCGGGCGCCAAAGGCAATTACAAGCACGCTGTTTCCGAGGGCGGCAAAGCTTCCGACTGTGTTCAGTGCGGAAATTGCGAGGCCCACTGTCCCCAGCATATCGAGATCATTGAAACTCTGAAAAAGTGCGCCGCCGCTCTGGAATAAGGCAGGAGGAAAGTTTATGAAGGATATTACCTTGGGAATGCCCGGCAAAAAGCTGGGCTTTGGGCTTATGCGCCTGCCGGTCAGAGAAGGCGGCAAGGCGGGAGAGATCGACCTGGAGCAAGTCAAAAAAATGGTAGACCACTTCATGGAAAAGGGCTTCACTTATTTTGACACCGCCTGGATGTACTGCGGCTTTCAAAGCGAGCCCACCGTCAAGGAGGCGTTGGTAAGCCGTTACCCCCGGGAAAGCTTTACCCTTGCCACCAAGCTGAACGCCGGGTTCTTCGACTCCCTGGAAGACCGGGACAAAATTTTCAACCAGCAGCTGGAAAAAACCGGTGCGGGATATTTTGACTATTATCTGCTCCACGGAATCGACGGCGGCAATTATCCGAAATTTGAAAAATTCGACTGTTTCAACTGGCTGATGGAAAAGAAGGAGCAGGGCCTGGTTCGGTGTCCCGGCTTTTCCTTCCACGGCACCGCCCCGGTGCTGGACGAGATTTTAACAAAGCACCCGGAGCTGGAATTTGTGCAGCTGCAAATCAATTATCTGGATTGGGAAAGCCAGTGGGTCCAGTCGAAGGCATGCTATGAGGTAGCGGTAAAGCACGATAAGCCCGTGATCGTCATGGAGCCCGTCAAAGGAGGCACCCTGGCAAAGGTGCCCGCTGAGGTGGAAAAACTGTTCCGGGAATACGCGCCGGAAAGCTCTCCGGCCTCTTGGGCCGTTCGGTTTGCGGCCTCTCTGGAAAACGTGTTCATGGTGCTTTCCGGCATGAGCAGCCTGACGCAGATGGAGGATAACCTTTCCTATATGGAGCGCTTCCAGCCCCTGAAGGGAGAGGAACTGGCTCTGGTGCAAAAGGCGGAAAAGCTCATAAACGGCCAGATCGCCATTCCCTGCACCGGCTGTTCCTACTGTACGGACGGCTGCCCGCAAAAAATCGCCATTCCCCAGTATTTCTCCCTGTACAATGAGGATATGCGGGAGCACCTGGAGGAAAAGGGCTGGACCGTGAATTTCAGCAATTACGACCATCTTACCGAAGAATTCGGCAAAGCAGGCGACTGCATTGCCTGCGGCCAGTGCGAGGGCATGTGCCCCCAGCATTTGCCCATCATTCAACACTTGCAGGACGTGGCGAAGCACTACGGAAAGTAGCTTTTAGTTGTTAGAGAAAAAGTGCACTGCAGTTCTTTCTGCAACGCACTTTTTTAGATTGCTGGACGCGCATAGCAATGAGGAATTAGGAATTAGGAATTAGCAATGAAGGGCAAGAGCAGAGCGATAAATTCCAATTTATCGAACAGTTCCCCGCTGTCATTCTGAGGAACGAAGAGACGAAGAATCTCGACCTTGATTCTGGGGAAAAGGGCAAAGAGCGAGATTCTTCACCGAGAAAGCAAGGCCACCTTGCTTTCTGTTCAGTAATGACAGGTGGGAGGTGAGTGGCTCACCGCCAAATTCCAATTTGTCAGGCGTTGGTTACAACGCCTGTGCTCTTGATCTTAATAATTGCTCATTTTACAAGACATAATTTGCGTTTTGCCCTTTTTTGAACCGGGTGCGGCGCTTTTTGGGAAAGTACTATGGCAGGGCCATGCGGAATAGAAAGGCTGTTAAAATCCAGGAAAGGATGAGAACTATGAATGAAGTAACTGTAACAAAACACGGGGAGGGGATCTGGATCCTTACGGAAAACGCTCCCGGTACGGCGGTGGACGCATATCTCGTTTGCGGCTCGGAACGGGCGGTGCTGATCGATGCTCTGCAGGAAGCCGCCGGAATTTATCAAAAGGTTCGGGAGCTCACAAAGCTTCCGGTAGATCTGGTTTTGACCCATGGGCATTTCGATCATATTGGAGCTGCCCGGGAGTTTGCGGAAGCGGGCTGCTCTGTTTTCATGGAGTCTTCCGATCTTCCGCTGCTTTCCGGATCTGGAAGCGGCGCTTTAGCTCAGGAAGCAGTTATGCCATTGAAGGATGGACAGGTGTTTGAGCTGGGCGGGCGAGCTCTGGAAACCATTTTGGTGCCGGGCCACACGCCGGGCAGCGCGATTTTTCTGGATCGGGAGGATCATCTGGTCTTTTCCGGAGACAGCTTCGGCTCTGGCCCTATTTGGCTTCAGCTTCCCTACAGCCTGCCCCTTTCCCGGTTTCAGGAAAATCTGGAGGCGGCCTTAGCCAGGCTGAAGGAGATTCCCGATCTGCTTTTCCTGCCCGGCCACCGGAATCAGTCCCCGGGAGAGCTGCGGCTGGAGTATGTTCACGACCTGCTCGATACGGTAAAGGCCGTGCGCGGCGGCAGCCTCAGGGGAGAAACGGAAACCATGTCCGCCGCGGGACAAACGATCCCCTATGCCGTGGTCGCACATGGCTCTATGCTGGGCCTTTTCTATTCTCCGGAACACATTGAAGAATAGAAAAGCTTGTACCGGCAGAATGTAAGCGCGCAGTATTTCATCGGATCTTATTGCATCTGTCTCTAAACATAAAAAAGCCTCCGGCCAGGAGGCTTTTTTCTATCTTTGAGATGGAGCAGAAAGTGAGAAATAAAAAGGGGACAAGAGAACAGAGCACACTCTCAGTGCTCAGAAAAGCTTTGCGGCAAGGCTCTTGTGCTTCCCAAAGATTTGAGTTTTGAGAGGGATCTTCGCGCTAAAAAATCATTATGGAGGGATTGTATTCTTTCGCTTATCCACGTCTCAAATTCAATGGATTTCAGCAAATTATCACGAAGTTTTCACAGAATCCGTATTGAAACCGGCGCTGTGATATTTTATAATAAGTTTATCTTATTGTGTTCTGTAAGGAGGAAACCCTTATGAAGTTGAAAGGAAAAAGATTAGCGGCGCTGCTGGGCGCGGTTTTGTTCAGTGTGGGAACCGCTTCTTCCGCGCTGGCGGCTTCTGCGGAACCGGAGGCCTCTCCGCTGGCGGCGGGCTTTCTGCATTCCGCTATCATAAAGGAAGACGGTACTCTATGGACTGCGGGCTCCAATACCTACGGGCAGCTTGGCGTTGAGGCGCCCGCGGAGGGAGAAGCCTCTTCCGAAGGGGAGGGCAGTGAAACGGCAGCTGCTTCCGGGGGAGACAGCACTGTATTTGTGCAGGTAAAAAACGATATGCGGGCGGTATATGCCGGTTATTTGAATACCTTTGCCATTGATAACGGCGGCATGCTGTACGGCTGGGGCTGGAATGAAGGCGGTCAGCTGGGCCTGGGAGATACGGAAAACCGTACCGTTCCTGCGGAGATCCTCAATGATACCGTTACCGCGGCGCCGGGCCGGTTCCATACGGCGGCCATCACAAGGGACGGCACCCTGTGGTTGTGGGGCTGGAACAGCAAGGGACAGCTGGGAAACGGCAGCACGGAAAGCATGAACGCCCCGAAGGAGACCTTGGATCAGGTGAAAAGCGTGGCGGTGGGCATAGAGCACACCATGGCGGTAAAAGCCGACCACACCCTGTGGGCGGCGGGCGGAAATACCTATGGTCAGCTGGGAGATGGAACCACGGAGGACCAGCTGACCTTCCAGCAGGTCATGGAGGATGTGGAGGCTGTATCCTGCACCGCCTTCGGCACATTGATCCTCAAAACCGACGGTACCGTGTGGGCCTGCGGCTACAATGCCAATGGTGAGCTGGGAAACGGCACCTATGACAATATTGCGGAGCCGGTGCAGATTTTGTCCGATGCGGCCTCCATCGCCTGTGGCGACAGCTTTTCGGCAGCGGTTCTGACAAACGGTACGCTGTACGCCTGGGGCAGCAACGCCTATGGGCAGTACGGCAGTGAAATGTCCTCCTCCCCCATTCAGGTGGCCGAGGCCGTGACAGATGTGAGCCTGGGCGGCGGGCATATGTTGTATTTAACGGAAGAAGGCCAGGTGTATGCCCTGGGAAATAACGAGAAGGGCCAGCTGGGAAATGATTCCCTGGAAAACCTCAGCGAGGCCGTTTCTGTGGCGGAGGGCGTGGCGTCTTCTCCCAAGCCTGCCTCCGGCGCTTCGGTAACCGTGCTGGTCGTCCTGCTGATCGTAGTGATCGCGGTGGTGTTCGCCTGGTTGATTGTCCGCACCCTGAAGGGGAAGCCGGAAAAGAAGGAGAAGCCCAAGAAAGCAGAAACCGAAACGGAGGAAAAGCTTTCAGACCGGGAGCTGATCCGTTTGGCAAAGGACATGGCAAAGCAGCAGAAAGCGGCGGCGGAAGCGGAAGAAAGCTCTGTGCCGGAGCCGGCTGATGAGAAAGCGGAGCCTGCCGAAAAGCCTGCGGAAGAACCGGACGGCAAGGAGATCGATGTGGAGTCTCTGGAGGACGCCATCACGAAGGAAGAGGAATAAGAGCCTCTCCGAAAATAAACCGCACACATCTTGCTTGCATGTTTTCAACCATACATCGTTGGTTTTCCTTGCCGGGCGACAGCCCGCCCGCGAAAAACCGCCTTGTCTGGCTGAAAATCTGACGGCGCAATCTGCGCACGTCTTATTTCGGGATAGGCTCTAAATCGTAAACATTTGCAAGAGCAGCAAGAATGATCGCTGCTCTTGCTTTTTGCCTCTGAAAGCCACCCACTGGAGGGCGAGCGGTCCAAAGGAGCTTGTAAATGGAAAGCTCCCCTTGCCGTGGAATGGAAGCGTGATCGGCCAGCCGCATGGAAAGGCAATCGATTATTACGGAGAAGCACGGAACCGCGAAACAAAGCTCTTTTGTTTCGTCCTAAGCAAACTTTCCTCTGTTTTCCTGCCGTTCATGCTTCACAGGATACCACTCGTGTAAAAAATCCCCTTTTCTTTCGGGAAGGGGATTATACTATGTACGAAGGGAGCGAATCACATGAAGGAACCCAAAAAGAAGCCTGCCTATTCCATGGGCGGCAATGTGCTGTTTTTGCTGAAGATGGCGTGGAAAACCACGCCCATGCTGTTTTTCTGGTATCCTGTTTCCATTTTACTGGAGCTGGGGATCCCCGCTATCGCCATGGTCCTGCCCAGCCGGGTCATTGCCCTGCTGCAGGGCGGAGCAAGCTTTGAAGCGCTGCTTCTGGAGATCACAGGCTGGTCTTTGGGGCTTCTGCTCTGCGGCGCGGGGTGCGCGGGGCTTGCCCGGTTTACGGATTTTGCCTATCTGATTTTTCCCCGCTTAAAAATGAACCGTATGGTATGCCTGAAAATCATTTCCACCGATTACCCCAACGGCGAGAACCAGGATTTTCTGGATCTCCGGATAAAAGCCAACGGGTACTTAAACAGCAACTCCTCCGGCGGAGAGGAATGCTACCGGGTGATGCGCCGGCTGCTCATTGGCCTTGTGGGGCTGCTGTTCTTCGGCGCGGTGTTGTGGGCATACAGCCCCCTGGCGGCGCTGGGCGTGGCGGTACTGACCTCTCTGGGATTTCTTTCCCGGCGGGCGGCAAACCAGTGGGAATTCAAAAACCGGGACAACTGGGCGCCCTATGACCGAAAAATGCGCTACATTTACGAGGAGGCGGGAAACTACCGCTTTGCCAAGGACGTGCGGCTGTTCGGTATGGCCAGCTGGCTTTCCGACCTTTACGACAGCTTCCAGAAGCTGCGGTTTCACTGGGCGGAAAAAGCGGGAAGAGTCGCCTTTCTGGCGGACGCCGCCGATTGCCTGCTGGGCTTTTTGCGAGAGGGCGCGGCCTATGGGCTTTTGCTGTGGAGCGCCCTTCAGGGCGAGATCGATCCTGCGGCTTTCGTGCTGTATTTTTCGGCGGTGGGCAATTTTTCCAACCAGTTTCTTGCCTGCCTCATGGAATTTTCCACCCTGCACCGGCTGCATCTGGAAACGGCGGACTACCGGGCGTTTCTGGATTATCCCGATGCGTTCCGGCGGGAGGGGGGCAGGCCCCTGCCCCAGGCGGACAAATGGGAGCTGACGCTGCAAAATGTATCCTTCCGGTATCCCGGCGCGAAGCGGGACACCATTCATCAAATGAACCTGACTCTGCGGGCCGGGGAAAAAACCGCCCTGGTGGGCTTAAACGGCGCGGGAAAGTCCACGCTGGTAAAGCTCCTTTGCGGGCTGTACGATCCCACCGAGGGGCAGGTGCTGTTAAACGGCATTCCTGTGACGGAATTTGACCGGGAAGAATATTACACCATGTTTTCCGCGGTATTTCAGAAATCCGGCGTGCGTGCGTACTCGGTGGCGCGGAACGTCTCCATGAACGAAAATCCGGAGCCTGACAGGGTAAAGGCCTGCTTAAAGCTTTCCGGGCTGTGGGAAAAGGTGGAGGCCATGCCGAAGGGCATGGAAACCAAGCTGATGAAATACATCTGGCATGACGGCGTGGAGCTTTCCGGCGGCGAGGCCCAGAAGCTGATGCTGGCTCGGGCGTTGTACAAGGACGCCCCCATGATCCTGCTGGACGAACCCACCGCAGCCTTAGACCCCATTGCGGAAGCCGAGCTATACGAAAAATACGGCGAGCTCACCGCCGGGAAGACCTCCCTCTTCATTTCTCACCGGCTTTCCTCCACCCGCTTCTGCGACCGGGTGCTGTTCCTGGAAAACGGCAGGATTGAAGAAGAGGGCACCCACGAGGAGCTGCTCTCCCGGCAGGGAAAATATTATGAGCTGTACGAGATCCAAAGCGCGTATTATCGAAAAAATGGAACAGGAGGGGAACAGAATGAAACAGCTTTGGCGTAATCTGAAAGAACACTGCGCCCTGCTGCTGCGGGGCTACCGGCTGATCCTTCAGATCGGCAAGGGAAAAGAGCTGTTTTTCCACGGGGCGGGAGCCGCTGTTACCGCCATTGCCCCTTTGGTGACCCTGTACTTTTCCGGGCAGATCATCGATGAGCTTTCCGGGGCAAAGGACGGCCGCCGTCTGCTGGTTTTGGCCGCCCTGACAGTGGGTGTCAATCTTGCGCTGCTGCTGTTGAAAAACCTCTTAAACCGGAAAAAAGAAGCCGCCACTGCTACCAGCTGGGACGACGCCTACATGACCTACGCCCGAAAAATGCTTTCCATGGATTACGAGCATGTGGAGGACGTGCGCGTCCATGAACGCCTGGATCAGATCAAGCAAATGCAAAACTGGTCGGGACACGGGCTGTTCAAGCTGATCCAGGTCGTAGACGGTTTGGTAGAAGGCTTTGTAGGCGCGGTTTCCTCCTTCGTGCTGGCGATCGGTCTGCTTTTGGTCACTGTGAAAAATCCTGCCGGGCCGGCGGAGGTGCTGGCCTCTCACTGGGGCACCGCGCTCCTGCTTGCGCTTCTCTTATTGAGCCTGGTGGTCTTCTATTTCCTGTCCAAGCTGGACGCAAAACGGCTGGACGATATGTCCAAGGACATGACCCTGACAAACCGCCTGTTCAGTTACTTTTATTGGACGCTTCCCTCTGACCACAAGGGGGGAAAGGATATACGGCTTTACGGAGAAACAGAGCTGATCCACAGAGAGATGAAAGAGGCCACGGAAGAAGACCATCGCTTTTCCAATCAGATCGCCCGGTGGTTCGGCCCTACCGCCGCCCTTTCCGCCGCCGTGCCTTATGTAATGAGCCTATTCGTATATCTTGTGGTGGCCGCCAAGGCGTATCTGGGGCTCATTGGCATCGGCGGGGTGGTCACCTATGTGGGCGCGGTCAATCGCTTTTCCGCCGGCTGCCAAAAGCTGTTTGACGCCCTTTCCGATCTGATGGCAAACCATGCTTCCCTGAAAAATGTGTTTGAGTTTCTGGAGCTCCACAACGACAGGTATAATGGCACTCTGCCTACGGAAAAGCGGAACGATGGGGAATACCTCATTGAATTTCATGATGTTTCTTTCCGGTACCCGAACACGGAGGCTTACGCCCTGCGCCATTTGAATTTGAAGCTGAAGATCGGCGAGCGGCTGGCGGTGGTGGGCAGAAACGGCAGCGGTAAAACCACCATGATCAAGCTTCTCTGCCGCCTGTATGACCCCACGGAAGGAGTGATCACCCTAAACGGCATCGACATTCAAAAATATAATTACCGGGAATATCTCGACCTGTTTTCCGTGGTCTTTCAGGATTTCCACCTCTTTTCCTTCGAGCTGGGCCAAAGCGTGGCCGCCAGCATGGAGTATGACGAACAGCGGGTCAGAGACTGCCTCCGGGAAGCCGGCATGGAGGAACGCCTTTCCAAAATGCCCCATGGCCTTGCCACCTACCTGAACAAGGATTTCGAGGAGGAGGGCGTGGAGGTTTCCGGCGGCGAGGCCCAGAAGCTGGCCATTGCAAGGGCGCTGTACAAGGACGCTCCTTTCCTGGTGCTGGACGAACCCACCGCCGCATTGGATCCTGTAGCGGAATACGAGGTCTACCGGAAATTTGCGAAAATCGCCCGGAATAAAACCTCCGTCTGTATTTCCCACCGGCTTTCCTCCTGCCGCTTCTGCGACCGGATCGCCGTGTTCCAGCAGGGCGAGCTGGTGCAAATGGGCAGCCATGAATCCCTTCTTCAGGAAGAAACCGGCGTGTACCGGGCCCTTTGGGACGCCCAGGCCCAATATTACGCCCCCGAAGAGCGGGAAGCCCTTGACAGAACGCCTGCGGAATGCTAAACTCAAAATAGAAAAAGAAAAAGGGGGGGAACAGAAATGAACCAGCTTCGGAAAAACCTGACGGCATTTCGTTCCCCGCAAATAAAAGAACGGCTTTGAGCCGTTTTTCCAACTTCCTTGCAGCGAACAGCGCCCCGGTTTTTCCGGAGGCGCTGTTTTTTCATTCCGGCAGCGAAAAGCAATGAGGAATGAGCAATTAAGAAGGGCAAAAGCAGAGATTGCTGAATTGTGGGATTTGGCGGCGAGGCGCCGCAGCCATTCGTGAAGCTGCTTGGTGCGGGAAATCGGTTTCTGACCTGATAGCAAGTAAAGCGCTAAATTAGAATTTAGCAGTTGCCCGCTTACCTCCACCTGTCATTCTGAACGAAGTGAAGAATCTCGCCCTTTGGCTCTTTACTCAGGGAATAAGGACGAGATCCTTCGCTCCGCTCAGGATGACAACGGGGGCAGTTAGTGCAATAAATTGGAATTTAGCTGACTAACGAATAGCACTAACCCCTTGCCTCCCCTGAAAGGGGAGCCAAGAGTGTGTGTAAATTTATAATTTAGCAGCGTTGGTTACAACGCTTGTGCCCTTGCCCTCATAATTCCTCATGGTATCCACTGTCCAGCATCTAAATTTCCCTCTCTAACCACTAACAACTAATTACTAACTACTATTTGGGGGTCCTTTTATGGTAACCATCGACCTGGGAAGCGTCAGCTTTCCTTTACGGGAGTTTCAGGATTTTTCCTGGCTTTTGGAGCTGGGAGCTCCCTTTTGCGTATTTTCTCAAAACGATTCCGGCAATCTTTCCTTTGGCGTGGAAAAGAATGGCAGGAAGCTGTTTGTCAAATACGCCGGAGCGAAAACGGCGAAATATTCCGGCACGGTAGAGGCGGCCATCGACCGTCTGAAAAAGGCGGAGCAGGTGTATCTTGCCCTGCCTCACCCCAGTGTGATCCGGTATCTGGGCCGTTTGGAAACGGAGCATGGGCTTGCCCTGCTCTTTGAGTGGGCTCAGGGCGGCTGCCCCCACGCCCATTGGGAATTTGAGGAAAAGCCGAAATTTACTCACCCGGATTCCGCCTACGTCAGGCTCCGCGCCCTGCCCCTCACAAAGAAGCGCCGGGCCGCGGAAACGCTGTTTGATTTTCTCTGCTATACGGAAGAGCGGGGCTTTGTGGCGGTGGATTTTTACGACAGCAGCTTGTTATACAATTTTCTCACCGATACCCTCATCATCTGCGATATCGATCTGTTCCGCAGGGCTCCCCTCCGAAACGACCTGGGGGAGGATTGGCCCGGTTCGCCTCGCTTAAAGGCCCCGGAGGAAGCTCAGCCCGGCGCGGTGCTGGATTCCCGCACCAATGTTTTTACCCTGGGGAAGCTCTTACTGTTCCTCTTTGCCGGGGAGGAGTATCAGGACCGGGCCCACTGGGAGGAAACGGAAGCACGCTTCCGGGCGGTGCAAAAGGCCCTTTCCCCAAAACGGGAAAACCGGTTCCCCATCCTGAAGGCCTTTCGGGAAGCCTGGAGCCGGGGTGCTTCCGAGGAGGAAAATCTTGTCCTCCGGGAAATAGAAGCCCCGCCGGAAAAGCGGCGGATCGCCCGGAGTATTCTGGAGGCTTTACCAGGCTGGTTTGGCCTGAAGGAATCCCGGGAGGAATACATTCGGGAAAGCGGCGGCCTTCCCTTTGCCGCCGTTTTTCAGGGAGAGACTGCCGTGGGCTTTCTCACCGTCCGGGAAACCTCTTCGGAGGCGGCGGAAATCTTCGTGATGGGAGTGCTGCCCTCAGAGCACCGCCGGGGAGCGGGCAGGCAACTGGTAGAATGGGCGAAAGCCTTCTGCCGCAGGCAAAAGTATGCTCTCCTGCAGGTCAAAACCCTGGACGATTCCAACCCCGACCCCGGCTATGCCCGCACCCGTGCTTTCTACTCCGCCATGGGATTTCGCCGCCTGGAATGCTTTCCCACCCTGTGGAACAAGGAAAACCCCTGTTTGATCATGGTTCAGGCTCTTGCCGTGCCGGAGAAAGGAGAAACACAGTATGAAGATCGTTGATTTCCGCCGGGAGCATATCCCGCAGGCGGCGGCCCTGGCCCTTTCCTGTTATGAGGAGGAACGCCGCCACGCAAGGGCGCTTCCCAAGGCTTCGGCGCTGCTGGATCTGGAGCCCTTTGCCGAAAACGGTCTGGGCGCCGCCGCTCTGGAGGGGGACGCCCTGGTGGGCTTCCTCTGCGCCGTTTCTCCCTTTGCACACGCCTTTCGTTCCACTGACGCGACAGGCGTGTTTTCCCCCATGGGGGCCAATGGAGCAAGGCCGGAAAACCGGGAGAAGATCTATGCCGCTCTCTATTGCCACGCTGCCCGAAAATGGGTCAAAGCCGGGGCCGTCAGCCACGGTATCTGCCTTTATGCACACGATCAGGCTGCCCAAACACAGTTTTACCAATACGGGTTTGGTCTGCGGTGTATGGACGCTATCCGAAAAACAACGCCGCACCCCTCCGTTTCGCTTCCGGGCTACACAGCTTCAGAGCTTTCGCCGGAAGAATGTGCGGCCGCATACCCGCTGGAGCTTGCACTGCACAGGCATTACCTGGAAAGCCCGTTCTTTATGAACCGGGCTCCGGAAACCATGAACCAGTTTCAGAACTCCTTCTCCTCCGGCACAGACCGGTGCTTCGTCTCCCGCTGTCAAGGGGAACTTTGCGCCTTTCTCCGGCTTTCCCCCTCTGGGGAGACCTGTGTTGCCGGAGGCCCTGATTACCGCCATATCACCGGGGCGTACTGTCTGCCGGAGCACCGGAGGAAGGGTGTGTTCACAGCGCTGCTGGAATATGTGTCCGCCGCATTGTATAAGGAGTGGATCCCCCTTTTGGGGGTGGACTTTGAAAGCATCAATCCCCCGGCATCTGGCTTCTGGAATCGCCACTTTACCTCCTACACCTGCGGCGTTGTTCGCCGGATCGATGAACATATTCTATTGGCGTAAAAAGCAGGGGGGCTATGGGGGCATGAGCAATTAGCAATGAGAAATGAGCAATGATTAAGGGCAAAGGCACAGGCGCTGAAAATAATACAAGCGTTGTAACCAACGCCTGTAAATTGGAATTTATTGTACTAACGAATAGCAAAAACCCCTTGCCTTTCTCGCCTGTCGGCTCGGTTGCTGTGCCCCGGTGGGGCACGC
>CAJUTL010000030.1:0-14288 GCA_910589395.1 uncultured Oscillospiraceae bacterium
GAAATCTTCACGCCTTCGTGATATACTTTTTATACAGGAACAAATTAGAATTTGATAAGGAGCGAAAAGAAAAATGTGTGAAGAATGTTACTCTGATGAAAATAGAATAACACCATTACTAAATCCCTTGGACTGCTTAGAAAACCACACTCAATATATTTGTGGAACTTGTGGACGTTGCATTTGTATTGAACATGACCCAAACAGAGGATTACAAAGATGGAATTTTCCTTTTAAGTCATTGGAAATTGCAAAACTTTATTTACGAACAGCCGATTATGCAACGAAAAGTTCATGTGGTATTTATGAGATAGAGAACAGTAAAGGCAGAGTATCTTATAAAATATTCGCCGGGAATGAGGATTTACATCTATTCTTGAAAAAGAATAAAGACAAGAAATACAAACAAATGACATCTGTGTTTAATGTTGGAGAGTATAAAGAATATTCACATACAGAAGTACGAAAATTGACTTCTGATGAAATAAAACAATATATGAGTGAACGTTAAATTCCAGTTTGTATGACGAATTTTTTCAAACAGCCTCATTGCATAGGAATGCCAAACAGATTATCCTTAAAGTAGGAGGTGGCAGAAATGGCAAACGAAGATAAAAAAGATTTTAATGCTATGTTGCACGATAATAAGGATATGCCAAAATGACAATTTAGCATACTACCTTTTGCCCTTAATTACTAATTATTAACTGCTCATTCCCATTGCCCGGAGCGCAAATTGCAAGCGCAACAAATTGCGCTTTTGCCCTTCTCTAATAACTAACCACTTACAACTAACGACTAAATACCTAAATATTGTACCGTGTCTGAAGACGTCCGGCACATATGCGGTATTTTGGTTTTTTCTGTGTTTATGTAAACTTTGTTGTTGAGAAACCGGAGAAAATGATGTATAATGAATTATAATTTCCCTGTTATCGGGTGAGCTTTTTTCTGTGTTTTGCGGAAAGAATCAGGCAGTTAGGAATTTTTACCGGAATTGGGAAACGATAAGAGAGAAGATACGATCCGTATGGGTGTGCAAAATCTGTGTACTGGGTGAAACCCGTTACCGTGGATCAGGCAGTCTGTGCGTGTGAAATCCGTTTCTTCGCGGATCAAATATGGCAGGCCCGGGGTATGGGCCGGAAAGGCAGAGTTTTCAGATGGCAGGGCTTTCAGGACTTTTTTCCATGTTTTCTATGTTTTCCAAGGATATCGGCATTGATTTGGGAACTGCCAATACGCTGGTATTTATGCGGGGCAAGGGCATTGTAATGCGGGAACCCTCCGTGGTGGCCGTGGACGTGCGTACCGATGAGGTTTTGGCGGTGGGTAAGCAGGCCAAGGAAATGCTGGGCAGGACCCCCGGCTCCATCGTGGCGGTGCGTCCCCTGAAGGACGGCGTGATCGCCGACTTCGACGTAACGGCGGCAATGCTGAAATACTTTATCAAAAAGGCGCTGAAATCCGGTACCTTCAGCCGGCCCAGGATCGTGATCTGCATTCCCTCCGGAGTTACGGAAGTGGAGCGCCGGGCAGTGGAGGACGCCGCCCGTCAGGCCGGCTCCAACAATGTGGATCTGATCGAGGAGCCCATGGCGGCAGCTATCGGCGCGGGCCTGCCCGTGGGGGAGGCTACCGGCAGCATGGTGGTGGACATCGGCGGCGGCACCTCCGAAGTGGCCGTGATCTCCCTGGGAGATATCGTTACCGCCGTTTCCGTGCGCATGGCGGGCGATAAATTTGACGAGGCCATCGTCACCTATGTAAAAAAGAAATATAACCTGCTCATCGGCGAACGTACCGCCGAGGAGATCAAGGTGAAGATCGGCTCGGCGTTTCCCACGGAGGATACCATCAATTCCTTTGTGGAGATCAAGGGCCGGAACCTGATCGACGGCCTGCCGAAGAATGTGACCATTCATGCCGACGAGGTGCGGGAGGCCCTGATGGACAGCGTGATGATCGTGGTGGACGCCATCAAGGATACTTTGGAAAAGACCCCGCCGGAGCTGGCGGCGGATATTATTGACCGGGGCATTATGCTCACAGGCGGCGGCGCTTTGCTGCGGGGCCTGGACAAGCTGGTAAGCCAGGAAACGGGGATCCCCGTTCATGTGGCGGAGCGGCCCCTGGACTGCGTGGTAGAGGGCACGGGCAAAAGCCTGGAGGTGGATCTGCCCAAGTCCTATTATCGCTCCAGAAAAAAGTGAGTGAAGCATCGGCAAAAAGGGAAAGAACAAGTTTTTGGGAAGTAGAGGAGGACTGCTGTGGAAGGCGGCAAGCGGCGCGGGCCGCGTTCCGCTCTGCGGCAGTCCGCCTTTGACTGAACGGGAAGAACCATATCTGCGGGAGATTTTCTGAGAAAGGGGGCTTGGGCTTGAAGGAGTTTTTCAAAAGCAGCTCGTTTAAGGTGCTGATGATCACCGTGTTCGTGCTGCTGGGGCTGATCATTTTTACTGCCACTGCGGGCGGCTCGTTTCTGGCAAGCCTGTTGGGCTTCGTTTCCTCTCCCATGCAGGGAGTGGCCACCACGGTAACGGAAAATGTTACGGAGTTTCTGGATCTGGACGGGCTTTCCAAGGACGAGCTGAAGGATATGGTGACAAGGCTTCAGGATAAGAACGCCCAGCTTCAGCAGAAGCTGGCGGATTTTGAGACCATCAAGCAGGAAAACGAGCAGCTGAAGCTGCAGCTGGAGATCACCGGCCAGCGCCCGGAAAATAAATCTCTGGCCGCCTCTGTGATCGGCCGGGACCCCAACGATGTGTTTTCCGGATTTTCCATTGACAAAGGCACCTTGGAGGGCATCAGCGTGGGGGACCCTGTGATCACCAGCCGGGGGCTGGTGGGCATTGTGACACAGGCCTATGCCACCACCAGCAAGGTCTCCTGTCTGCTTTCCGAAGATGTGAAGGTGGCGGCTGTGTGCATTGAGCGCCAGGAAAGCGGCGTGATCACCAGCGATATCATGACTGCCAGCTCCGGTTTGCTGCGCTTTAACTATCTTTCCGGGGACACCCAGCTGCAGGAGGGGGACATCGTGACCACCTCCGGCGCGGGCAGGAATTACCCGGAAGGGATTTTAATCGGCGAAGTGAAAAGCGTGGAAAAGGCGGAGAATGATATTTCAAAATACGCGGTGGTACAGCCCTGCGAGGATCTTTCCGCCGTAAAGGACGTATTTGTCATTGTCAGCTTCCCCGGAAAAGGGGAGGAGATCCCGGAGGTGGATCTTTCCTCTCAGCCCCAGGGCGGGGAGGACGCGGAATGAGAGACTTTAACCGTGTGATTCGGTACCTGGCCTATGTGCTGGAGCTGCTGGTGCTGTTTATGCTGCAGGAAACTCCCGGGCTGCTGCCCGCCGTGTTCGGCGTTCGCCCGGTGCTGATTTTTCCGGCGGCGATCACCATTGCCATGTTTGAGGAGGAGCTGCCCGCCATGGCCTTCGGCGTGGTGGGGGGGCTGTTCTGTGATTTCGGGCTGTCCGGTATTATGGGCTTTCACGCCGTGGTCCTGGCGGTGCTGTGCTGCTTTGTCAGTATTTTGAGCAAGGTTTATTTACAGGTCAATCTTGTCACCGCTTTGATCACCGGCCTCTGGACCATCGGGCTGACCGTTTGCGCCCAGTGGTTTTTCCTGTATTATTTTTCCTATTCCATGCCGGAATACGCCTTTCTGCACCACTATCTGCCGAAATACTTTTACACGATGATCTTTGTTCCCCTGGTGTATTTGCTGAACCGGGGCCTGTCTCAGGCGGTGCGCACCCAGGAGAACTGACCTTTTGAGAGGGCTTTCTGTATGATGAAACTGCCGAAAATCAGAAAAATAGGGAGATACGCGTTCTGTGTGCTGCTGCTTCTGGCGGTGTTTGCGGGGTATGAGCTCCGGCTGTTCCAGTGGCAGGTTTTGGAGGGAGAGCGCTTTGAGCAGGAGGCCCTGAACGACCGTACCGACACCATTGAATTAGATGCGGCCAGAGGCCAGATCCTGGACAGAAACGGCAAGGTGCTGGCGGGGAATCAGATCTCCTATGATATCGTATATAACGCCCTGCACATGGTCTACAGGGAGCGCAACGCCACCATCATCAAGGTGATCGACCTTCTGGAAAGCCGGGGAGAAAAGTGGCGGGACAGGCTTCCCATTGTGCTCACGGAGGAAAACGAGTATCAGTTTGCCGAAGGAAAAGAAGAGGAGATCGAGACTCTGAAGGGCCAGGATATGCTGAATATGGCGGAATACGCCACGGCGGAGGAGTGCATCGCGGAGCTGGCCCGCCGGTACGGCTGCGAGGGCTTTTCCAAAAAGGATACCAGAGACGTGGCCTCTGTGCGGTATTCCATGGAACGGGACGGCTATTCCCGAACCAACGCCTATGTGATCGCGGAAAACGTATCGGCGGAAACAGTGGGGGTCATCAGCCAAAAAGGAAACGACCTGAAGGGGATCGAGCCCAAGGTATCGGTGGCGCGTTACTATGGAGAGGACGGCGCTCTCGCCCCCCATGTGGTGGGCAACGTGGGCGCCATTTCGGAAGAGGAATACGATGCCGCCGTGGAAAATGGGACGGCCTATGACTATAAAAACAATATTTCCGGCTATAAATGGACGGACCGCTTGGGAAAGGGCGGTATCGAAGCAGCCTTTGAATCGGAGCTTCGGGGCCACCGTGGGGAGGAAACCATTTTCGTGGACGATACGGGGGAAGTGAAAAACACCGCCGTTACCGTGCAGCCGGAGGAAGGAAATACCGTTTATACCACGCTGGATTCCGACCTGCAGCGGGTGGCGAACCTGTCTCTGAAGAAAAATATCGAGAATAATACCAAGGCGAAAAACTGTACGGCCGGGGCAGTGGCTGTGCTGGACGTAAAGGATTTCGGGGTGCTGGTGAATTCCTCCTACCCCACCTTTGATATGAACCTTTATACCACGGACGACGCCTATATCAATGAAAAAACCAACGATAAAAAACAGCCTATGCTGAACCGCGCTCTGGGCGGCGTGTACACACCGGGCTCGGTTTTTAAGCCCATGGTGGCGCTGGCGGCTCTGCAGGAAGGGGTCATCGGCGCGGACACCACCTATGACTGCAACGGCGTGTTCGAGTATTATGATATGAAAACGAAATGCCTGAATGAAACGTTGGGGCCTAAAAATGTGTACAGCGCCATTGCGGAATCCTGCAACGTGTTTTTTTGCAACGTGGGCCTGAATTTGAAAATTCGGAAAATGGACGCCTATGCGGAGTATTTTGGGCTGGGCGAAAAAACCGGCGTAGAGCTGGGCGAGCGCACAGGCATTATGGCGAACCCCCAGGAATATAAGGAAAATCACGCCGGTGAGGAGTGGGTGGACGGCGTTACCGCCCAAGCGGCCATCGGCCAGGCGGACAATATGTTTACCCCCATGCAGCTTGCCGCTTACTGCGCTACCGTTGCCAACGGGGGAAAGCGGCTGGAGACCCATTTTCTCCACAAGGTAACAGACTATACCGGTGAGGAGACTGTCAGAGAATATCAAACAAAGGAGCTGTCTGACGCGGATCTCTCTTCCGATGTGCTGGGCGTGGTACGCGAGGCTATGTGCATGGTGGCAACCTCCGGTACGGCTTCCGATGTGTTTGGAGACTACCCGGTGTCCATCGCCTGCAAAACGGGAACCGCAGAAACCTCGGAGGACGACAGCACGGAACCGAACATCAGCTTTATCTGCTATGCCCCGGCGGACGACCCGCAGATCGCCATCGCAGTGATGATGGAATACGGCAATAAGGGGCCTTACGCCCAAAATGTGGCGAAGGACATTTTAGACCAGTATTTCGGCTTCTATACCTGGGACGAGGAAGGCAACCGCTATGACAGTGAGGGCAACCTGGTAGACGATGAGGGCAAGGTGCTGAAAACCAAGGAACAGCTGGCGGAGGAAAAGGCAAGGCAGGAAGAGAAGGAAAAGGATAAGTTTTTGTCTTCCGCTTTGGAAAATGGGGACTCCCCCATGGGAGAGAGCTCTGTCGGAGCAGGGGACGGAGAAACTTCTTCTCAAAAACCGGAGGATCCTGAGAATTCCGGTAGGGGGGATATTCCCACAACGCCCTTTACCGGGGAAACTTCCTCCTCGCCAGTAAGCTCAGCGCCGGAAAACGGAGTCTCTTCCGCGCCTGGCGGAAGCTCTGCCTCCGGAGGAGAGGACAAAAAGAAGCCGGTATCGCCTTATTACAGCGGCGGATAACGGCCCATCGCGTAAGTGCCGAAAAAACGAAGAAAATTTTATTTATTATGCCTAAAATTCATTGAAATTAATATTTGTTTTTGACAAAGCCGTTCCGGTGTGCTAAGATGAAAAGAACGAGGTAAGCAGCTATGGGAATTTCAACTGTGATAACGTCCGGAAAAGGCGGCGTGGGAAAATCCACGGTGTCTGTGGGGCTGGGCAGAGCGTTGGCCCAAAGAGGCCGGCGTGTGTTGTTGATCGACTGCGACGCAGGCCTGCGCAGCCTGGATCGTATGACGGGAACAGAGGAAAACCTGGTGTTTGATATCTCAGATGTGGTATACGGCAGGTGCGCTCCGGCGGAGGCGATTTATCCCTGCGCCGATGCGGAAGGGTTGTTTTTACTGCCCGCGCCCTCCTCCGGGGAAAACATGATCCGCCCCGGGGTCATGCGAAAGCTGGTACCGCTCTTAAAACGGTATTACGACTATGTGCTGCTGGATTCCCCCGCGGGAGTGGGGGGCGGCTTTCGTTCGGCGGCCTGCGCGGCGGATCGGGCACTGATCGTTTGCAGTCCCGATCCGGTATGCGTGCGGAGCGCCAACGCGGTCAGCGGACTGCTTAGTAAGCTGGCGGTATCGGACAGGAGGCTTGTCATCAACCGCTTTAACGGTGAATTTTTCGATGAGACCGGCGTATACGGCGATCTGGACGCGGTGATCGACGCCGCCGGAATTCGGCTTTTTGGCGTGGTACCGGAGGATTTTTCCCTGGCGGCGGCCTTCCTGAAGGGAAAAAAGGCAAAGGACGCGTCAAAGGGAATGATGGCTTTACACAGAATGGCGGGACGGCTGGAAGGAGAAGGAATTCCTGTTCCCGCCTTGAAATGATTTCTTTTGGGAGAGCACGAAACATTTTAGGATGAAAAAAGAAGGAGGAGTTTGTTTTATGAACATTGCTTTGACAGCCCACGACGCGAAAAAAGAGCTGATGGTGCAGTTTTGCATTGCCTACTGCGGGATCCTCAGCCGCCACACGCTGTGCGGCACGGGCACCACGGGAAAAATGGTTTCAGAGGCCACCGGGCTGAAGCTGCAGCGGTTTTTAAGCGGGTCTCAGGGAGGGGATCAGCAGATCGCCGCGCGGATCGCCTGCAACGAGATCGATCTGCTTCTGTTTTTCCGGGATCCCTTGAATCCCAAGCCCCAGGAGCCCAACGACATGAACCTGCTTCGCCTGTGCGATATGCACAATATCCCCGTGGCCACCAATATCGCCACGGCGGAGGTGCTGATCCACGGCCTGGAGCGAGGGGATTTGGACTGGCGGGATATCGTAAGAGAGCCCTGATCACCGTAGCAGAGAGAAAAACGGCGTTTTCTGCGCTTTTGCGGAAACGCTTTTTTCTTTCCTGCCTGAAATTAGGGCTTGCAAAATAACAGATCCTGCTTTATAATTTGAGGCAGTCAGTACGGTGACGACGCAGGAAGAGTACTTCGGGAGGCCCGCCAGAGAGCAGGGGTCGGAGGCAGGGAAGCTGCTTCCGGTTGGAAGCCCCTTCGGGACAGAACGAAGGAAAGACACCTGAAGAGCCGAAAACCGAATCAACCGAGGAAAGCGCCGCTTTATGACTTTAGAGCGAGTCGCTTTTGAAGTAGGGTGGCACCACGAAGATACCTTCGTCCCTTGTTCCGGCTTCGCCGGGGGGAGAGGGTTCTTTTTCTATTTAGTTATCTTCAGGTCTTGAGGAGGAAGCGCCCATGGAAAAACGTCAGCGGGAAGCGGCGGAATTTTTAAGGAAGCACGGCCTGGAGGCAAAAGCGGAGACCCGGCTTTTAGACCTGCTCTCCGAGCTGGGAGAGCTGTCGAAGGAATTGCTGAAGGCCTCCGATTATGGAACCCGGGAGCTTATGGCCGGGAAAGCCATGGAGGAGGAGCTGGGCGATTGCGTGTTTTCTCTGCTGTGCCTTTCCGAGGCTTTGGGAATCAACGCGGACAGGGCCTTTGAAAGGGTTTTGGAAAAATACAAGAGCCGCATGGAGCAAACAGGCCAGATCGGAAGTGGGAAATAAGCGAAAGCTTTTGATAGGGAAGAAAAAGAAGAAAGGAGATCAAATATGGAACTGATCACAAAAGCGCCGAAGGGCACCGATGATGTGATGCCCGGCACAAAGGATGGCCGCTGGGCTTCCTCGGAAAAATGGCAGCTGCTGGAAAGCGTGCTGCGAAGCGAGGCGGAATTAAACGGCTTTGGGGAGGCGCGCACCCCGGTATTTGAACACACCGAGCTGTTTTTGCGGGGCGTGGGGGACACCACCGATGTGGTGGAAAAGCAAATGTACACCTTTGAGGATAAGGGTGGGCGTTCCATCACTCTGCGGCCGGAGGGTACCGCCGGGGCGGTTCGGGCCATGCTGGAAAGCGGCCTGTACAACGGGGGGTACCCTGTGAAGCTTTACTACACGGATACCTGCTACCGCTATGAAAAGCCCCAGGCCGGCCGGTGGCGTGAGCTGCATCAGTTTGGCGTGGAGTTGTTCGGCGCGGCGGAACCCGCGGCGGACGCCCAGGTGATCGCCATGGGGCTTTCCGCCTTTCAAAGGCTGGGCCTGACCGATGTGGGCCTGCAGCTGAATTCCATCGGCTGTCCCCAGTGCCGGAAAGAATATCACAAGGCGCTGACGGAGTATTTTTCCGCCTACAAGGACAAGCTTTGCGAGACCTGCCTTTCCCGGCTTGACAGGAACCCCATGCGCATTCTGGACTGCAAAAGCCCCGTTTGCGGGGAGATCGCCAAGGGCGCGCCGAAAATCACAGATTACCTTTGCGAGGACTGCCGGGCACATTTTGAACAGGTGCAGAAGTATTTGACCGCTTTGGGGATCTCCTATGAGCTGGATCCCGGCCTGGTGCGGGGGCTGGATTACTACACCCGCACGGTATTTGAGTTCCCCTCCAAGAGTATGGGGCTTGCCCTGGGCGGCGGCGGCCGGTACGACGGCCTGGTGGAAGAGCTGGGCGGAAACCCCACTCCCGGCCTGGGCTTTGGCCTGGGGCTGGACCGCATTATGATGGCTTTAGAGAAGCAGGGGGTGGAGTTCCCGGCTCCCGTGCGCTGTGAGGTCTATGTGGCTTCCCTGGGAGAGCAGGCCCTGGAAAAGGCCATGCAGCTGGTGGATACCCTGCACAAATGCGGCATTCCGGCGGACTGCGACCTGTGCGGCAGAGGGCTGAAGGCCCAGATGAAGTATGCGGATAAGATCGGCGCCGCCTACACCCTGGTGCTGGGGGAGGACGAGCTGCGGGAAAACAAGGCGGAGCTGAAAAACATGAAAACCGGGGAAAAGAAGAAAATTTCCCTGGGAGATGACTTTACAGACGAGTACCTCGCCGCCTGTACCAGCCAGGAGGATTTGACGTTTTAACACTAAAATGAGCAATTAGCAATGATAAAGACGCGGAGAGATGAATTGGGATTTAGCGGTGAGCGAAAGCCTTCCCTTATTTATAGAGGGGAAACAGACTGCTTCGCAGTCTGCGGGGACCGCCGGACGGGTGAGCGCGTCCCGGTGGGGGGAAGGTCTCCAGTGGAGACCGCTCTGACCCGACCGAGCCGACAGGCGAGACCGCTGGTGCGAACCGACCGAACCGACAGGTGAGACTCGGTGGAAAGGATAGTCACACGCAGAAAGCGGGATAAGGCCGCCGGTTTCAATCCCCTCAGTCACGGCTATGCCGTACAGCTCCCCTTGTAAACAAGTGGAGCCTAAGGGCGCTAAACTATCATTTATCAGTTACTTCAACCAGGAGAAAAGTGAAAAAGGAGAAAATACCATGACGAAATACAGAACGCATACTTGCGGGGAGCTGCGGCTTTCTGACGCGGGGGAAAAGGTCACTCTCAGCGGGTGGATGGAGAACCTGCGGGAGGTAGGCGGCGGCATCGGTTTTTTGGTGCTTCGGGATTTTTACGGAATTACTCAGGTGGTGGTGGAAACTGAGGCGCTTTTGCAGCAGGTGAAGGCACTGAACAAGGAAACCACCATTCAGGTGACGGGTACCGTGCGGGAGCGCACCAATAAAAATCCCAAGCTTCCCACCGGAGAGATCGAGATCGTGCCGGAGACCGTTCAGGTGCTGGGCCGCTGCCGCTATAACGAGCTGCCCTTTGAGGTGAATTTCTCCCGGGACGCAGACGAGGCCCAGCGCCTGCGCTACCGTTACCTGGACCTGAGAAATCCTCAGGTAAAGGGAAATATCATCATGCGCTCTCAGGTGGTCTCCGCCCTGCGCAGGGCCATGGAGGAGCAGGGCTTTTTGGAGATCACCACTCCCATTTTGACCGCCTCCTCCCCGGAGGGGGCAAGAGACTATCTGGTGCCCTCCCGAAAGCACCCCGGCAAGTTTTACGCGCTGCCTCAGGCGCCCCAGCAGTTTAAGCAGCTGCTGATGGCCTCCGGCTTTGACAAGTACTTCCAGATCGCCCCCTGCTTCCGGGACGAGGACGCCAGAGGCGACCGTTCTCCCGGCGAATTCTATCAGCTGGATATGGAAATGGCCTTTGCCGGGCAGGAGGACGTGTTTGCCGTAATGGAGCAGGTGCTGCCCCCGGTATTCGCAAAATACGGCGCTTATCACATTGCTTCCAGCGCCCCCTTCCGCCGGATTCCCTATTTGCAGGCCATGGAGGAATTTGGCACGGACAAGCCGGATCTTCGCATCGATCTGCGGGTTTCCGATGTGACGGAGCTTTTGGGGGCCTGCGGTTTCGGCCCCTTTGAAAACAGCATTATCAAGGCGGTGCCGGTATCGGGCTGTACCCTGACCCGGAAGCAGATCGATAAGCTCTGCGAAGAAATTGAAGTGCAGGCCGGGCAGAAGCCCTATTGGTTCAAGCTGGATGAGGCCGGGGAGATCGCGGGGGGAATTGCGAAATTTATCAATGCTGATCCCGTTCTGGCCGCCGGAGTAAAGGAGGCCTTGGGCCTTACACCGGGCGCTTTGGTTATGCTTTCCGCGGGTTCGAAAAACGAGGCCAGAAAGACCGCCGGCGTGGCGGTAAAGCTGCTGGGCGCTTCCTGTGAGGGCCATATGGACAAGGAGCGCTATGAGTTCTGCTGGATCGTGGATTTTCCCATGTACGAGATCGGGGAGGAAAGCGGGAAGCTGGAGTTCTGCCACAATCCCTTCTCCATGCCCTCCGGCGGTGTGGAAGCCCTGGAAAAGGCGGAGCGGGGAGAGACCGATCCCCTGACGCTGCTGGCGGAGCAGTATGACCTGGTTTGTAACGGCATTGAGCTTTCCTCCGGCGCGGTGCGAAACCACGACCCGGAGATCATGGTGAAGGCCTTTGAGCTTGTGGGCCTGGGGGAAGAGGACGTAAAGCGGAAATTCCCGGCCATGTACAACGCCTTCTGCTACGGCGCGCCGCCTCATGCGGGCATCGCGCCCGGCGTGGACCGCATGGTGATGCTGCTTTCCGGCGAAGCCTCGATCCGGGAGGTGATCGCTTTCCCCATGAACAAGAGCGCCCAGGATGTGATGATGGACGCTCCCTCCACGGTGGAGCAGGCACAATTAGACGAGCTGAATATCCGCACTGTGGAACATAGCGCGCAGGACTAAAAAAGCCAGAAGATACCTGAAAAAGCCGCCTTCGGGAAAGTCGTGAAACAATCCCGGAGGCGGAATATTTTGGGTCAAAAAAGGAAAAAAGATGAAAAAACCACCATATATTGTATTGACATAATTTGATCCAGCGCATATAATAAGAGACGTTCTCCCCGGAAACGGGGAAGCCGAAATAGAGAAGAAGGGTTGGTTCGGGAATGTTGAAGTCCATCGTCAAAAGAAGCGGAGAGAAGGTAAACTTTGACGCGTCCAAAATTCGGGGCGCTATTTTTAAGGCCAATGTGCGCAACGCCACGGAGAAGTTCAGCGATGAGGAGCTGGACAGACTCACAAACAACGTGGTGGATAAGCTGAATAAAATGAAAAAGACTCCCACAGTAGAGCAGATCCAGGACCTGGTGGAGGAGGAGCTGATCGCGGCCGATTACCCCAAGACCGCCAAGGCCTATATTTTGTACCGGGCAGAGCATCAGAAAATCCGCGAAATGGACGATGAGCTGGTCAAGGTGTATTCGGCGCTGACCTTTGTTTCCGCCGAGGATTCCGACCTGAAGCGGGAAAATGCCAACATCAACGCCGATACCGCCATGGGCACCATGCTGAAATACGGCTCAGAGGGCTCCAAGAGCTTCTATGAAAAATACGTGATCCCTCCGGAGATCGCCAGAGCCGATATTGATGGGGATATCCACATTCACGATAAGGATTTTTACACGCTGACGGAAACCTGCTGCCAGATCGACCTGATCAAGCTGTTCAAAGGCGGTTTTTCCACCGGTCACGGCTATCTGCGGGAGCCAAACGATATCCGCAGCTATGCCGCCTTGGCCTGTATCGCCATTCAGGCAAACCAGAATGAGATGCATGGCGGCCAGAGCGTGCCGATCTTCGATTACGCCATGGCTCAGGGTGTGGATAAGACCTATTGCAAGGAGTATTTCAAGGCCCTTATCGAATTCCTCCGGGTGCACAACGGAATGTCCTATGAGGACGCCAAGGCTCTGGTCACTGCGGCAAAGGAAGAGCTGGGCCATACCGTTACCATGGACCAGGCCCAGGAATACGGGGAGAAATTTGCCGAGTATCTGCCCAGGCATCAGAAGGAAAACGGCTTTGAGGAGATCACAACGGAAGAGGCCTTCGACTGCGCGAGTTATGCCAGGGAGACCGCCTGGCGGGAGACTGACCACGCTACCTTCCAGGCCATGGAGGCTCTGGTGCACAATTTGAACACCATGAATTCCAGAGCGGGCGCCCAGGTTCCCTTCTCTTCTCTGAATTACGGTACCGACACCTCCGAGCAGGGCCGAATGGTCATTCGGAACCTGCTGTTGGCCACAGAGGACGGCCTGGGAGACGGGGAGACCCCCATTTTCCCGGTGCAGATCTTCAAGGTAAAGGAGGGTGTCAACTACAACGAGGGTGACCCCAACTACGACCTGTTCAAGCTGGCCATGCGGGTTTCCGCCAAGCGGCTGTTCCCCAATTTCAGCTTTATTGACGCGCCCTTCAACCTGCAATATTACAAGGCCGGAGATTACGATACCGAAATTGCCTATATGGGCTGCCGCACCAGAGTCATGGGCAACGTCCACGACAGAAAGCGGGAAACAACCTGCGGCAGGGGAAACCTGAGCTTTACCTCCGTAAACCTGCCTCGCATCGGCATTGAGGCCAAGGGCGATATCAAGAAATTTTACGAGATCCTGGACGAGCGCATCGACCTGTGTATTGAGCAGCTTTTGCACCGTTTCAAGATCCAGTGCAGTAAGAAGGCCTATAATTATCCCTTCCTGATGGGCCAGGGCGTGTGGATCGATTCGGAAAAGCTGGGCCGCAACGATTCCGTGGCGGAGCTTTTGAAGCACGGCACTCTTTCCGTGGGCTTTATCGGCCTGGCGGAAACCCTGAAAGCCTTGACCGGCAAGCACCACGGCGAAAGCGAGGAAAGCTACAAGCTGGGCCTGGAGATCGTCACCTATATGCGCAAGCGCATGGACGACAAGTCCAAGGAAACCGGCCTGAACTTTACGCTGCTGGCCACACCGGCGGAGGGGCTTTCCGGCACCTTTGTGCGCATCGACCAGAAGAAGTTTGGAAAGATCCCCGGCGTGACGGACAGGGATTATTACACCAACTCCTTCCATGTGCCGGTGTATTATCCCATCAACGCCTTTGAAAAGATCAGGAAGGAAGCGCCCTTCCACGCCTTGACCAACGCGGGCCATATCAGCTATGTGGAGCTGGACGGCGACGTGTGCAAGAACATCGACGCCTTTGAAAGCGTGATCCGCTGCATGAAGGAAGCGGGGATCGGCTACGGCTCTGTAAACCACCCGGTAGACAGAGACCCGGTGTGCGGCTATAACGGCATTATCGACGATGTTTGTCCCCGCTGCGGCCGCCATTCCGGCGAGGGTGTGCCGGTCTCCAGGCTG
>CAJUTL010000030.1:14388-33654 GCA_910589395.1 uncultured Oscillospiraceae bacterium
GAGGAGCTGCGGAAGAAGTACCACGACGTACCGGACTATTCCTGCCTGATCCATTGATGGCATAATCGACGATGTGTGGTCTCGCCTGTCGGCTCGGTCGGCGCTGGATGATCCCCACTGGGGATCAGCGCCCCCGCTGTGGCCGCCATTCCGGCGAGGGTGTGCCGGTCTCCAAGCTGGAGGAGCTGCGGAAGAAGTACCACGACGTACCGGACTATTCCTGCCTGATCCATTACAGGAGATACCGCACAATTCACAGCTGCCGCCTTGGAAGTTTTTTCGCGGCAAAAATATTTGAAAAATTGGAAAATTTCTCTGGACAACCGGAGGAAAATCGGATATAATAAAAACAGTAATCATTTTCATTTTTATCTTTCAGGAGGAAACTATCATGGCAGTGAAAAAAACCGCAAAGGCTCAGGAAGCGTTGGTAGGCGAGGGAAGAGATTTTGAGCGGATCCGCCGGATCACCGGATACCTGGTTGGCACCATGGACCGCTGGAACAACGCCAAGCGTGCCGAAGAAAAGGACCGGGTAAAGCATACTATGGCCAAATGATTGCGGCGAAAAAGCGCCGCAATCATCCAGAAGAAGCTTCTGAACAAAAGAAAGGCAAAGCCTTTCTTCTCGCAGCGGTTCTCTTTTCCCTTCGGGAAAAGCACCGAGCTTCTTCCCAAGTGGGAAAATGAAGGCAATGCCTTCGCATTGCAATCATCCTGGAAAAGGAAAGCAGCGTAAAAGCGCCGGGATCATTTCCCCACGATAAGAAAAGAATTATTTCAGAAAGCCCTGGATCGCAATGCGATTGGGGCTTTTTTGAAAATAGGGGAAAATAATATGCATATTTTGTTGGTGAATGATGATGGGATCGAAGCGCCGGGGCTGCGGGTACTGGCACAGGCTTTGGGGGAAACGCACCGGATCACGGTGTGCGCTCCCGATGGGAACCGCAGTGCCGTAGGGCATGGCATTACCCTGCACGAGCCGCTTCTGGTGGGAGAACGGCAGGTTCCCGGCGCGGAAAGGGCCTATGGGATCTCCGGTACTCCGGCGGACTGTGTTCGGCTGGGGCTGGGCGCTTTACTCGGGGAGCCTGTGGACCTGGTGATCTCCGGCCCCAATATCGGGCTGAACGTGGGAATGGACCTGCACTATTCCGGCACGGTGTCCGCCGCGCTGGAGGCCGCCATGCAGGGGGTAAAGGCCCTTGCGCTGTCTGCCCCGCCCATGGCGGAGCCCCGGGAGGTGGTGGAGATCTTTCTGCGCATTCTGGAACAGCTGGATCCTCAGGCGGATATTTCCCATGCCTTAAATATCAATCTCCCCGCCCTGCCCCTAGCGGAGCTGAAAGGCGTAAAATGGGTGCCCCAGGGCCTCTTTTTCCCCTGGGAGGATACTTACGAGCAGCTGGATTCCTCCGGGCAGGAATTTCAGTATCATGTGAAAGGCGTGGAGGCAGCCGTTTCAGCGGACTGCGCTACAGACGTATCAGCCGTGATAAACGGCTGGGCGGCCATCACCCCCATCACCTTCCGGTTTACGGAAGCGGGGGAGCTGCCGCAAAAGAAATTTGTTTTATAAAGGACGGGAAAAACCATGAAGCTGAAGGTTTCCGGGATCGTAAAGGAATCGATCGTAGACGGAAAGGGGATCCGGTATACGGTGTTTACCCAGGGCTGTCCCCACCATTGCCCGGGGTGTCATAATCCTCAAACTCACCCCTTTGAGGGCGGCACGGAAATGGAAATTTCCGAAATTTTTGAAGATTTTCAAAAAAACCCCCTGCTGAAGGGGATCACTTTAAGCGGAGGAGAGCCCTTCTGCCAGCCAGCCCCGCTGGCGGAGCTGGCCCGGCTGGTGCACGGCGCGGGAAAGGACGTAACGGTGTTTACCGGCTATACCTACGAGCAACTTCTGGAAAAGCAGGATCCGGAAATCGACGCGCTGCTGGGAGAAACCGATGTGCTCATCGACGGGCCCTTCCTGGAGGACCAGAAAAACCTGGAGCTGGTATTCCGGGGCAGCGAGAACCAGCGGCTTATCGACTTGAACGCCACCCGCCGGGAGGGCAGGGTAATGCTGTTGGAGCTGTAAGCGGCGAGCCGCCGCTGGCACTCGTGAAGCAGCTTGGTGCAGAAGGGTGATTCCTAACCCGACCGGAAGGAAACTGATAAATGAAGTTTAGTGACAAACCGCTGCTGGCACTCGAAAACTGGACAAAAGAGGAAGTAGGAAAGCTATAGCTTTCTTACTTCCTTTTTTCAGCCAATTTATGGTATGCTGCCAAAAGGCGTTTCTGGCCCGACCGGGGGCAAGTCACTAAATTATAGTTTAACACGCAGTTCCCACCTGTCATTCTGAGGAACGAAGAATCTCGTCCTTCATTTCCTGAATAGAAGGGAAAAGGGCGAGATTCTTCACTTCGTTCAGAATGACAGGAGAAAAATAAGCGAATCACTATTGGTCGGGTCAGAAACCGATTTCCCGCACCAAACAGCTTCACGAGTGGGTGCAGCGGTACGCTGCAAATTCCAATTTAGCGAACTAAGTTCTTGCCCTTAAATTGCTCATTTCTCATTGCTAATTTTTTATTGCCCTTTCCAAAGGCGTGTTACATTTTTGCCCTCTTCTGCGTCTAAATATATAGAAAACAGATGTAAAGGCGAAAAGGAGAAAAAGCGGATATCTTACAAAAATCATAAAATGTGTGAAACACTGTGACAAAATCAGATTTGTGTGATAAAATATTAACCATGGTTGAGCCGCACGAGGAAGGCGGCCGGCAAATTAAGGTTTCGTTGAGAAGCAGGGAAGGTAAGAGGAAAAATGAAGTTGTTATCCCGTTTGGGCTATGTGGGCAGGGTTTTAAGCGGCGTTCGGTTGGAGGAGCTGAATAAATCTCTGGAAAAGGCAAAGGAGCGGTCGGGAAAAAGCAAGGTCCGGCTGTTTTGTGATATGCTGTGGTGCTCCGCGCGGTATGGCGCGGGGTATCACGACTATGTGATGTTCGGCTTTTACGATATGGACGGCAAGCACCGGGATACCTATGTGACCAGGCTGAGGAACAAAAGGCTGATCACCATGGTCAACGACCCGGAAACCGCGGAGATCTTTGATCATAAGGTAAAATTCAACCCCAGGTTCCGGGAATACCTGGGCAGAGACTTTCTGGTGGTGGAGGATATGACGCTGGAGCAGTTCAAGGCGTTTCTCAGCGATAAGGAAAAGGTATTCTGTAAGCCGGATGTGGGCGAAAGCGGAAAGGGGATCGCACGGCTGGCAAAGGCCGATTTTGAAAGCGAGGAAGCCATGTTCCGCTATATCAAAGAGGGCGGCTTCGGGGTGATCGGCGAAATGCTGGTTCAGCACGACGCCATGAAGAAGCTGTACCCCCACTCCGTGAACACCCTGCGGATCGTGACCCTGCTTACCGGCACGCCGGAGCACTGGACGCCTCAGCTGATCTATGCTGTGGTGAAGATCGGCGCAGGCGGAAAATACGTGGATAATCTGGAAAACGGCGGAATGTTCTGCCCCATTGATTACGAAACCGGGAAGATCACCGGCGTTGGCCATACCTCGGCGCTGACTACCCTGACCCACCACCCGGAAACCGGCGTAGAGCTGATGGGCTATCAGATCCCCTATGTCAAGGAAGCCATCGCGCTGTGCAAAAAAGCGGCGCTGGAAGAGCCTGGCATGCGTTTTGTGGGCTGGGACTGCGCCATCACCCCCAACGGGCCCGCCATTATCGAGGGGAACGATTACCCCGGCTACGATTTCTGGCAGCAGCCGGAGCACACCCCGGACAGGATCGGCCTGTGGCATGTGTACAAAGAGCTGATCCCGGGGCTGAAATGATTTTTGCCGGATACCGGAAAGGAACGAAAAAGGAAAATAGTCTTTACATTGGAAGAGCTTTGTGATAGAGTATAAAAAGCGGAGTCTGAAAGAGACCGGAGGAGAGTACGATGGGATATCAGTTGAAAAGCCAGCTTGCCAGGTGAGAAGCTCTGTACGATCGCTGCCGATGAGGCGTTGTACAGGGCATAGCAGGGTTCGCGTTTTTTAGTCATCGGGAAATTTGCGGAAGCGAAGGCGCTGTCCGCTTGTTTCCTTGTGTCTTTTCGGTGCGGAGGGCTATGGCCTTCCGCTTTTTTGTTTTTTGCAGGAAGCGGAGTGATCTGCTTTCTGCTTTTTTATTTAGAGCTTATCCCGAAATAAGAGGCGCGCAGATAGCGCCGTCAGATTTTCAGCCAGACAAGGCGTTTTTTCGCAGGCGAGCTGTCGCCCGGCAAGGAAAACTAACGATGTATGGTTGAAAATATGCAAGCAAGATGTGTGCCGATTATTTTGGGAGAGGCTCTTACTCTGGAGAGGATTGATTTTTATGAGCTATTTGGAAATAGAGGGGCTTTCCCACTCCTTTGG
Organism: uncultured Oscillospiraceae bacterium; assembly: GCA_910589395.1. GTDB lineage: Bacteria > Bacillota > Clostridia > Oscillospirales > Acutalibacteraceae > Acutalibacter > Acutalibacter caecimuris_A. The sequence goes on from CAJUTL010000030.1 coordinate 18,821, forward strand.
GGATACAGTGCTGTTTCGAAACGCCGAAATGGTGCTGAACCGGGGAGAACACATTGGGATCGTCGGGCAAAACGGCGTGGGAAAAAGCACCCTGATCAAATTTTGCACCGGGCAGCTGATCCCGGATCAGGGAACGGTGCTTTGGCAGCCGGGCGTTTCTATCGGATATCTGGACCAATACGCAGAGGCGGATGAAGGCTTCGCCATGGGAGAATTTTTGCGCTCGGCCTTTGAGCCGCTTTTCCTTCTGGAGCGGGAAATGGAAGTCTGTTACCGCAAGGCGGGAAACGGAGACATGGAAGCGCTTTCCCGGGCGGCGGAGCTGCAGGACCAGCTGGAAGCGGCGGGATTTTATGAGCTCGACACCCGAATCAGCCGGGTGATCTTCGGCCTGGGACTGGACGCCATAGGCCGGGAACGCCCGTTGGGGAAAATGAGCGGCGGACAGCGGGCAAAGGTGATTTTGGCAAAGCTGCTGCTGGAACAGCCGGAGGTTCTTTTGCTGGACGAGCCCACGAATTTCCTGGATAAGGAGCAGATCGCCTGGCTGGGAGAGTATTTGGCGCAGCTGCCGAACGCCTTTTTGCTGGTGACCCATGACCACGAATTTCTGGAAAAAACGGCGACCGCCATCTGCGACCTCAGCGAAGGAAAAATCACGAAATACCGGGGTGCCTATTCGGAATTCCTGAAAAAACGGGAGGCGCTGCGGGAGGACTATCTGCGCCGGTATACGGCGCAGCAGCGGGAGATCAAGCGGACAGAGGAATTTATCCGCCGGAACCTTGCGGGGCAGCGCACCAAAATGGCCCAGGGAAGAAGAAAGCAGCTGGAACGTCTGGAGAGGCTGGAGGCCCCTGACCTTGCGGAGATCAGGCCCGTCTTCCGGTTTTCCGCCCTTGCGGTGACGGAGGCGGAGCAGCTTCAGGTAAAGCGGCTGAGGGTGGGCTATGATTTCCCTCTGCTGCCCCCACTGAGCTTTTGCGTTCGGGGCGGGGAAAAGGTAGTGATCTCCGGTTTCAACGGGATCGGAAAATCCACCCTGCTGAAAACGCTGCTGGGGGAGCTTCCCGGACTGGGCGGCGGATTTGCCTTTTCACCCCGCACCACTCTGGGCTATTTCGCCCAGGAGCTTTTTTGGGAGGACCCGGAGCTTACACCCCTGAAGGTCCTTTCCGCTGCCTATCCTGCTCTTTCCCAAAAGGAGTTGCGGCAAAGACTGGCCCGCGGCGGCATCTCCAGCAAACACGCCCAGCAGCCCCTGGGAACACTCAGCGGCGGTGAGCAGGGAAAGGTGAAGCTCTGCCTGCTTATGGAAAAGCCCTGCAATTTTCTCATGCTGGACGAGCCCACGAACCACTTGGACCAAAACGCCAAGGAGGCCCTGGGGCAGGCGATCCGGGAATTCCCCGGCACAGTGCTGCTGGTTTCCCACGAGGAAGCCTTTTACCGAGAATGGGCGGATCAGGTGATCAAAATAGGGAGGTAAGAGTTTAGATGCTGGACGGCAAATGCGATGAGCAATTAGCAATGAAGGGAAAGAGTGGCAGTAAATTATAAGTTTAGCACACAGCCCTTGGATCCCCTGAAAGGGGAGCTGTCAGCCGATAGGCTGACTGAGGGATCTTGCCGGGAAGGTTGGTAAAACGCAGGTTCTATATGGGTTTTCACTAAGCTGGAACCCCTCCGTCACGGCTTCGCCGTGCCACGCAGACTGCGGAGCAGTCTGTTTCCCCTATTCAGGGGTGAGCGCGTCCCGGTGGGGGGAAGGTCTCCAGTGGAGACCGCCCTGCCCCGTTCTCATCTGTCGCTTCGGTTGCTGTGCCCCGGTGGGGCACGTCCAGCAATGTCTGAGCCGACAGGCGAGAAAGGCAAGAAGTTGCTGCTATTGGTTAGTTGCTAAATTCCAATGTAGTAAATTATGCTCACTGCCATTCTAAAAGAAAAAAGCCTGCCCTTTTGCTTGCTCAGGATAACCATTGAAAACTTTGTCCTTAATAATTCCTCATTATATGAGCTTTTTTCTCTCTTGCCGAATCTGCTGCCGCAGGGTTATAATATCCGCAAAGAGCGTGCGGAGGCTGGGTAGCTGCTCGACCTTGCGCGTAAACTGAATATGGAATAGTAAAGAGCCCCATGAAAATATCTTTTTTATCGTGGGATACGCGCTCTAAACAGAGTGTTTTTTGTAGTGATCAATACAGACCATTACAGGCTTGTGTATCACAAGCCTGTTTGAAGCTTCCGGCGCTCTCTTTTTTGTGCAGGAAAAGAGAGGCGGTAAACAGCCTAAAGAAGTATGATGATCACTGAAAAGAAGTGAAGGAAATGGGATGGATCGAAAAACTAAATAAAACGATTTCTTATATGGAGGAGCATCTTGCGAAGAAATAAGCTATGACGAGCTTGCGCGCATCGCGTGCTGCTCCACGTACCACTTTCAAAGAATGTTTGTCTATATAGCAGGGATCCCGCTTTCCGAATATATCCGCCGGAGGCGCATGTCTTTGGCGGCTGTTGATCTGCAAACCGGAACTGAAAAAATTATCGATATCGGTATGAAATACGGGTATTCTTCCCCAACGGCATTTAACAGGGCCTTTCAAAGCGTGCATGGCATAGCGCCTTCCCTGGCGAAAAAAGGGGGAGCACCCATGAAATCCTTTCCCCCCATCAGCTTCAAAATAACCATAAAAGGAGTAGAGGAATTGAATTATCGAATAGAGGAAAAAACAGCCTTTCGTATTGTGAGGAGTATCTCATCCACTGGATAAGGAATATAGAAAACAATTTCTCAGCCGTACCGCAAATGTGGCAAAACGCGGCTGTAAACGGCACATTTGAAAAAATCACACCGCTTATGAACGACCAGCCTATGGGCGTTTTAAGCGTAAGCGTTTGCAATGACAAAGAGGAATGGCGCTATTTCATTGCGGTAGCTTCCACCGCCGATATTGACGATTCCTTAGAGGAATATGTTGTTCCCGCCTGTACATGGGCTATTTTTAAGGCAACACCGCACAAAGGCCTCAAGCCGGTCTTTGTGCGGTATTGCCTTAATGGAAGCGGTACCGGCATATCCATTCAGGAACTGGAACAGCGCATTGTAACAGAATGGCTCCCCACCTCCGGCTTTGAATTTGATAACGCCCCCGATATCGAAGTCTATCTAAATCCAGATCCAAACAATATGCAATATGAAGTTTGGGTGCCAATCAGAAAAGTATAGGCAATGCCACCTAAGGCGAGAGCCGCAAATTGTGCGGCAGCCTATAGCTTCACTTGACAGAGCAGAGATAGTCCAATGGCGGCTTTGCATGATCAAAGCCGCCATTTTTCTTTCTTTAATAATAATGTGTTTTTTTAAGCATGCTCTGGCTTTTTACGCCGTTCCGGCCAAAATGATCTTCCCTAGCTGTTCTCTGGTGGGAAGCCCTTCGTTGTCGCTTTGATGGGAGATCTGGATCGCGCCCATCACATTGCCCCGGAAGACGGCTTCCTCCAGGCTTTCCCCCTCCGCCAGGGCGCTGATGACCCCGGCGGCAAAGCCGTCTCCCGCGCCGACGGTATCCACCAGCTTTCTGACGGGAAAGGCGGGGGAAATCCCGGCGCGGCCGCCCTGCTCCGAGAAATAGGCGCCGTCCTTTCCGAGCTTTACAACGACGTTTTTCACACCCCGGCCGTGATAAAAGGCCGCAATGCCTTCCGGCGAGCTTTCTCCGGTCAGAAGCTTTCCCTCGCCGATGCCGGGCAGCACGGTTTCTGCGTCCTCCGCCAGAGAATTTAAGGCGGCGATCATTTTCTTTTCACTTTCCCAGAGCTGGGGGCGCAGGTTGGGGTCAAAGGAGATCGGCAGCTCCAGGGCCCTTGCCCTTGCGATCAAGCGCTTGACAGAGGCCAGGGCGCTTTCCGACACGGCGGGGAAGATCCCCGTTACGTGCAGGCGCTCGCAGCCGAAAAGATCCAGCCTGTCGATTTCGTGAGGGGTGATCCGGGAGGCTGCCGAGCCTTTCCGGTAATAGGCGATCTCCGGGTCTCCCTGCTGGGTAAAGCTTTTGAGCATCAGCCCGGTAGCCTCTCCCTCCGCCTGGGTGACAAGATCGGTGGAGATGCCGTTTTCCCGCAGTCCCTGAAGGATCCTTTCCCCCAAGGGATCAAACCCCAGCCGGGTACAGTAGGCGGGCTGGTGCCCCAGCCGGGCCAGCCCCACCGCCACATTGTATTCCGCCCCGGCGATAGAGGCGGAAAAGGTGTTCACCTCGCTGAGCGCTCCGGGCTCCTTGGCCATAAACAGCCCCATGGGCTCCCCCAATAAAACGATTTTCATGATGCTTCTCCTTTTCTGAAGCCAGCCCCAATGGAAACCCCGGGGGTTCAGCTTACACAGTTGTCTTGATGATGGAGCATGTGCCGGAAACCGTAAGCCTTCCTGTGCCCGCCGGAACAAAAATACTTTCCCCGGCCGTTGCTTCCACGGTATTTTCCGGGCCCGAGAGCTTTGCCTGGCCCTTCAGCACGATGAGGGACACAAAGGATTCCTTCGTTACTTCCAGCTCCATTTCCCCGGAAATATCCAGCTTTTCCGTGGTGAAATATTTGCAGGAGGCCAGCTTTTTTACGGTCCCGCCGGGAACCTGCTCCGATTTTCCCTGCTTATCCGCCGTATCAGAGGGGGTAAAGCGGGAAACTGCCAGGGCCTTTTCCACATGGAGCTCCCGGGGCTTTCCGTCCGCACCCCGGCGGTCGTAATCATACACCCGGTAGGTGCAGTTGGAATTCTGCTGGATCTCACAGATCAGGATCCCGGCCCCGATGGCGTGAATGGTGCCGGATTCGATAAAGAACACGTCTCCGGGGTGCACGTCTACCCGGTTCAGCACCTCCAGCACCGTATTGTTTTCAATGCGCCGCCGGAATTCTTCTTTTGTGATCTCCCGGTTCACACCGAAATACAGAAATGCGCCGGGCTCACAGTCCATCACATACCACATTTCCGTTTTTCCGTATTCCCCCTCCACTTTCAGGGCGTACTCATCGCTGGGGTGCACCTGGATCGACAGGGGATCCTTGGCGTCAATAAATTTGATCAGTACGGGAAAAAACTCAAATTTCTCACAATTTGTGCCGCACACCGCCCGGCCCTCGCCTACGGAATTCAAGTATTCCCCAAGAGTCATGCCGTCAAACCGCCCGCCTGTGATCTTGCTTTCTCCGGCGGAATGAGTGGAAAGCTCCCAGCTTTCCGCAACCTTGTCAAAATCGCAGGGCTTCCCGTACACGTCCCGCAGCTTCGTGCCGCCCCACAGGTAATCCTTAAAAGCGGGAGTCAGCTTTTCGATTTTCATAAATGATCTCCTCCTGTAATTTAGATGCGGCGAGCCGCTGACCTTCTGCCTGTCATTCTGAGCCGCCAGAGGCGGTGAAGAATCTCGCCCTTGTCCTTTTGTGGGGGATTAAAGGACGAGATTCTTCGTCACTTCGTTCCTCAGAATGACAATAGTGATAGCGGAATCAAGGCGCTAAACTATATGCAAGCAACACTTGTACCCTTGCCCTTCATTGCTAATTACTCATTATTCATTGTGATTGCGCTGCTGCGCAGCGCCGCCGGCCAGCATCTAAATCCCGTCACCCTACGATTGCCCTTAAAACAGCGGCGGCGGCGTTTCCGGCGCTTTCGATACCGCCGGAGCCCTCCTCCACCAGCACGGAAAAGGCATAGGGGTATTCCTCGGAATCGCAGAAACCAATGATCCAGCAATTGGGGGCTTTGTCATTGCCTACCTCGCCGGTTCCGGTTTTGGCGCAGACCTGCAGGCCCTCCGGGAACATCCAATCTCCGTAATAATTTTCCACATTGCTTCTCAGAAGCGTTTTCAGCTGGGAGGCCGTAGAGGAGGACATCAACCGCCTGTCTTCCTTTCCGAAGCCGCCGAACAGATCCAGCTCTGTGGTAAGCCGGGGCTCCGCGTATTCGCCACCTCCGGCCACAGCGCCCATCAGCGCCATCATGTGGTAGGGGTTTACCAGAAGCGTATACTGCCCTACGCCGGCCCAGCCCAGTTGGTTCGCGTTGCAGCCGGAAAGATCAATAGAGCTTTCGGAAATGGGGAGATCGCCGAAGGAAAGCTCCCGGTTAAAGCCCATTTCCTCCGCCTTTCTTTGCAAAGCTTCTTTCCCGATCTCCTGGGAAAGCTGGGCAAAATACACATTACAGGAATTTCCCAGGGCGGTAAACAGATCCTGAGTGCCGTGGGCGTCGTTGTGCAGGCAGGTGATATCGTCCCCATCGATCTCCAAAGAGCCCTCGCAGCCATAGGTTTTTTCGCTCCAGGAATCCGGCCATTTTTCCATAGCCGCGGCGGCGGTGACAAGCTTAAAAATACTGCCGGGGGTAAAGGAGCCGGACAGGGTGTTATCCAGATACACGCCACGATAGGCGTCGTTGGTCTCCACGTCCTCCGGCACGTTTTCCGGGTCTATGGTGGGGGTGCTGACCTTGCACAGAATATCCCCGGTTTTGTAATTATACACAAGGATCCCGCCGTTATGCCCTTCCAGCGCGTGATAGGCCGCCGTGCAGACCTCCTGATCCACCGTCAGGTTGATATTGCTGCCCATGCGGTTAAACACGGTATCGTTGAGCCCGGTGATCACATTGTAGCCGGAAAGCTTGTCGCTCATGGTGTGCTGTACGCCGGTGCTGATGTAGCCGTAGGTATCGCCCACCGTGTGAAACAGGGCCCGGCGCACGTCCTCTGAATCGCTGTATACCCGCCGGCCTTCTTCTGTGGAGGCCAGTAAATTTCCATTTTTATCCTTGATATCCCCCAGCCTTACGGTGGAGCTTTCCGCATAGATATGCCCGTTATAGGGCTGCATGGCCCACTCGTTTCCGTGCAGGAAAAGAGTTACCACAAAATATCCCAGCCCGCCCAAAAAGGCGAACAGCAGGAGATAGAGCACAACGGAGCGCATTCCCACAGTTTTCATGAGTAGATATCCTCCATTTCCCGCACGCCTCTGCCGGAGGGAGCGGCTCTGCCCCCTCTGGGAGAAGGCGGCGCAGCTTTGCTTTTCCCGCCGCCGTGGCGTGAGGCCCGCCGGGCGGCATAGGTGCGCTCGTCAGAGGCTTTCAAAAACGCCATCATTGCCCACACGGACATCATGCTGGAGCCGCCGGCGCTGATAAAGGGCAGAGTCACACCGGTAAAGGGCAGAACGTCCACAGGGCCAAATACGTTCAAGCAGGTTTGAAACAGCAGCATACCTGCCGCCGCGCAGGAGGCAATGGAAAAAAAGGTGGAGCGGCTGCGGGTCACATCGCTTCTGGCGTACAGGACAAACAGCGCCATGGCAAAAAGCACCACCAGGCCCAGCAACAGACCTTGTTCCTCACAGAGCAGGCCGAACACCAGGTCACTTTCCGCCATAGGCACCGTGGGCATACAGCCCTGGCCCAGCCCCACGCCGAACAGCCCGCCGCTGGCGATATAGGTAAGAGTGTGGGTCTGCTGAAAGCCCATGCCGTAAATATCGTCCCAGGCATGGCCCCAAAGGGAAAACCGGGCGATCACATGGGATTTGAATTTCAGCACCAGCAGCACGCCCAAGGCGGCTCCGGCCAGCACCAAGGCAATGGTGCGCACGCTGCCGGAACGCATGAAGGCGATGATCAAAAAGCCCGCGAAAAACACCAGAGCGGAGCCGTAATCTCCCATCAGCGCGAGACAGCCCACACAGGCCCCGGTAAAGATCAGAAATTCCGTGATGTTCTTTTTGGTTTGCAGTCTGTCCAGGGTGGAGGTGCCCACAAAGATAAAGGCAATTTTGATCAGCTCCGAGGGCTGGAAGCTCAACGGGCCGATGATGATCCAGTTTTTTGCGCCGCCGATCTCTCTGCCGATAGCAAGGTTCAGGGCAAACAACAGAAGCGCTCCAATGCCAATGGCCAGGCGGTATTTCGCCACCCGCTCCATATCGCCCATAAACCAAAGCAGGAAGCAAAACAAAAAAATGCCGATCAGCATGGCGGCCAGCTGGGTTTTTACCCCCTGCAGGTCATAGGCCGAAAGCAGCAGAATTCCAATACCCGAAAGCAGGTACGCCGCCGTTTCGATCTCGAAGCTCACATGGTGCCGAAAGCCCATGAAAAAAACGTAAAGGCCCCAGCCCGTCAGCAGCACCAGCAGAAAGGGGACCAGCTGCTCCGGCGCGAAACCGCCGTTGGCGAAGCAGCTTTGGGCCGCCATGAGAAAATGCACCAGAGAGGCCGTGAACATCAGCTTCAGGGGGGAAGCGGCGTTTTTGGAAAAGCCTACAAAGCTCCGCCGCTTCTTTTCCGGCTGCTTGTCCGAATTCCAAAGGGAAAGGGTCGTGGAGCCCATGGTGAGCTTGTCCCCGATGTTTACCAGCTTTTTGCCGTCCACCTTTTTGCCGTTGACAAATACGCCGGATTTGGAGCCGGTATCGCAAATAAACCAGCCCTCGTCCCGGCGCATCAGCACTGCATGGTCCCGGGACGCCGTGGCGTCCGGCAAATACACGTCGCAGCTTTTACTGCGCCCAATGGAATTTTCCCAGTACAGCACCGGAAACCGGGTGCCGGAGGCCTCGTCCCACAGGGTAATGACCGGGTCCCGCTTTCGCTGGCCCTTCCGGAAGGAGGTATAGCACCGCCACACCACATACAGCGCCAAAAACGGCAGGATGATCCGCACCACCAGAAGCACCACCGGCAGCACGCCGGACTGTAAAAACTCTGTGATCATTTCCAAAAATCTCACCTCCCGAATTCCCGGTTTCTTTTTTCATTCATTTCCCTGTCTCATTTCTCCTATGAGATCTAGTACCACGGGACGATGTGGCATCGTCCCCCTACAGTTAGATTTGATCAGGCTGACAAATTGGAATAGGCGGTTAACTACACGTTCTCCTCTTGTCATTCTGAGCAAAAGCAAAGCAAGCTTTGCTGCCGTGAAGAATCTCGTCCTTTGCCCCTTTTCCGGGAATTAAGGGCGAGATTCTTCGTCTGCGGCTCAGAATGACAAGAGGGTAGTTAGTTCATTAATTTTCAATTTATCGAACTCTGTCCTTGACCTTATAATTGCTCATTCCTCATTTCTGATTTTCACAAGCTCTCCCCGCTTGAAAATATACCCTGCGGGGATAAAGCCGCGGGCCATAGAGAGGGGGTAAATTCTGGAGCCCTTGCCCACTACCGTGCCGGGGTTTAAGACGCTGTTGCAACCCACCTCTACATGGTCGCCCAGCATGGCGCCAAATTTCTTCAGGCCGGTTTCCAGCCTTTCCTCTCCCGCGCGGACGGTCACAGGGGTTTTATCCTGCTTCACATTGGAGGTCACCGCTCCGGCGCCCATGTGGGAATAGTAGCCCAGAATGGAATCGCCCACATAATTGTAATGGGGCACCTGTACATGGTCGAACAGGATCACGTTTTTCAGCTCGGTGGAATTTCCCACCACGCAGCCCGTCCCCACCAGGGCCTTTCCCCGGAGAAACGCGCCGGGACGCACCTCTGTTCCGGGGCCGATGATGCAGGGCCCGGCAATATAATTGTTGGGGTAAATTTTCGCGGTTTTGTGGATCCACACGTCTTCTCCCCGTTTCTCATACTCCTCCGGGGACAGCGTTTTTCCCAGCTCCAGAATAAACTCTCCGATCCCGGAAAGAGCCTCCCAGGGGTATTCCGTTTTTTCCAGCAGGGGCCTGGCCGCCGTGTGGCTCAGATCGTACAGCTCTGCCGTGCGGGAAACACAGATCTCCTTTGCCATAAAAACAAACTCCTTTCAAGCTTCAGTGAAAGCCGCGCCCTAGATACTAGATGCTAGATGATAGAGACACCGCTTTTCCAAAAGTATGCTATGGAATTCAATGGTCCCCCGCAAAGAAGAAAGAACAAGGTCGGAGAACTTCCATTGCTAACTACTAATTGCTAATTACTAATTACTAAATAGGCTTTCTTATCGTGTAAACCGCAGCACCGTTTGGTCGATCTTTTCGATCTGGTTTAAGTCCAGCTGCAATTCTCCTTTTTCCGTTTGCCGGATATCCAAAGCAATGGTGCGCATTTCCGGGTCATAGGAAATGTTTGCCAGCTCTTGCTTGCAGAAATCCAGCACTTTATTGAGAAACAACTCGTTGGCGTCTACCTTCTCCCCGCCGGACTCCTCCTGATCTGGCTCCGGAAGGGAAGAAGTCTCTTCTTCCTCATCAGAATCCCCGTAACTGTCGTCTTCCGTATCGGTATTTCCCGTTCCGGGAAGAACTGAGGGCTTGGCGGTATTGGCGGCGGTAGCCTCCTGCTGGGCAGCTGTTTTCAATTTTTCAATATCGGCCTGCCGCCCTTCAAAATTGGTGATGGAAGCGATCTCCACCTCCAAATAATACCCGGTGTCTGTTTTCCGCTCGTCCTTCACCATGTATTTTGTCAGGGCAAAAGCCTGCTTCATCACCTTTTGCAGCTCCTGAAGCTGTGCCTCCGAAGGGGAAAGCTCATAGGTGTTGCAAAAATTGACCACAGCATTTTCCACCGTTGTGGTATTGTTTGCCCTGGCCTTTTCCTCCGTGATCTTCGCAAGCTCCATCAGATCTTCATTGGAATCGTGATAGCTGCTGTCCAGCAGGGCCTGAATATAGGCGGAAACATCGTAATCGGCAAAGCCGGGCACGGGGATGGTACAGCCGGCAAGGCTTACCGCGAGAGAAGCCGCCAAAAACAGGCTGAGCCAGGCTTTCAGCATTTTTTTCATGAAAATTCTCACTTTCCGCCTCAGGCAGTTTTTACCGTTCCATGAAAAACAAAAAGATGCATGGCTTTGGGCTTATTCGTCCCGCCCGCAGCACTTCTTATACTTCAGGCCGCTGCCGCAGGGACAGGGATCGTTGCGGCCCGGTTTTTTCTGCTTGTGAACGGGCTGCTTTTTCACGGTATCGTCTCCGCCGGTACCGGCGCTGGTCTCCTTTGCCACCTGCTCCCTCTTGGGAGCCTCCTGCTGGCGCAGCCGAACCGTAAGCACCATTTTTGCTGTGTTTTCCCGAATGGCGTCAATCATGGCGTCAAACATATCGGAGCCCTCCACCCGGTATTCCACCACCGGATCCTGCTGGGCATAGGCCCGCAGGCGAATGCCGTCCTGCAGCTGCTCCATGGCGTCGATGTGATCCATCCACTCCTGATCCACGTTCCGCAGCAGCACCACGCGTTCCACCTCGCGCATGACAGAGGGGGTGAACTCCTGCTCCCTGCTCTCGTACAAAGCGGCAGCCTTTTCCTGCAATTCTCTTGTGACGAATTCCGGCTCCAGATCCTCCAGCTCCGCCTTGGTAAACCGCAGGTCATTTTCTTCCAGCAGCCAGCCTGCGTAATGCTCCCTGAGGCCGTTCAAGTCCCAGTCCTCATGGGGCGTATCGGCGGGCAGGAAGGTCCTTACCGTGGTTTCGATGGCCCCTTCGATCATTTTGGAAATGGATTCCTTCATGTTTTCGCCGTCCAGCACCTGATCTCGCTGGCTGTAGATCTTGGCGCGCTGCAGATTCATCACATCGTCATACTGCAGCACGTTTTTCCGAATGGCGAAGTTCCGGCTTTCCACCTTGCGCTGGGCGCTTTCGATGGAATTGGATACCAGCCCCGCCTCGATGGGGATATCGTCTTCAATGCGCAGGCGATCCATCATGTTGGAGATCCGCTCTCCGCCGAACAGGCGCATCAGATCGTCCTCCAGGGAAATATAGAACCGGCTCTTGCCCGGGTCTCCCTGACGGCCCGCGCGGCCCCGCAGCTGGTTATCGATCCGGCGGGACTCGTGGCGCTCTGTGCCGATGATATACAGGCCCCCCAGCTCCTTGACCTCTTGAGCCTCCGGGGCGATCTCCTCTTTATATTTCTGATTCAGCTGGGCAAAGGTGCGCCGGGCGTTTAAAATTTCCTCGTCTTCTGTGCTGCTGTAGGCGGTGGCCTCCACTAGCTGTTCCTCGGGAAAGCCCATTTTACGCATTTCCGCTTTTGCCATAAACTCGGCATTGCCGCCCAGCAGAATATCCGTGCCGCGGCCCGCCATGTTGGTAGCAATAGTCACAGCGCCCTTCCTGCCCGCCTGGGCCACGATCTGGGCTTCCTTCTCGTGGTACTTGGCGTTCAGTACCTCATGCTTGATTCCCCGCTGCTTCAACATTTTGCTGAGCTGCTCGGATTTTTCAATGGTGATGGTACCCACCAGCACGGGCTGGCCCTTGGCGTGGTGTTCGGCAATATCGTCGATCACGGCGTGGAATTTGGCCTGCTCGTTTTTGTAGACCACATCGGCGCAGTCCTCCCGGATCATGGGGCGGTTGGTGGGGATCTCCACCACGTCCAGCCGGTAGATCTCCGAGAATTCCTCCTCTTCGGTCATGGCTGTGCCCGTCATGCCGGAAAGCTTTTCGTACAGGCGGAAATAGTTCTGGAAGGTGATGGTGGCCAGGGTCTTGCTTTCCCGGGCGACCTCCACCCCTTCCTTGGCTTCAATGGCCTGGTGAAGGCCCTCGTTATAGCGCCGGCCATACATCAGGCGCCCGGTGAATTCGTCTACGATGATGACCTCGCCGTCCTTCACCACATAGTCCTGATCCCGGTGCATGATGCCCCAGGCGCGAATGGCCTGGTTTACATGGTGTTGGATCCGAATGTTGTCCGGGTCGGTCAGGTTTTCCAGCTGGAAATACTCCTCCGCCTTTTTCACGCCCCGGCGGGTGAGAGAACAGGTTTTCAGCTTTTCATTGACGATGTAATCATAGTCCTTATACAGCTCGTCGTTGTCCTCTTTTTCATCGGTCTCCTTGACCTTGATAAACCGCAGGCCCCTGGCAAAGGTATTGGCCCTGGCGTAAAGATCGTCCGCCTTGTCTCCCTGCCCGGAAATGATCAGGGGGGTCCTGGCCTCGTCGATCAAAATGGAGTCCACCTCGTCCACAATGGCGTAATGGTGGCCTCGCTGCACCTTGTTTTCCTGATAGATCACCATGTTGTCCCGAAGGTAATCAAAGCCCATTTCGTTGTTGGTGCCATAGGTGATATCGCAGGCGTAAGCCGCCTTCTTTTCCTCAGAGGTCATGCCGTTCATGGCAAGGCCCACGGTGAGCCCCATGAAATTGAAAACGCGGGCCATCATTTCCCCCTGGTATTTGGCCAGGTATTCGTTGACCGTTACCACATGAACGCCTTTTCCCGTAAGGGCGTTCAGGTAGGCGGGCAGGGCCAGGGTAAAGGTTTTACCTTCGCCGGTTTTCATTTCGGCAATGCGGCCCTGATGCAGGATCACACCGCCCTGCACCTGCACGGGGAACAGCCGGATCGAAAGCACCCTTGCCATGGCCTCCCGGCAGGCGGCAAAGGCCTCGGGCAGAATATCGTCCAAGCTTTCACCCTGCTCCAGGCGGTTCTTCAAAATCCCCGTCTGGCTTTTCAGGGCCTCCTCACTCATGGCCTTGTATTCTTCTTCCATGCCAAGGACCCGATCCACCAGGGGCTGGATCCGCTTCAGCTCTCTCTTGCTGTAGTTTCCGAACAGCCTCGCTAAAATATTATTTGCCATAGGTAAATTACCATGCCCTTCCATGATACCGATAAGTACCCATATTATGAAAAGTAGTATACCACATCTGGTACACAGATTGCAAGAAAAGCCATAGTTTGTTTACAAAAAGCTTTTGAAGGCAATATAAGGCAATACACCCCTTGTATTTGCTCCTGAAACCCGCTATACTGGCTTTTAGAAACGCCAAAGCGGCGATCGGAGGCCTTTTATGAAATTCGCCATGTCCTACAGCTGCGGGAAAGACAGTACCCTGGCCCTGCACAAAATGATAGAGCAGGGTCACGAGCCCATGTGCCTGGTAGTGATGGTAAATGAAGCCGCCGGGCGCTCTTATTTTCATGGGGCGGACCCGGTCATGCTAAAACGCTATGAAAAAGCGCTGAGTCTCCCTATGATATCCTGCCCCGCGAAAGGCGAAACCTACCAGGCGGCCTTTGAGGCCGGGCTGGCAAGAGCAAGATCCATGGGAGCAGAGGCCGTCTGCTTCGGCGATATCGATATCCAGCAGAACCGGCAGTGGGAAGAGGACCGCTGCAAAGCGGCCGGGCTGACCCCGTGCTTTCCTTTGTGGCAGCAGGAAAGGGAGAAGATCGTTCAAGAGCTGCTTCAGCTTGGCTACAAATGTCTGATCAAAACCATCAACCGGTCGATCCTGCCAATGGAGCTTTTGGGAACGGTTCTCGATGAATCAGCTGTTTCCGTAATGAAAGCGAAGGGGATCGATGTCTGCGGAGAAAACGGCGAATATCACACCCTTGCGGTGGACGGGCCTGCTTTTCAGGAGCCCCTGCTTTTTCATGTCGGCGGAAAGATCCTATTGGGAGATTACGCCGTATCGGAGATAACAGCTTTCTGACTCCGGCCCGGAAGCTGCCGGAACCGCAAAGCTCTCCCCAAAAAACTTCTTGACGGAGGAAAAAGCCTATGATATAATAACTAGGCTATAGAAGCGGGCCAAAGCGTTTGCTTCCTTTCATCATGCGGGTGTAGTTCAGTGGTAGAACTCCAGCCTTCCAAGCTGGTCGTGTGGGTTCGATTCCCATCACCCGCTCCAATTTTTCCATAAGCTTGACAGGAATCGAACCCCAAGGGGGTCTTCTCGTGAAGAAAATGTGCCTGTGGCACATTTTTAGAGAAGAGCGGTGAGTCCGGTACCACAAGCCACAAGCTTGGGGTGGACGAGCCAGCAGCGGCGCAAGCCGCTGGTCGATTCCCATCACCCGCTCCAATTTTTCC
>CAJUTL010000031.1 GCA_910589395.1 uncultured Oscillospiraceae bacterium
TCCGTTAAACAATCAATTTAGCGGTGTCCTTCCGGTCGGGTCAGAAAGTATCCTCAGGGCGCAACCTCCTTTCTGGGGCGGTTAGCCCGGTGTCCTTCCGGTCGGGTCAGAAAGTATCCTCCCGCACCAAACAGGGGCACGAGTGGCCGCGACGCCTCGCCGCTAAACTATAATTTATCAGCGTTGCTTGCAACGCTTTTGTCCTTGCCCTTCATTGCTCATTGCCCTGCTCTTCCTTCATTGCACCGAAGGCTCCACCACCATCTAGTATCCAGCATCTCAAAAATGCTATTTCCCCCTGGCGACCTTTGCGGGGTACCATTTCTGAAACCAGGCGGTGAACATGCCCAGCAGTAACGGAAGGATCGAATTGATCGCCCCGATCCAGCCGCCGATGTCGGTGCCCAGGATCGCATAGGTCCACAGGGGGGTGATCAGGTACAGCACGCCCCAGAGCAAGGTCAAAATGCGGTTAGTTTTGAGAAAGAGGGGGTTGGATAAGGCCTTTTCGCCTTCATAAGCATTCATGGAATAGTGAGCGGTAAGGGGAAGCCTGCAGAAACAGGTGGCCGTCCACATAATGCCGAAGGCCAGGTAGGCCAGCGGTACTGTCAGCCGGACCGGCGCGCCCAGCAGGGTGGCGGCGGAAAAGCATGTTATCAGGCTGCCGGAGAGCACATCGTAGGCCGTTTTTTTGTTTTGATAAAAGACCAGCGGGACCAGCACGCACACCCCCAGGCTTGCGAGACTGCCCCAAAAGGCGTGAATGGAGGCTCCTGCCCAAAATACGATCCACGGGAGTAAAAGGATATGCAGGCTGGTGGGCTTCGGCGGAATGTGAAGCCCCGACGCGGGCAGCGGCTTTCCCTTTGTTTCCGGTGCATGGGCAGCCCCGGCTCCGATCCCGGAAAAATAGTCGTCCCATTTCAGCAGCAGATCAAAATCGCCTTCCACCCGGTACTGATGCTCCATCAGCGCCTCGCTGCCGCTGATCTCTCCCATGGAAATAGCCCGCCACACCGTAACAGGGGTTTCCACCGTTGTGGTGGCGGGGAGAAAGGCCTCTGTCAGAACGCGGCTGCCCTCCTTGCTCAAGACGATCTGATACCGCTCGTTTTCATCGGTATAGACCATCTCCAGCACCAGATCATGGCCGGACCAGCTTTCTTTTCTGTATAGCGCGGCCATCTGCCGGGTGAAAATCAGGGGATCCGATTCCTTTTCCCCGGTTTCCTTATCCACGCCCCAGCTGTCGTCCGCCCAGCGTTCAAATACCTCCCGGGGGAAAAGCAGCTGGGAAAGCTTTTCTTCCGTTTCCGGGGAAATGCCTTTGGTCACGTACTCCGTTCCGGCCTGACGAACATATCCCAGGTATTCCTCTGTCCGCTTCCGCACCTCAGGGACCCGAAACAGCTCGCCCTGTCCGCAGAACAGAGCGGTATACCTGTCTTTGCCGCATTCATGGTCGAACAGGCTGTACACTCCATCATAGTTTCCCTGGGCCGTATAAAAACCGCAGGTGGAGATCACCACCGTCCGCTTGCCGCTCATGTCATAGCGGGCCGGGTGGCTGCCGCTGCCGGTTTCCCCGCCGTCCTCCTCCATAAAGGGCAAAACCATGGGAAGCTGCCGGTCAATAAGATTCTTCAGCGGCCCCGGAACCGAAAAATAGTACAGGGGAAAGCTCCAGATGATCACGTCTGCCCACAGCAGCTTTTCGATCACCTGGCCCATGTCGTCTCTGATACAGCATTGTCCGGGCGTTTTATTCCAGCAGGAAAAGCAGCCCAGACAGGGGCGAAGCTCCAGGCTGCCCACAAGAAGCTCCTGTGTTTCCACCGCCTCACAGCCCGCGCGCATTCCCTCCAGAAACGCTTTTGTCAGCCGGTAGGTGTTGCTTTTTTCTCCTTTCGGGCTTCCGTTGATAACAAGAACCTTCCTTTACCTCTCTCCCTTCAGCCGGGCAATGCAGTCCCGTACCCAGTCAATTTCCATCTGCATCGCTCTGCGCCCATGCTCCACCGTCATTTCCCAATAGAGCGCCTTCTCCGGATCGTCCAGCACGGCTCGGTACTCGCCGATATGCTTTTGCGCCTCGTCAAGCCCCTGCAGAACGATTCCGCAATATTCCGCGAAGCTTTTAAAATATCGGATATTTTCCTCCCGCCCGCGCTCTCCCAGGAAAAACACTTTCATCAAAAGCGCACTGCGGGGGCCGTACTCCGGCTCTCCGCTGGAAAGCCAGCAAAGCAGCTCTTCCCGGCCCACCGCCGTAATGGTGTAGATGTTTTTATCCGGCTTCCCCTCTTGGGGAACCGTGGTTTTACTGACCCATCCCTTTGTTTCCAAAGTTTGCAGCTCCCGGTAGATCTGGCTGGTCTGGGCGCTCCAGAAAAAACAAAGAGAATCCCGAAATACCAGCATAATTTCATAGCCCGACATTTGATGATAGTTCAAAAGCCCCAAAATACCATGCTTCAGCATGCCGCACACCTCCGCGGATCTTACTTGAAGGCTTAATTATATTCTACAAGTAGAATATTGTCAAGATTAGATTCGGATATTGGATCAGGACGGAAAATTTTGCGGTAGAGGGAGGACGCCGCTGCTTTTCCAAAGAAAATCTTTCCTCTTCCGCCAAAAAATACTTTATCCTGCCGACGGGCTGTGATATACTAGTTGTTAGATATTAGCTGTTAGTTATTAGAGAAGGGCAAGGGCTTTTGTTTAGTGTCTGGCAGCTGGTATCCAGCATCTAGCATCTAGCATTTAAGACAAAGGAGCGCTTCTTTGTATGAACGGACTTCAGCGAAGAGAAACCAGGGGCTTTCGGAACAATTATTTTCTTAAAGCCTTTTTCTTGGGAATGGGACTTTCTTTTCTCATTTTTCTGCCCTTTTTTATTGTAGACGGCGGCCGGTTCCTTTTCTATGGGGATTTTAACGTACAGCAGATCCCCTTTTACCGCCTGGCCCATGACGCTGTGCGTTCCGGGGAATGGGGCTGGAGCTATAAAACCGACCTGGGCGCCAATTTTATCGGCTCTTATTCCTTCTATCTTTTAGGCAGCCCCTTTTTCTGGCTGACCATTCCCTTCCCCTCCGAATGGCTGCAATTTTTGATGGGGCCGCTGTTTATCCTGAAATTTGCCTGCGCCACCCTGACTGGATATATTTATATCCACCGCTATACCAAAACTCGGGAAAGCGCTTTGATCGGCGCGGTGCTGTACGCCTTTTCCGGCTTTTCCATCTACAATATTTTCTTCAACCATTTCCATGAGGCTATCATTTTGTTCCCGCTGCTGCTGGCGGCTTTGGACGAATACATGGCCACCCGCCGCAGGGGTCTTTTTGCTCTGGCCGTGGCCTTCTGCTGCCTGACAAATTACTACTTCTTTGTAGGGCAGGTCACCTTTACGGTGATCTATTTCTTCCTGCGCCTGCTGTACGGCAGCTGGCGTCTGAGCTTCCGGGATTTTCTGCTGCTGGCCCTGGAGGCCGTGCTGGGACTGGGCCTTTCCGCCATTCTGCTGGTTCCCTCCGTGCTGGCTGTGCTGCAAAACAATAGAACGGAAAATCTGATCAGCGGCTGGAGCGCCCTGCTTTACAATAAAAATCAGCGGTATCTCCATATTTTGGAATGCTTCTTTTTCCCGCCGGATCTTCCGGCCCGGCCCAATTTCACCCCGGAATCGGAATCCAAGTGGGCTTCTCTGGGGGCTTGGCTGCCCCTGTTCAGCATGACCGGTGTGATCGGCTGGCTGCAACTGCGCAGAAAGCACTGGCTGAAAAAAATGCTCTGGGTGCTGTTCGTCATGGCTCTGGTGCCGGGCCTGAATTCCTCCTTCCAGATGCTGAACAGCGCTTACTATGCCCGGTGGTTCTATATGCTCACCCTGATGATGGCCCTGGCCACCGTAATGGCCCTGGAAAACGAACGCACCAACTGGAAGCGCTCCATTACCTGGACTTTCGTGATCACCCTGGTCATTTCCGGGGCTATCGGCCTGATGCCCTATGCGGAAACCGTGGACGGAGAAAAGGTCTGGTCCATGGGGCTGGAGCAGTATCCCACCCGGTTCTGGACCTACACTGCCATCGCCCTGATCTCGCTGGCGGCCTTGATTTATGTTTTCATCTTCTATCGCAAAAACCGCAAGGGCTTTTACCGTGCCCTCAGCACCGCCCTGGCGGTGGTTACGGTGCTTTACTCCATTTACTTTATCGCCCTGGGGAAAACCCAGTCCGACTACACCTGGGACCACCTGATCCCCTATGCCTTAAACGGAGGAAAAGAGATCGACCTGCCCGATCTGCAGGAATGCCGCTCTGATTTTTACGAATCCACCGATAATTCCGCCATGTTCTGGCAGATCCCTTCCATTCAGGCCTTTCACAGTATCGTGCCGGGCTCCGTGATGGAATTTTACGAGTCCATCGATGTGACCAGGGACGTGGCCTCCCGGCCCGATACCACCCATTACGCCCTGCGGGGCCTGACCTCTGTTCACTGGCTGTTTGACGATGATCACGACGGCGACTATTTTGCGGGGGAAGACGCTTCCGAACCAAAAATGCCCGGCTGGGTCTATTACGGAAATGCCAATGGTTTTGATATTTGGGAAAACGAGTATTATATTCCCATGGGCTTTTCCTACAGCTATTACCTGACCCGCAGCGATTACGACGCCTTGAGCAAAGCGGATCGGGAACGGGCCATGCTGCGGGCCATTGTGCTGGAGGACGATGTGAGAGGAGAGTTTTCCTCTCTGCTTGCGGAGCTTCCCTCTGATAACCGCCGCTTTACCGAGGAAAAATATCTGGAAGATTGTGAGGACAGGGCCAAAACCGCCTGCTCCTCCTTCCAATACACCACAACAGGCTTCACCGCCGAACTCAGCAGCAGCCGGGAAGCGGTGCAGTTCTTCAGCGTTCCCTATGAGCCGGGCTGGACGGCCCAGGTCAACGGAGAGGACGCGGAGATCTACCGGGCTAATGTGGGCTTTATGGCGGTAAAAGTGCCCCAGGGCGAAAAGGTAGTGATAGAATTCACCTATCACACCCCCGGCCTGCTCTCCGGTATTCTGCTGACGCTGCTTTCCCTGGCGCTGCTAATCGCTTACCTGGTGCTGATCCGCCGCATTAGGGCTCCGGGCCCCAGGCCCCAGCCCGCAGGGTCCCTTCACGCGGGCCGATTTTCCGAATACGCTAAAAGCAGAAACGCCTCCTTCCTCCGCCCCGGCGCGCTGACGCCCCGGTTTCCCCGGGAAGCCATAGCGCCTGCCAATGAGGAGCTTTCTTCGGAAAAGCCGCCGGAGGAAGCCGAGGAGGCTTCGGAACAGACAAATTTCCCCGAACACTTTAAGGATTGATTGCTTATGGCCATTTGTATGGAAAGAAAGGAAGATCAGCATATGCTCCCAACTGTGTATTTTGTGATCCCCTGCTACAACGAAGAGGAGGTGCTGCCGGAAACCGTGCGGCGGCTGACGGACAAGCTCTATGCCATGCAAAGCGCCGGGCTTGCCGGAGAAAACAGCCGCATGCTGCTGGTGGACGATGGCAGCAAGGATAAAACCTGGGAGCTGATTTCCCGGTTTCACAAGGAAAACCCCGTGGTAGAGGGCGTAAAGCTTGCCCATAACCGGGGGCACCAAAACGCTCTGCTCTGCGGCCTGATGACCGCCATGGAGTCCTGTGACTGCGCCATCAGCCTGGACGCCGACCTGCAGGACGATATCGAGGTGCTGGACGAATTTGTAAAGAAGTATCTGGACGGCTGCGACGTGGTGTACGGCGTGCGAAACAAGCGGGAAACCGATACCTGGTTCAAGCGCACCACTGCCGAGGGCTTCTACAAGGTGATGAAGGGGCTGGGGGTAGACGTGGTGTTTAACCACGCGGATTACCGTCTGATGAGTAAACGGGCCCTGGAGGGCCTTTCGGAATACAGGGAAGTGAACCTGTTTCTCCGGGGCATGGTGCCGCTGATCGGCTACCGCAGCGATTATGTGTATTACGACCGCCACGAGCGCTTTGCCGGGGAATCCAAATATCCGCTGAAGAAAATGATCGCGCTGGCTTTAGACGGCATCACCAGCTTCAGCGTAAAGCCTCTGAAGCTCATTTCCAATCTGGGCATTCTCATTTCCATTCTCAGCGTGTTCGGGCTGCTGTACGCCCTGATCTCCTATTTTGCCGGCTGGGCGGTTTCCGGCTGGACGGCCATCGTCTGCTCCATCTGGCTGCTGGGCGGCCTGCAGATGCTCTGCCTGGGAGTGGTGGGCGGCTATATCGGAAAGATCTACAGCGAGGTCAAGGCCCGGCCCCGGTACCGGGTAGAGGAGCACTTGCAAAACCATTCTTCCGAAACACCGGAAAATAAGTAAAATCCTGTACATTTCCACAAATTTTGCAGGTTTCAACTAGTAAAATTTCATTTTCCACTTGACAAATAAAAGTCTCCGTGCTATAGTAACTGCAAATCAGAATGAGAGAACACCTGTGAGCAGGAGTAGTACCATTTCAAGTTCGTACCCAAAGAGAGTTGTGAAAAGGCGGCAGGCGCTGTCTTCGGTGAGATCACGGCGATACGGCGAAATGGGAATGGACCTGTGAGGGCCGACTGAGGCTGGGAGCTTTTCCCCGCGTTAGGAAGGACGGAGGCTGACCGTTACAGCAGCTAGCGTATTACTGTACGTGAATGGAGGCGCGCAAAAAACAAATTGCTTTTCGCAATTCTGTTTTCGGCGAATTTAGGTGGCACCGCAGATGTTTTTCAGCAT
Source organism: uncultured Oscillospiraceae bacterium (assembly GCA_910589395.1). Taxonomy (GTDB): domain Bacteria; phylum Bacillota; class Clostridia; order Oscillospirales; family Acutalibacteraceae; genus Acutalibacter; species Acutalibacter caecimuris_A. Next base: position 6,788 of record CAJUTL010000031.1, read on the forward strand.
TTGTCCTAAGAGTTTAGGACAAATGCTTTTTTGTATCTTGTCCTGAAAATACCCGGGAGAAGTGCTTTCGATATTCTGAAAATTTTTTGAAAGGAAAGAATCAACATGGCAGAGCAAAAGGTCCCCTACAAAATCTATCTGGACGAAAGCGAGATGCCCAAGGCATGGTACAACCTGCGGGCGGATATGAAGAACAAGCCCGCCCCTCTTCTGAACCCCGGCACCCATCAGCCCATGACCTTCGAGGAGCTGACCCCCGTTTTCTGTGACGACCTGGTACGCCAGGAGCTGGATAACGACACCCGGTTCTTTGAAATTCCGGAGGAGATCCGGCAGTTTTACAAAATGTACCGCCCCTCTCCCCTGGTGCGAGCCTATTTTCTGGAAAAGGCCCTGGGAACGCCGGCAAAGATCTATTACAAATTTGAGGGCAACAACACCTCCGGCTCTCACAAGCTGAATTCCGCCATTGCCCAGGCCTATTACGCCAAAAAGCAGGGCCTCACAGGCGTGACCACCGAAACCGGGGCCGGGCAGTGGGGCACCGCCCTTTCCATGGCCTGCTCCTATTTTGACCTGGACTGCAAGGTATTCATGGTAAAGGTTTCCTATGAGCAAAAGCCCTTCCGCCGGGAGGTAATGCGCACCTACGGCGCCTCTGTTACTCCTTCTCCTTCCGAAGCCACCCAGGTAGGCAGAAAAATTCTGGAGGCTCACCCCGGCACCACCGGAAGCCTGGGCTGCGCCATTTCCGAGGCGGTAGAGGTGGCCACCTCCACCCCCGGTTATCGCTATGTGCTGGGCTCCGTGCTGAACCAGGTGCTGCTTCATCAATCCGTGATCGGTCTGGAAACCAAGGCCGCACTGGATAAATACGGCATTAAACCCGATGTCATTATCGGCTGCGCGGGCGGCGGCTCTAACTTGGGAGGCTTGATTTCCCCCTTCATGGGAGAAAAGATCCAAGGTAAGGCAGACTACCGTTTTATTGCCGTGGAACCCGCTTCCTGTCCCTCCTTCACCAGAGGAAAATACGCCTATGATTTCTGCGATACCGGCATGGTTTGCCCCCTGGCGAAGATGTATACCCTGGGCTCGAATTTCATTCCCTCCGCCAACCACGCCGGCGGCCTGCGGTATCACGGCATGAGCTCTGTGCTGTCCCAGCTCTATGACGATGGCCTGATGGAGGCCACCTCCGTAGAGCAGACCTCCGTGTTTGAAGCGGCAAAACTCTTTGCCAGAGTGGAGGGCACCCTGCCCGCCCCCGAGTCCAGCCACGCCATCCGCGCCGCCATCGATGAGGCTCTGAAATGCAAGGAAACCGGAGAAGAAAAAACCATTGTCTTCGGCCTCACCGGCACCGGCTACTTCGATATGACCGCCTACGAGAAATTTAACGACGGCAAAATGACAGACACCATTCCCACCGATGAAGAGCTGGCTCAAAGCCTTGCTTCCCTGCCGAAAATCTGAAAAATGGGCAAAGCCGTTTTATGAGTGCGGCTTTCGGGCCGCTGGCTGTCAGGCATCAGTTGTTTAGAAAAGCGCTTTCCCAACAGCCAGCCAGACGGCGGACAATCTGCATGATAAAATCCAGTTTATCCATCCTTCCGGACGAAAAAGCGCTCTCATGATACGAGGGCGCTTTTTTGCGTACACAGCACTGTCACTGTCCGGCTCTCTTGACAACCCGGCCTTCTGACAGTATGATTTTCTTAAAAATACGCGGGACAGTTCGTTCTGTCCCTCCGCGGTGAAAGGAAGGTCATGGTTATGTCGCAAGGCTATTACACACTTACCCGGGTCACGGATTTCGGCCCCTACGTTACAAAGCTGATCCTGCCTGTTCCAGAGCCTGTTCCGGCGGAAGCCGTTTCTCCGGAAAGCTTTTCCGTTTACGTGGAGCGTTTGGACGAAAGGGGGGAAGTCCTTCTGCTTCCCAAAACCTGGATGGCTTTGGACGATCGGGAGCCCAGCCGCGGCTATGTTTCGGTTCTTGCCGCTTATCCTGCCGATGAGGCCGGGCAGCCTGTGGAAGCCGGGAATTTTCTTGCTCTGGAGCTGGAATACGGCCCGCTTTCCCCACTCTCCTCCATGGTTTCCGCGCCGGAGGGCATGAATGTTTTTATCAAGCCCCGCTACTGCGTTACCCAAACCAGGCCCATTCAGGGAAAGCATAGCGTTCTTACCGGTCTGTGCTATGATTTTTCCCTGGGGAACCGCATGCCGGAGGCCGAGGGCTTCCGCCACGGCGTTTCTACCTATCAGGAGCCCCTACGGTACGGCTATTTCGTTCCCCAGGAAAAATCCTCCGGCCCTCGCCCACTGCTGATCTGGCTGCACGGCGCGGGAGAAGGCGGCGCCGATCCCACGGTGGCCTATGCGGCGAACAAGGTGACAAACCTTGCTTCCCCCGCGATCCAGCAGCTTTTCGGCGGCGCTTACCTTCTTGTTCCCCAAACCGGAACCTTCTGGATGAACGACGGCACCGGGGAATACGGGCGCACGGGGAAAAGCATTTACGGGAAGGCGCTGAAGGCGCTGATCGATGAATTTCTGGAAAGGAACCCCGGTATCGACCGAGGCCGGATCTACGTGGGCGGCGATTCCAACGGCGGCTTTATGACCATGCGGATGATCCTGGATTATCCCGATTTCTTTGCGGCGGCCTTCCCTGTCTGCGAGGCGTTGTATGATGAAACCATCACGGAGGAACAGCTTTTGGGGATTCGAGATCTGCCTATCTGGTTTACCCACGCCAAAAACGACCCGGTGGTAAAGCCGGAGGAAACGGTGGTGCCCACCTACCGGCGCCTTCTTGCCGCCGGGGCAAAAAATGTCCACTTCACTTTTTGGGATTCCATTAAGGATATCCACGAGGGCTTCCGGGATCAGGAAGGAAACCCCTTTGAATACATGGGCCATTTCGCCTGGATCCCCCTGCTGAACAACGACTGCCGCCTGGACTATGACGGGAAGCCGGTAACAGTAGACGGAAAAGATGTCTCGCTGCTGGAATGGCTGGCGCTTCAGAAAAAGGGCGTAAGGGCAATGAGAAGTTAGGAATGAGCGGCGAGCCGCCGCAGGCACTCGTGAAGCTACTAAGTGCGGAAGAACAGTTTCTGACCCGACCATTAGTGAGCGGATAAATTGGAATTGGCGGCGAGCCGCTTACTCTCTGCCTGTCATTCTGAACGAAGTGAAGAATCTCGCCCTTTGCCCTTTTTCCGGAATGAAAGACGAAATTCTTCGTCACTTCGTGCCTCAGAATGACAAATAGAAAAGTGTGCGCTAAACTATAACGTCCCGCCCTCGCCCTTCATTGCTCATTCTTCATTGCTAATTGCTCATTGCCCCTTTCTCAGCGGCTTTTGCCCGACAAATTTACAGCCCGGCGCAGTAATGCGCCGGGCTGCTGGTTTTATTGCCGGTTTATTTCTTTCCCGTTTCCTTTGCGGCGGGCTTTTTGGGGGCCGCTTTCGCCTTTGATACGGTCTTTACAGCGGGGGCGGCTTTCTTTTCTGCCTTCGGCTCCGCTTTCTTCGGCGCGGCCTTTGCGGGGGCTGCGGCGGCGAGAGCCTTTTTCTCAGCGGGCTTCTTTGCCGCTGTCTTCGGAGCGGCTTTTTTCACGGCTTTGGGGGCGGTCTTTTCCGGGGCCGCAAGCTTCCACTGCTGGCCGTCGCCGTTTACGTCCTCCCAAAGCTGCGCGGGGGCGCCATTCTCATCGCTCATATCCACAATATCCAGCACCTTGCCGGAACGGACGTTCAGAAGCTTTTTATAGGTGGGAGTCACGGAAATGATCTGCCACACCTGGCTTTCGCCGCCCACATCTTCCCAGGTCTGCGCCCAGGTTCCGTTTTCTGTGCCTTCCGCCATAACGTCCAGTACCTTGCCGCTTGCTTTGTTCACAAACTTCACCGTGCCATTTGCCTCCACCGCGCTCCAAAGCTGCGCATCGCTTCCGGTGGGAGCCGCTTGCTCCACCACCAGGCCGTTATCCAGGCCCGTGGCCTGCAAAGCTTTTTTACTTCTGCGATTGACGATCATAAATTCTTCTGCCTTTTTCGCTGCCATAGTCCGACCATCCTTTCCATTGTCAAAAGCTGGAAAATCCTTTATTAACAGCTTATAGTATAATCCTACCGGACGCGTCTGTCAAGAAAACTATCTTCCGCCCTGCAAAAAGCGGTATTTTTCAAAAGTGTAAGCAAACTGAAAGGAAAACCCCTTGGAAAACAATCCCGGTTGGTATATACTAAAAGGGATCACTGAAATGAGCGTGTCGAAAAATCTTTTCGCCCCGCTCAAACCTGTTGGAAAAATCGTAGATTTTCCCAACAGGTTCTGATTGAAATGCGAGAGAGGGTTCTCGCCTGTCGGCTTGGGTGCTGTGCCCCAGTGGGGCACGTCCAGCACCGACCGAGTTGACAAACGAGAACGGCGCTTGGCGGTCTCCACCGGAGACCAGCGCCCCTGATGGTCCCTAGAAGCTACAAAGCAGCTTTTTCACACTCTTCCCCCTTCCGTTTCTTACGGTTAGAGGGTTTATCGACAGTCCGTGAAATCATACGATCACTTTCCCAAAAAAATTCTGCTTTTCGAGGAGGGAACTGTTTTGCCGAAAAGAAAAACAGGAAAACGGGATCAGCCCGGCCCCAGGCAGCACACAGACCGTACCCGCACCGCCGAGCGGTTCCACCCGGACCCGGAGGAGGGCCTTTCCGCCCAGCAGGTGGAAAAGCGGATCCGGGAAGGCCTGCACAATGGGGATTCCGGCATGAAAACCAAAACCGAAGGGCAGATCATTCGGGAAAATGTATTTACCTTTTTTAACCTTTTGAACTTTGCCCTGGCCGCCGCCGTGATCCTGGTGGGCTCGCCCCGGAACGCCCTGTTTCTGGGGGTGATCCTCTCCAATATCGTCATCGGTTCCTTTCAGGGGATCCGCGCCAAGCACACCATTGACAAACTTTCTCTCATCTCCTCTCCCAAGGCGAGAGTTGTGCGGGACGGCAGGCAGAAAAACATTCAGGTGGAGGAGCTGGTGCTGGACGATATCATGCTGCTTTCCGCCGGAAATCAGATCTGCTCCGACGCCGTTGTGACCGGCGGAGAATGCGAGGTCAACGAATCTCTGATCACCGGAGAATCCGACCCCGTTCTCAAGCAGCCAGGAGATTCCCTGCTTTCCGGCAGCTTCATCGTCAGCGGCGGCTGTTCCGCCCAGGTGGAGCATGTGGGCGCGGATAACTACGCCAGCCGCATTGCCGGAGACGCGAAATACATCAAAAAGCGGAATTCCGAAATCATGGATTCCATTGATATCATTGTAAAAATGATCGGCTTTGCCATTGTTCCCATTGGCGCTCTGCTGTTCTGGAAGCAGTATTTTGTGCTGGGCGATACCGTGCAAAACGCGGTGGTGAGCACCACCGCCGCCGTGGTGGGTATGATCCCGGAGGGGCTGGTGCTTCTCATCAGCCTGGCCTTTGCCGTAAGCGTGCTGAAGCTTTCCTCCCGGAAGACTCTGGTGCAGGATATGTACTGTATTGAGACCCTGGCCCGGGTAGACACCCTGTGCCTGGATAAAACCGGCACCATTACCGAGGGCACCATGCAGGTGGATTCCCTGCTTCCCTTTGAGGGAATCTCCGAAGAGGATATGGCCGCCGCCCTGACCGCCCTGGTATGTAACCTTTCCGATGAAAACCCCACCTTTCTTGCCTTAAAGGATAGATTTTCTCAGCAAAGCCCCTGGCATGCCACGGAGCTTGTGCCCTTCTCCTCCGCCAGAAAATGGAGCGGCGCCTTTTTCCCCGGCAAGGGAACCTATGTCATGGGCGCGGGTGAATTTATTCTGGGCGAGGATTTCAGCGCCATTCAGGAGCAGGTAGAGGAATACTCGCAAAAAGGCCAGCGGGTCCTGCTGCTCGCCCATTCCCAGGAGGGCTTTTCCGGCAAGGAGCTGCCGGAGATCATAGAACCCATGGGCCTGGTGCTCATCAGTGATAAAATTCGCCGGGAGGCCGCCCGCACCCTCCGCTATTTTGCTGACCAGGGCGTTGACCTTAAGGTGATTTCCGGCGATAACGCCGTTACGGTGGCGAATATTGCCCGGAAGGCGGGGCTGGAAAACGCGGACCGTTTTGTGGACGCCACCACCCTGGAAACAGAGGAGGATATTCGGGACGCGGTAAACCGCTACTGTGTATTCGGGCGGGTGACCCCCCAGCAGAAGCTGGCCTTTGTGAAGGCCCTGAAGGCGGATGGCCACACCGTGGCCATGACGGGAGACGGCGTAAACGACGTACTGGCCTTAAAGGAAGCCGATTGCTCCATTGCCATGGCCTCCGGCAGCGACGCCGCCCGCACCGTATCGAATCTGGTGCTTCTGGATTCCAACTTTGCCTCCATGCCTCTGGTGGTGCAGGAGGGCCGCCGCTCCATCAACAATTTGCAGCGCTCCAGCTCTCTGTTCCTGGTGAAAACCATTTTTTCCGCGCTCATCGGCGTGCTGTTTATCTTCTTGAATTATTCTTACCCCTTCGAGCCGATCCAGCAGACCCTCATCAGCTCCCTGACCATTGGCGTTCCCTCCTTTCTCCTGGCGCTGGAGCCCAACAAGGACAGGCTGCGGGGAAAATTCATTTTCAATGTGTTCAAAATGTGCGTGCCCGCAGCCCTGACCATGACGGCCAATATTCTGGCTCTTTGCGCCTTAAGCGGCCCGCTGGGGCTCACCGGCCCGGAAATGTCTACTTTGGCGGTGATCGTCACCTCCCTTTCCGGGTTTATCATGCTCTTTAAGGTCTGCACGCCCTTTAACGGCCTGCGCAGCGTCCTCTTCGGAGGCCTGCTTTCCGCTTTTCTGGCGGCGCTGTTGTTCTTCCGGGACTTTTTCTCCCTGACCACCCCCACCCTGCCCATGCTCATCGCGCTGGTCCCCCTGCTCTCCCTTTCTATCGTGCTGATGCTGGCGCTACTCCACCTGGTAGACCATGTGATCGCCAATTCTCAAAGCCCACTTTATCCCTTCCGAAACCGGGGCAAAAAGAACCGGCGGAAAAAGACGGGCAATTCTTCCCATTCCCGGCACGCCACCCGTTAAAAACGCTGTCTCACAGCCGGCGGCGAGGCGCCGCGGCCACTCGTGAAGCTGCTAATTGCAGAAGGACCATTTTGAACCTGACCGCAGGATAGCTGCTAAATTATAGCTTAGTGTATTAGTTGTTAGAGAAGGGTAAGTCCCTCTTTTGTCATTGCTGAGCAAAGAGTCAAAGAACGAGATCCTTCACTTCGTTCAGAATGACAGAAGAGAGGCAAGTGGGTAATCGCTAAATTTCAATTTAGCAGATAGTCCCCCCCTTTTTGTTCAGAATAACAATGGAAGATTCTATTGCCCTTTCTAACAACTAACTACTCACGACTAACCACTTACAAACCATGGCCTTGCCCTTCTTAATTGCTAATTCCCCATTCCTAATTGCTCATTGTATCCCCACCCTTCGTCCAGTATCCAGTATCTAAAAAGGTGCGTTGCAGTTTTCTTTCTGCAACGCGCCTTTTTTGCGCTTTTGCCACAAAATGGATAAGTTTCTCTTAACATATAAGAAAAAACGGAAAATCCCTCTTGACATTCTTAGAATATAAGCATATACTAAAAACATCTTAGTTACTAAGATGTTTGCTTCGTATTTGGAAGAAACTCGGAAAACGAAGCATCGGAAGGGTGGGAATCAGGTGATCTGTCCGGTATGCGGAGAAAGGGCTTCGGAGCTGAAAAGCTTCGGGTATCAGGCGCTGTGCGAGGACTGTTTTTCAGTTTTCTGCCGGGAGGAAAAAACAGTGGAGCGGCATTTGCCGGGGTTTTTGCAAAGCAGGCTTGCGGAGTTTCTGCCCTGGATGCTTCAGGGCGACCTCATCGGCGAGGACTACCGGCTGGCGGGAATGGGATATACCTACCGCCTTTGGAAAAAGGACCACCCGGAGCTGGCAAGGGACGCGGAGCGGGATTTTACACGTTCTCTGCCGGGAGAGTGGGAGGAGTATGTCGGTCTGAACCAAAATTTATTGTAATGGAAAGGACAGTGCAAAAATGAAGCATGAAATTTGGGAGAGCTTTGATTATCAAAGCATGGCAAGGGAACTCGAACGGGAGATTGCCTCCATCGAGGCGCGGATCGCCGTGCTTCGGTCGGAGAGCGAGGAAGAAATAAACGCTGCGTCCAGACTGTATCTGCTGGAGGACGAGCTGAGCCAGCTGCACATTACCAGAAAGCTGCTGCTGAAAAAAGCCCGGCGAAGAAGTATGGGCCTGTAAGCTGGAACAGGGCCGAAAAAGGAGGAAAGCACATGACAAAAGAGCTGCTGGAACAGTATCCCGATCTCTGCGCGGAGATCAAAGAAGTGGAGGAGCAGATGCGCTGGGGCATTGCGGCAACCGTTTCGGAAAGCAGAACGGAATACCCCTATACCCAGCACGCCTCCTGCGTGCGGGGCGTGCCCCCGGAGCTTTCCCGGCGGCGGGAGGAGCTGCAAAGAAAGAAAGCGGAGATCGAAGCGTTCGTGGCAAGCCTTCCCAACAGCTCCCTGCGCAGGGTAGTGACCTACCGGGCCTTTCAGGGCATGAAGTGGTCCACCGTGGCGGCAAAAATGGGAAGCCGCTACTCTGAACGCATGGTGAAATACCTGTACTACCAGGCGGTAAAATACCGCCCCTGGAGCTGGGAGGAAGAAAAAACAGAAATAAAATCAGAAAGGGAGGGATCAGATGGCGCGGATCAGCACGGACGGGAAGCATAGAGAGAATACGGCGGACCCAAGGTGGAAGGACAAAATGCTGGCAAAGGAGGAAGAAAAGAAAAATGTAGACGCGATCCAGTTCGCCGGGGAAATGTACCATCACGAGGGGTCGGGGCCCACCACGGAGGAGCTGAACAAGGCGGCGGCCAGAGGCAGCAGCCTGACCCAGAAAAAAGAGCAGGCGGAGAAGGACCTTACCTACACCAAAAAGTACATGGACGCGAAGTGGGACATGGTGGAATCCACAGAGCAAAGCCTTTTGAACTTTTACGCGGAATTGGGGCTGGAGGAGGACTACAGAAGGCTGGAAGAAATGAAGGCGGAATTTGAAAGGAACCCCAGCTCCCAGCTGGCCCAGGAGCATAACGCGCTGGTGGACAGCATTCGCCGAAAGGAACAAGAACTGAAGGTGTACGAAAAATCATATCAGGATACGGTGGATTCCTATAACGCCCTGGGCCAGCAGGGCCAGAACCAGTGGGAAGCCTATCAGGAGGTCTGGGACAAATGGGATCAAGACCGGCGCGTTACCCATTACATGATGGACGACTATCAGGAAAACAACTGGGACCTTTTATCCGAAGAAGCCAAAGCCGCGCTGCAGGGCCATGATAACGATCAGAACGAAGACTTTCAAAGCTCCATCGACTGGATCGACGGAAGGTTTCTCGAGATCGACAGTGAAATAGAGAATGTCCAAAAAATCCACGATGAGAAGCTGATGTATTATCGGGAGTATTATGACGAGCATGGCGAGTACCCGAAGTCCTACCCGGAGATCGAAGCCGAATTGAACAGCTACCAGGAAAGGATTCATGGGCTGGAGGCGGAAAAAAAGCAGCGCCAGCAGACGCGGAAGAATGAAACCAACGAGCTGAATTTCCGCCAGCAGTACATCGGCCTGAAATACAACGATGATTTTCAGGAGTACGCAAGCTACGCGCCGGCAGAACAGGGAGCCTTTTCCATAGTAAGCGATACGAAAGATACTTATTACAGAATCAACAACGTTCCTGTAGCACGGGGGATTTTTGACAAATGGGATACCAGCAAAGACCACCTGAAGGAAATGAAGCCGGACGAGATCGATATCTTCAATTATCTCTATCAAAAACAAGGAGAGGATGAAGCCCAAAAATACATAGAGGATATCACCCCCGTGCTGTACCGGAGGCAGAGAGAAAGCAAAGAAAAAGCGATCGCGGACTTCGCGGAGGAAAGCTGGGGGAACAGCGCGTTGGCGTCCGTTAACAGTATCCTGACAAAGCCCCTGGAGGGGTTCAGCTACCTGGGCCAGGGGATCGATTATCTGATGGACGGTGAGATCGACGAGAACGCGCCGTACAACGCCTTTGTGTATGAGAACCAGGCAGCCCGAAGCGCGGTGAGCAAGAAGATCGAAAAGCAGTGGGGAGAAACGGGAAGCTTTCTGTACCAGCTGGGTATGGGACTGGGGGATTTTGTTTACACGCTGGCCCTGTCCCATGGGCTTGCGGCGGGAGCGGGAGCCGCAGGCCTTTCAACGGGAGCAGTGGCGAAAACCGCCTCCCGAATCTCTCTGGCTATTATGAGCACGGAAGCCGCGGCGGAAACGGTGCTGGACGCGAAGGACCGGGGACTGGAAGACAAAGACGCCTTCTGGCTGGGAACCATAGCGGGAGCCACAGAGCTGGTAACGGAAAAGGTGAGTATCGAAAAGCTGCTGGATAAGGTGGGTATGGGAAAAAACGCGCTGACGTATCTCCTGAAAAACGCCCTGGCAGAAGGCAGCGAGGAAATAACCGGCGACGCGGTAAACTGGCTGGCCGATGTGATGATCTCCCAGGATAAATCGGAGTGGCAGGAAACGCTGTTTCATTACCAAGTCATGGGCTTTTCCGAAGACGAGGCCTTCCTGGCCGCCATGAAGGAGCAGGGCAGGAAAATGCTGAAGGACGGCGCGGCGGGAGCCATTACCGGCACCATCACAGCAGGCGGCAGACTGGCGGGAAGCAAGATCCAAGATGGAATCCAGAACTACAGAAACTACAAGGGGGCGGTGCAGAATGGGAGAATTTACCACGATCTGAACAATATGACCAAGGGCGACCTGGCCAGAAGCCTCGGCTATATGGATATTGAGCAGGAGTACAAAACCTCTCTGCCGGTAGCGCTGGAAGCGGAAAGCCGGAGCGGCAGTGAAATCCGCTCGCTGCTGGAAGCAAACGGGTATTCTCTGGAAGGTGAGTTTGGAGACAGGAATACAGATATTTCCTTAAGAGAAAGTAAGGCACAGCATTCTATTCAAACACTACCCGATGGGAAAAAGTATGTTAAAGCAGACCGGCAAGTGATTTCCGGGAATAATCCCCAAAAGTGGGCGGGACAAATCACCAATTATATCAATCAGCAAATCAGAAAAGGAAAAAATGTTATGCTGGTTACTGATAATGATGATTTACTGCAAATTACGCAAAATACTGCCGGCAAGGCACAATTTCGCAATTTGGTTCTCCAACCAAGTGGGTTCTATCAACCAATGACAGATGATCAATATGCTGTAAAGCTGCGTGCAGAAGGACATATAGATGAACTGGCACAGATTTCTTCCAGAGGAAACAAGATAGTTCCTGACGGCGATGGAAAACATAAAGCAATGGCGTCCAATGGTTGGAATTACCGAACTGCCTATTTCGAAGATGCAGATGGAAAATATTATCAACTAACGATTTCTACTGCGCTGGGGAAAAACGGCAATACCGTTTACAATATTGCAAAAATAAAGGAAAGAACTCCTGCTGGAGGGGAGTCTAAAGTAAAAACTTCAGGGGCTCTTCCCTTTAGGGGCTCTTCTGCCGAAAACGGCGGCGCTCAAGTCCAGTTCAGGAGTTCCAATGCCAGTATACCCATTTCCACTGAAAAAGTCAACGGCAGCGGCATGAATTTGGATCAAAGCATTCGTTTATACGGTGTAGACCCGCAAAAAGCGGCGCTTGTGACCCGGCTGGCAAATGACACCGGAGCGAAGGTGCTCTTCGATGGAACGCTGACGGAAGAATGTGAAGGGTATGAAAAGGACGGCGTGATCTACCTGAACCCCAATGCAAACAATATCAAGGCCATATTCAGTCATGAGCTGACTCATGTTCTGGAGAGAACGGATTCCTACCAAGCCTTGCGGAATATGGTGCTGAGCCGATACGGGAACAATACCGCCCTGCAAAACGCGCTGGACGCGAAACGGAAGAATTATCAGGCGCACGGCGTGGAGCTGACCAGAGCGGAGGCGGCTCAGGAGCTGGTGGCGGAATTCGCGGGCGAAAGGCTGTTTACGGATATCAGCGCGATCCGGCGCTTGGCAAGCTACGACCTGAACCTGGCGGGAAAAATCGGCAGCGCCATTTCCCGCATGGCGTCAAAGGCAACGGGAAACCCGGAAAAGAGCTTCCTGAGAAACGCAGAGCACATGTACACACAGGCCATTCGGGAAAACTCGGGGTTAAGCCCCACAGAAGCCAGGTTCCTGCTGGAGAGTAATGGGTATTCGGTCAAGGATTCCCCTCAGCTTCCAAGCTTGCTTAGAGACGGCGAAGGGGGACAACTGCAAAGAGATGAAGTGGGAAGAAAGCCGTTTGAATTATTTGCGGACACGACTGAAGATGCTTTGAATAGTGAGACGAATTCTGGAGGCAAGCAGACCGATCTATTAGTTGATACGCCATTGACAGAGGAAGAAAATCAGCGTATCATACGAAACAGAGTAGAAAATGGTGAGTATTCTTTACGTCATTCCCACCAACATTACTTAAAGCATGTAGAAGGAACTCCACAATATAACAATTACTTGCGAACACAGCTTGAAAAAGGTGCGTCCCCTCCTAGCAAACTGACAATTACAGAAGCAGAGGCAGAAGCGATTATTAAAAAATATTACGGTACCGGTACATCTAGAAAATCAAAAGGCAAAGTTGGGAATGTTGAGTTTATAACAGTGGATAAAGTGGTGGGTGTATATTATGAAAACGGCTCATGGCATGAAACAAAACGTGTAGCAATTCATTACGGAAGCAACGCAAGCCACATTGTTCCAGTAAAGGAGAAGTATCATGATTAATATTTGGAAGTACGAAAACAAGAAAGTCAAACTGACAGATACTGATGGAAAAGACCATATTGGATATGTGGCCTTAGTTTCTGAAGCAGAGGACACAGGAGATCCAGAAGACAACCTTACTCTTTATATCAATGGAGAGTATTACGGATTTCTTCAAAGCGAAATAGCAGAAATAGAAGAGCTATAAGCCAAAACAGAGTGTTTCCTCATATTTGAAAAATTTCAAAAAAGCCGGGTAGTTTGTCATATGACAGACTGCCCGACTTTTTTGTTATGTGGAGAAAAGTGCAAGCTAATTGACCTACCTGCTGAAAAATGCCCTGGCGGAGGGCAGCGAGGAAATAACCAGTGACGCGGTAAACTGGCTGGCCGATGTGATGATCTCCCAGGATAAATCGGAGTGGCAGGAAACCCTGTTTCATTACCAAGTCATGGGCTTTTCCGAGGACGAGGCCTTCCTGGCGGCGTGATTTACCTGAATCCCGCTCGGATAATGGAAATTTTGTGTGTAGTTACAGGGCTGGACATCAAGAAAGGTTGAACGCCCCACAGACTTTACATGCTGTAGATAATAATGGAAAAAATTCCATTATAAACGCCCAACCTTTCAACACTAATATGCCCAACACTTCTGGAAAAGTCAACGGAATATGGCCCTGGATCAAAGTGGGGCTTTACATCATATAGGCTCGCAGAAAGCGCAGCTGGCGGCCCGGCTTTTTTTCGGGCAGCGATCATGTGCTCCTGTCTGATCTGCCACGGTCTCTGTCCGGCTTCACGCCGGGCAAGGTCACAAAAAAGGTATTTTTCTTTTCCCCGCTTTCCGCCCAGATCTTTCCTTTATGGAGGGCCGCAAGCTGCCGGGCGATGGCGAGGCCCAGGCCGTGGCCTTCTCCGTGGCGGGAGGGGTCTCCCCGGTAGAAGCGTTCAAAAATTCGGGGAAGCTCCTCCGGGGGAATGGGCGTTCCCTCATTGGAAACGGACAGCCTGGCGGTTTTGCCAACAGCTCTCAGCTCTACCTGAATTTTTCCGCTAGGGGAAGCGTATTGCAGGGCATTTTCCAACAGGATCCCGCACAGCTGAGAAAGCCCGGCGGCGTTTCCCGGTAAAAGCAGCCCCGGCTCTATTTTCTGGGAAAGCTCATGGCCGCTTTCAAAGGCGGCGGGCTCAAAAGAAAGAACGCTGTCCGTTACCAAATAGGAAAGGTCCACCTGCTCCATAACAGGGGCATGGGCGCTGTCCTCCGAACGGGCCAGAGTAAGCAGCTCCTGGGTCAGCCCCTTCATGCGCTGGGCCTCCGCCAGAATATTGTTTGCCCAGCGGGCAGGATCCTCTTCCGGGTGAGAAACGATCATCTCCGCGTTGGAAAGGATCACGGTAAGGGGAGTTTTCAGCTCGTGGGAGGCGTCCCCTACAAACTGCTTTTGCTGATTCCAGGCGTTTTCCACCGGACGCACCGCCCAGCGGGCCAAAAGAATGCTGGCGCAGAAAAAGATCAGCAGAGTCAAAGCGCCTATCAGAAATGAATTTTTCAGCAGCTCCGCAAGACTGTTGTATTCTGCTGTGCTGTCCGCAAAGGCAATGATCGTTCCGTTGGCCCCCGTTCTTTTGGCATAGCGAAGCCGACGGGCGGAAAGCGCGCCGGAGGGCTCTTCCCGTAAAGCGACTTCCCGGGCAAGCTCTTTGAGCTCTGCCGTGTCAAGATCGCTCAGTAAAATTTCCGCCCGGTTTCCCAAATTCACCGTGCCGTTTTTCTCCACCAGCACGGTAAAACAGGGAAAACGGATCTTCACTTCATTGGGGTTCTTTCCTTCCGGAGGAAGCTCGTCCCTGTTTTTGTTCTCTTCCTTCCAGCCTCCTCCCTGCCACACGCGGCGATTCAGCTCCCGTTCCAGCATTTCCTCACTTTGGCGGCGCATGCCGGTTTCCGTGGAAATCACCAGCACGGCGAATACGGCTAGCAAGATCACTGCCGCCACCCCCATCACCACCGCCACAAATTTCCTGCGCAGCTTTTTGAGCACCCTTTCTCCCCTCCTATGTCTTCAGATAATAGCCCAGCCGCCGGGCGGACTCAATGGTGACAGGGCAATGGATATGAAGCAGCTTTTTTCGCAAAAACGAAATATAGACCTCCACATGATTATCCTCCGCCTGAGAATCGTACCCCCAGGCTTTCAGCAGTAAGGTCTCCTTGGGCACCACGTTTCCCGCATTGGAAAGCAGCAGGCGCATGATCTCAAATTCCTTGCTGCTCAGCCGAATGGAACGCGCCCCGCAGGAAAGCTCACAGGAGGAAAGGTTCAGCGTTAGCTCCCCCAGGGAAAGCTTTTCCGTGATGACCTCCTCCTGGCGGCGGAGCAGCGCCCGCAAGCAGGCTAACAGCTCTTCTGCCTCGAAGGGCTTTGTGAGGTAGTAATCCGCGCCCCGGTCCAGCCCCTCCACCTTATCAGAGGTTTCTGATTTGGCGGTAAGCAGGAGCACCGGGGTATTGAGCCCCGCCTCCCGCAGCTCTTTTACCACCTGAAAGCCGTTTTTCTTCGGCATCATCACGTCCAGAATGACCGCGTCGTAAATTCCGGTCAGGGCGTTATCCAGCCCGGTTTCCCCATTATAGGCCGCATCGACAAGATAACTATGGTAAGTCAACAGCTCGCACAGGGTATCGGCCAGCCGCTTTTCGTCCTCTACTACCAGGATCCGCAAGGATTTTCCCCCCGTTCGTTTTTTTCATTGTACACGGAACGCACCGTCTTGTAAAGGCAGCACCCGCTTAAGACGATAGCCATGAATTGTGCAGTATTGCCTAAAGAATGCCCCCGAAACCTGAAAAGAACCTGAAGCTCCCCTTTCAGGTTCTTTTCAGGTTTTTTCTTTACAATCGCCTCGTGAGTAAAGCCGGGCACTTCCGGCGGAAAGGATGGGATTTTTTGGCTTCTCCCCTTCGGCACGAATATAAAATTCGCCTCAGCCTCGGAGAATACGCCGGGCTGCGTGCCCGATTAAGGGCTGTCCTGCCCCACGACGTCCATGCGGGGCCTTCTGGGGAATATCAGATCTGCAGCGTTTATTTTGACAACACGGAGGATAAGGCCCTGAGAGAAAAGCTGACCGGGATAGACTGCCGGGAAAAATTTCGGCTTCGCTGGTATAACGGGGATACCTCCTATCTCGTTTTGGAAAAGAAAAGCAAGCACCACGGGCTTTGCGGAAAAGCCGGGTGCCTGCTGACAAAGGAGGAAGCCTGCCTGCTGTTTCACGGCGATACCCGCTGGATGAAGGAAAGCGACAGGAAAACGGCCCGGGAACTGGCCCTGAAAATGGAGCTGCAGGGGCTGCGGCCCCGAACCGTGGTGGATTATCTGCGGGAGCCCTTTGTATTTCCTCCCGGGAACGTTCGGGTCACCCTGGACAGGGAGATCCGCGGCGCCGCTTTTTTCCCCGATCTTTTAGAAAACCCTCCGCTTTTGCTTCCGGCGGGAAACAGCGTGATTTTAGAAGTGAAATACGATGAATTCCTGCCGGAACTGATCCGGGACATTGTGGGGCTGAATTCCCGAGGCGCCGGGGCATTTTCCAAATACGCGGCGGCAAGGGGAGTTAGTTATTAGTTGTCAGTGATTCAGATATTTTCGGAAGGAGCTTTTTTATGACGACATTTCAGGATATTTTCAAATCCAATTTTCTGGAGAACGTGACCAGTGTAACAGTGCTCGACATGGTGCTTGCCATTGTGCTGGCTTTTCTCATTGGGTTGTTCATCTTTTTTATCTATCAAAAAACCTACAGCGGCGTGCTGTACTCTCCCGGTTTTGGGGTGTCCCTCATTGCCATGACCATGATCACCACCCTGGTGATTTTAGCCGTTACCAGCAACGTGGTGCTTTCTCTCGGTATGGTGGGCGCGCTGTCTATCGTCCGGTTCCGCACGGCCATTAAGGAGCCGCTGGATATCGCCTATCTCTTCTGGGCCATCGGCGCGGGCATAGTGCTGGCGGCGGGCATGATCCCCTTAGCAGTGTTTGGCAGCGTGGTGATCGGCGTGATGCTGCTGGTATTTGTCAATCGCAAATCCCGTTCTCAGCCCTATATCGCCATGATCACCTGCGACAGCCCCCGGGCTGAGGAGCTGGTTTCAAGCTTCCTTGCCGCGTCTGTGGAAAAGCAGACCATCAAAAGCAAAACCGTCACCTCCGACCGGATCGAGCTCAATTACGAGGTTCGCCTGAAGGACGGCGGCACCTCCTTCTTAAACGGCCTGACCGGTATCGCCGGCGTGACCGGCGCGGCGCTGGTCAGCTATAACGGGGAATACATGGGGTAGTAGTTGTTAGAGAAGGGATTTTACATTTTTTTGCGCTGCTGCTTTTTACACTATTTATGAAAAAGGATTTTTTCTATGAGCAAGCATAAAAATACCAATTTGATTTGCGGGATCGGGGCCGCGGTGATGCTTTTGCTTACCGTGCTGTATCTCTGCGGCGGGGCTTTCTTTCTGGAGGCGGCCGCCACGGAGCTGCCCTATGTGAGCAAGCTGTTTTCTACAGACAGAGTGCACCAGATCAATCTGGCGGCAAAGGAAAGCGACTGGAAATCCATGCTGGAAAACGCGCTTTCGGAGGAATATATTTCCTGTACGGCAGTGATCGATGGCGAGAAATTCAGCAACGTGGGCATTCGCCCCAAGGGGAATTCCTCACTGAACACCGTAGCCAGCTCGGAAAGCGACAGGTACAGCTTCAAGCTGGAATTTGATCATTACGACGGCAGCTCCACCTACCATGGCCTGGATAAGCTTTGCCTGAACAATGCCATTCAGGATAACACCTATATGAAGGATTTCCTCTGCTATCAGATGATGAATTTTCTGGGCGCCGACGCCCCCCTTTCCAGCTTTGTCTGGATCACGGTAAACGGGGAGGACTGGGGCCTGTATACGGCGGTGGAGGCCATTGAAGACGCTTTCGCCCAGCGCAGCTATGGGAAAGATCACGGACAGCTCTATAAGCCGGACAGCCTGGACATGGGCGGCGGAGGCCGGGGCGCGGAGGCAGGAGAGCGAAAAGAAAAAGTATTCTCTGAAACCGAAGAACCCGCACTCTCAAAAGCTGTCGATTCGGAAGCCGCCAATTCAGAGGCTGATCATTTCCGGGCAATGGGCGGACTTGGTGAAAAGGACGGATTCGGCGGCCCCGGCGGCATGGGCGGCAGCGACGATGTGCTTCTTCGCTATTCCGATGATGATCCGGAAAGCTACCCGAATATCTTTGACAACACCGTATTTGATACCGTGACAGACCAGGATAAGGCACGGCTGATCCGGTCCATCAAAGCGCTGAACGAGGGCGAGGTGGAAAGCTGCCTCAATATCGATGCGGTGCTGCGCTATTTTGCCGTGCACAATTTTGTTCTCAATGAGGACAGCTATACTGGCACCATGATCCACAATTACTATCTCTATGAGGAAAACGGCCTGCTTTCCATGGTGGCATGGGATTACAACCTGGCTTTCGGCGGCATGGGCGGAGGAGACAGTACCACTTTGGTAAACTCCCCTATCGATTCCCCGGTAAGCTCCGGTGACCTCACTGAACGGCCTATGGTGGCCTGGATCTTTGAAAACGAGCAGTATACTGCGCAGTACCACCAGGTCATGGAAGAGCTGATCTCCGGCTTTTTCACCAGCGGCGTTTTCTCTGAGCTGATGGAAAATACGATTGCTATCATTTCCTCCTGCGTGGAACAGGACCCCACCGCCTTCTGCACCTATGAGGAATTCCAAAAGGGAGTGGAGACCCTGCGGGAATTCTGCCTGCTGCGGGCGGAAAGTGTAAAAAAACAGTTAAACAGTGAGATCCCCTCCACCAGCGAGGGGCAGGAAGCAGAAAGCGAGCTGGTAGACGCTTCAGCGCTTTCCGTTTCCGATATGGGCTCCCAGGGCGGTATGAGCGGGAAAAGGCAGACTCCGGGAAATCTGGAAACCACCCGGCAAAGCAATGCTTCAGGAAACACCCCTCCCCAGGGAATGGGGGAAGCTCCGGAGGGCGCCCCGCAAGGCGGTGAAATGCCGGAAGGAATGCCGCCGGAGGGCCAGCTGCCGGAAAACGACCTTCCCGTTCAGGAAAACTCCGGAGAGCCGCCTGAAAAGCCCGGCGGCTTCGGAGAAGGCGAAGCCAACTCCGGGAACTCCACCTCTGGGGGATCCTCTTCTGAATCCGATGATCTGGCTGAGAAAGCGGGCTCGGAAAGCTCTGCTTCCGCACAGCCGGAAACCGATACACAGGAAGAAAACACCCCGCCCGGAGACATGCCCAACATGCCCTTTGGAAACAATGATCTCCGTGGGGTACAGAGGGAAAACGCCCCGTCGGAGGAAGCCTCTTCCTCTCTGGAAACCGGCCTTCTTCTGGGCGCTTCCGCCCTGCTTCTGCTTTTCGGCCTGCTTTTCGCGAAATTTTACCGATAACGGGGCAAGGACGGCAGATATAACGAGCAATAAGGAATAAACGGTGAAAAATCTCGTCCTTCATGCCCCTAAAAAGGGCAAGGGACGAGATTTTAGGGGAAAGCAATGACAGGAGGAAAGTGAACGATTCGCTGATAAATTTAATTTAACACACAGTTTCCAGTTGTCATTCTGAGGAACGAAGTGACGAAGAATCTCGCCCTTAATTGCAGGGAAAAAGGACAAAGGACAAGATTCTTCACTTCGTTCAGAATGACAGAATAGAAAATGGGCAGGTAACCGCTAAAGTCCAATTTATCAAACTCTGCTCTTCCGAATTGTTTTTGTCTTCGAAAAAATCCCCTTCCCTTCCGCGGCGTTTCATGGTATTCTAAGAAACAATAAAACGGTAAAAGAGGTGCGGTAATGAAAAAGATCGCGGTGGTCGGCAGTATGAATATGGACTATGTGCTGCAGGTCTCCCACATGCCGAAGGTGGGAGAAACCCTGCTTTCCCGGGATCTGAAAATGGTTCCCGGCGGGAAAGGAGCAAACCAGGCCTATGCCGCCGGAAAGCTGGGCGGGCATGTTACCATGCTGGGCGCGGTGGGCGCTGATGGGGCCGGAGAGACCCTGTGTGAAAACCTGAAGGCGGCGGGGGTGGAAACAGGGCGGATCAAGCGGGCTGCCGGGGAACCTACCGGTTCCGCCTTTATCTGTGTGGACAGCACGGGAAACAACAGCATTGTTGCGGCTCAGGGAGCAAACCTGACGGTGGATCTTCCCTATCTTCAGGAAAACCTGGAGGTGCTGCTTACCTGTGATATTCTGGTGCTCCAGCTGGAGATCCCGCTGGAAACCGTGGTATTTGCCGCCAAAATGGCCAAAGAGCATGGAAAGCTTGTGATTTTGGATCCCGCCCCCGCCCGACAGGATCTTCCCCCCGAGCTTTACGCCTGCGTCGATTTTCTGAAGCCCAACGAGGTGGAGGCCGCCCAGCTGGCGGGGGTGCCGGAAGGAAACCCGGAAGCGGCTGCCGCCGCTCTGCTGGAAAAGGGCGCGCAGAACGTACTGATCACCCTGGGCGGAGAAGGGGCCTTCCTTTTGGAAAAAAGCGGGAAGAAAACGTATTTCTCCGCACCCAAGGATCTTCCTGTAGTAGACACCACCGCCGCCGGAGACTGTTTCACCGCCGCCTTTGCCTGCCGCCTGGCTGCCGGGGAAAGCGCGGAAGAGGCCGTTCGTTTCGCTATCAGCGCCTCCAGCCTGTCCGTGACCCGAAAAGGAGCCCAGACCTCCCTGCCGACACTGGACGAGGTGGAGCGCTGGGGGAAGGGCAGTTGTTAAAATAAATTTCGGGAATTTGCCAGTTCCTCAAAAATATGCTATACTGGAGTTCTAAGGACAGGAGCTTGCTGCCGGAGAAGAACGCCCTTCTCCCGCAGCAAGCGTCCAGTATCCAGCATCTAGAAGGAGTGATCTTTTATGTCTCCAAAAATGGTTGAGCTTCACGATGTGGACGTACCGGAGTTTTTGAAGGTTCTGGACGGCTGCGAGGGAGAAATCTATTTGATGACCCGGGACGGCGACAGGCTGAACCTGAAGAGCAAGCTTTGCCAGCTGGTGGGTCTGACCAGGCTCATTGAAGGCGGTAAAATTGCGGAAGCCTTCATCATGTGCGAAAAGGAAACGGACGAATCCAAGCTGTTTCGCTTTAATCTGTACAAAAAGTCCGTGGAAGATGAGGAATAAAAAAGGCGGCGCTCCGGCGCCGTTTTTTTCTGAAGGGAAGGTGACAGTATGAAAAGAAGCGGAAGGCGTTCCCGAAAAAAGCTTTCGTTAGGCTCCTTTGTTGCGGTTCTTGCCGTTGCCCTGCTGCTGCTTTGGGCGGAAAATCAGGGCCTGCTGGCGGGACCGCCGGCTGACCAACGGCAGACTCAGGACGTCATAAGCTTTTCCCCGGCGGAACAGCCGGAGGGGCTGGAGGTCTATTTCCTGGACGTGGGCCAGGGCGACAGCGCGCTTCTTCGCCTCCCAAACGGAACCAGCGTGTTTCATATTTTGATTGATACCGGGGAATACGCCTACGCGGACGGCCTGACAGACGGGCTTCGCGCCTTGGGAGTGGAAAAAATAGACGCCCTGATCTGTAGCCACCCCCATACCGACCACATGGGCTGCATGGCGAGGATCGTACAGCGCTTTGAGATCGGTTCCTTTTACATGCCCCGGCTGCCTGATGACCGGGTTCCCACCACCTCCGCCTACGAAGCCCTGCTGAACGCTTTGGAAAAGAAGGGGATCACCGCCATTCCCCTGGAGCAGGGCGTGGAAATCCCCTGCCCACCGGAGGCGAGCCTTCAGGTCTCCGCCCCCCGGCCCCAGGCGGAATGGGAGGATCTCAACAACTATTCCGGGGTGCTTCGCCTGACCTACGGGGAAACCTCCTTCCTGTTTACGGGAGACGCCGAAAAGGAAAGCGAGGCCCTGATTTTGCAGGACGGGTACGAGCTTCATGCCGATGTGCTCAAATGCGGCCACCACGGCTCCCGCACCTCTACCTCCGCGAAATTTTTGAAGGCGGTAGAGCCCCGGTACGCGGTGATCAGCTGCGGAAAAGACAATTCCTACGGCCACCCCCACGACGGCGTTTTGGAAAAGCTTCAAAAGCTGGGAACCACGGTTTACCGAACCGATGAAGACCAAACGGTGCTCGCGAAAAGCGATGGGAGCAGGATCACCTTTGAAACCGGCCTGCCCTCCATCGCGGCAAATGAAACAGAAAAGAGGAAATGAAAATGCTGACAGAGCAGAAAAAGGAATTTATTGAATTTATGATGTCCGCCGATGTGCTGCGCTTTGGAAACTTCGTGACGAAAAGCGGCAGGCACACCCAATACTTTGTCAATACCGGAAACTATAAGACCGGCGCGCAGCTTGCAAGGCTTGGCAGCTATTACGCCGCCCAGGTAAAGGAAGCCGCGGGAGAAAACTTTCAGGCCATGTTCGGCCCGGCCTACAAGGGGATCCCGCTGGTCTCCGCCTGCTCTATTGCCCTGTACCGGGATTTTGGCATAGACAAGCCCTATTTCTTCAACCGGAAGGAAGCGAAGGATCACGGCGAGGGCGGCAATATCGTGGGTTACCGGCCCCAGGACGGCCACAGGATCATCCTTATTGAAGACGTGATCACCGCGGGCACCGCCGTGCGGGAAACCATGCCAATTTTGAAGGCCTGCGCCAAGGTGGAGGTTCCCCACATGTTTATCAGCGTAGACCGCTGCGAGGTGGGAAACACGCCCGGAAAAACTGCCATTATGGAGGTGCAGGAGGAATTCGGCATTCAGGTGCACCCCATCGTCACCGTGGTGGATATCCACGAATACCTGAAGGCCTCCGGTGCGGACCCGGAGCTCTTAAAGGCTATGGAAGGCTATATGGATCAGTACTGTGTCCTGTAAATTTCTTTGTAAAACACAAGCCCACCGGGAAGATGCTGCTCTCCGGCGGGCTGTTTTTGTATCTCCAGGGCGTGATCACACCCTAATTGCTCAAACGGTAATACTCCCAGAAGCGCAGCTTCTTTATGTCCTCAGCATATTCCTCCGGCAGCTCTTCAAAGTATTCGCCCTCTCCGGTGCGGCCTGTGCCGTTGTGCAGCACGGGAAGCTCCCGCCGCAGGTCGTTCAAATAGGAGAAAAAGCTGTTTTCTTCCCGGCGGCCGGTAAGTTCCAGGGTCATCGCCCCCAGGAAATTGGCGTTGATCATGCCGTCTTCCGGCAGGCCCAGCGCCTCCTTTCTGGCGGAGAAATCCAGCAGCTCCGCCGCCGGACTGTTGACCCAGATCACATAGGGCGTTTCATAAGTGCGCAGAGTAGTGACCGGGTCCTTCCCCTCGCCTACCTCCATGCCGATCTCATGATAGCATTGGTAGCTGTCGCCCAAATTGGGCAGATGGTCACCAAAGAACACCAGCATGACCGGTTCTTCCCGGCTCTCGTAATATTCCGTGAGCCCCCGAAGCATATCGTCCGCGTCCTTCGCCCCCTTGGCATAGACGGAAAGCCGGGTCCTGGCCCCCGCGTCGATTTCCCGCTTCAGGGGAACCAGGTGTACCCTGTATTCCCCGTATTTATCGTGGCTGTAGGACATATGGTTCTGAATGGTAACGGTATAATTGAAATAGGGCTTTCCCGCCTCCATGGCTGCTTCAAACTCTTCCTTCATCACGTCCAGCACGGCGGAATCCATCACCCAGCCGCCCATCCGCTCCGCATCCTCAAAAGCCTCGGAAAACAGCAGCTTTTCCGCGCCGAAATACCGGTATACGTTTTGGCGGTTATAAAACCAATCCTGGCCCGGGTGGATAAATTCCGTCTGATAGCCGTCCTCCAAAAACACCCGGAAAATGCTGTCGATATCCCGGTGCAGCACCCGAAAGGCAGAGGCCCCGCTTTCGCTGATAAAATTGGTCTGCATGCCGGTGATCACATCAAATTCCGTGTTCGCCGTTCCCGCGCCGTAATTCGGCACCACGATATGCCCGGTAACGGCACGATCCGAGGTTTTCAGGGAGTTATAGAACCGCAGGGGCTCTTCGCCCGCCGGGTAATCCAGAATTTCCTGGTTTGTCACATCGGAAAAGGCCTCGTTCATCACCATCACCACATTGACGGCTTTGCCCTGCCCCTTTTTTGCGGGGTGCTCCTGTTCATAGGCCTTCGCCTGACCGGTGGAATAGCCCTCCGGCTTTTCCACCAGGTAGGTATTGAAATTATAGCAAAAGCAATAGGGGAACCCCAGCTGCTCGTATACCCCCGCGATGTAATACCGGTTTTTCACCGGGAAGGATTCATACAGCTCCCGGGAGCTGTATACCTGCTGAATGCAGCCGGTCAGCACGCCGAAGGAGACCAGCGCCCCCAGCAGGGCAAAGCACACGTTGCCCCAGCGCTTTCGGAAGGGCCGCTTTCCCCGCAGCAGCACGCCCAGCACGACCATCGCCAGCACAAAGCCCACAATAGCCAGCACAGAGGGCAGGTGCAGGTTCATATCATAGCTCTGCATGGCGTTTCCCGCTTCCTTGATCAGAGCGATATCCTTGGGGCTGAAGGGCTCGTCCCGCTTTTCCACCATGGTACGGTTCACAAGGGAAAGCACCCCGCCCAGCCCCCCTGCCGCGGCGGCGGCAAAAAAGGGATCGGAAAACAAAAACCAGAAGCCCAGGGTAATGAGCCAAAAGGGCAGAAAATTCAAAAACGCCAGCACAGGCTGCTCCCGCAGATAGAGAAGCAGCGTTTCCAAAGATCCCGGCTGAATGGCCAGAGCCAAAAGCGCTTCCAGAACAGCCAGTGGAAGTGTAAAAAGAAGGCCCCAAAAGGCATGGAACCGAACCAGAGGAAGCCTTTTCCAAAATTTTTCCTTCATAAAATATACCGCCATGTTATTTTTCATCACAAGAAACTGCACAGCAAAAAACGCTGTTATGCTTTACTATTTTACTCCTTTTCCTTTACAAAGTCAATTTTCAGCAGAATCGGCCTTGCAACACCCTGAAAAGCGGAGTATACTGATAAAATCCCGCCGCGCGGCTGTGGAAAAAATTTCCTTCTGCCGCAGGCTCCCATTCCTATCTACCCAAATTACCGGAGGGCTTACACGATGAACAGCAATTATTATGAGGGACAGTCCTTTCAGGGTTTACGGCTTCAGGAGGAGACCTTCACGGGCTTGCAGTTTGTGGACTGCACCTTTACAGACTGCTCTCTGGATTCCTGCACCCTGCGGCACTGTGATTTTTCCGGCTGTGTTTTCCTTCGCTGCCGGGTTTCGGCCCTGAAGGCGGAAACCGTGCAGATGAAATTCGGAGAATTTGAGGAATGCGTGCTCACCGGGGTAAACTGGTCGCTGCTTCAGCCCGCGGGCCGGTTTTCCGAGCCCATTTCCCGCATGGAGCGCTGCCGCCTGAAATACAATTCCTTCTCTAACCTGAACCTGGCCCGGTTTGATTTTTCCGGCTCGGAGCTGGTGGAGACCATCTTCGCGGAATGCAAACTTTCCGAAAGCAGCTTTCAGGGCTGCGGCCTGCAAAACACGGAATTTTTCAAATGCGACCTCCGGAAGGCAGATTTCAGGGAAGCTGTGGGCTACCGCATCGATGTGTTGAATAACGAGGTAAAAAACGCGCGCTTCTCCCTGCCGGAGGCCATGCGGCTGCTGGGGCCGTTGGGGATCCAACTGGAATAGGCAGCCCAAAATTTTTTCATTTTTTCCCAAAAAAAGTCTTGACTTAAAGCTTGCTTTAACCTGTAGGATAGAAATCAAGGAAGGTTGGTTGAAAAATTGAGGACGCGATATTTCTAAACTCTTTTTTGGGAAGTGATCACGGCAATGGCAAAATTTTACCTGGAAGGCGTTCTGATCTCCTGCACGGAACAGCTTCTGACAGTAAACGGACAGCAGGTTTCTACCTCCTCCATGGAGCGGAAGCTGCTGCGGTTTTTCCTGACCCACCCCAATATCGCCCTGTCCCGAGAGCTTTTGCTCCGGGAGGTATGGGGCTACGAAACGGCGGGCGTGACCCGCACGGTAGACACCCACGTAAAGAATCTGCGGGCCCGCCTGGGCCGGCTGGGAAAGCAGATCGCCACCGTGCGGGGCGTCGGCTACCGGCTGGACTCCTCCGAAGAGCCGCCGGAGTGCTGCTGTAAGGCTTCGTAAGTTAGTCGTTAGTTGTTAGTTATAAAAAACCTCAAGCAAATTTTTAGATTATCTTTTCATATCTCGGCAAATGGCGATAAGTCTTGGATTTTAAGGCTTTTTCGCCATTTGTCATATCGGGAGATACTTGGCATATCTTTGTGCTTCTCGGCATAATTTTGAATCCAAAAGTAGTACGGCGGTAGTAAAAACACCGATTTGGCTATGCCGCCAAACGCTCCATTTCAGCCTTTGCGGAATCGTAAGTCGCATGGGCGTAATAGTTCAGCGTCATCGTGATGT
>CAJUTL010000032.1 GCA_910589395.1 uncultured Oscillospiraceae bacterium
ACACAAATCTTCTAAAGTATTACGATCCGAGAACCGGCCTCATTCCTGGTGTTGCTCCTATAAACGATCCAATAAAAGACCCTTTAAAAGAGGCTGGGAAGAGGGCTTGGCGGACGATTGTACCGGGAACGTATTCAGTTGGGATTACGATAGAAGGATCGATTGGTATATCTGGGGTTCTTTCGGGTGGTATTGTTGTAGATAGAAACGGAAATGTTGGTTTAATTGGTTCTGCTGGTGGAGGCGGAGGGTCTCCAACTGCATCGGCGGTTCTCTCTGTTACACGAACAACTGCTCCTAATATTAACAAACTTAGAGGAGTGGCAATACAAACAGGTGGTTCTGTAGATGTTGGAATAAGCGTTGGAGCCGAATATGTATATTTTCCAGACTCGGTTACAGGTAAGCCGTATCATGGAGCAACAGTGTCGGGCGGCTTTGGAGTTCCTATTGTAGCTGAAATACACGGAAATGTTTCATATACTGTAGTTATACCAATTGGAAACATTTTCGATTAGCTCTAATGCATACACTTATCCATTTGTCTTTACAATATAAGGGGGCATATATATGAAAAAAGAAGACAAGTTCGTTTTGTTGTGGAAATATGTTGGCGCCTATTTAGCGATTGCGTTTCCGATTATAATTTTTATCTTATGTTCTGTTGCATCAAGAAGAGTTTGTATTAATTATAATGGGTTTTCAGTTGATGAAAAGGGTAATGTGTATATCGGAAAAATGGGTGAAATATACGTTATTGATTCATCTGGTTCTTCTTTGGATACCTTCGATGTACCAACATCCAGAGGCTATTCCTTTATAGTTACGAAAAACAATAAAATCCTGCTTAACGCTGGAGACAATGTTTTTACAATGGATTTGCAGGGGAACATCATAAAAAAGGAACCTATTTCCGAATGGCTTATAGAGAGAATTCCAACTATTCCTCCAAAAGAAATTGTAGCAGCAGATGGAACTGTATACAAGATGAAAACTCATTTCCTGCGTACTGTAATTCAGGTACAAACAGGGAACAAAATCAATCAAATATATCAAATGCCTTTGTATGATTATGTAGTTACGCTGCTATTTATACTAATTATAATTGGTTCTATAGTTTATATATCGATTATTGCATTTCGCATCAGACATGTTTTGAAGAACTAGAAAGCAATAATCTACCAAGTTACATCATTTCCTACAAGGGCCAGAAGCTCGCCTATGAAGGGCAAAGCTATAACAGCTCAACTAATACCGTAAGCGGGAATCCGGTCAGCAGAAACCCTGTCAGCTACTATAACGGCAGGCGCTGGGAGATGACGCGGAAAAACGGCAGATATCTGGCGGAAGCGAACTCAGGCGGAGGAAGAATCGCTGCCTATGAGTACGATAAGAACGGCCTTCGCACCAGTAAAGCCTACAACGGCACAAGGTACGACTTTGCCTATGCGGGGGACAAGCTGGTCTGGCAGGGCTGGGAAGGCAATGAAATGTACTTCTTCTATGACAATACAGGCGCACCCATTGCTTTCTGGTACTTCCCCAAGGGCGGCGCCCGTGTTACCGGCTACTACTTTACGAACGCTCAGGGCGATGTAACCCGCATAGAAGACCCCAACGGTAATGTATTAGCTACTTATGCTTACGACGCCTGGGGCAGAAACTACAGCGCCTCCGGCAGTATGCAGTCCATCAATCCCCTGAGATACAGAGGGTACTACCAGGACGCTGAAACCAATTTCTACTACCTGCAAAGCCGCTACTATGATCCCAGCACTGCCCGTTTTATCAACGCAGACAGCTACGCCTCCACCGGCCAGGGCTTCCTGGGCTATAACATGTTTGCCTACTGTGGGAACGACCCGGTGAACAGGGTAGATGCTTCAGGGAGTATGCACGTTAGGATTGATGATTTTGGCGGAGGCGGAGGATTATCTGTAAATGGAGCGGGATCAAAGTATGTTTTGCAATCGCAGGATAGCAAATATATTGATACTCAAAACCCCCCGCCACCTGAAACTGGTTATCAGCCTCCTAAAAAAGGATTATCAAAATATGATAAAGGAAGAGTAAAAGTTCCAAACAGTAAAGATAAAGGTTGGCCTGCACGCGATGGCGGTATTTGGGTGCCAGACAATGGCATGGATGGAGATCCTGGCTGGACAGTTCAATATCTCAATGGAGATCACAAACATGTATACCCCAATGGGCATACTCGCGAGCACATAACTATAGATTGGGATCCCGTAATAGGCGGAGGGATAATTGTTGGTTCCGTTCTAGGGTTAATATGGGTCGCTGGAAATGACGCAACTTTAGTTGGTATTGCTGACGATGCGGTTGCTATTCCACCGTTATTGGGAGCAATACAGCAAGGTTGGTCAATGATTGTTGGTTAGGAGGTATTTATGAAAAACAAAATGCAGTATACCCCGATTTATTCTGAAGCAATAGAAGAAGTACTGTTTTTCTTTCGAGACTCCACGTGGAAGCTTCTAGATTGGCTGTGGGAACCGGAAGCGGAAGATGTTTTCGCAGAACAAATTAAAGAGAGAATTGAGCTTCTCATAGGCTTAACAAAAGAACAAAGCAGTATAAAGCAATTTCTTTTGGACTATGGATTCAGCCCGGCAAAGATAAGACGATTTTCCCGTGAGTGTGGAAACATTGATCTTAAACGGCAGATTACTTTTTTAGATAGCAGCATACCTGTGGAAAGATTATTAGCTTTATTTTTACAAGATAGGCTATCGTTTATGGGGTTAGTTTTACACGACAGTGAAGAAGATCCTCATTACTCTGCTGTCACTGCGGACAGACTTTTGAAGGATTATTTGATCTGCAAGGGTTTGAAGGAAGAATATTCTGTGCGGGAGTTTTTAAGAACTCAGGGGTATTCTGCGGCAGATATAGACTTATTTTACGAAAAATACCGAAAGGAGTGTCTGCATTGCTATTTTCGTGAGCCGAAAGAACCGATGTACTCCAACGGAATTCTGAAGGTCTACGAAGTAGAGGGGATTTTTGTCATCGCCATTTTGGCGGAAAAAGAAAACAAAATAATCGATCCCAGAGGAGTGGAATTTACAGCAGACAGACAAGTGAAGTGGACGAAGAAATTGAACTTGGTAAATACTTATCAACCAAATTGGCTTTTAGGTAAAACCGCAGAAGAGTTGCAAGCGGAGTTTGGCGAAACTCACGTTTTCCTGACCTTTGGGGAAAGGGAAAGTGTGCCAAGCTATATTACGAATCAAGGGCATCTAATTGGTTTTGTTTTGGCAGATGGCAAAATAACGGATTTTGTAGAGCTTGATTTACTGAAACAATAAGTGTCCGCCACAAAAGGCAGGGCTGGAGCGGCAATGAGATGTATTTCTTCTATGATAATACAGGCGCCCCCGTTGCCTTCTGGTACTTCCCCAAAGGCGGCGCCCGTGTTACCGGCTACTACTTTACGAACCAGCAGGGAGACGTGGTACGGATAGAAGATCCAGACGGAAAATTGTTGGCCTCCTATGGCTATGATGCCTGGGGAAAAGTTATTGTCTCTTCTGGTAGCGTGGCAGCCATCAACCCGCTAAAGTACGGAAGGTACTACCACGATACCGAAACAGGTTTTTACTATCAGCCGGGACTGGCTTACTCCTGCTTAGCGGCCTGCCGCAGGGCGTATTGTTTTGGGGTAAGGCCCTGACTGCGGCGAAAGACACGAATGAAATAGCTGAGGTCGTTAAAGCCGCAGGCGAAGGCCGCTTCTGTAACAGAGCAGCTTCCCTCGGCCAGGAGGTCGCAGGCATGGCTGATCCGGCGGAGGTTCAGGTACTCCATGGGGGTGTGCTGAGTCATCTCCCGAAAAAAGCGGCAGAAATATTTTGGGGACATTCCAGCCTCCCGGGCAAGCTGCTCCAGGGTCAGGGATTCGGTATAGTGCGCCTCTACAAAGGCAAATAATTTTTTCAGCAGGCGGATATTTTTCCGCCTGTTTTCCTTTTCCGGCAGATTTGAGGTATACCACCCTTGTTCTACCATGTGGCCGAACAGCCCGCAGAGGGCGCCGAAGGCGGCGAGGCGTTCTCCTTTTTCCTTTGCTGCTCCATGGGAAAAGAGCAGCTCCGCCAAAAGAGAGAAACCGGCGTCAGCCGTTGGAGGCTTCGGCAGAAGAAACAAATTTCCCGCGGCAAGCTCCCGTAAATGCTTTGACCATTGGCCGCAGGCGCTTCGCAGCAGCTCCAAATCAAAAACGATGCACTGGTAAACGCTTCCCTCCTCCGGCTGGCCGCTGTGCAAAACGCCTCCGGCGATCCACAGCAGCTCTCCCGGCTCCAGATGATACTTTATCCCGTTCAGCCAAATGGTCAGCTGCCCCGTAAGCACTCTGACCAGCTCGTATTCTATGTGCCAGTGATAGGGCATCACAAAGCGAGGGTGTCCTTCTGAAATATGGTAAAGCTCCAAAGGGAAATCCGGTTCCCCTCTGGGAAGCAATTCGTTATAGGCCTGTTCCTGCATAGCGTACCCTCCAGGAAGTGAATATTATCCTACTTTTTGCCATAATAACACAAGTGCCAAAAAAAATATAGGGATATAATGAAAAAAATATCATTTTTATGATGAAGGAGGAAATGTACTCATGACAGAAAATCGGTATCGGGGAGACTATCCTGTGATCGGCATTCGGCCTACCATCGATGCCCGCCGGGGCGCCTTGCAGGTGCGGGAATCCCTGGAGGCGCAGACCAGGGCCATGGCGGAAGCGGCGGCTAAGCTGTTTGAAGAAAATTTGCGCTATAGCAACGGAGAGCCCGTGAAGACGGTGATTTCCAGCGTATCTATCGGCCGTGTGGGCGAGGCGGCTGTTTGCGCCGATGAGTTCCGCAAGGCCGGAGTGGATATCACCCTTACTGTAACGCCCTGCTGGTGCTACGGCGCGGAAACCATGGATATGGACCCCAACACCATTAAGGGCGTTTGGGGTTTCAACGGCACGGAGCGGCCTGGCGCGGTATACCTGGCTTCCGTTCTGGCGGCTCACGCTCAGAAGGGTCTGCCGGCCTTCGGTATTTACGGGAAAGATGTTCAGGAGGCGGACGATACCTCCATTCCGGAGGACGTGCGGGAAAAGCTGCTGCGGTTCGGCCGGGCGGCAGTGGCCGCGGCCACCATGCGAGGGAAATCCTACCTGCAGATCGGCTCGGTCTGTATGGGGATCGCGGGTTCCATTATCGACCCGTCCTTTTTCGAGGAATATTTGGGCATGCGGGTGGAATCGGTAGACGAGGTAGAGCTGATCCGCCGCATGACGGAAAATATTTACGACGAGGAAGAATACCAAAAAGCCCTGGCCTGGACGAAGAAAAACTGTCCTGAGGGCTTTGACAAAAACCCGGAAGAGCTCCGGCGCAGTCCCGAACAAAAGGAAAAGGACTGGGAATTCTCTGTGAAGATGATGTGCATCATCAAGGATCTTTGCCGTGGCAACGAAAAGCTGCCTGACCGCTGGAAGGAAGAGCGGGTCGGACACAACGCCATTGCTGCCGGATTCCAGGGCCAGCGCCAGTGGACGGATTTTTACCCCAACGGGGATTTCGCCGAGGCCATGCTCAACTCTTCCTTCGATTGGGAGGGGTCCCGGGAGCCTTTTGTGCTGGCCACTGAGAACGACACCTTAAACGGCGCCGCCATGCTGATGGGAAAGCTGCTTACGAACCGGGCACAGATCTTTGCTGATGTTCGTTCCCACTGGAGCGCCGATGCCGTAAGACGGGCCGCCGATGGGTACGAGCTGGAGGGAAAGGCGAAAGCGGCAGGCGGTTTTCTGCATTTGATCAATTCCGGCGCGGCCTGTATTGACGCCTGCGGCGAGGTAAAGGACGAAAACGGAAACGCCGTGATAAAGCCCTTCTGGGAAATGAGCGAGGCAGACCGGCAGGCCTGCCTGAAGGCCACCGAATGGTGTGCCTCCGACCTGGGATATTTCCGGGGCGGCGGCTTCTCTTCCCGGTTCTGTACCCGGGCGGAAATGCCGGTCACCATGATGCGTCTGAATCTGGTAAAAGGCCTGGGCCCTGTGATGCAGCTGGCAGAGGGCTGGACAGTCCATCTGCCGGAGGAGGTTTCCGATAAGCTTTGGAAGCGTACCGACTATACCTGGCCCTGTACCTGGTTCGCCCCCAGAACCACCGGGGAAGGCGTTTTTGCCACAGCTTATGACGTGATGAACAACTGGGGCGCCAACCATGGCGCCATTACCTACGGCCATATCGGCGCCGACCTGATCACCCTCTGCTCCATGCTGCGGATCCCCGTCTGTATGCACAACGTGCCGGAGGAGAAAATTTTCCGTCCCGCCTGCTGGAATGCCTTCGGCATGGAGAAGGAGGCCCAGGATTATCGCGCCTGCCGGACTTATGGCCCCCTGTATCGATAACAAACGTAAACAACTTCCATAAGAAAGGGAGATCGAATCATGTTTGACGGACTGCAAATGAATCTTGGAAATCTGTTTCGGACGTCCGACGCGAAAACCCGCTCTCTGTCTCCGGAGAATGTTACCGGAGAAAAGGGAAAAGGGGGCATGTGCGAGCTGGAAAACGGCAGCGCCCGCCAGGCCGCCCGGGACTTGGGAAAAACCTGGAAGGTGAATCCTTATTTTGTCGTTGCACCCGGTGAAACCATTACCCTGGCAGATGTGGCAGGTCCCGGCTGCATTCAGCATATTTGGATGACTCCCACCGGTAAGTGGCGCAGCACCATTCTGCGTATGTACTGGGATAACGCGAAGCGGCCTTCGGTGGAATGCCCCCTGGGAGATTTCTTCGCCAGCGGCTGGGAGGAATACGCGCCTCTTTCTTCTTTGGCGGTATGCGTGAACCCGGGCAGGGCCTTTAACTGCTATTGGCCCATGCCTTTCCGGGAGCACTGCCGCATCACCATGGAAAACCGCAGTGAAGAGCCCATGACCATTTATTATCAGATCGACTATACCCTTACGGAGCTTCCAGAGGATACCGCCTATTTCCACGCCCAATTCCGCCGGGTCAATCCTCTGCCCTATAAGCAGGTCTATCCCATTTTGGACGGTGTGAAGGGAAAAGGCCAGTATGTGGGTACCTATCTTGCTTGGGGCGTCAACAGCAGCGGCTGGTGGGGAGAAGGGGAGATCAAATTCTTCCTGGATGGCGATACGGAATACCCCACTATCTGCGGCACCGGTACGGAGGACTATTTCTGCGGCGCTTACAATTTTGAAAACCAGAAGCTCCATCAGTATGAACCCTATTGTACGCCTTATGCAGGCCTTTCCTATGTTTCCAAGCCGGATGGCCTGTACCAAAGCCAGCAGCGGTTCAGTATGTATCGCTGGCATATCATGGATCCCATTCGCTTTGAACAGGATCTGAAGGTGACTATTCAAGCCCTGGGCTGGCGGGAAGGCGGGCGCTATCTGCCGCTGCGGGACGATATCGCTTCCGTTGCCTTCTGGTATCAAGCCGGAGAGACTCAGCCCTTCCCCGAGCTGGGCGATAAGGATGCGTTGGAGGTCAATTAGCAAAGCCGATCTCAATTTACAGAAACGAGGATCCTACTATGAACAGTAAAACCTACACCGGGAACCAGCTGGACTATATCGGGTTCCCCTTAGGCGGCATGGGCGCGGGAATGTTCACTGTGGAAGGCACAGGAGCTTTTTCCGCTTTTTCCCTGCGCAACGCACCCAACGTCAATTTGGAGCCCTGTCTGTTTTCCGCCATTACTGTGAAGGGGGAAAAGAACCTCAGCCGTGTTATTGAAAGCCAGGTGCCGAAGCACAAAATTTACGGAGCGGCCACCGCGCCTGCCACACCTGTTCTCTATGAGGAAAATTTTGCCAGGGCTACCGGCCTTCCCGGCAGGACCTATGGGCTGCCCCGGTTCAAAAACGCCGTGTTCTCCGCCCGGTTTCCCTTTGCGGAGATCTGCTTTGAAGACCGGCAGTTCCCGCTGGCCGTTTCCCTGAAGGCGTGGAGCCCCTTTACGCCGCCCCACGCGGACGATTCCAGCTGCCCTGTTGCCTATTTGGAATATACCTTTGAAAATACCAGGTCCATCCCGCTGGAAGCTGTTTATTATTACAGCTCCATGAACTTTATGGCCCAGGGTAGCGGCGTTCGTTCGGTATACCCGGTGGAGGGAGGCTTTGTTCTGGCCCAGGAGGGAACGCCGGAAAAGCCCTGGGATCGGGGCTATTATACCGCCGCTGTGCGCGATCCGGCGGTCAGAGTGAATACCGCCCTGTTCCGCGGGGGCTGGTACGATTCCCTTACCATGCTTTGGAACGATATCGAGGCGGGAAAATCGGAAGAGAAGTACCGGGAAAACGACAGCGAGTACCCCAATCCCGGGGGAAGCCTTTCTCTGCCGTTCCGGCTGGAGCCGGGAGAAAGAAAAACCATTGTGGTGCAGTGTGGCTGGTATGTGCCGGAATCCAGGCTGAGGATCGGGCAGACAGATCAGAAAGAGCCTTATACCGACGAGCAGCTGGTGAATTTGAAGCGGTACCAGCCCTGGTATACCACAAAATTCCGGAGCGTTGAAGACGTGGCGGAGTTCGCGGCCTCTCACTATGAGAGGCTCCGTAAAGAAACCGTGCTGTTTTGCGATACTTTTTACGCCTCCACCTTGCCCGATATCGTTCTGGAGGCGGCGGGGGCCAACCTGTGCATCTTAAAATCTCCCACCGTACTGCGGCAAACCGACGGCAGACTGTGGTGCTGGGAGGGCTGCTGTGACAGCGTGGGCTCCTGCCATGGTTCCTGTACCCATGTGTGGAACTATGCCCAGGCGTTGTGCCACCTGTTTCCCGCTATGGAGCGGAGCCTGCGGCAAACGGAATTTTTCGATTCACAAAACGAAGCGGGCCATCAGAATTTCCGCTCCGCCCTGCCCATCGGAGAAACCACCCATGATTTTTACGCCGCTGCCGACGGCCAGCTGGGTGGGATCGTAAAGGTCTACCGGGATTTCCTGATCTGCGGGGATCTGGCCTGGTTGAAAAAGCTGTGGCCCAGGGTAAAGGCTTCCATGAAGTTCTGCATTGACCGGTGGGATAAAAACCGGGAGGGCGTTCTGAAGGAGCCCCATCACAATACCTATGATATTGAATTCTGGGGCGCCGACGCTATGTGTTCTTCCTTCTACCTTTCCGCCCTGAAGGCCATGGTGGAATTGTCCGCGCTGCTGGAAGAGGACGGCCGGAAATACGAAGAATTGTTAGAGAGAGGAAAGGCCTATTTGTCAGAGCGGCTCTATAATGGGGAGTACTTTTGCCAGGAGGTGGAATGGAAAACCCTGGGAAAAAAGCCCGGACAGGCCGCGATCAATGATACGAAGATCTCTCCCGAGGCGGAAGCTTTGATCACTGAAAACGGCCCCAAGTATCAATATGGCAAGGGCTGCATTTCCGACGGCGTGCTGGGCTTTTGGCTGGCGGCGGTTTGCGGTCTGCCGGAGGTGGGGGATCCCGAAAAGATCAAGAGCCACTTAAATTGTGTGCATCGCTATAACCTGAAGAAGGATCTGTTGGAGCACGCGAACCCCCAGCGTTCCAGCTATTGCCTGGGGGAGGAAGCCGGGCTGCTGCTCTGTTCCTGGCCCCATGGGGAAAAACCGGCCCTGCCCTTTGTGTACAGCGATGAGGTGTGGACGGGTATCGAATACCAGGTGGCTTCTCATCTGATGTTTGTGGGAGAAGTGGAAAAGGGCCTTGAAATTGTGCGGGCCTGTCGCAGCAGATATCAGGGGGACGCGCGCAACCCCTTCGACGAGTACGAGTGCGGCCACTGGTATGCCCGGGCTATGGCATCTTACGCTCTGCTGGAGGGCATGACGGGAATCCGCTACGATGCTTACCGGAAAACTCTGTACATTGCGCCCAGGATTCAGGGGGATTTTCAATCGTTTTTAGCTGCCGATACCGGATACGGCCTGGTGGGCGTAAAAGACGGTGAAGCCTACTGCCAAGTGGTTTCCGGCTCCATCGATGTGGAAAAGATTCAGCTGGAGGTATAAGGATTTCCGACAAGAAACCACTAAAAAGGAGCTGCTGCAAAACGGGTCGTTTTGCAGCGGTTCCTTTTTTAGATATTAGTCGTAAGTAATGAGTTGTTAGAGAAGGGCAAGGCCCCTCCTTTGTCATTCTGAGCCGTAGGCGAAGAATCTCGCCCTTAATTTCTGAGCAAAGAATCAAAGAGCGAGATTCTTCACTTCGTTCAGAATGACAGGTAGAAAGTGAGCGGATAAACACTAAATTCCCATTCATTAAATTTTGCCCGCAAATTTAATAATTTCTCATTCCTCCCTGTCCCTCTCCCTTTCTGAGCAACTCACCATGCACAACTCGCAACTGGTAAAAAAGAAAAGGCTTCACTCTATTGTTCTTTTCTGTGCAAAGTCTTTTGGGTTCAGGTAAAATGGGAATACTTGAAAAGAAGGAAACACGGCAGCTTCAAGGCTTTTTGAGTTTTTCAAAAAAGCACTGGCCTGAGAGAGCCGCAATTTACAGGAAAGGATAGGAGGAATATGATCAAGAAAAGACAGTACAAGCTTACGGACAAGCAGCTTCTGGAATATGAAACTTATCTTCGGGAGCAGGAACGGGCGGAAAATACCATACAAAAGTATATCCGTGATCTGAAAAATTTGCAAGCCTACACGGAGGGCAAAGTTTTCACAAAGGAGCTGCTTCTCGCCTGGAAGGAAGAACTGCTGGAAACACGTTCCTCCGTTTCGGTCAATTCCATGCTGGCAGCCGCAAACAGCTTTTTCACATTTATGGGGTGGCAGGAGCTGACAATGCGGTTTTTGAAAGTTCAAAAAACTCTTTTTCGGGATGAGAGCAAAGAGCTGACCCGCACAGAATACGCTTCGCTTGTCCGGGAGGCAAGGCGGGAAGGAAATGAAAGACTTTCTCTTTTGATGCAAACCATCTGCGCTACCGGGATCCGGGTATCGGAGCTGCAATATATCACGGTGGAGGCTGTGGCGCGGGGCAGGGCGGAGATCAATAACAAGGGAAAGCGCAGGGTGATATTCCTGCCGCAAAAATTGCAAAAGCTTTTACGGAAATATCTTCAAAAACAAAAAATAACCGCCGGAGCGGTTTTCGTAACAAAATCGGGAAACCCCTTAGACCGTACCAACATCTGGCGAGAGATGAAGCTTCTCTGTGAAAGGGCGGGGGTGGAACCGGAAAAAGCTTTCCCACACAATTTGCGCCACCTGTTTGCCAGAACGTATTACGGAATGGAGAAGGATCTGGTGCGTTTAGCAGATATTTTGGGACATTCCAGCGTGAACACAACGCGGATCTATACGGCGGAAAGCTGCCTGGATTACGCAAAACGCCTGGAACGATTGGATCTGATCACCGTATAAAGCGAAAGCAAAGTGGGCTTGCAAAAATCAATTTATTATTACAACATAATTTGTATTGTGTGGTAAAATTACATATTTAATTTTATCATACTATGCGTTGCTTTGCAAGAGGTTTCTCGTTACAGAAAGAATTTGCCCTGTTGAACTCAAGCATTTGAAAAAGGGAAAGCAAAATTCTGGTTCTCAGGCAATACCGAACAAATCTAAGCATCGTCTTGCTTGTGCAAATACGACACTCAGATTTGTTTGGTGCTGCCCCAAAGCAATATTACCGAGCCTTTGCTGTCAGTATAGAAAAGGCTGTTCTTTTTGCGCCTGTGTTTCGCTGATAGCATTACAACATATTTCCATCTGCTGTTCCGCGCCTATCATTAGGCGTGGATTTTTCATGAAAAAAGCAATGAGGAAAATATGGGGAGGGTGCCAAAAATCTTCGGAAGAAAAAGGGAAAAGTCAGCAGGCAAGTTTACCACACAATACAAATTATGTTGTTGTGGGGCCAGGGGGGGAATTGGTTTGAAGAAGCGAGCAAAGAAGCTGTGGGTCTCCAGAATGCTTTCCGGGCTGGTTGCTTTTTCTCTGCTGCTGGGGGGGCTGCCACTGATCGCCGCGAAAGCCTACAGCACAGAAAGCCAGATCGTGTCGTCTTTTACTGTCTCCTATGATGGGACATCTTTGTCTCTGGGGCTGGAGGGAAGGTCGTATAGCTCGCAGGAACCTGTGTTGACGCTGATCGGACAGGATGGCTCCCGGGAAACGTATCTGGTCGTCATTTCACAGGATAACATTCAGCTTTTGAAGGATTGGGCTCCGGTTTCCGGGGCCAGTGCTGCCATACAGAGAGACAATACAGAGGCGGGAAACTGGGGAGAAGCTTATCAAGGCGTTTTGACTGTGCCGCTTGCTTCTCTTCCTTTAGATCGTTTCAGTTTGGAATTTATGGGTACGGCAATTTCCGCCGCTGAACTGGGATTTTCCGAAGAGGCTCCGGAATCCACGCCGGAGTCTGCTGTGGAAAGCGGCCTGGAATCTACTTCGGAAGACAAGCCGGAATCAGGGATCACCTCTGAACCGGAAAGCAGCGTGCCGCCGGAGGAAGAGGAAACAAGGAAACGGCCTGCCGATACCACCGGACGGATCACAGTGGACGGCAGCGCGGAGGATTGGAGCGCCGTAACGCCTGTTTCCCTTTCCGGTGTGGAGGATCAGGGAATCAAAATCAATTCTCTGCGAACCGCCATGGATACGGAAGGCAACGTATATCTTTGCTTTGAAGGTTCCGCCAATCAGTACAACCTTCCCAACGCAAAATGGATCATGGTGAATATCACACAAAATGGTGTAACACAGCAGATATCGCTGGATTCCCTTTGTCAGCAGGGCGGCGAACTGCAAACCGGCGGTGAAGTGGGAAATAGCGATGGGCCCGTAGTGGTGGAGGTGAAGCTGCCCGCCGGTTATTTTGCGGACAGCGATTTTACGATCTCCTATCGGAATACCTCATTCCCGGCCTCCGGCATGCCTGTAATGGACGGAACGGAACTGGAAAAACCGGAACCGGTTTATGAGGGGATCGTCATAGACGGCAGCTTTTCCGATTGGGACGCGGTAAAAAAATACCCGGGAAATGATCCCGGCGGCAACTTGGACTGTGTAAGCGCCGTGTTTGACGGGGATTGGATCTATTTCTATCTTAAGGACACTCCCAGCGGCAACGCTGCCAACGCGGGCAGCCACGGAAACGGAAAATATTCCCTGAAAACCGATTTGGGGCATGAGCTTTTGTTCCAGTTAAACGCGGATGGCACAGTAAGCTGCCCGGCTGAGGGGGCTTCCGCCCGGCATGTGGGAACCCAGTGGGAGGTGGCAATTCCCGCTTCTGCTCTGCCCAGCTACTTAAACACCTTTGATTTTGGACTGTATCTCCATGACCCGATCATCACAGAGGTGGCAAATTTGAATGGACAGGGAAGCGGGGGCAGCTTTGAAGGGATCGTTTATGATGGGCTTTACGGAGACTGGACCTACTACCCGCATACCACGATCCAGTATGATACCCAGGGCACGCAGGAAGAGAGCATCGATGCCAGCGGTGCTTTGTACACCAGCGGCACTACATTATACGGGCATGTCAAAACCACCGTGCCGGACCATCTGGCCCAGAAGGGATACGAGCTATGCCACGCGGTGACGATCCGTTTCAATGAAAGCAGCGAGCTTCATTTCCGCCTGGTTTCCGTGGCAGAGGACGGAACCATAGACTATAACACCAATGTGGGCGGTTTGGCCCCCGGTACTTATGAATACTACATTTTGGAAACAAACGACAGCCAGGAATTGAAAAATATCAATAACACCGATCCCAATGCGCCCCCGTGGTATGGGAAAATGATGATCACCGTCAAGGAAGGCGTAGACGAGGGTGAGTTTTATCTGGATCTGGAAAAGCTTGCCAAAACCTTTGACTGCGGTGTGGGAGATTTCAAAACCATTTCCGCGCAGTTCGGCGAGCTGGGTCAGCAGTGGATCACTATAGCCGGCACTTCCTCCGGAGCGTGGCTGGGCGTTTTACTTTGCCTTGCCGCTGTGGTAGGCGTGGGTGGCTGGCGCAGGCGCAGAGGCGGCGTAAAAGAATCATGAATCCATTTTTCCTTCTTTTCGCGGTTCTCATATGGGTTTTTCTGCTGGTGGTCACAAAAAAAGCAGAGCTGCATGCCTGGCAGTTTTTCATTGGAAGCGCGGGGCTGTTTCTTCTTTTGATGACGGCAGCTCGCCCAGTGCTGACACAGCCGCTGGCCAGAGCTGTTTCCGGCTTGGTTGGGATAGTCGGCAATCTCACCGGGCAGTTTATGGCTTATTTTAAGTACGGCATCATTTTTATCGCCTGCGGGGGAGAATCCATGACCCTGCAGATCGATTTTGAGTGCTCCGGGATCATCGAGATCATGGCCTATGAAAGCCTGCTGGCGTTTTTCAATGTATACAGCGCTACAGAAAAGCTTCTGCTTGCCCTGACCGGCTTTTGCTATATCATGGCGTGCAACGCCCTGCGAATCGTGGTGATCTGCTTAGCGGTATGCTTTTTCGGGCCGGGGGCCTACTATGCCGCCCATGCGATCATCGGGCGGATCATCTTCTACGTTCTCAGCATTTACCTGTATTTTTATGTGTTTACAAAGCCGCAGATCGTGCGGATGAAAGTGGGAAGTTTTGCCTATGCCCATACTAAAAAGACTCCTTGATTCCTTTGCCTTCTGGGGTGCCTGGATCATCATTTCCGTGGCAATGGAGATCATTCCCTCTCTGGGGAGCATTCTGCTTTTGCTCAAGCGGCGGATCCAGAAAAGGAAGCCTTACGAGCGGCCTAAAATCGACCCGGAAATTTCTGTGATCATTCCGGTGTACAATTCGGCGGAAACACTGTTTCACTGCGTGGAGTCTATTGCGGAAAGCACCTATTCCAGTGAAAGCATTCGTATTTTTCTGGTCAATAACGGTGGCAGCGACAACAGCTTTTCCGTGTTTGATCAGTGCCAAAAAGCCTTTCCCCAGTTGAAAATGCAGTGGCTGAACGCGGAACAGGGGAAATCCAGGGCCATGAATCTGGCCCTTTACAACAGCGGTGGAAAATACATTATCAATATCGACAGCGATGGATATCTGGAAAAAAACGCCTTGGCAAATCTGGTGGCAAAATTTGAAGCCAACCCTGATTTGAATTGTATGACAGGCGCTGTTTTGACCCACCCCGATGACATTCGGGCGCGGAAGGGCTTTTTCAGCAGACTGCTGCGGAACATGGAATTTATGGAATACGCTCAGGCCTTCCTGGCCGGGCGCAGCTACGCCTCGGAAACCAATTCTGTTTATACGCTGTCGGGCGCTTTTTCCGCTTTTCGCAAATCGGCGGTTTTGAGTTCCTGGCTGTATAATACCGATACGATCTGCGAGGATACCCACATTACCTTTCAAATGCGGGTGCGCCAGAAGGAGCGGATCGAGATCTGTGAAAACGCCATCTATTTCACCGATCCCATTCAGGGAATGGATCAGCTGTATACTCAAAGGCAGCGGTGGCAGCGGGGCAGCCTGGAAGTGGCCCAAATGTTTTTGGATAAAAGCTTTCGGGTCCACAAACTCGTAAAAGATGTAAACGTTCGCACCCTGCTTTTTGATCATACCTTTGCTCTGCCTCGTATGATCTGGTATTTAGCCATGTTCTGCCTGGTCTTTATGAATTATTCCGGGCAGACCATTTTATATGCCATGGGTGTGATCTTTGCCCTGTATATCCTCATCGGCTTTTTTTATTTTTTCTCGGTTCTCGCTTTTCTGAAGATGGATCCCCCGGTGCGAAAATACTATGCCGATCACTGGTGGTGCGTTCTGCTTCTGCCGTTTTTTAATATCATGGTGTTTTTTATCCGGCTGGCGGGGATCGTGAACAGCATTTCCACAGACAGCGCCTGGAAAACCAGAACGCTTTCCGAAGAAGGCAATTCCTTTGCCGCTGCCGCCAGGGAGCTTTGCAAAAAGCCTTTAACGCTTTTGGGAAAATTTCGTGATGCCGTCAATCGAAATAAGCCGCAAAAAGAAAGTGTGAAAAAGCTCCCGTATTCTCTGTCTTGGTATTTGGGAACAGGGGCCGTCTGGTTTTTCGGGGCGCTGCTGCTTGTGGTAGTGTATTGGTCCAGAAAAGCCTTCGGTGTGGAAATAAACGAGATCTTAAATACGCTGGCGGGCGGTACGGAGGGTACCGGCGCCGGCATGATCAGTGAGATCCTATGGGGGCTGGTGCTGCCTCTTGGGGCGGCGCTTCTCTGCTGGGGGCTTTTTTGCTTTTTGGACTACCTTGCGGGCCGCCGCCTGGAAAAACGGCGGACGGAAGCCCCCCGTCTCTCGCGGGTCTATCGCGGCTTTCATACCGCTGTGCTGTACGGCGGTGCGGTGCTGCTGCTTTTCGAGGCGCTGTATGCCAACGGGGAATATAAGCTTCTGGATTACTTTGGGCTGTTGGGAACTACTACTCGCCTTTACGAGGATTATTACGTGCCGCCGGAAGAA
This sequence comes from uncultured Oscillospiraceae bacterium, assembly GCA_910589395.1. Lineage (GTDB taxonomy): Bacteria > Bacillota > Clostridia > Oscillospirales > Acutalibacteraceae > Acutalibacter > Acutalibacter caecimuris_A. The sequence goes on from CAJUTL010000032.1 coordinate 16,480, forward strand.
ACCGCCATCACTGCTTCGGGAACAACGAAGAATTTGATCTATATCTATGTGGAAAGCTTGGAGACCGCCTACGCTTCCCGGGAGGCCGGAGGAAAGCAAACGGAAAATTATATCCCCCGGCTTACGGAGATCGCCCGGCAGAATCTCAATTTTTCCGATACAGAGGGCCTGGGCGGCTTTCACTGTACCCAGGGGGCCAACTGGACCATGGCGGCGCTTTTTGCCACCACCAGCGGCGCGCCCTATGCGTTACCCGGTACAGAGCGGAATTACCTGGAGGGAGAAGCGCATATGCCGGGGATCGTCACCCTGGGAGATATTTTAGCGGAGAAGGGATATGTTCAGGAATTTCTCTGCGGCTCGGCGGGCTCCTTCGCGGGGCGCTCCAATTATTTCCAGCAGCATGGGGACTATGAAATTTTCGACCTGTGGGCGGCAAGAAAAGAGGGCTATATTCCTGAGGATTACAAGAAAAACTGGGGAATTGAGGATAAGGTACTGTTCGATATTGCCAGGGAGGAGCTCACCGAGCTGGCAGGGCAGGGAAAACCTTTCAATTTTACTCTTCTTACAGTGGATCTTCACGCGCCCGGCGGTTATCTCTGCGACTGGTGCGAGAAGAAATACGAGAACATTACCGCCAATGTCGCGGCCTGTAATGACAGTCTCATCGCGGAATTTTTGGCATGGTGCGAGAAACAGGATTTTTACGATGACAGCGTGATCGTGATCGTGGGGGATCACCCCCGTATGGACGGAAACCTGGTAGAGGGCTTGGACTATTATGACAGAACGGTGTATACCTGCCTGATAAACAGCGATACCTCCTGTCAATCTGATCCGCAAAGGCGTACTTATACCTCTATGGATCTGTTTCCCACCGTGCTCGCTTCCCTTGGCTTTGAGATCGAGGGAGACAGGCTGGGATTGGGGGTGAACCTCTTTTCTCAGGAAAAGACCCTGGCGGAAGAAAAGGGTTTTGCCTGGCTGAATAACGAGGTGCTGAAATCTTCCGATTACTATATTTCTTCCTTCGTGGAAAGTCCGGCAAGCTGAGGAAGAGAAAGGAGGCGGCCACATGAAAAGAAAAGAACTGGCTCATAAGGCACAGGAGAAAGGGAACGTGAAGAGGCATACGGCGCTGCTGGCGGCAGTGCTTTCCATTTCGGTTTCCCTGTGCGCCGCCTGCCTTGTCTGGCTGGGCCTGGACCGGTACGAGCGGGGCGTTCTGGACGTGTGCGCGGTGCAGCAGGACGCCTATGTGCAGCTGGTATTAGACCAGATCAACCTGAAAGAAAACCGCAGCGACACGGAGATCATCACCGGTATTCTGAGCAGCCTGGACGCTTCCACCAATAAGTATTGGACCTTTTCCCGGGAGCAAAATATGCTGTTTGTCAAGGACGTGCTGGAAACCAACAAGTATAAGGGCCTTACCACGGCGACTTATTACGCCTCCAACAGCGCGCAAAGCTTTCTGAACAGTCTTTCCGTAAATCATGTGATCCATGGCGAGATAGAAATTGATGGAAGGGAATACATCGCTTCCGGCGTGGCTTTTATTTACGACGGCGCTCCTTATCGTATGTGTCTTTTGACCAACCGCAGGGTGCTGCTGGATAACAACCGCTTTTTGGAGGCAAAGGTGGGGCTGTGTATTACGGCAGCGGTGCTTTTGGTCACTCTGTGTGTCACTTCCCTGGGAATGGCTCATCGGATCCAGAAGCTCCGGGAGGAGCGGGAGCGGCAAAAGCAGCTGATCGAAGGGCTGAATCAAAGCCTTACATCCATCAATGAGCGATTTTCCGAGCGGGACATTCACGATGCTAAAACAAATCTTTGGAAGAAGGAAGCCTTTTCCGGCTTTTTACAAAAGCTTATACAGCGAAAGGCGTTTCCCATTTCCATTGTTCAGCTCCGGTGCGCGGACAGCGCGGGACAAAAAAGCGTGCTTCTCCTTTCTCAATATCTCACGGATAAAAGTGTGTTGAAATTTCAGTGGGCAGACCGGGTCTTAGTGCTGGCTTTCATACAGGCCAGCGCCTCCGCGGTGGAGCAGGAGCTCTGCTCTCTGCTTTCTCCGGAGGGAACAAAGCTCCTTTGTCAGATCAGAGTCACAGAAGAGGGGCCCGGTCAGGAAGAGATAGAAGAAAAGCTGAGGGAGGGGGGAAAAATATGAGTGTGCGGCTGTACCGGGAATACAAGCTCAAGTTTTATCTCAATGCCCGGCATTATATCATTGTAGGCGGACGCAAGGGCGAGCCCCACTCCCACACCTGGGAATTTGCCCTCACCATTCGGTTTGGGCGCACCTCCTTTGTGGAATTCAACGTGTTTGAAAAGGGAATTTCCAAATACCTTTCCCGCTATCAGAACAAGGTGATGAACGAGGAGGAGCCCTTCGACGGCATTTTGCCCACTTTGGAAAATATGACAGATTACTTTTCCGGGGAATTTTACCGTGTGATCCATGAGATCGGCGGTATTCTCACAAAGGTCGAGGCCAGTGAGACGCCTACCAGAAGCTATATTTTGAACCTTTCTGAAAATGAGGAAAACAGAAGGCTTTCGGAAGAAACAGAGCAGGAGATCCTGTCCGATGTGATGGACGCGGTGCTGGATCAAATTGTCGAAGAATGAGAGTGGGATTTTCATAACCGATCAAAAAAGGGGGGCTGCACAGATGGCGCTTTGGCGGAAAAACAGACAGTTCGGGCGGCAGCTGTACAGCTTTCTGCCGCTTTTCTATCTCTGTATGGCTGTGGGGGTAGTGGCTCTGGTAAGCCGCGGCGGCGTATACCCCAGCGGTTCTGATACCATGTATCACGTGTTCCGGGGAGATCTGGTTTACAAAGCGGTTTGCGGCGGTGATCTCTGGCCTGGTTATACGCCGCTTTGGTACAACGGGGTGGAAATTTTGCGGTACTGGCCTCCTCTGCCCGCTTATTTTATGGCGTTGTGCCAGGCGGCGGCAGGGGGAGACCCCCTGAACGGCTATCTGGTATTTGTGGGCGCGGTCTGCTTTTTGGGGGCGCTGCCCTGGCTGTGGATCGGACAGCGGCTGGAAAGACCGTTTTTAGGCGGTTTCTTAGGCGCTTTATGGTTTTTTCTTCCCAATAATCTTTTGGCGATTTTTCAGGAGGGGAATTTAGCCCGCGCGCTGAGTATGGTGTTTCTTCCGGTGTTTCTGTACCTTGTGGAGGAATACCTGAGAACCCAAAACCGGCGGCTGTTTCCCGGACTTGCCGGAAGCTTCCTGCTGATGGTGCTTTGCCATTTAGGGTACGCGGGCATGCTGGCGCTGGCGGTTTTGCTGTTTTTATTGCTGCATCGGATCTTCCGCGGAAAAAAACAGGGTGCGGGAGCGGTACTGTTTTCCATGCTGTTTGGATTTTTGATGACCGGCATTTGGTCATTGTCCGCGTTGCGGGGAGGAATCTCCAATGTAGACAGCTCGGAAAGCATGGCGGGCTTTTTTCAAAGCCTGGCCATCACCCTGAATCCTCTGGAGCGGCTGGAAAGCGGTAACGGGAATTTCTATTTCGGACTGGCGGCTTTCCTGCTGGCGGTTTTCGGTATATTGGGCGGAAACCGGGAAGAGCGCCCCGACTTTGCGGCGGGAATTCTGATCTGTCTTTCCACCGGCTCTTCTGTGTATTATCTGTTTCGCTCTCTTCCCGGCGGCCAGTATTTGTGGATGCTGCGGTTTATTTCCATAGCCCTGTGCCTGATCCTGCTTGGCCTTCTGTTTTGGAAAACCCTGCGGCGTTCCCTGGTGCTTCTGTGGTGCGTTTTACTGGTGCTGGACTGTGTTCCCTCCCTGTCGCTGCTTACCGGCACACAAAACGGCGTGCGGGCCGCGGACCGGCTGGACAGCCTACAGGAGACCACCCTTATCGCCCGGGCGCAGGAGGTCACAGAACAGCGCATGGCGCTGATGGACGAAAGCGCTATGGGCTCCACCGGGGCCTTTTTGGTTTCCGATTGGGGAAACAGTGTCCCCGCCGTCTTTGGCGCGGGCTGGGAGGCGGCTTCCACCTCCTCCAATATCGTACAGCTCAATAAGGCGCTTTCCGGCGGGCAGTTTTTGTATCTTTTCGACCGGTGCCTGGAGCTTGGAAGCGATACGGTGCTGGTGTATGAGTCCAGGCTTCCCAAAACTTCAGATGCTGTAGAAAACTTGGATGCCGCAGCGAAATCGGTGGGCTATGAGCTGCTGGAAAAAAGTGAGGGATATCGGCTGTACCATAAGGAAACCGGCTGTAAAAGCTGGGGAACGAAAACCCGCTACAGCGCCATCGGCATTGGCTCCGGCGCGGCGGCGATTTCCCTGGATTTTCCGGCGGTAGAGGAAACAGATTCCTGGAATTTGAACGAATACAGCTTCGAGCAGCTTTCCCAATATGAAACCATTTATCTGGCCGGCTTTACCTATGACGATAAAGAGGAAGCGGAGGCATTGGTCACTCAGCTCAGTGAAGCGGGGGTACATATCGTCATCGCGGCGGATGGCATTCCGGAGGACCGAAAAGCGAATAATCAAAGCTTTCTCGGCATCACCTGCAATCCGGTCACCTTTTCCAACGGTTACCCGGAGCTTCTCACCGTGGACGGCACCATTAACGCGGATCTTTTTCCCACGAAATATGCCACCTGGCAGACCGTGTTCGTAAATGGCCTGGACGAATGCTGGGGAAGGCTTTACGACAATGGCTTGGAGCTGCCCTTTTTCGGCACGGTAAAAAATGAAAATATTGTAGTGATCGGGATCGGCCTGACACGGTTTTACGGCCTGACTCAGGATCCCTCTGTGGGAAAGCTGCTGAGCAGAGCCATGACGCTTTCTTCTTCCGAGCTGCCGGAGCGTACCATTGTCCCCTTGGAAATTCGGCAGAGCGCCCACGAGATCACCGTGGAGTCCCCGGAAGATAAAGTAAATACCGCGCTGGCATACCACGATTCCTTCCTCAGTGAAAAGGAGCTTTGGGAAAAGAACCATTTGACTTATGTAAACTCGGGGGCCACTGTGATCCGGATCACATCGCCCTATTTCTGGTCGGGAGCGGCGATCAGCGCAGCAGGGGCGGTGTTCCTGGTACTGTATCTGGTATTTTTAAGCCGTTGCGGTCGAAAAGGACAGAAGGAAAAGCCGGAGAAGGAGGGAACAGGGCTTGGAAGGTCGGAATAAGCCGGGCGTGCTGATCCCGGCGTATGAGCCGGGGGAACAGCTTTTCATTTTGGCAGGGGAGCTTTTGGAAAAAGGGCTGGAGCTTGTTGTGGTAAACGACGGCAGTACGGGAAAGGCAATCTTTTTGCGGCTATCAAAGCAGCCCGGCGTAACGGTGCTGGAGCATATGGAAAACCAGGGAAAAGGCGCGGCGTTGAAAACCGGACTGCGTTATATGAGGGAGAGGGGCTTTACCCACGCGATCACGGCGGACGCCGATGGTCAGCACAGCGCGACTGATATTCTCAGAATGAAAGAAGCGGTGGAAAAGAACGGCGGGAGCTTGGTCTTGGGCGTAAGAAGCACCGCGGAAATGCCGGGGCGCTCCCGGTTTGGAAACAAGCTGACCTGTCTTCTGCTTCATGGGCTGTACGGACTCAAGCTCAGCGATACCCAGACCGGACTGCGGGGAATTCCTCTCACAGGGGAAAAGGTGGAGGCTCTGCTCTCCCTTCCCGGAATGGGCTATGAGTTTGAAACGGAAATGCTGATCCGCTCCGGGGAGCTTTTTCCGGCGGGGATCGTGGAGCTTCCGATCCAAACGATTTATCTGGGCCAAAACGAATCCTCTCATTTCCGCCCTATCCGGGACGGTATGCGGATCTACCGGGTGCTGTTCGGCAGCCTGCCCCGCTTCCTGCTTTCTTCTTTAGGAGCTTTTGTTCTGGATTATCTGCTGTTTAATTTGATTTACTATATGGTCTTCCCCCAGGAGGTGGCGGCAGCGGTGATCGCAAGGCTCATCAGCGCCAGCACGAACTACCTCATCAACCGGAATTTTGTGTTTCGGGGAAGGAAAGAAAGCTATACGGCCTTAAATTACGGAAAGCTGGCCTGTGGGCTGCTGCTGGCAAATGTTCTTCTGCTGCGCTTTTTTACAGGTATTCTGGGAGTGCCCGCCTATCTTACAAAGCTGTTTGTAGAAGTTTTTTTGTACATTGTCAGCTTTCTTGTGCAAAGCAGCCTGGCGCACAGGCATATCGGGAAGAAGGAGAAGTGAGGCAATGGGGAAACAACAGAAGAAAAAAATTTTGATCGCGGACGATTCTCCGATGAATCGGGCGCTGCTTCTGGAAATGCTGGAGGATCAGTTCGAGATTCTAGAAGCGGAAAACGGCAAGGTGGCGGTAGAGCTTCTTTCCGAGCATAGACAGGAGCTCTCACTGGTGCTGCTGGACATTTTGATGCCGGAAATGGACGGCTTTGAAGTGCTGGCAGTGATGAATAAGTACCATTGGATCGAAGAGATGCCGGTCATTATTATTTCGGCGGAAACCTCTCCTTCTTATATTGACAGGGCCTATGATTTTGGCGCGATGGATTTCATCACCCGCCCCTTTAACCTGGCTGTGGTACGCCGCCGTGTGGAAAACACCCTGCTGCTTTTTGCCAAAGAACGAAAGCTTACCAATATTGTGACGGAGCAGATTTTTAAGAACAAGCAGAGCAGCCGCCTGATGATCTCCGTGCTGGCACAGATCGTGGAATTCCGAAACGGGGAAAGCGGCTTGCATGTTCTGCACATCAATACCATCACCTCTCTGCTTTTGCAGCAGCTGCGGCAAAAGGAAAACAGATATGGCCTGGATCGGGAAAAATCGGAAAGGATTACAACCGCCTCCACTCTGCACGACATTGGAAAGATCTCTATTCCGGAGGAGATCTTGAACAAGCCCGGAAAGCTCACCTCAGAAGAGTTCGAGATGATGAAAACACATTCCATGATCGGGGCGAAAATGCTCAGCGGCCTTTCGGAAAAGCAGCGGGAGGATCCACTGATCCAAACGGCCTATGAGATCTGCCGCTGGCACCATGAGCGATATGATGGCAGAGGATATCCCGATGGGCTGAAGGGGGAGGAAATTCCCATTTCCGCCCAGGTGGTTTCCCTGGCCGATGTATACGATGCGCTGACCAGCGAGCGCTGCTATAAAAAAGCCTTTTCTCACGAAGCTGCCCTGGAGATGATCCTGCAGGGGCAGTGCGGGGCGTTTCACCCCATGCTGCTGGAATGCCTGCGGGAGATTTCCGAAAGTCTGAAGGTGGAGCTGGCGGTCAATTCCGACCATCGTGAGGAAGAGGAAGATCTCAGAAATGTTGCGGATCAGCTCCATGATTACGGCTTGCTTTCCTCAGAGCGTATGGCGGATCAGGAATATTTTGAGCGGCAGAAGGTTCGCTTTTTTTCCGATACCAGTGAAGAGATAATCTTCGTCTATACGGCTTCTCCGCCCATGCTGACCTTGAATAAATACGGAGCGAGGCGTTTGGGGCTGGAGGAGTTGCTGACAGAGCCGTTACAGGAGGAAAAAGCAGAGAAATGGCTGGGACAGGGCAGAGCGCTTTTCAGGGAAAAAATGGCGGCGGCCTCGCCGGAAAACCCGGATTTCGGTTTTTCTTCCACAGTTTCCATAGACGGTCAGCCGCAGGGCTGCGATTATGAATGCCATACGGTGTGGACCTCTTCCGGCTGCTACGGAGCCATCGGCAAGCTGCTTTTGAAGCGGAAGGAAAACCTGTCTGCCGACCGGGAAAAGCACCGCCTGAAAAAGCTGGCGGAAGCGGTGGAGCAGATCTCCGCCGGGCGATTTGAGCTTTCCCTCTCCGTGGAGGGAAAAGACGAGATCGGCAGGCTGGAAGCGGGATTTCAAAGTATGACGGAGCATTTGACCCGCCATTTGGACGAACTGAGTGACCTTGCGTATCGGGACAGCCTGACCTCGGTGAGAAACAGGGCGGCCTACCAGAAAGACGCGGCACGGCTGGATCAGCGCCTGAAAACGGAGCGCTGTGACTTTGCCGTGATCGTACTGGACGTGAACTATCTGAAATACATCAATAATACCTACGGCCATGCTTTGGGAGACGAACTGCTGGTGAAGGGCTGCAAAATAATTTGCGGGGTCTTTCAGCACAGCCCGGTTTACAGGATCGGCGGCGATGAATTTGTGGTGATCCTGGAGCGGGAAGACCTGAAAAATGATGAAGAGCTTACCGAAACGCTGCGTCATAGCATGGTGGAGATCGACTGTTTGGACGGCACGGCCTTCAAAACGCCCATCTCCATGGGGATCGCCCGGTATGAGCAGGGAAAGGATCTCTCCTTCGACGATGTCTTCCGCAGGGCAGACGCCCTGATGTACGAAAACAAGCTGGAAATCAAGTCGGCGCATCGTTTATTCTCCGATTTGACTGACGGATCGCAAAAAACAGTACAGGCGGGAAATTGACCGCAAAGAATCAAAGCTGGAGCAGGCTTCGGAAATAGAAGCAGCACCGTATAAAGATAAAGCTGAGCTTCTATTGCATTTTCAGGAACCGCTCTAAGGGAAAGGGTGTCTGTATGGATCTGAAAAGCTGTTATACCGCCTTTGGCGGAGATTATGAGGAGGTTCTGGGCAGGCTGTATTCAGAAAAGCTGGTAAAAAAATTCCTTCTGAAATTTTTGGAGGATAAAAGCTTTGAAGCTATGGTTCAGGCATGGAAGGAAGGAAACGGGGAAGAGGCCTTTCGCATGGCGCACACGCTGAAGGGCGTGTGCCAGAATCTGGGGATCGCCCGGCTGGGAGCTTCCGGAGCAAAGCTCAGCGACCTGTTTCGCGGCGGCACGATCCCGCCGGAATCCGGGGCGGTCATAGCCGCGGCGGCGGAGGAATATGCACAAACCCGGCAGGCGATAGAAACCTATCGAGCCGAAACGGAAAATTTATAAAGCATAGGAAGGTGACTGTATGGACAGCAATCAGCTGCGCAAAAAGACTTCCAGATTTCTTATAATCGGTTTTGCGGCTTTGGCAATACTCAGCACAGTGATTTTCAGTATGACAGGAATTATATTGAACCGGGAAAGCACGGAAGGGCTTTATGAGCTGGGCGAGCTGTATATGACCGGCATGAGCGAGCAGCTTTCCAGACATTTTGAAACTACGATCAAGCAGCGGCTCAGTCAGGTGGAGGGCCTGAAAAAGGTGATTCAGGCGGAGGGAATGACTTCGCAGAGCCTGTATCAGGAAATGGAATACCGTGGTCAGGTGCGGGATTTCGATTATCTGGCCCTCTGCTCTGCGGAAGGCGATTTTGAAATGATTTACGGAGAAATGATCCAGGCGAAAAACCTTCCCCCCTTTCTGGAGGCCTTGAACCGGGAAGAAATGCGGGTGGCTTTGGGAAGCGATGCTTCGGGAAACGCTCTGGTCATGTTCGGCGTCAGCGCGGAATATCCCATGCCCAACGGAAAGGTCAGTACCGGTCTGATCACCGCCGTACCTCTTGAATATATCACAGAAACCCTTTCCCTGGACAGCAGAGAGGACGAGCTGATTTACTGTCATATCATTCGCCCGGACGGCAGCTATGTGATCCAGAATTCCAATACGGAGCTGGAGCCCTTTTTTCAATCCGTGCGAGAGCTTTATCAAAGCAGGCAGACGGGAACCCCGGAAAAGGAGGAAGCCGGGCAGGAGGAAAAAGAGCTGTGCGATGCATTGGAGCAGGCCAGGCCCTATTCCGCTTCGCTGAATATCAATGGAGAAAAGCGGCAGATCTATGGAACCAGCTTGCCCAATTCCGAGTGGTATCTGCTCATGGTTATGCCCTATGGCAAGCTGGATCAGGTGGTAAGCGAGCTCACGGCAAAGCGGCTGTGGGGAACGCTGGGGGCCTGCGCCGCCGTGCTGATCATTTTGATTCTGATCTTTGTACGCTATTTTTCTCTGACAAAGCTTCAGCTGCAGGAGCTGGAAAAGGCCAGAAGCGAAGCGGCGCAGGCGGCAAAAGCGAAAAGCGAATTTTTATCGAATATGAGCCATGATATCCGCACGCCGATGAACACCATCGTGGGCATGACCTCCATCGCCATGTCTCACATGGAGGACCGTGAGCATGTGAAGAACTGTTTGAAAAAGATCGCGCTGTCCAGTAAGCACCTGCTGGGGTTGATCAATGATGTTTTGGATATGTCAAAAATTGAAAGCGGCAAAATGAGCCTTTCGGTAGATCGCGTTTCTCTAAACGAGGTAATGGAGGAGATCGTCAGCATTGCCCAGCCTCAGATGAAAAGCAAGAGGCAAAGCTTTGATGTGCATATCGAAAATATCACAGCGGAATATGTGCTCTGCGACAGTGTGCGCTTAAACCAGATTCTGCTGAACCTTTTGTCAAACGCGATCAAATATACGCAGGAGGAAGGTCATGTGCGGCTTTCTCTGTCGGAGGAGGCGTCTGAAAAGGGAGAAAGCTATGTTCGGCTCCGCTTCCGGGTAAAGGATAATGGGATCGGAATGTCCCCGGAATTTCTGAAGCGGGTGTACGATTCCTACAGCAGGGCGGATAACGCCAGAGTACATAAAACAGAGGGCGCGGGCCTGGGCATGGCGATCACAAAATATATTGTGGATGCCATGGGTGGAACGATCCAGGTGGAAAGCGAGCTGGGAAAAGGTACGGAATTCTGCGTTACGCTGGATCTGGAAAAAGCTGAGATCACAGAAAAAGAAATGAACCTGCCCGCCTGGAAAATGCTGGTGGTAGACGACGATGAAACCCTGTGCCGAACTACCGTAAAGGCGCTGGAATCCATCGGGGTGAAGCCGGAGTGGACCTTAAGCGGTGAGAAGGCTGTAGAAATGGCTCTTCGGCATCATGAGGAGCAAGATGATTATCAGATCATTCTGCTGGATTGGAAGCTGCCCGGCATGAGCGGGATCCAAACCGCTGCGAAGCTGCGGAACAAGCTGGGGGAGACGGTTCCGATCCTGCTGATTTCCGCCTACGATTGGAGCGAATTTGAAACGGAGGCAAAGGAAGCGGGAATCAACGGATTTCTTTCCAAGCCCCTGTTTAGATCCACCCTGTTTTATGGATTGCGCTCTCACATGGGAATCGAGGAAGAGAAAGCGGCGTCTGAAGAGCCCGGCTCCAGCCTTGCTGGCCGCCGGATCCTTCTGGCGGAGGATAACGAGCTGAATTGGGAGATTGCCAACGAACTGCTTAGCGATGTTGGCGCGGAAATAGAATGGGCGGAAGATGGTCAGGTTTGCCTTACCATGTTCCAGGAGGCCCCCGAAGGCTATTACGACGCGATCCTGATGGATATTCGAATGCCGATCATGACAGGATACGAAGCGACAAAGAAGATCCGGGCCCTGCCCCGGCCCGACGCGGCCGTTATTCCCATTATCGCCATGACGGCAGACGCCTTTTCCGAAGATGTACAGCGCTGCCTGGAATGCGGTATGAACGCCCACATCGCGAAGCCCATCAATATGCCTGAGCTCTTGCGGGTATTGCACAAGTATCTCAAGTAGCACTGATACAGGGATAAAAGCAAAAGGCACTGCGACAGCCGGCTTTCCAGCTGCCGCAGTGCTGTTTTTGCCATACAGAGCTAACGACGAAAAACAACAGAAAATTCAGTTTGCCAAATTGAAATTTAGCGGTGAGAAAAGCCTCCCCTTGCTTGCAAGGGGAGGGGGACCGCCGAACGGCGGTGGAAGGGATAGACACCCGCAGAAAGTGGGATAAAACCGCCAGTTTTGATCCCCTCAGTCAGCCTTCGGCTGACAGCTCCCCTTACTCGCGCAAGTGGAGCCTAGGGACGTTGAACTATCATTTAGCGCCTATCCGCCTTCCCAAAATTGACTTTTTTGTCAGATTCAGGTAAAATAGCAAAGGTTTGCAAAAAACCGAAAAAAGTCCCGGCTTTGCTTTTACAAAGTGATATCAGAAAACGCAAATTCCGGAGAAAGGCGACGAAAGATCGTGACTATGGATTGGATCAAAAACAGAAAGATCGACTGCCACACCCACATTGTCAGCCCGAAGATCAGGGAAGAGTATTTTCGGTGTACCACCGGCTTTGCCCTGGTAATGCAGTTTCCGGAGAGCATTATGAAAAACCCGGACTGTATTCGCACCGTGCAGGAGGACGACCGGCTTTTTCTGAACGCCTCTGTAGACCTGAAGCGTCCTATTCCTCCGCAGCTGAGCCTGATCGAGGAAAATTTGGAGCGCTGGAAGGTAGTGGGGCTGAAGCTTTATTTGAGCTACCAAAGCTCTCGGGCAAATGATCCTCCTCTATATCCGATCTATGAATTCGCTCGCCGTCATCGGCTTACCGTGACCTTCCACACCGGCCTGTGTTCTTTGGTGCTGCCATCCGATCAGGATATCGAGGGCTCTGCCGCCTGCTATATCGCAAAAGCGGCGGAGGATTTTCCCGAAGTGAATTTTGTAGCGGCCCATATGGACGATCCCCGGTTTACGGAATGTATTCGCCTTGTGGCGGAGCATGAAAATATGTACACCGATTTTTCCGGCGCCTATGAGACCGGCACAAAGGAAGGAAATGATGTGGAGGGCGCCATTGCCACCTTTGGAGCGGCCATTCATTCCCAGCCGGGTATGGAGCGGAAAATTCTTTACGGCACTGATTTTTGCCCGCCTATCAATCTGGCTCAGTTGGAAGAGTATGAACTCAGTATTGAAAAAATATTTCCGCCGGAGGCCTTCCCGCTGGTCTATTTTGAAAATTGTCTGCGCGCCTTTCCGAGGCTTGAAAATTGGATAAAAAGAGAGGATCATTCCCTGTGAAAAGCTTTTTGAAATCTTTTACCCCATACCAAATCATTTATCTTGCCGCTGTATTTCTTTTGACAACGGCCTTCATCATTTTTTTCCCTGATCATATGCTGGACGATACCTCAAATACACTGGTGCTGGTTTGCTCCGTGGTCGCCACCCTGGCAAATCCTGTCTGCGAGCTGCTGATCTCCAAGCAAAGCAAATGGAATTTTGGGGTGGACGTGCTCTTGATCGAGATCCCTGAATTGGTGATCTGTCTCGCCATGGGCTGGTACACTATTGCCATTGTTACCATGGTATTCTGGATCCCCATCGATATCGTCAGCTTCCTGCGGTGGACGCGCCACCCTGACGAAACGGAGGAGGAGCTTACCGTGGTGAAGCGTCTCAGCTGGAAACAGGACATTTTGGTGGTCCTGGCGATCTTGGCCTTTGGCTTCGGCGTGGGTTCTTTGATCTCCATGCTTCCCGGCGCGGCGGACTCCTATCTGGACGCTCTATCCGCCGCCTTCGGCATGGCAAACGGTATTTTGCTGCTGCTGCGCTACAACGAGCAGTGGTACGCCTGGTTTATTACGCTGGTGCTTTACGCCGCCTTGTACATCATTTCCGGTACTTATATCATGCTGATCACGGTAGCCGCCATGCTGGTCAACACCTGCTACGGCTTTGGAAAATGGGTGCTCTACATCAAGCGTCACCCGGAAACAAAAAGGGAAACAGACGCCTCGGCAGAATTGCCCCAGTAAGAGACGGAGAAGGAGAAAGCGTGTATGAAAAAGCTGGAAAACAACTATGATCACACGAAATATGCCTGTTACGTTGCCTATGTGACCCAGGCGGTGGTCAATAATTTTGTTCCGCTGCTGTTTTTGACCTTTCAAAAAAGCTTCGCGATCTCCTTAAACCAGATCGCGGCGTTGGTCACCATTAATTTCGGGATCCAAATGGCGGTAGACCTTTCCAGCTCTTTCTTTGTAGATAAAATCGGCTATAGGACCTGTATAAAGGCCGCCCATTTGTTTGTAGTGGGAGGACTGTTGGGGCTGTGCTTTTTTCCCTCTATTCTGCCCAGCGCCTTTTTGGGGATCATTTTAGCGGTAATGCTTTACGCAGTAGGCGGCGGGCTGCTGGAGGTGCTGGTCAGTCCCATTGTGGAGGCTTGTCCCACGGAGAAAAAGGAGTCGGAAATGAGCCTGCTCCATTCCTTTTACTGCTGGGGCCATGTCCTGGTGATCTTATGCAGTACGGCGTTCTTCGCAGTGTTTGGCCTGGAAAACTGGCGGGTGATGGCGTGCCTGTGGGCGGCGATCCCGCTTTTGAACTTTTTCTATTTCTGTCAGGTGCCGGTTCCTACTCCAGTGGAGGAGGGAAAGGGTATGAAACTTCGGGAGCTGATAGGAGCAGGCGTTTTCTGGAGGCTGTTTCTGATGATGCTGTGCGCGGGCGCCTCAGAGCAGGGCATGAGCCAGTGGGCTTCCGCCTTTGCGGAGGCTTCCCTCCACATTCCGAAAACCGCCGGAGATCTGCTGGGGCCCTGTGCCTTTGCGGTGATGATGGGCCTTTCCCGGCTGTTTTTCGGGAAGTGCGGGGACAAGATCAAGCTGGAACGGTTTCTGAACCTCTCTAGCCTGCTCTGTGTTGCCAGTTACCTTCTGGCGGCGCTTTTTGATCAGCCAGCCCTGTGCCTTCTGGGCTGTATGCTCTGCGGCCTTTCCGTGGGGATCATGTGGCCCGGCTGCTTCAGCATTGCCTCGAAAAAGCTGAAAAACGGCGGTACCGCCATGTTTGCCCTGCTGGCTTTAGCAGGGGACGTTGGCTGCGCGGCAGGCCCGGCCTTAGTCGGAAACGTGGCAGAACTCTTCGGCGGCGAGCTGCAAGCAGGCCTCCTGGCCGCCGTGATCTTCCCAACCCTGCTTCTGCTCTGCAACCTTCTCCGCAAAAAACAGAAACCAAACGCAAACAACCCCTAAAATCCCATCAAAAAAGCGTTTCAGAGCGGTGTCCTCTGAAACGCTTTTTCTAACAACTAAATCCCCATTTCTTTCTTCACTTCCTGGAAGCACTGTACCGCAAAATCCAGATCCTCCCTGGTGTGTCCGGCAGATACCTGGGTGCGGATACGGGCCTTACCCTGAGGCACCACAGGGTAGCTGAAGCCAACCACATACACGCCCTTTTCCAGCATACGGGCGGCAAATTCCCCGGCAACCTTGGCATCGTACAGCATCACGGGAACAATGGGGTGGCTGCCGGGCAGCACGTCAAAGCCCAGCTTAGAGAGCCGCTCCCGGAAGTAAGCGGTGTTCTCGTGCACCTTATCCCGCAGCTCGGTGGAAGCTGTCAGCAGCTCCAGGGTTTTCAGGCTGGCGGCGCAGACAGCGGGAGCCAGGGTGTTGGAGAAGAGATAGGGACGGCTCCGCTGGCGCAGCAGAGCCACGATCTCCTGACGGGCGGCGGTATAGCCGCCAGAGGCCCCGCCCAGGGCCTTACCGAAGGTGCCGGTGATGATATCCACCCGATCCTGTACGCCGCAGTATTCCGGAGTGCCTCGGCCAGTATCGCCCATAAACCCGGCGGCATGGCTGTCGTCCACCATGACAAGAGCGCCGAATTCCTCGGCCAGGTCACAAATGCCCTGCAAATTGGCAATGTAGCCGTCCATGGAGAATACGCCGTCTGTGGCAATGAGCATCACCTTGCAGCCAGCTTCCTTAGCCGCTTCCAGCTGCAAGCGCAAATCGTTCATGTCGTTATTCTTATAGCGGAAGCGCTTCGCCTTGCAAAGCCGCACGCCGTCAATGATAGAGGCATGGTTCAGCTCATCGGAGATCACAGCGTCCTCCGGCCCCAGCAGGGTCTCAAAAAGGCCGCCGTTGGCGTCAAAGCAGGAGGAATACAAGATCACATCGTCCATGCTGAGAAACTCCGCCAGCTTCTTTTCCAGCTCCTTGTGAACGGACTGGGTGCCGCAGATGAACCGCACGGAGGAAAGACCGAAGCCCCATTTATCATAGCTTGCCTTTGCCGCCTCCAATAGCGCCGGGTGATTGCTGAGCCCCAGATAGTTATTGGCGCACATATTGACCACCTGCCGGGCCTGAGTGGTATCGATCCGCGCCTTCTGCGGGGTAGTGATGACCCGCTCGTCCTTCCAGGTACCAGCTTCGCGGATCCCTTCCAGTTCTTTTCTGTACTTTTCAAGAGCCTGCTTCATAGGAAAACCTCCAACTTTTTATTTCAATGAGTAATCAGCAATTAGGAAGGGCACAAACATTACAATTAACGCCAGATAAATTGGAATATATATGGCGCTCCTTGGCGCCCCTGAAAGGGGAGCTGTCAGCCGAAGGCTGACTGAGGGGTTCCGTGGTGATGAGTAGAAAAGGCAAGTTTTGTGCGGGATTTCAGCGCCCTATAACCCCTCCGTCACGGCTTCGCCGCGCTGCCGAAATCTGCTCGAAGAGCAGATTTTCCCCTTCTCAGGGGTGAGCGCGTCC
>CAJUTL010000033.1 GCA_910589395.1 uncultured Oscillospiraceae bacterium
TCCTGTCATTCTGAGCGAAGCGAAGAATCTCGTCCTTCACCCTTTTCCCGGAATCGAGGACGAGATTCTTCGTCACAGCGTTCCTCAGAATGACAGTGGGGAACTGTTCTATAAATTGGAATTTAGCGGTTATCTGCACACCACCCTCCTGTCATTCTGAGCGAAGCGAAGAATCTCGTCCTTCACCCTTTTCCCGGAATCAAGGACGAGATTCTTCGTCACTGCGTTCCTCGGAATGACAAAAGAAGAGGGCTTGCTCTTCTCTAACGACTAACAACTAACAGCTAACAACTAGTCCGCTAAACTGTAATTTATTGCCCCCTGTTGCCAACATCTGAATCGCAAAGGAATCGCCGCAAAACCAAGTGTTTTGCGGCGATTCCTTTGCGCTATTTTTTCTTCACTTCACGGTGTTCAACACTTTGATCCCCCAAATTTCCAGAATGATCCCTTCCTGGTATAGCTGCTTCGAATCTACCGGATTGAGCCGATGGACCTTTTCTACCGTGTACAGCAGGGCACGGTATTGAACGGTTCCACCGTCCTTCAAATGGTTCGGAATCGGAATCAGAAGCACCAGTAATAGCAGAACGCAAATCCCGATGATCACTTTCTTTTTCATGGAGGGTTCCCCTTTGCGGATGGTTTTTTATTTTGCTTTTCGGATCTCCCCGATCAACTCGTCCACGTTTTCCGGCCTGGTGGCCCAGCTGGTGCAGATCCGCACGGCGGTATGGACTTCGTCCGTTTTTTCCCAGAAGGAAAACACATAGTTTTCTTCCAAGCGCTTCAGCACATCGTCCGGGAAAATGAAGAACCGCTGGTTGGTGGGGGAAGGGGCATATTCCGGGAAGCCCGCTTCCCGGCAGGCGGCGGTGATTTTTTCCGCCAGCAAATTGGCCCTTTTACAAATCTCAAAATAGGTTCCGTCCGTAAACAGCGCTTCAAATTGCAGTCCCAAAAGCCGTCCCTTCGCGAGCATCGCGCCGTTTTGCTTGATGGCATAACGAAAATCCCTGTCGAGCTCCGGGTTTGTGAGCACCGCCGCCTCTCCAAACAGCGCCCCGCATTTCGTGCCGCCGATGGTGAACACATCGCAGAATTTTGCCATGTCTTCTAAGGTGTATTCCGCCCGGGCGCTGGTAAGCCCATAGCCCATTCTGGCGCCGTCCGCAAAGAGATACAGATCCCACTTTTTGCATGCGTCATGAAGGGCGGCAAGCTCTTCTCTGCTGTACAGCGCGCCGTTTTCCGTGGGCTGAGAGATGTATACCATTTTCGGCTGCACCATGTGCTCCGTGGGAACGCTTTCGCTGTAGTGCTCCGTGCAAAGCCTGTCTACCTGGGCGGCGGTCAGCTTGCCCTCCACCGTGCAGGGAACCGAAAGCACCTTGTGCCCGGTGGCCTCCACCGCGCCGGTCTCGTGAACGTTGATGTGCCCCGTTGCCGGAGAGATCACCCCCTGATGAGGCCGCAGGGCCGCCCGGATCACCGTGAAATTGACCTGAGTACCGCCAATGAAAAAATGTACCCCGGCCTGTTCCGCGCCGCAGGCCTTTCGGATCAGCGCCCTGGCATGGCCGCAGTACAGATCCTCACCGTAGCCGGGGGTCTGGTCTAGGTTGGTTTCGGCAAGGGCCTCCAGGATCTTCGGGTGTCCGCCCTCATTGTAATCGCAGTTAAAATAGATCATAAGGCCGTCTTCCTTTTTGTGATTTTTCCTTATTCTATCATCTGGAGCGGGAAAAGGCAAACCGCTTCGTGAAAAACCCCCTTGGTTTCCATAACTTTTTTTCGATTTCCTGTTGACAAACCCAGCAGGGCAGTGTATAATGCAAAACGTTGTAAAGAGAAAAACTTTACAGGCAGGCTTCGTGTCGAAACCGCTGGAGAAGGAGAGAGCGCCGTGGCAAAGGATTTGAAGGTATCGTATCTGCTGGATTTTTATGGCGATATGCTCACCGCGCCCCAGCGGGAAATGGTGGAGGCCTACTACAATCAGGATCTCTCTCTGGGGGAGATCGCCCTGGACCGGGAAATTACCCGGCAGGGGGTGCGGGACGCCGTAAAGCGGGCGGAGCAGCAGCTTTTTGAAATGGAAGAGCGGCTGGGCCTGGCCCGTCGCTTCCAGCATGTGCAGGAGGCTTTGACCGCCATCTGCGACTGCGCTTTGAATATTCAGGAAATAAACGCGCAGGCCGGCGGAGTGCCTGGGATCGATGAAAACGCCGCTAAGATCCTGATGCAGGCCCAGGAGATCGCCGACGAGGAATAAGCGGTTCTTAGGAAAGAAAAACACGGCACGGAAAGAAGGGAGGCGCAAGCATGGCGTTTGAGGGATTGGCCGATAAGCTGAGCAATTCGTTTAAGAAGCTGAGAAGCAAGGGAAAGCTGACGGAGGCAGACGTAAAGGAGGCCATGCGCGAGGTGCGCCTGGCCCTTCTGGAGGCCGATGTCAACTATAAGGTGGCAAAGGAATTTACCGCAAAGGTGACGGAGCGCGCTGTTGGTTCGGCAGTGATGGAAAGCCTGACCCCCGCGCAGATGGTGATCAAGATCGTCAATGAGGAGCTCACCTCCCTGATGGGAGGAAGCGAAGAGCGTTTGAAAAGTCCCGCGCACCCGCCTGCTGTTATTATGATGTGCGGCCTGCAGGGTGCCGGTAAAACCACTCATGCGGCAAAGCTTGCCCATACGCTGAAAAGCCAGGGACACAGGCCTCTGCTGGTAGCGGGAGATATTTACCGCCCCGCCGCCATCAAGCAGCTGCAGGTCATGGCGGAAAAGGCGGAAGCCCCTGTTTTCGAGAAGGGGACCCAGGACCCCGTGCTGACCGCGCAGGAGGCGATAAAGCACGCCAAAGATTACGGCAACGACTATGTGATCATCGATACCGCTGGCCGTCTGCAGATCGACGAAGAGCTGATGGACGAGCTGCGCAGGCTGAAGGAAGCGGCGGCTCCCACGGATATTTTGCTGGTGGTAGACGCCATGACCGGTCAGGAAGCCGTCAATGTGGCGAAATCCTTTGACGATCTGCTGGATATCACCGGCGTGATCCTGACAAAGCTGGATGGCGATACCAGAGGCGGCGCGGCCCTTTCCGTCAAGGCCGTAACGGGAAAGCCTATCAAATTTGCCGGTACGGGAGAAAAGCTTTCCGATTTCGAAGTGTTCCACCCGGACCGCATGGCAAGCCGCATTTTGGGCATGGGCGATGTGCTCACCCTGATCGAGGACGCCCAGGCGAAGCTGGACGAAAAGGCGGCGGCCAAAACGGCGGAACGCCTGATGAGCAATAAGCTGGACTTAAACGATATGCTGGAGCAGTTTCAGCAGGTGAAGAAGCTGGGGCCCATCAAGGGAATTCTTTCCAAGCTCCCCGGTATGGGAAACAAGCTGGACGATGTGGAGCTGGATGACCGGATCATGGACCGCACGGCGGCCATTATCCTTTCCATGACGCCCTATGAGCGATCCCACCCCGATGTGTTGGACGCTTCCCGAAAACGGCGGATCGCTGCGGGCTGCGGTCAGAAGGTGGAGGACGTGAACCGTCTCCTGAACCAGTTCCGACAGACCCAAAAGCTGATGAAGCAGTTCGGCGGCAAGGGGAAGCGGCGGAGAATGCCCCCCATGATGGGCGGCGGGTTCCCGGGGCTTTGAGAGAAGCTTTTTTTACAGAAGATCACGGGAATCCCCCGTTGTCTATATATTAAAAATCTAGTACCTGTTTGTTTTGGAAGCTAGAATCAAAAATTGGAGGAAAGAACTATGGCAGTAAAAATCAGACTGAGAAGAATGGGCGCAAAGAAATCTCCCTTTTACCGTATTGTGGTGGCGGATTCCCGCTTCCCCAGAGACGGCCGCTTTATTGAGGAGATCGGCTACTATAACCCCATGGAGGAGCCCAGTGTGGTGAAGGTGGACCCCGAAAAGGCCAAGAAGTGGATCGAGAACGGCGCGCAGCCCACCGATACCGTAAAGGCGTTGTTCAAGAAGCACGGCGTGATCTGATCTGGAAAAACCGTGCACCGCGTTTCCATTGTGTACAGAAAGGGATGAATGCGATGAATATGCAGGAATTGCTGAAGGTGATCGCCTCCGGTCTGGTGGAAAAGCCGGAGCAGGTGTCTGTGACCGTGGAGGAAGCGGAAAGCGGCGCCACCGTATACCATCTGCATGTGGCAGAGGACGATATGGGACGGGTCATCGGCAAGCAGGGCAGGATCGCCAAGGCGATCCGGGTGGTCATGCGTGCTGCCGCTATCCGGGAGAATAAAAAGATCATGGTCGAAATCGACTGATCGAACATAGAACCTGTATTCCCGGTTGTGAATGCGGGTTCCTGAAAATGGGCTGGGCCTTGTTTTCCCCAAAAGCTTTGGAGAAAAGGGCCGCCCTTTTTTAGAACTTGTACCGATAGGCTACATGTGCAGATTTACGAGCGGATTTTACCGGGAACAAGGCGTGAAAACGTAGGAAATCTTGCGATTTTCAAGTTTTTACAACACAGTTCCCGATAAAATCTGCCGAAAAGCTGTACATTTTATTCTATTGGTACAAGTTCTTATTTGCAAGGCGGTCAGAAAGGAAAGTGGGGTGTGGTTTCCGTGCTCAAGCAGTATTTAGAAGCCGGGCGGATCGTGAAAAGTCACGGGGTGCGGGGCGAGCTTTGCCTGGAGCCCTGGGCGGATTCCGCGGAATTCTTGAAAAAGATCAAAAGGTTCTGGTTTGACGAAGGGAAAACCGACGCGGGGTTGATTTCTTCCCGGATCCATCAGGACAGGCTGCTGCTTACCCTGCGGGGGGTGGGGTCTGTGGAACAGGCCGAGGCCCTTCGGGGAAAGCTTCTGTACCTTTCCAGGGAAGACGCTCCCTTAAAACCGGGCACTTATTTCCTTCAGGATCTTCTGGGCCTTGCCGCCGTAGACGCCAACACCGGGAAGCGCTATGGGATCCTTCAGGAGGTGCTTCCCACCGGGGCCAATGATGTGTACCGTATTGTGGACGAGAACGGGAAAGAGTATCTGTTTCCGGCGGTGCCCCACATGATCCGGCGGATCGCCCCGGAGGAGGGCGTGATTGAGCTGCTGCCCATTCCCGGTATTTTTGATGAAGGAGGGGTAGAGGCCTGATGCGGATCGATATTTTCACCCTGTTTCCAGAGCTGTTCCCTCCAGTACTGGGAACCAGCATCGTAGGCAGGGCCAGAAAAAAAGGCGTTTTGCAGCTCTGCTGCCACCAGCTGCGGGATTTTTCCCCGGACGAAAGAAACCGCCGGGTAGACGATACCGTGTTTGGCGGCGGGAAGGGTATGCTGCTTACGGCGGAGCCCTTTGCCAGAGGGATCGACGCCCTGACAGAACATTTGGGAAAACGCCCGCATATACTTTATATGTCCCCCAGAGGGCGGGTGCTTTCTCAGGCGGACGCCAGGCGGCTGGCGGCTCTGGAAAACCTGACTGTTCTGTGCGGGCACTATGAGGGCGTGGACGAGCGGCTTTTGGAGGAGTATGAGGCGGAAGAGATCTCCATCGGGGATTATGTGCTTACCGGAGGCGAGCTGCCCGCCATGATCCTGGCGGACGCCGTCAGCAGAATGCTGCCCGGCGTGCTTTCCGACCAGGAATGCTATACGGAAGAAAGCCATTTTTCCGGCCTTCTGGAATATCCTCAGTATACCCGCCCAGAGGTGTGGCGGGGCAGAGAAGCGCCAGCTGTGCTGCTCAGCGGCCACCATGAAAATATCAGGCGCTGGCGGCGCGGGAAATCCCTGGAGATCACGGCCCGGAACAGACCGGATCTTTTGGAGAAGGCGGCGCTTTCCCCGGAGGACAGAAAACTTCTCTGGGAACAGAAAAAACTTCCCTGAAGGGGGAGCGCTCCTGCATAATTTCAGGGAAACCGGCCGAAGCTGTTTTGTGGGAGGAAATAATTTCCCCACAGGATATGGAGTGGCGGCCGGCTTCAGGACAACAAAGTGAGCAAAAAGTTTTCAACATAGTAAGCAAGTTGCACAAAGTGGCGGCTTGAAATTTTTGGGGGTCTGTTCAGGAATCCAAAAATCTGGAAACTGTGTTGACGGCGGCAAAATATATGCTATAATTGTATCGATTTCTGGTTGCTTTTTGTTCGTTAGACTGTTTTTTCAGAGCAGTCTTGTAAACTGAGTTTTCAAATTATGTAGGAGAGTGAATCTGCATGTGCGCGAAGGAAGTTCTGGTTCAGAATCAGGTAGGTCTTCATGCTCGTCCCGCTACTTTTTTTATCCAGAAGGCAAATGAGTTCAAGTCCTCTATCTGGGTAGAGAAGGAAGAAAGAAGAGTAAATGCCAAAAGCTTGCTGGGCGTATTGTCTCTGGGAATCGTTGGCGGTGTGACCATTCGCATCATTGCCGATGGCTCCGATGAGCAGCAGGCGGTGGATTCTCTGGTAGATCTGGTGAATTCCGGCTTTGCGGAGTGATCTTTCAGTACTGTCAGCAAAATATTTGATGCTTTGAAAGGGAACCGTTAGGGTTCCTCTTTCATTTTGTAGAGACAAAGGGAGAAAAGGCGAAAGCGGCAGGATCTGCCCGGGCCCGGCGGAGTGGTTTTCGCCGGGTCCGCTTTTTCGCGGAACAGGAGGCGGCAGGCAATGACGGAGCAGGAAGAAAAAAAGCGGGAGCTGCGGCAGAAGGCCATGAAGCTGCCTCTGCTTCCCGGCGTATATCTGATGCACAACAAAGCCGGGGAGATCATTTATATCGGCAAGGCAAAAGCCTTGAAGAACCGGGTCAGCCAGTATTTCGGTTCGGAGAAAAATCACGAGGAAAAGGTCAGGCGCATGGTTTCCAATGTGGACTGGTTCGAGTATATCGTGACAGACAGCGAGTTTGAGGCCCTTATACTGGAAAGCAGCCTTATCAAGCAGAACCAGCCGAAATACAATATCCTTTTGAAAGACGATAAGGGCTACAGCTATATCCGCATCAGCGGCGGCCCTTGGCCCCGGATCAGCGAGGTCAAAAAGGTCGAGGACGATGGTGCAAAATACATCGGCCCCTATATGAGCTTCTGGTCCATTCGGCAAACTATCGATTCCGCCCAGAAAATATTTAAGCTCCCCTCCTGCGGCCGGAAATTTCCTCAGGATTTCGGCAAAGGCAGGCCCTGCCTCAACTACTATATCAAGCAGTGCTGCGCCCCCTGCCGGGGAAAGATAAGCGAGCAGGAATACAACGAGGCCTTTCAGGAGGCTCTGGATTTTATCAAGGGCGGCAGCACCACCTCGGTAAAAGCGTTGACCGTGAAAATGGAAGAGGCCGCTCAGAATATGGAGTTTGAGCTGGCCGCCCGGCTGCGGGACAGGATCGCCGCCATCAATAAGCTGAAGGAGCGGCAAAAGGTAGTGGCCAGCCGTGTGAAGGAGCAGGACGTGCTTGCTCTGGCCCAGGGAGAGACTCACACGGCTTTTGAGGTGTTTCGCTTTACCGGCGGCAAACTCAGCGACCGGGAAAGCTTTCTCACTGAGGGCTGCCAGCCGGATCCGGAGGCCCGTTCTGAATTTTTACGCCAGTATTACGCGATCCGGGACAGGATCCCGCCTGTCGTTGTGACGGACGGCCCTGTGGAGGACGAGGAATTGATCACCCGCTGGCTTTCGGAAAAACGGGGGAGAGTTGTGAAGATCACGGTCCCCCAGCGGGGCGAACAGTATCAGCTGGTACAGATGTGCCGCAGCAACGCCGCGGAAAGCATTGCCCGGCACACAGGCACCTCGGGGCGGGACGCCTCCGCCCTGGACGAGCTCCGCAGGCTCCTGGGGCTGGAAAAGGCACCCGCCTATATCGAGTCCTACGATATCTCCAACCAGCAGGGCGCGGACAATGTGGCGGGTATGGTGGTGTTCGAAAATGGCCGCCCCTTAAAATCCGCCTATCGGAAATTTAAGATCAAAACCGTATCCGGCCAGGACGATTATGGCTCCATGCGAGAAGTGATCCGGCGGCGTTTTGAGGAATACCGGGCCCATCAGGCACAGGGAGATACCGAGGGCTTCGGCCGCCTGCCGGATCTGATTTTACTGGACGGCGGCAAGGGCCATGTGGCCGCGGTCCAGCCGGTACTGGACGAAATGGGGATCACCGTGCCGCTGTTCGGCATGGTAAAGGACGATAAGCACCGCACCCGGGCCATCGCGCAAACCGGCGGCGAGATCGCCATCAGCACCACCCGGCGGGCCTTTACGCTGGTTTCCTCCATTCAGGACGAGGTGCACCGATTTGCCATTGGCTATCACCGGCAGCAGCGGAAAAAATCCTCCATTTCTTCTACTCTTACCTCCATTGAGGGGATCGGAGAAACCAGGGCAAAGGCGCTGATGAAATATTTCAAAACCGTTGCCGCCGTCAGCGAGGCAGATCTGAAGGAGCTGGAGGATGCTCCGGGCATGACAAAGCCCGCCGCTCTGCGCGTATATCGCTTTTTCCATGGGGAAACGGCGGAAAAGAAGGAAAATTCTGGGGAAATCCTGCCGAATGGTTGACAGATTGCCGGAATAATGGGATAATAGCGCTTAGATGATTTCGAAATCACCGGGCGCGGAAGAAAGGCGTTTTGTGTTATGCGCATCATCTCAGGCTCAAAACGAGGGAAAAAGCTGATCGCCCTGGAAGGAATGCAGGTGCGTCCTACAACAGACCGTGTTAAAGAAGCTCTGTTTGACATTTTGCAGTTTTCCCTTGGGGGGAAGCGGTTTTTGGATCTGTTCGCGGGCTCCGGCCAGATCGGATTGGAGGCTTTGAGCCGCGGGGCCGGGGAAGCCGTGTTCGTAGACTCGCTTCCGGCTTCCATTCGGGTGGTGGAAAGGAATGTGGCCGCCTCCGGTTTTTCGGAGCAGGCCAAGATCGTTCACAGCGATTTTTCCGCTTTCCTTCGGCGTGAGCGGGGCGTTTTTGATATCGCCTTCTTAGACCCGCCCTATGAAACGGGTCTGCTGCAGCGGGCCCTGCCGCTTGTAACAGAGCATATGGCTCCCGGTGGAGTCATTTTCTGCGAGCACCCCCGGGAAGAGGAGCTGCCCTCTCGGGCAGGGGAGTTTTGCAAAAGCAGGGAATACCGCTACGGAAGGATCCTGCTTACGGCGTACCACAGGCAGGAAGCTGAAGAAGAAAGGGGAGACCCGGTATGAGGATCGCAGTTTGTCCCGGCAGCTTTGACCCGGTCACCTTGGGCCATCTCGATATCATCAGCCGGGCCAGTCGCATTTTTGACCGGATCATCGTGGCGGTGCCGGTAAACCCCAGCAAAACAGCCAGCTTTTCCGTGGAAGAGCGCATGGAGTTGCTGCACAGGGTATGCGCGGAGGAACGTCTTGAGAATGTGGAGATCGACAAGGTCACAGGCCTGCTGGCGGACTACGCCAGGGAAAAGGGCGCTATGACCATTATCAAGGGGCTTCGGGCCATGTCGGATTTTGAATACGAATTCCAGCAGGCCCTGACCAATAAGAAGCTGAATCCGGAGCTTGAGACCATGTTTTTGGCCACCAGCGCGGAAAATATGTTTTTAAGCTCCAGCATGGTAAAGCAGGTAGCGGGCTTTGGCGGGGATATTTCCCACTTTGTGCCTGCCTGTATCCTGCAAACCATTAAGGAGCGGCTGTGCAGAACGCCCTGAGTGACCAGTGCGGAAGCAGGGCTTTGCCGAAATTTTAGGAAATCGCCGGAAACCAGGGCAGATTCTGAGATCGGGCGGAAGAAAGGAACGGGTTTTTGAGTATGAGCAACAATCAGTCCACCATTGAAGACCTTATTGAAGAAATGTATGATGTGCTGGAAAAGGGCTGGAAAATGCCTCTTTCCGCTGGAAAGGTGTTCGTTGATGGGGAGGAAGTGCGCCAGATCCTGGATGAGATCAAGGAAGAGATCCCCACTGAGGTACGCAAGGCAAAAGCCATTGTGGCAGACCGCACCCAGATTATTGAAGAGGCCCACCGAGAGGCCGATTCTATCCTGCGGGCAGCCCAGGAAAAGGCGGACGCCTTGATCGAGCAGGACGAGATCGTGCGCCAGGCCCAGGCGAAGGCCAATGAGCTGCTTGCCCAGGCCCAGGCCAAGTTTAAGGAAATGCGAAAGGCCAGCAACGACTACGTGGAGGATCTGATGCGCAGAACAGACGAATCCTTGTCGGAAAGCCTCGCAGAGCTGCGAAAAACCAGACAAAACATCAAAGCTTCTCAGCGAAATTCACAAATCTAAAAAGATATTTTTGGCGAAGTTACACAATCTAAAAACGAACGTAGGTTTTCCCCTCACAAGATATTGTGAGGGGAATTTTTGTTCCCCTTGAAGTAGTGCCGAACATAGATTCTGTGCGGCTTTCCGCCCAATTTCTTCCTCTTTTTTACAGTTGCTTTCTGATGGGCTGTAGGCTATAATAATGCTGTCAGGTGGTGGAAAGTGGGTGAAAGTTCCACATAGTGGTTTAAAAGTGGTGGAAGTGGACTGAAAAAACACTTCAATCCCAAAAGGCTCTCTTTCCCGGCTGAACTTTTAAGAGAGAAAAGGATAAGCGCGTTATGTTGATGGGCGAATATCAACATAATATGGATCTGAAGGGCCGTGTTACGGTTCCTTCCAAGTTCCGTGAAGACCTTGGCGACAAGTTTTACGTCAGCAAGGGTCTGGACGGCTGCCTTTTCGTGCTTTCCAGCGAGCAATGGGAACGCCTGGTGGAGAAGGTTTCTGCCATTCCCATGGCCCAGGGGAAAGCGATCCAGCGCTACTTCTTTTCCGGGGCCGCCGAGGTGGAGCCGGATAAGCAGGGGCGTATTCTGATCCCCCAGAACCTGCGGGATCACGCGGGGCTGGAAAAAGACGTGACCGTGATCGGCGCGGCGACCAGAGCGGAAATTTGGGATACCGCCCGGTGGAACGCCTATAACGACAGCCAGACCGATGAAGCGGTGGAAGCTTCCATGAGCTTCCTGGAGTTCTAAGCCATGGAATTTAAGCATACGCCGGTTTTGTTTGAAGAGACCCTGGATTCCCTGAAGCTTCGGACTGATGGAACATATATTGACGGCACCATGGGAGGCGGCGGCCATTCAGAAGCGATCTTAAAGCGCCTCACCACCGGAACATTGCTTTCCATCGACCAGGATCCCGACGCCATTCGGGCGGCGGGGGAGCGGCTGAAGCCCTACCCCAATTCCATTATCGCCCAGGGAAATTTTTCCCGTATGGATGAGCTCGCAAGGGAGCGTGGAATAGAAGCGGTGGACGGAATTCTGCTGGATATCGGCGTTTCTTCCTATCAGCTGGACACCCCGGAGCGGGGCTTTTCTTACCACAATGACGCTCCGCTGGATATGCGAATGAGTCAGGAGGGTGTTACTGCCGGAGAGCTGGTAAACAACCTTTCCCAGCAGGAGCTGGCCCACATCATCTTTCGCTACGGAGAAGAAAAAAACGCCAACAGGATCGCAAGCGGCATCTGCCGGGCCAGGGAGCAGGCTCCCATTACGACCACCGGTCAGCTTGCCGAAGTGATAAAGACCTCTGTGCCCGCCGCGGTGCGCAGAGAGCAGGGGCATCCGGCGCGAAAAACCTTTCAGGCACTGCGGATCGCCGTCAACGGCGAGCTGGACAGGCTTCAGGAAGGGCTTCTGGCAGGGTTTTCCATTTTGAAGCCCGGCGGACGGTTTGCGGTGATCACTTTCCATTCTCTGGAGGACCGCATCGTCAAGCAGCAGATGAACGAATGGTGCCGGGGATGCGTTTGCCCGAAGGATTTTCCCGTGTGCGTCTGCGGCAGAAAGCCTCAGGGTGAATTGGTTTATAAAAGAGGCCTCACCCCTTCCCAGCGGGAGGTGGAGGAAAATCCCAGAGCCAGAAGCGCGCGGCTTCGGGCGATAGAAAAGAACAGCGTAGAATGATTCAGTTTTCCGGGGGAGCGGGCTTCAGCAGTCAGTTGAAGCAGCCGGGTAGCACCGGGCTGCTCCTCCGGGAGACAGGCAAATAGAGAATTTCAGGAAAGAAGGAGAACACTATGGCAAGCCGTTCAGAAGCATACGATTTTTCCTTGTTTGAATCCCATTATGACAATACGGCTCCTGCCAGAGCACCGAAGCGGGAGCAGCCCCGGAAAGCGCCGAATATTGTAGAGCTCCCGCAAAAGGAACTGGAAAAGAACGCGAAGCCGAAGCGCCACCCTCTCCGGGCCATGATGGCGGTTCTCAGCTTTTCCGTGTTTGTGATCATCGCTGTGGCAATGGTGTACAGCCAGGAGCAGCTGGCCATGCTGACCGAGCAAATCAACGCGGCAAATCAGGACCTGGCGGAAAGCCAAAGCCTGGAGGTACAGCTGAATATGAGGGCAGCCCAGAAAATGAACGGCTCCGAGGTGGAAAAATACGCCGCCGATGAATTGGGCATGAGCAAGGTTTCCAGCCGTCAGATCAGCTATGTCAATGTGGCTCAGCAGGATAAGGGCCAGGTGATGCAAACGGTTCAGGAAGGCTCGCTGATCGATAAGCTTTTCTCAACGATACGGTGTTGGTTCGCCTAGCTCGTTTGGCTGGGTCACTTGGAAAATAAAACTTGATTGCGGAAAAATTCCGCGGCGGAAGGGAAGCAGGAGGTGTCCGATTTATGAAAAGAGCAAAAAGAATGGTCGTAGCGGCAGTGGTGGTTTTGGCGCTGATATCCGGCGCGGTAACGGTATACGCTGTTTCCGCCGAAAAGGACGGAACAGATGTGACGCCCCAGCCCATCGCCGCCGAATATGCCGCGGAGGAGATGGCAGTGGGAGAGTATTACTGCGCTGCCTGCTAAATCCGGGGCTCAGCCGTTCAGAAGGCCGCCTTTCCTTTCTCAGAGTGGCATAAGGAAAGCATGGCGGGAATATGATAAAATGGCTGTTTAAGATTCGGGATTGTTTGAAAAATCGCAAACGCCGTCTTTTTGCACAATGCGGACGGATTTCTGTGTTGGAAATCCTTGTGGTCCTCCGCCTTGAAACCGTCTCGCCTTGTACAAAAATCCGGCATTTTCTCTATTTTCAAACAAACCCCTAGACGACCGATGAAACATCCGCAGAGGAAAAGCCCCGGCGCCTTTTGGCTGTCTGGGGCTGGTCTGCGAGAATGCGCTACTTCCGGCGCTGCGGAAGGGAGGAGAGCCAAGAGGAATCTTGACTCTCGTTTTGCTAGTAAAGCTCAGGTGTTTTTTCTCGGGTATTCGGTGTGGAAAGGATGCTTTTGCCGGCGCAAAAGCAACGGTTATAACGATGGCAAAGGGAACAACGGAAAGAATGACAAAACGTGCCAAGTGGCTTACTGGGCTCCTGATCTTTGTGGGGTTCGGTTTTGTCATGATGAGCCTGTTTCGCTGGCAGATTGTGCAGGGAGAAGAGCTGCGGGCAAAGGCTATCGATCAAAGCCTGCAAAGCACTGCCGTGCCCGCCATGCGGGGAACGATTTATGACGCTACCGGCACAAAGGTACTGGCCCAAAGCGCCAGCGTGTGGACGGTGGTACTGGAACCGAATTACCTGAAGGACGATGAAGCGCTGCGCAGAAAGGTTTCTGCCGGACTTGCGTCGATTTTAGAGATGGACGAGGAAAAAATCTATGAAAAAACCGGAGAGAGCTCTTACTTTTCTTACTTAAAATGGCGTGTGGAAACCAATATCCGGGACGAAATCAACGAATTCCTGAAGGAAAATGAAATTGAAAGCGGCGTTCGAATGATCCCGGATTACAAACGGTATTACCCTTACGGCACAGTGGCCTCTAACGTGCTGGGCTTTACCGGTTCGGATTCTCAGGGCCTGGAAGGCCTGGAGCGCTACTATGACCAAGAGCTTCGGGGAACCGCGGGCAGGCTGGTCGCCGCCAAAAACGCGGTGGGGACCGATATGCCCTTTGAATATGAACAGTATAACGTTGCCCAGGACGGCAACAACCTGGTGCTGACCATCGATGAGACCGTACAGAGCATTCTGGAAAAATATCTGGCGGAGGGAATTGAAAAATACAAGGTAAAAAACGGCGCGGTGGCCATTATGATGGACGTAAACACCGGCGCGGTGATCGGCCTTGCCACCAACCCCAACTATGATCCCAACGATCCTTTTACCATTCGGGACGAAAATATGCTCAAGGAGATCGAAGCTCTGCCGGAGGAAAAGCGAGAGGAAGCCACCACGGCGGCCTGGTACAAGCAATGGCGAAATAAGGCCGTCAGCGATACTTATTATCCCGGCTCCGTGTTCAAAATGTGCACCGGCTCCATGGGCTTGGAGGAAGGTGTCATTTCGGAAGAAAGCACCTTTACCTGTACGGGAAATATGATCGTAGAAGGCGTAAAAGACGGTATCAGCTGCTGGAAGCACGGCGGCCACGGTACAGAAACCTTCCGGGAAGGGCTGTACAATTCCTGCAACCCCTGGTTTATCCATCTGGGCGATATGCTGGGGCCGGAAACCTTCTGTAAATACCGGGAGGCCTTTGGCTTTACAGAGCAGACGGGCATCGACCTGCCCGGCGAATCCGGGAGCCTGTATCACGATGTGGAGGATATGGGCCCCGCGGAGCTGGCCACAGAGGCCTTCGGCCAGAACTTCAGTATCACCCCTGTTCAAATGATCACCGCCAGCGCGGCGGTGGCCAATGGGGGATATCTCGTAAAGCCCCATGTGGTGGACCGCATTGTAGACAGCGAAGGCAATATCGTAAAAACGGCGGATACAGGCTACCGCCGGCAGGTGATCTCGGAAAAGACCTCGGAATCCATCACCTCCATTCTGCAATACAACGCCGCCTCCGGCACGGCCAACGGCGGTTATGTATCGGGCTATCGGGTATGCGGAAAGACCGGAACCTCGGAAAAGATCGCCCAATATAACGAAGACAGAAGCAAGGGCATGCAGTATATTGCCTCTTACTGCGGCTTCGCCCCGGCAGAGGACCCTCAGTACGCCCTGCTGGTGTTTTTTGACGAGCCGGACGGCGCCAGCAACGGCGGCCTCACCGGCGGAAACGCGGTGGCCGGCCCGATCTTCTCCAAGATCATGGGCGAAGTGCTGCCCTATCTGGGCATCGAAGCGAAGTATACGGAAGAAGAGTATGAGAACCTGGATCTGGTTTCTCCCACTGTGACCGGGATCACCCTGGAGGAGGCTTACGACCAGCTGAAGTCCATGGAGCTCGATTACAGCGTGATCGGCGTGGAGGAAGACGGCAAGGCCATTGTGACCCAGCAGATCCCGGAAAGCGGTTCTCCTGTTCCCAAGGGCGGCAAGGTGGTGCTGTACACCAAGGAGTACAGCGAAGAGGATATCATGGTGGAGGTCCCGGATTTCAAGGGTATGGATATTGCCAACGCCAATTATCTGGCGGGGGTCAGCCAGGTGCAGATCAGTCTGTCCGGCGCGGTATCAGATTCCGCTACCGTCAGCCTGCAGGATATTTCCCCGGGAGAAATGGTAAAGCAGGGAACTGTGATCACCCTGACCTTCCTGGATAACATTGATGAAACGGCAACCTTTGTCCATTTGGATTGACCTTTGAGGGTCTGATGACCCTGAAAAAGAAAGAAGCGGTAAAGAGGGGTTTTAGGAATGAGCAACAGTATTTTATTCACGGCGGTATCGGCTCTGGCTTTCGGCCTTACGGCTCTGCTTGGGAAATTTTTGATCCCGTTTCTGCATCGGCTCCACTTCGGGCAGACCATTCGGGAGATCGGCCCCAGCTGGCACAAGGGAAAGCAGGGAACCCCTACCATGGGCGGCCTGATGTTCATCATCGGCATTACCGTGGCGGTATGCGCCTGCGTACCTGTGTTCTACTCTATGGGAGTATCTGAAACGCTGCTCATGAAGGTGAAGCTCTTCGCCGGGCTGGGCATGGCCCTGGCCTTCGGTGCCATCGGCTTTATGGACGATTATATCGGCGTGGTGAAGAAACGCAATCTGGGTTTGACAGAGCGGCAAAAGCTGGTGCTGCAATTTGCCGTTGCCGCCGCGTATCTGGGCTCTTTAGCTCTGGCTGGCGGAAATACCGCCACCACCATTCCGTTTTTGGGGAAAATTGATCTGGGCTTTGGCTATTATATTCTGGCGGCCATTTTGATCGTGGGCCTGGTCAATGCTGTAAACTTTACCGATGGGATCGACGGTTTGAACTCCACTGTGACCTTCTTTGTGTTTCTTGCCTTGGCGCTGTGTGCCGGAATTCGCTCTATGACCGGACTTTCTGCAATGGGCCTGGCTTCTGCTGCGGCCTGTATCGGCTTTCTGGTATGGAATTTCCACCCGGCCAGAGTGTTTATGGGGGATACCGGTTCCCTGTTCTTAGGGGGAATGGTGGCCGCCCTGGCGTTTGGGATAGATATGCCCGTGCTGCTTTTGCCCATGGGCCTGGTGTATTGGGCGGAGATCCTTTCCGTAGTGCTACAGGTCACTTATTTTAAGGCGACCCATGGAAAGCGGCTGTTCAAAATGTCTCCGATCCATCATCATTTTGAAATGTGCGGCTGGAGTGAGGTAAAGATCTGCGCCGTGTTTGGATTTGTTGCTCTTTTAGGCGGCGCGCTGGGCGTTCTTTGCGTTGCGATTGGCTAAACGCAAGCTTTTCGCGCACAATATTGAAGGCAGTCCCTAAAAAGAGCAAATTCATTTTTGGGGTTATGTGAAAATCCAGCATTCAGAAGGGAGGATCCAAATTGGCTTCCATCGGAAAAACCATAGGAAAAGCCGGAGGCGGCGTCACACGCGGGCTGCGCAGGATCCCACAGTACGTTCCGCCTGAGGACGAGCGGAATCAGCCGAAGCCCACCAGAGAAGAGCGCAGACAGCGCCGGGCAAAAAAATTCAGCTTGTTCTCCCTGGGCACGGGCCTGGATATGCCTCTCTTTATTTTCATTATGGTGCTGCTGGCGATCGGGCTTGTGATGCTGTTTTCCGCCAGCTATGCCTACAGCTATTATAACGAAGGCGGAAACAGCTACTACTATATCCAGCGGCAGGGCGTTTTCGCCATTGTGGGCGTGATCGCTATGCTGGTCATTTCCACCTTTGATTATCATCGTTTTCACAATATGGCGTTTTTGCTTTACGGCGGGGCGATTCTCCTGCTTCTGATGGTGCTGGCCTTTAAGGGGACAAAGCTTGCCCCTATGGAGGGAGACGCCAACCGCTGGCTTCAGCTGGGACCCCTGGGCTTTCAGCCCTCAGAGGTGGCAAAATTTGCGGTCATTACCCTGTGCGCCCACTATATTTCTCAGCATGTCGGCGAAATGGGTACCTTTCGCCATGGCGTGGCGCCGTTTATTCTGATCATCGGCCTGCCCGCCGCTTTGATTTTTTTGGAAAATCACCTTTCCGCCACCATCATCGTTTTGGGACTGGGCGTGATCCTCATGTTCCTGGGCGGCACAAGATTCCGCTATTTTGCCTTTGGCGGGGTCCTGGTGGTAGGCGCTTTGCTGTTTCTGGTGCTTTCCTCCGGCGGATATCAGGTGGATCGTATCGCCGGGTGGCTGAATCCCTTTGACCCGCCGGAAGGGGTAGATACCTGGCAGACCCGGCAGTCTCTGTACGCCATTGGCTCAGGCGGCCTGCTGGGCGTTGGGCTGGGACAGTCCCGGCAGAAATATCTCTATCTGCCGGAACCGCAAAACGACTTTATTTTTGCCATCGTCTGTGAAGAGCTGGGTATGGTAGGGGCGCTGGTGGTCATTATCCTGTTCAGTCTGCTGATCTGGCGCAGCATGTATGTTTCCCTTCACGCCAGAGACAAATTCGGCATGCTGCTGGGGCTGGGGATCACGTTCCAAATAGGGCTTCAGGCCGTGCTCAATATCTGTGTGGTCACAAACACCCTGCCGAATACGGGAATCAGCCTGCCCTTTTTCAGCTATGGAGGCACGGCCCTTTTGATGCTGCTGGGAGAAATGGGCGTGCTTTTGAATATTTCCCGAAGCTCCAACGTGGAAAAAACGTAGCCTTTGCTGAAAAATGAGATCGATCCATTTGAAACATCGGAGGTACTGTATGAAGGTTTTATTTACCGGAGGCGGAACAGCCGGGCATATCAACCCGGCCCTGGCGGCCGCCGGATACTTACGACAAAAGGAGCCAGATGCCGAGATTCTGTATGTGGGAAATAAAGGTGGCATGGAAGAGCGGCTGGTGGCAAAGGCCGGATATCCCATAAAAACGGTTCATATTTCCGGCTTTCAGCGAAAGCTGACGCCGAAAAACCTGGTGCGCAACGCTCAAACCGTGGTGCGCATGTTTACCGCCACGGCGGAGGCGAAAAAGATCCTGAAGGAATTCCGCCCTGACGTCTGTGTGGGAACAGGAGGCTATGTCAGCGGCCCGGTGATCCGGGAAGCGGCAAAGCTGGGGATCCCCTGCGTGATCCATGAATCCAACGCTTACCCGGGCGTGACGACCAAGGCTCTGGCCCACAGGGTAAAAACCGTCATGCTGGCGGTACCGGACGCCAGAAAGTATTTTGCGGATTCCGTTTCCTGTACCGTTACCGGAAATCCGGTGCGGGGCGAGGTGCTTCTGGCGGAACGGGAAGCCTCCCGCAAGGCCCTGGGCCTGGACGACAGACCGGTAGTGCTTTCCTTTGGCGGAAGCCTGGGAGCCTCCGCGCTGAATAAGGCAGCGGCCTATATGCTGGCGCAAAGCGCCAAAACGGGAGAATATCAGCATATTCACGGCTACGGCCAGCACGATGAAAAATTTCTGGACGAGGTGCGGGAGTTTGGGCTGGAGCCGAAAAAGAGCCCGCAGATCCGCCTTTTGGAGTACATTGACAACATGCCTCAGTGCCTGGCCGCCGCCGACCTGGTAATCGGCAGGGCCGGCGCCATGACATTGACGGAGATCGAGGCAAAGGGAAAGGCTTCCATTTTGATCCCCTCGCCCAATGTGGCGGAAAATCACCAGTATCACAACGCCATGGCCCTGGTGCGCCGGGGAGCGGCGGAGATCCTGGAAGAAAAAGACTTGTCCGGCGAAGCGCTGTGGAAAAAGGTTCAAAAAATATTAAACGATCCCACGCGTCTTACTTCTCTGGGAGAAAACGCGGGGAAAATGGAGATCCTGGACGCCAACGAACGGATCTATCAGGTCATCAAGTCCGCGGTGAAAGGGTAATTCCCTTTCACCGATTTCGGAACACTTCATAAGATAGTATCAACTAACATGACGAGGTGTTCCCTATGATCATTATTGACGGCCCCGCTGAGCTCAGCGGGGAGATCGACATTCAGGGAGCGAAAAACAGCACGCTTCCACTGCTTGCGGCCGCTGTGCTCTGCAAGGGGCAGACAGTGCTGCACAACTGCCCCAAACTGACCGATGTGGATACGGCCGTGCGCATTCTGGAGCATCTGGGGTGCCGCTGTATTCGGGAGGAAGATACCCTCACGGTAGACAACGCCATGTCAGGCTGTGAGATTCCCCACGACCTGATGCGGGGCATGCGTTCCTCCATTGTATTTTTGGGCGCGATCGTTTCCCGGTGCGGGGAAGCCCGGCTCTGTTTTCCGGGCGGCTGCGAATTGGGCCCCAGGCCCATTGATCTCCACCTGTCTGCCCTGGAAAAGCTGGGGGTGGAGATCACGGAGTCCGGCGGCTGTTTGAACTGCCGGGCGCCCCATGGAGTGAAGGGGGCCTATGTATCTCTGGCGTTTCCCAGTGTGGGCGCCACAGAGAATGTGATGCTGGCCGCTGTCTGCTCGGAAGGGACCACTGTGATCGCCAACGCGGCCAGAGAGCCGGAGATCAGCGACCTTGCCGCTTACCTGAACCGATGTGGCGGCAGGATCTACGGAGCGGGCGAAAGCTGTGTGATCATTGATGGGGTAAAGGAGCTGTACGGCAGCGAGCACCGTGTGATGCCGGACCGCATCGTCTCTGCCACCTACATGGCCGCCGCGGCGGTCACCGGCGGCAACATCACCCTGAAGGGGGTGGAGAATACCCACATTCTTCCCATGCTTTCTCCCTTTGAGGAATCCGGCTGTCAGGTACGTCAGTTGGGCGGAGCGCTGAATCTCACCGCTCCTTGCAGACTGAGCGCCGTAAAACATATCAGGACCATGCCCTATCCCGGCTTCCCCACAGACGCACAGCCGGTGGTGATGAGCATGGCCGCTGTAGGGAAAGGAACCAGCATCTTTGTAGAAAACATATTCGAGAACCGCTATAAACATTCTTCCGAATTGCAAAGATTGGGAGCAAATATCAAGGTGGAGGGCAAGGTAGCCGTTGTGGAAGGTGTGGAAAGGCTCACTGGAGCGCCGGTGCAGGCGGCAGATCTGCGAGGCGGCGCGGCGCTGGTGGTAGCCGGTCTGGCAGCCGTTGGCAGAACCGAGGTCAGCGGCACGGAATACATTCGCCGGGGCTATGAGGATATTGCCGGAAAGCTGGCGGATCTGGGAGCCAGGATCCGGGAAGTGGAGCGCTGAAAAGTCAGGAAAATGAAAACTCAGGAAAGGGGGGGCGGGCCCGTGGCAAAAAAAGAGAGAAAGAGCGGCATGTGGGAAAGAGATTTTGAAGATATCAGCTCCCATTCCCGCAATGCGCCGCCCCCCAAACGCCCCCATCCAGTGCAGGAAAACCGCTCCTTTCGTTCCGGGGAGGAGCGGCGGCCTGCTCGCCCAACTCGCCCTGTCCGGCGGCCGCCGCCTGACTGGGAGCTTCCGGAATGGGAACTGCAAAATCGACGGAGATCCCCGGAACGGGGAAGGACAAGCTCAGAGCGCCCCCGCAGGCCTGAGCCATCGGGACACAGACCGCCGCCCGCCAAAAGGCGCGGAAAAAAACCGGTACGCCCAGGCGTCAGAAAAGCCATGCTGACCTTTACCGTGCTGTTTATGACGGTGGTCACAGTTTTGCTTGCCATATTTTTGCTGTTCAAGGTTTCCACCATCAAAATCACCGGAGATGTGATAGAAAAGTACGGAACCGATGAAATCCTTCGGGTCTCTGGCTGCAAAACCGGGGAAAACCTGGTGTTTCTTCCCACCGGAAGCAGAGAAGAGGCCTTAAAGGAGCAGCTTCCCTATATTGGAGAAGTGGAATTTATCCGCCATTTTCCCGGAACCTTGGAGATCCGTGTTACAGCGGTCAAGGTTGCGGCTTGTGTTTCCAGCGGCGGAGGCTGGCTCTATGTCAATGACAGCGGGAAAATATTGGAAAACCAGAAGGAACCTCAAAATGGGATCCTGCAGATCCTGGGGCTTTCCCCGCTGGATACGGAGCCGGGAGATCATCTGCGGCTGGAGGACAGCAGCGCCCAGGACGCTTGCGACGCGATCTTGAAAACAGTGGCGGAGCTGGAAATGACACAGGAATTTACCAGGGTAGACATTTCCAACCTTTCCGATATTCGATTGCTTTATCAGGACCGCATTGAGCTTCAGCTAGGCAATGTGTTGGATCTGGACTACAAGATAGATTTGGGCTGCCGGTCGCTGGAAAAACTGGAAAAGCTGGAAGCGGGGCAGAAGGGCGTTATGGACCTTTCCCATGCTGGCGAAACAAAAAATGCGGTATTTACTTCCGGTGAAATCGGGGCTGCTTCCGCGCAGACCCCGGCGCCGCCAGCTCAAAGCGGTACCCAGGAACCCGTTTCTTCCTCTCCGGAGGGCACGACAGACGATCCGGCGAGCCAGCCGGAGCCTTCGGGAAATCCGAGGACAGAGGGGATCCCGGACGATGTGTTTACCGGCGGTGAAGAATAGGGGAAAAGAAGTAAATCCCTCTTCATTTAGTTCAATTCCATGGAAATTTCAGGTTCTTTTGATTTTTAGGCGGCTTTTTTCAAGAATTTTCTTGAAATTTTCCACGGAAAGTGATAGATTATATCATAAGGTATCTTTGCCATGCTGTGAGAAGGCTGGCAATTCGGAATTGAAACAGAGTACAGTGTAAAAAGATTCCGGGCCGAAAGAGCCAAGGAGGAAATGAATATGCCTTTTGAAGTTGACAATCTGCTCGATGATACGCCGCAGACGATCAAGGTGGTAGGAGTCGGCGGCGGCGGCGGCAACGCCGTGAACCGCATTGCCAGCGCCGGAGTACGCAGCGTAGAGCTGGTGTGCATGAATACGGACAAGCAGGCCCTTCAGCGCTCTCAGGCCTCTGTCAAGGTACAGCTGGGAGAAAAGCTGACCCAGGGCCGGGGCGCAGGCTCCAAGCCCGAAGTGGGAGAAAAGGCGGCGGACGAAAGCCGCGAGCTGATCGCCAATACTTTGAAGGATGCCGATATGGTGTTCATCACCGCCGGTATGGGCGGCGGCACCGGCACCGGCGCGGCCCCCAAGGTGGCGCAGATCGCCAGGGAGCAGGGCGCTTTGACGGTGGGTATCGTCACAAAGCCCTTTGCCTTTGAGGGCCGCAGGCGCATGGAGCAGGCCGAAGAGGGCATTGCCGCCCTGCGGGAGCATGTGGATTCTCTAGTAGTGATCCCCAATGAGCGCCTGAAGCTGGTAAGCGACGAGCGCATTACCCTTGCCAATGCCTTTATGGTGGCGGACGATGTACTGCGTCAGGGCGTGCAGAGTATTTCCGACCTGATCCAGCTGCCCGGTATCGTCAACCTGGACTTTGAAGACGTAAAGTCCGTCATGCAGGACGCGGGTTATGCCCATATGGGCGTGGGCCACGCCAGCGGCAAGGACAAGGCGGAGCAGGCGGCCATGGCCGCGGTCTCCAGTCCCCTGCTGGAAACAAAGATCGCCGGGGCCAGGGGCGTGATCATCAACATCACCTCCTCTCCCGATATTGCTTTGGATGAGATCGATACCGCTTCTCAGATCGTCACGGAGCGAGCCCATGAAGACGCCAATATCATTTGGGGCGCCACCTTCGATGAGAGCATGGAGGATGAAATGACCGTCACCGTGATCGCCACCGGTTTTGAGGGCATGAATGGAGAGCGTGCCAGAAGCAATTTGGATCTGGTGGATCTGGAGGACGATGATTTCCTCAGCAGCTCCTCCACTCCCTCCGTATCTCCTTCCTCTGCCCGCACGGAGGAGCCCAGGGTGGATCCTGCTGTGATCGATGATGATGATACCTTTACGGATATCATGTCGATCTTTAACCGCAAGTAAAATGACAGCGGCGTTTTAGAAAAAACAGAAATACAGAGGACGCTGCGCCCTGCGGCGTCCTTTTTTCTACCGGTTCGGAAGAGGCACATAATCTTGTCAGGAGGTACATAGTATGAGCAATAAAATTCAGGGAGTGCACCACATTGCCGTAAAGCCCACGGCGGAGCAGTATGAAAAAACGGTGGATTTCTACACCCGTCTGCTTGGCATGAAAGTGATCAGACAGTGGGGAGACCCGAAGTATCCCTGCCTGATGATATCCTGCGGGGACAACAGCTGCATGGAGATTTTGGGGAGCGACGTGGAGCTTGCGCCCGGCGGGCCCCTGGCCCATGTCGCCTTTGCCACCGACCGGGTGGATGAGCTGGTAGAGGAAATTCGGAAAGAGGGCTATGAGATCACCACAGAACCGAAGGACGCTGATTTGAACGGCTTGGAGATCCGCATCGCTTTTCTTTACGGCCCTACCCAGGAGCATATCGAGCTGTTTTGGGAGAAGAGCGGCCGTTAGAGGGGAGCTTATATGGCGTTCGATTTTTCTCTTGTGACCGCCTGCGGCGAATCCTGTGCGGATTGTCCGAAAAAGCGGAAGGGAATATGCCCGGGCTGTATCGAAGCGGACGGTTATGTTCCCGAGTGGGCGGATTCCGGACGGTGCAGAGTTCATGCCTGTACCAGGGAACACGGCGCGCTGTTTTGCGGACTTTGTGAAAGCTTCCCCTGCGAAAAGCTGCCCGGCATGGTTTCCTGGAATCCTGACTGCATACAGCATTTCAATAGATTGAGAGAACAATACCGGAAGCAGACGGCTTGTTCCGTGGAAGAAATTCAGGGTAAGGGTGAGCTGAAATGGAAGAAATCAAATTGAATACTGCCGAGCTCGAGGAGAAAGCGGCTTCTCTGCGGGCCGGGCAGCGGGTGCTGCTTTCCGGTACAGTCTATACTTCCCGGGACGCCGCTCATAAAAGGATCACAGAGCTGCTGGATCGGGGAGAACAGCCGCCCTATGAGCTTAAAGGAGCGGCTGTTTACTATGCCGGGCCTACGCCTGCGCCGGAGGGGCTTCCCATTGGCTCCTGCGGCCCCACTACCAGCGGCAGAATGGATCCCTATACCCCAAGGTTTCTGGATCTGGGCCTCAAGTGCATGATCGGCAAGGGAAAGCGCAGCGGAGAAGTGATAGAAGCCATGAAGCGCAATGAGGCCGTGTACCTCTGTGCCATCGGCGGAGCGGGGGCGCTGGCGGCAAACTGTATTGAGAAGGCGGAGGTGATCGCGTTTTCCGATCTCGGCTGTGAATCGGTGAAACGCCTGACCTTGAAGGATTTTCCCCTGATCGTGGCTATCGACAGTACCGGGAAGAGCATTGTGCTTTAGAGTATGAAACGGCGGCCGAAAGGCCGCGCTTTACTTTTCAGTAAGAGAGGCTGGAGATTTATGTTTGACGCGTTGATGAGGCTGCTCGTTAAAGATTACGATCATTCCGAAAGGCCGGAGGTTCGGGAAAAAAGCGGGCGCGCGGCGGGGGCGGTGGGAATTGCCACCAACCTTCTGCTGTTTCTGGTCAAGCTTGCGGCGGGACTTCTTTCCCACAGTGTGGCGATCATGGCGGACGCCATCAACAATCTGACTGATTCCGGCTCTTCGGTGATCATGCTGGTGGGCTTCAAACTGGCGGGAAAACCGGCCGATGAAAAGCACCCCTTTGGTCACGCCAGAATAGAATATCTTTCCGGAGTGATCGTTTCTTTCATCGTGCTGTTTTTAGGGCTTCAGCTGGGCATGAGCTCTGTGGAGAAAATCTTTTCTCCGGAAGCGGCGGATTTTTCCCTTCTGACCTTTGGAATTTTAGCCGCGTCCATTTTGATCAAGCTCTGGCAGTTTTTCTTTTACCGCAGCGTGGGAAAGAAGCTGGATTCCGAGGCTATCTTCGCCACCTCGGCGGACAGCCGCAACGATGCCATTACCACAGCGGTGGTGCTGGCGGGCGCAGTGTTTACCCGGTTTACCGATTTGAATCTGGACGGTTGGCTGGGTCTTGTTGTGGCGGTGTTTATTGTGGTTTCCGGCGTAAAGCTCATTATGGAAACCGGCAACCCCCTATTGGGTGTAGCACCGGATCCGGAGCTGGTGCGCTCCATCTATACAAAAATTTTAGCTTATGACGGGATCATTGGCCTGCACGATCTGGCAGTACACAATTATGGGGCAGGCAGGTGCTTCGCTTCCGTTCACTGCGAGGTACCGGCGGAAGAGGATATTTTGAAAAGCCACGATATCATCGATAATATTGAGCGGGATTTTCTCGCAAAAGAAAATATTCATCTGGTGATTCATCTGGATCCCGTGATCACCGGGGACGAGCGGACAAACGCCCTTCGGGAGCAGGTGGAGGAATGTGTGAAAACGCTGTACCCACAGGTATCGATCCACGATTTCCGAGTGGTATGGGGCGTTACCCATTCCAATGTGGTGTTTGATATCGCCGCGCCCTTTTCTATGAAGGAAAGCGATGGGGAGATCGTTCAAAGGATCTCTGCCGAAATCGAAAAGCTTGATCCTTCCTACCGTTCCGTGCTCACCGTTGACCGGGAGGGTGTAGTCAATTCCCTGGAAAGCTGAAATTTTTTGCCGCTCTCTGAGTTGTTGGAGGTAGTACAAATGACGGAGAAAAAACCAGGCTGCGGAAAGCTTATTCTGGAAACAGAACGTTTGCTTTTGCGGGAAATGACACAGGCAGACCTTGACGCGCTGTGTAAAATACTGTGTGATGAAGATGTTATGCGCGCCGCTTATGAAAGCGTGTTTACCCGGGAGGAAGCCCAGGGGTGGCTTAATAGGCATCTGAAACGGTATCGGGAATACGGCTTTGGGCTTTGGGCAGTCGTGCTGAAGGAAACAGGGAAGATGATCGGCCAGTGCGGCCTGACCCTCCAAAACTGGAAAGAAAAAGAAATTTTGGAAATCGGCTATTTGTTCCAAAAAGCGTATTGGCACAAGGGCTATGCACAGGAAGCGGCGATCGCCTGCAGAGAATACGCTTTTTCCGCGCTTCACGCGGACTGCGTGTACTCCACCATCAGAGATACCCATATCGCCTCACAAAAGGTAGCCGTGCGAAACGGAATGAGGGTGGTGGACGAAGC
This sequence comes from uncultured Oscillospiraceae bacterium, assembly GCA_910589395.1. GTDB lineage: Bacteria > Bacillota > Clostridia > Oscillospirales > Acutalibacteraceae > Acutalibacter > Acutalibacter caecimuris_A. Next base: position 26,275 of record CAJUTL010000033.1, read on the forward strand.
TGTGAAAAATTTCAGAGGCGTCGATATGAATTTCTTTCTCTATGCTGTGAAGAACGCGAAAGGCTTAACTGAGTAGTTGTGAGTAGTTAGTTGTTAGAGAAGAGCAGACGCCGATTGCGTTTTGTGCAATGAGCAACGAACAATGAAAATCAAGAGCAGCTAAATTGGAATTTGGCGTGTTAGTCGTTAGCCGTTAGTCGTTAGTCGTTAGTCGTGAGTAGTTAGTTGTTAGAAAGGGAAAAGATCTCTCCTTGTCATTCTGAGCGAAGCGAAGAATCTTGTCCTTGACCTTTTGCCAGGAATTAAAGACGAGATCCTTCGTCACTGCGTTCCTCAGGATGACACAAGGGAACTGTGTGGCAAATTGGAATTTGGCGGGCTGACGAATAGCAGAAATCCCTTGCCTCCCCTGAAAGGGGAGGTGGCGCGTCAAAGCCGTGGCGGAGAGGTTCCAACTCACTGAAAACCCATATAGAACCTGCGTTTTACCAACTTTCCGACAGGAACCCCTCAGTCATGCTAACGCATGCCAGCTCCCCTTTCAGGGGTGAGCGCGTCCCGGTGGGGGGAAGGTCTCCAGTGGAGAACTCAGCTGTCGCTTCAGACATTGCTGAACGTGCCCCACTGGGGCACAGCAACCGCTCTGACCCGTTCTCGTTTGTCAACTCGGTCGTTGCTGGACGTGTGCCACCGGCACACAGCAACCGAGCCGACAGGCGAGAAAGCCAAGGTTTTATGGAAAATATAATTTACCGGTGTCCCTGTGGTCGGGTCAGAAATCATTTTCCTGCACCAAGTAGGGGCACGAGTGGCCGCGGCGTCTCGCCGCTAAACTATCATTTTATCGCTCTGCCCTTCCTTGCTCCTTGTATCTGCCGTCCAGCATTGAAAAAAGCGCGTTGCAGTTTTCTTCTGCAACGCGCTCTTTTTCAAATTCACAGTAGTTACGCTTCAGCTTTTTTTCCAGGCCTGGGGAACAAAGAGCATCAGTACGGGGAAAAGCTCCAGACGTCCCGCCAGCATGTTGAAGGAAAGAACCAATTTACTGAAGCCCGAAAAGTGCGAATAATTGCTCATAGGGCCTACCAAATCCATTCCGGGGCCAATGTTGTTAAGGCAGGCCAGCACGGCGGTAACGTTGGTTTCTATCGAGCGTTCGTCCACAGAAATCAGCAAAACGGAAAGGATCGCGGTAAGGGCGTATACGGCAAGGTAGCTGTAGGTGTTCTGGATCACATCTTCGCTGACTACCTGGTCGTCCATGTGGACCACCGAAACAGACCGGGGCATCAACATTCGCTTGACGCTTCTTTTGCTGGCCTTGAACATCAGCAAAACTCTGGCGGATTTGATGCCGCCGCCGGTAGAGCCGGCACAGGCGCCGAAAATCATCAACGCGACCAAAAGGGCTTTGGAAAAAGCGGGCCACAGGTTAAAATCTACTGTGGAAAAGCCGGTAGTGGTCATAATGGAGGAAACCTGAAAGGCCGCATGGTGCAGAGCGTCCTTCACGCTTCCCTGAAACAGGGGAAGAATATTCCAGGTGATCAGGGCAATGGAGCCAAGCATCACTCCCAAATAAAGGCGAAGCTCCTGATTGCACAGAACCCGGGAAAACTGCCGCAGAAGCAGCAGATAGAAAATGCTGAAATTGATGCCGAACAGGGCCATGAACACAGTGCAGACCGTTTGCAGATAGGGGCTGTAGCCAGCCATGCTGTCATTTTTTACCCCGAAGCCGCCGGTGCCGGCGGTGCCAAAAGCAGTACAGAAGCTGTCAAAGAGAGACATGCCGCCCAGCAGCAGCAAAACGATTTGTATCAACGTCAGGCCGATATAGATCGTGTAAAGGATCTTGGCGCTCTTTTGCAGCTGCGGCACCAGCTTGTCCACCTGGGGGCCGGGGCTTTCCGCCCGCATCACATGCAGCAGGGAATTTTTTCCCTTGCCCATGGGAACCACCGCCAGCAAAAAGACCAGCACGCCCATGCCGCCCAGCCAGTGTGTAAAGCTGCGCCAGTAAAGCAGCCCCTTGGAAAGGCCTTCTACATTGAGAAGAATGCTGGCTCCCGTTGTGGTAAAGCCGGATACGGTCTCGAAAATGCAGTCGATAAAATTGGGGATCTCTCCACTGAGGAAAAAAGGGAGCGCCCCTGTAAGAGATACGGCGATCCAGCACAATGCCACGCTGAGAAAGCCTTCCTGGGCGCCGATCTCCCTGGTTCGGGGAGGAAGCAGAAAGGTAATAAGGCTCAGCAGGGCAGAGAGCACCACGGCGGCACAAAGGCCCATAATGGCGGACCATTCCTGACAAAACAGAGAAATGACAAGGGCGGGCAGCATGCAAATGGCCCCTACCCGAAGAATGTAGCATACCAGCCGGAGGATCATTCTGTGATTCATCGCTTAGTCCTCCAGAAAAATATCGCTTAAATTATTGATAATACGGTCGGAGTTTACCACTACAATAACCGTGTCGTCCTTTTCAATGGTGTCGCTGCCCTGAGGGATAATGATACGGCCCTTGCGGGTCAGGCAGGCAATCAACGTATTCGGATAGAGCTTTATATCCGCCAGCCTTTTGCCAAGCTGAGGAAGCTGCTTGTTGGCCTGGAATTCCAAAGCCTCTACCTTGTCGCCTACAATGCGGTGTAAGGTCAGAGCAGATTCTCCCTTTCGGTTTCCCATGGCCCGTACATACCGCACGATATCATGGCAGCACAGATCCTTCGGGCTGACCACGCAATCGATCCCCTTGCCGCCCAATACCTCGGTATATTCGGTGCGGTTGATTTTTGTAATGACCTTGAAGGTGCCGAGGTAGTTTGCGTACATGGAAACGATCAGGTTTTCTTCATCGATATCCGTCAGTGTTACCACAGCGTCTGCCTGGGCAAGCCCTTCGGAATCCAGAATATTTTTGTCAGAGCCGTCAGCGTGGATAATGGTGGCCTTGGGAAGCAGCTCCGCAAGCTCCTGGCACCGTGTTTCATCAATTTCCAAAAGCTTTACATTGGCCCCTGTGCGCAAAAGATTTTCCGCCAGGTAGAAGGCGATGCGGCTGCCGCCGATGATCATCACGTCCTTTACCTTCTTTTGGGTCAGCCCCAAATTGCGAATGAGCTTTGCCAGGTCGCTGGAGGAGGCGGTGAAGGAAAGGCGGTCTCCGGGCTTCAGGCGGAAATTTCCGTCCGGAATAAAGACCTCATTCCCACGCTCTACCGCGCATACCAGTACCTTTACCTTTACTTTTTTTGTCAGCTCCGCCAAGGTAGCGCCCACTAACGGGCTGCCCTCCCGCAGTTCGACCTCCACGATCTCCACCCGGCCCTTCGCGAAGGAATCCCGCTTTAAGAAGGAAGGGAACTGCAAAAGCCGGAAAATCTCATGGGCTGTGGAATACTCGGGGTTGATGACCAGGCTTACGCCCAGTTCTTCCTTCAACAGAAAAAGCTGGTGGTAATAATCGGGATTGCGAACCCGCGCAATGGTGTGCTTGCACCCAAGCTTTCTTGCCAAAATGCAGCATAAAATATTGGTTTCATCGGCGGAGGTGGCGGCAATGAGAAGATCGCTGTTGTCCACATTGGCCATTTTCTGGATCTTCAGGGTGGCCCCGTTTCCATGGACAACGCTGACGTCCCAGGATTGCTGCATTTCCTCCAATACCATTTTGTTGTTGTCGATCACAACAACGTCATGCCCTTCTCTGGAGAGCTGTACGGTCAAAGCGGAGCCTACTTTTCCGTCGCCTACGATCACAATTTTCATATCCCTAAACTTCCTTGCGCCTGTACTCTGAAAAAGTTTTTCAGCAGAGCTCCGGCCATCAAAAGTGGGATACCCTGCTAACAGCATATCCTATCACAAACCTGTCGAAGTGGCAAGGGGTTTTTCAGAACCGCTGGCTTTTTGTCAGAAAGCTGGCAGTCGGCAAAGAAATGGAGCAAGTATAAAAAGTGGAACACGCTCTGTTCGCTTCGCCGAAATAGGAAAAAGCATTCCTCTTTTGTGGCCAATGGCATTAAAAAGAGAAATGCTTTTTCCTGCGGAAATTGGAAGCTGCGCTATTTTATTCCTCCAGTTCCGAGGTGCAGTGAGGGCAGCGGATAGCGTGCAGGTCGATCTCTGTTTTGCAGAAGGGGCACACCTTGGTGGTGGGCTCGGTGGGCTTGTCCTCCGCAGCCAGCTTTCTGTGCAGCCGGTTTATGCCCTTTACCAAAAGGAAAAGCACCAGCGCAATCAACAGGAAGTTGATGACCGCCGAAAGAAAGGAGCCGTAACAGAACTGAGCGTCCCCAACGCCGAAGGAAAGGCTGGAAAAATCCATTCCGCCGGTCAGAAGCCCTAAAAGGGGAGTGATCAGATCATTTACTACAGAGTTGACGATTGCGGTAAACGCGCCTCCGATAATAACGCCTACCGCCATATCCACTACATTGCCCCGGGAAATAAATTCCTTAAATTCCTGTGCCAGCTTTTTCATACAGAACAGCCTCCTTGCATTTTCCGAAAATTTCCTTACGGCTATTTTCGCACGGCCTCCAAGGAAAGTCAAGTACGGTAAAATCACCTCTCTTCCGTATATCGGAAGAAAATGGAAGTATACTAAAGGCAAACCCAACAGAAAGGAGCAAAAGGCCATGAGCCCAAAGGAATTGCTGTATATTGAGGACGCGCTGGGACATGAAAAATTTTTCATGACGCAGTGCCAGGAGGCCGTTCAAAAGCTGCAGGATCAGCGGCTTCGTGAGACCGTCCAGCAGCTGTACGGAAAGCATCAAAAGATCTTCGGAGACTTTTTCAGTTTAGTGTGATCGCAGAACGAAGAAAGGAGAGAGAACCATGGACGACAAGAATATCATGGAAAACCTGCTGCTGACAGAAAAGGGCGTGTGCGACCTGTTTCTGCACGGCACCATTGAATCCAACACGGCCAATGTGCATCAGACCTTCAGCACGGCGCTGAACGATTCCCTGTGTATGCAGGACGAGATCTACAAAACCATGTCTCAAAAGGGCTGGTACCCCACCGAGCAGGCTCAGGAGCAGCAGATCCAGAAGGTAAAGCAGAAATTCTCTCAGCAGGCAAACGGATAAAACGCCAGCCCCCTGAAAGGGAAAGTTGAAAAAGCAAAGCAGCGGCTTCAAAACGTCAAGTTTTGAAGCTGCTGCTTTGTTTTTTAGATACTGGATTCTGGACGATGATGGCGTTGAATAGCAACAAGTAAGGACAGGAACATGGCGATAAATTGTAGTTTATATGACACCCCTTGGCTCCCCTGAAAGGGGTGCTGGTCTCCGGTGGAGACCGTTCAGCAC
>CAJUTL010000034.1:0-20378 GCA_910589395.1 uncultured Oscillospiraceae bacterium
GACAAAAGAAAGGATTTGCCCTTTTCTAACAACTAACAGCTAGTTCGCTAAACTATAATTTAACGGGTACACCACTTACTTCCCCTCTGTCATTACTGAACAGAAAGCAAGGAATCCTTGCTTTTTCGGCGAAGAATCTCGTCCCTTGGCTCCTTGCTCAGGAAGGAAGGGCGAGATTCTTTGTTCCTCAGAATGACAAAGGAGGGACCTTGTTCTTCTCTAACGACTAGTTCGCTAAACTATAATTTAGCGGAAAACCGCTTACTTTTCTCCTGTTATTACTGAACAAAAAGCAAGGGGAGCCTTGCTTTCTTTGCGAAGAATCTCGCCTTTCGTCCTTTTTCGGGACTGGAAAGACGAGATTCTTTGTTGTTATATTCCTCAGAATAACAAGTGGAAAGCGGCTTCATAATATCGCGGCTCCTTTACCGCCCCTTGCTCATTCCTAATTGCCTTTTGCGGCGGGCTCCATGGGGACCCAGACCTCGTATCTGCTGCCCTCTGGCGTATCGGCGTTTTCTTTTTCGATTTCAAGAATGGGACCGCCGCTTCGGACATAGCCTTCCGGCAGTTCCGCCGTTTCCGCATATCGGTTGACGCGCCTGTTTCCGTTATCGCCTACGGCCTCTTCATTTGTCTCCATCCACTCGGTAGTGACGACGAGATAATCGCCCCCGTCGAACCGGGAGAGCCTGTAGCCTTCCGGTACCTTGTCTACGTTTTGTACGAAAAGGCCCTGAGAGTAAATGTGTTCTCCCTTTTCATTGAAGTACCATACGTTGATGGGCTTTGGATCCACCGCATAGGGAAGAATGGGGGCATACCCGCCCATTTCAAAAAAATCGTTCCAGATCTGCTTGAAATCGGAGGGCACGGTAGACTCCGTAATGACAGTTTCATTTCCGAGAAACTCAAAGGCTTCTTGATGAAACCGATAGGTGATGATCGCTTTTTCGCTCATGGCTTTTTCCTTCTTTTTTTATTCTGAATAGCGGTATCTTCCTGCTTCAACGTGGTTTTTCCGGTGTTTGTGCGATCGTGTCTTAGATATTTGACTCCTTTGCTGACTCTATGCGGCGTGCCTTTACCGGCATATAGTAATCCATCTGTTGATAGCCCATGATCCTTTCCGCCTCGGGCGGCGTGATGATATTGCCCATTCTGCGGCGGCTGAGATCCTGCTCAAGGCCGTTTTCCCGCAAAAACTCCTGCAGCTCCCGATCCATGGCGGCAGTATCGGTCTGCCCGTCAATGTCGGTGCTTACAGCGTAAAGGCCGCCTTTGAAATCCACAATGGGGAACTGTTCCGGAACGTCTATGCCTTCCTCATAGAGAAAAAGCCACTCCAGACCGCCGTCTGCCTCGACGGCAAAATCCCGGGCGTCTTTTACGGGAGGAAAGGCGGAAAACCAAGCGTCGAACGCTGTGAAATTTTCCTCCCCGAACATGCCGATTCCCGATGAAACCATTTTACAATCAGGTATTTTGATGATACGGATCGATTGCATAACGATGCTCCCTTACAAATCATTTCAGTAAAAATCGCTTTCAAAGAAAGGCTTTTTCTCATGCTTTCCCAGTATCCCTCAAAGCTCCACGCTGAACAGATAGGCCGTGCCGGGATCTGCGATCCCGTTCAGAAAAACCTCCGCCGTCCAGTATTTATGCGGGTAGGGAATTTGCACGCCCTGGCCCAGAACAGTGTTTCTGGTAACATCGTACATGGCGTCAACGTCATAGCCGTCACGGCTGTGCATGGCGTTTTGATCGCCGGTAAAAAAGGCAAAGGCAAATTTTGAGAGATAGGGAGGCCCGAAATCCGGCGCGGTCCATTCCGGAACAAAATCCACAGAGGTAAAGCCCGGCGGAACGGCGGTTCCGGCCTTCATAAATCTTCCCAAAAAGCCGTGGCAGGGCTCTTCGTCCACGCCTTTTCCGAAGTGGTGAAAGAGAAAAATATCGTAATCAAAGCCGGAGCCAGCTCCCTTCAGCTGATCCAGGGCGGAAACTACGTCCAGCTTCTGCTGAAGCTCTACGGGGTCGTTCTTAAAAAATTCCTTGCCGATAAAGCGCATGGCAGGCAGTGTTTTGTATTCAAAATGCTCCAGCTGGAAGCCCTTTTGCTGATTTTTGGAAAACTGAGGCATGAACAAAGCCCATTGTACACCGGCGTCGCAGACCTCCAGGCAGTTGATGTAGCCGAAAAGCTCTATGCTGTCCGTGCCCGTGGGGCCTGTCCTGCTGCCGGCGATCAGCTCCCGGGTCCGGCGGTTTTTCATCACGGAAAAATCGCCGAACATGTCCTCCACAGCCTGCCGCAGCTCCGGCTCGTCTGTTTTTCCCATCAGCTGGGCGTTAAATTTTTCCAGGGCGTTCCAAACAGCCTGATTTACAATGCCGGGATCGGAGAAAGACCTTAAATATGCGGAAAGCCTTGCGTTTTGTTCCCGGAATCTTGCCAAAACCCCGTGCAGCAGGATCTGCTCGTTCTCAGCCAGCTTGTCCTGTGTCCACTGGGCGTCGTCCAGGATCCAGTCCGTCAGCGAATCAAATACGGCGGGATTCTTCTCCCTGGCCGCATGGGACCAATCGATGACTCTTTGGTATTTTTCCGCATCGGAAAGGGGCTCTGTCACCTTTTCATCGATATCGTTCCAGCAGAACTGGTCTATCAGCTGAAAAGGCGTGTTGAACCCGCCTTCCAGCGAAATGTTGATTTGCAGAGGACTGTAAAATTTCAGCCTGCTGCCCTTCGCCCGAACATCGGAGGGATTGATCCCGTGAAATCGAAGAAAGGCCTTGGAAAAGCTTTCAGAAGTATCATATTGATATTTCATGGCAATTTCCGTTACACTTTCTTTTCCCAGCCGCAGCTCCCTGCCCGCAAGGCTCAGCCTGCGGTTGCGGATATACTCCCCAAGGGTGATCCCCGTTACGATGTGAAAAACCCGCTGAAAATGAGCGTCTGAGGAGCAAACCGCTTTGGAGATATCTTCTGTTCGGATCCTGTTCGTCAAATTCAGTTCTATAAATCTGATCGCGTTGTTTATGCTTTGCAGCCAATACAAGCGCTTCCCCTCCTTGATACAATGTAGCGTAAATATAGTATAAAGAAATTCTCTCTTTATTTCCTGTCATGGAATGCTTTTGTTTGTCGGGCTGAGAATCTCCAGGTTCAATTATATCATAGAAATCGAAGGCTTGTTGTGTTATTTATGGCTTTTTCGTATAAGGAAAACGAAAGAGAAAATGAAAAGCCTTGCCGTGAAGACATAACGCTTTGTATAGCGCAAATCACGACAAGGCAAAGTATTAAGGATTCAGAGAGAAAAAGCTGACGTAATTCTGTGCCTATTATCAAGTATAGGAAGCAGGTGCTCCCCCGGAGGCCCCAGCAAGTCCCCGGAGAGCGGCCCCCGGAGGGGCCGCCCTAAGCCTCACCGCCTCTCGGCGGATCGCCTTAGGGCTACCTGGGTGCCTCAGATCAGCCCATCAGCAAGAGGACAGCCAGCATATCTGCCGACCGGCGTCCCGACCTCTCCGAGGCCCCGCCGCCGCCCAGCCTGTGCCGTCCCTCGTCCCTCACTCCCGGCACTCATCGGTACTATCAAATGTGAGATGGGCATGATCCTCGATTGCGGAGACTAAGCCGGACTAAGGAGACCTGCTTTACAAATGCAAACAGCAAGGAGAAATCGAATGAATACGCTTAAGATCATATCGAAACTTTTTAAGCTGCTTTCCGGGAGATATTTTTTCATGGTATGCATTAGTGTTTTTGTAACTCTTGTTCTTGCGTTGCTGGGAGTGGGAAACGCTTGGTGTCTTCAGAATTTGATTGATGTAGGCGCCGGAGAATCGGAACTATCTCTATGGACGGCGCTTGTTCTTTCTGTTTCTGTTTTTCTTTTAACTGCTGTTTGTAATTTGGTATATGCGTGGCTTCAAAGAAAGCTGACGCTGCGGTGCAGTTCGCAGTTAAAAGGGGAAATTCTAAATAATTTGATGTCTTTTGATTTAAGAAAGTATGAAAGCTGGAGCACGGCCGATGTACAGACCCGTATACTAGAAGATGGAATGATCAGTGCCCAAATAGTTCCTGTTTTGGTTTTGGATCTTTTTTCCGGTATCGCGAGCTGCCTTATAGGAATTATTTATGCTCTTTTTCTCAGCTGGCAGCTGACTGTAATTTCGTTAGTTTTAACGCCTGCGGCTGTTCTTTTTATGAAAAAAGTGATGCCCTATGTGGAAAAAAGAACTTCTGATACTCGCGAAAAGGACAGTCAGGTGCGGCTGTTCCTACAGGAAATTCTCAGGCTTCCGGTAGAGATACGTATTTTTCATTTAAAGGATTTTATGCTTGCAAAGTTTTACGGATTAGATCATTCCTACGTAAAATCAGACTTAAAGCAAACGCTGTCAAAAAATTTTGTGAATTACGGAAGTGGATTTTTGGGCTCATTGTCTATGATTGCATCTGTAACCACAGGTGCGTATTTAGCTATGAATTCTTACATGACTATTGGTGCGGTAGTAGGCTTTTTGCAGCTTTTGAATTATATTGTTTGGCCTTTTACTGAGTTGATGGGGCAGTTAACGCAGATTCGATCCTCGTGTGTGTCTTATCATCGAATTCAGGAGCTGTGCCGTACTCCCGCAATTCAGCAAACGGAACAAGCCGCTTCCAAACATCGGGTAGTTGAAATAGTTGCAAAGGATGTCAATTATAGTTATCAAAAAGATGAAAAAGTGATCGATTCTTTAAATTTCAGGATAAAGTCCCCAGGCTTAGCTATCGTAAAAGGCCCCAGCGGTTCTGGGAAAACCACCCTCTTAAAGCTGCTTCTTGGATTGTATCAATCAGATACAGGAGAAATAGCGTATTGTCTTGATAACGGTGAGAAGGTTACCTCTAAGCTTTGGGAATACTGTAGTTACGTCTCCCAAGAGCACATGGTTTTTTCAGGCACAGTCCGGGAGAATATCTTTTTACAAAATACCGAAATGCCAAACGAAATCATGGATAAGGTGCTTGAAAAAGCAGAGTTAAAGGAATTGATATCTTCTATGGAGCTCGGGATCGACACCCCTATACTGGAAAATGGGAAGAACCTTTCTTTTGGGCAATGTCAGCGGATTTCGATAGCGCGCGCTTTGGCGGTAGATTCGCCGATTGTAATTTTTGATGAACCTACAGCTTCTCTGGATTTTGAGTTAAAGGAAGATATCTACCGGATGATTCGTGAAGAATCAAAATATAAGCTCTGCATTCTTGTGAGCCATGACAACATAGAAACCACAGAGGAAGATCAAATCTTACTGCTAAAGTGAGAAGCTAAAGAATCAATCGAACGGTATCAGGTGATGAAGGTAAGGATATACAATAATGAAAAATGAGACTTTTGAGCCGCTGATTCATACAATTCCAGATGATACGATGATATTTGCCGCTCTTCATACAAACGATTGCGTATGTAAAAAAATCATTACAGAGAACTACATAAATTTCTATGCGCGTAGACATCAATTTGTCAGGGATGTTATAGTTAGATTTGAAAATTTGATTGACTATGAAAGTATCCGCGGCTTGAAACGAATATTTATTCCGTCAGACTTTATGATGCAATTTGCTTCAAATCCTAAAAATATATTGGACTTGCTAAATGATGGCTACCATATTAATATGCCGGTTGCAAAGCCTGCTATTTCTTTTTATCATAAGGGAGATACGGCGCATCACCATATGATGATATACGGGGCAGACAGTGAAAGAAGGGTGTATTTTTGCAAGGATTTTTCCGGTCAGGAATTTGTTGAATTTGAGACTGGTTTTGATAATTTGATTTTAAGCGCAAAAATGTATGAAAATCCATGCTCTATAGAAAATGATGGCATATTGGCTTTCAAAGTTGATAAAAGCGTTGAAAAAGAGATAAACTATTCTAAAGTTTATTTGGAGCTTCAGAAGCTGAAGCGGGGAAAAAATATAGGAGATTACGATGCGTATGGATTGAGCGCGATTGACTATTTTTTAAGTGATATCGGCAAAGACCCCTGCACTGAAATGTTTTTTATTAGATGGTGTGAAATGTCTAATTACTTACGAGAGTCTGCCAAATTAATGAAATTCAGGCTTGGTGTGATCAGGGAGGATAGGTTACTTCAGAGGCGTCCATCACAGGATGAGGCGATAGAACAGCTACTTAATTTAACGTCAAAGCTTTACTTTCTTGCGTGGAAGTACAAGATCAGAAAAATAAAGGGAGCAGTTGTTAATGATTCGCTTTCTGAAGCAGCCCTCGAATGCAAAAAAGCATTTTTGGAGGTTGTTGATATGTTTTTAGAGTTGATAGAGGAGGAGATATAATTTTGTATCCGAATTTTCTAAGCGATAAAAATTCAGAACTCTTAGGGCCTATCCCGAAATAAGACGCGCGCAGATTGTGCTGTCAGATTTTCAGCCAGGCGAGGCGATTTTTCGCAGGCGGGCTTGTCGCCCGGCAAGAAAAACCAACGATGTATGGTTGAAAATATGCAAGCTAGATGTGTGCCGATTATTTTGGGATAGGCTCTTATTACCTTTGCTTTGGAGCAGTTGCCTTAAATACTCTTGTTTGCACAAAAAGATCGTGTTTTACCAGTAGGAAGGGAAATTTTGAAAAAATTTTGAATTTTCTCTTGCAAAACCCGGACGGGCATGGTATTATAATCAAGCGTGACTGCACAAGGCGTTTCTTGGAAGCGCCCAGGAAGGTTTCTTCGGAAGCATTCCGGGGGTGGAAGAGAGAACGCCAGATATGCGATGAAGCGGGAGGTTGCGGCCCCCAAAGGGCCGGTTTTTCCGTGGAGTATGTCCGATTTCAAACCGGGCGAAGGAATTTGAAGAGCCGGAACCACCGGGAAGCCCCCGGCAGGCCAAGCGTATGCCCTTCAAAGGATGTTATGGGTTTTTCCCACTCCCGGAATCCGTATGCGGATTTCGGTTTTTTGATGCCCTGGGTAGGAACACCCGGAGCAGTGTAAAAAACATGAGAGACCTTTTCAGGCAAAGAAAAAACCCAGCCCGCCAACTAATTTCCATAAGGAGGCGACTAACGTGGCAGTCAAGGAAAAAATCAGGATCAGGATCAAGGGGTACGATCATCAGCTGGTGGATCAGTCCGCCGAAAAGATCGTTGCCACCGCAAAGCGCACGGGCGCCAGGGTATCAGGCCCGGTCCCGCTGCCTACCGAGAAGCAGATCATCACCATTCTGCGTGCTGTTCATAAGTATAAGGACAGCCGGGAACAGTTTGAAATGCGCACTCATAAGAGACTGATCGACATTCTCAGGCCTTCCAACAAGACCGTTGAGGCTTTGATGGGTCTGGAGCTCCCTGCCGGCGTAGAAGTAGAGATCAAGCTGTAAGAACTTGTACCAATGCTTCTACCAACCGAGACAGAGGGTCATGTTGGGGAAACCCAACCAATAACCCAGCCGGGCGGCACGGATTTGAACCTGCTGAAAACAGCAGTTCAGGCTTGAGCCGTATGGCTGACAGGAGGAAAAAATATGAAAAAAGGAATCATCGGCAAGAAGATCGGCATGACGCAGATCTTCGATGAGAAGGGGAAAGTGATCCCCGTCACCGTCATCGAGGCCGGCCCCTGCGTGGTAACGCAGAAAAAGACCGCCGAAAACGATGGCTACGAGGCGGTTCAGGTAGGCTTCGGCGACCAGAAGCCCCAGCGCCTCTCCAAGCCCCTGAAGGGCCACTTCGACAAGGGCGGCGTCGCCCCCAAGAAGACCCTGCGGGAGCTGCGGCTGGAGGATATCAGCGAGCTCAATGTGGGCGATCTGATCAAGGCCGACATTTTTGAAGCCGGAGAGCACGTGGACGTTACCGGCGTGAGCAAGGGCAAAGGCTACGCGGGCGTGATCAAGCGCTGGAATTTCCACCGCCTGAAGGAGACCCACGGCACCGGCCCTGTGGCCCGTCACGGCGGCTCCAACGGCCCCATTTCCGATCCCTCCCGCGTTTTTAAGGGAGTGAAGATGGCCGGCCATCTGGGCGCTGAGACCGTTACCGTTCAGAACCTGGTCGTGGCCAAGGTGGACGCGGAAAACAATCTGATCGCGGTAAAGGGCGCTGTGCCCGGCCCCAACGGCGGCATCGTGACCATCCGCGACAGTGTGAAAGCATAAGGGAAGGAGGAATCAGAATGCCTACAGTAGCAGTTTTGAACATGCAGGGCAAGGAAGTCGGCAAGCAGGAGCTTTCCGAGGCCGTATTCGGGATCAAGCCCAATGTTTCCGTAATGAACGACATGGTAAAGAATTACCTTGCCAATCAGCGCCAGGGCACTCAGTCCGCTCTGACCCGCGCAGAGGTTTCCGGCGGCGGCAAAAAGCCGTGGCGCCAGAAGGGCACAGGCCGTGCCCGCCAGGGCAGCACCCGGGCTCCTCAGTGGACCCACGGCGGCATCGTGTTCGCGCCGAAGCCCAGAGATTACAGCTATACTTTGAATAAGAAGGTCAAGCGCCTGGCGATGAAGTCCGCCCTTTCTTCCAAGGCTCGGGACAACGAGCTGATCGTGATGGACGCCATTACCACCGACGCCTACAAGACCAAGACCATCGCCGAGATGCTGAAGGCGGTGGGCAGCGAAAGAAAGGCCCTGATCGTTCTCGATACCGTGGACGAAAAGGTGATCGCTTCCGCCCGGAACATTCCCGGTGTAAAGACCGCTCAGGTCAACACCCTGAACGTGTACGATATCCTGAACGCCGATAAATTCATCGTCGTCAAGGATGCGGTGGCTAAAATTGAGGAGGTGTATGCGTAATGACAGCACAGGATATCATTATCCGCCCCGTGATCACGGAAAAGACCATGGACGGAAACTCCCTGAAGAAGTACACCTTTGAAGTGAGTAAGGATTCCACCAAGATCGATATCAAACGCGCGGTGGAAGAGCTGTTCGGCGTAAAGGTCAGCAAGGTGAACACCCTCCATGTGAGAGGCCAGCTGCGCCGCCAGGGCCGCAACCAAGGCTACACCAGAAGCTGGAAAAAGGCCGTTGTCACTCTGACGGAGGACAGCAAGACCATTGAATTCTTTGAATCTATGGTCTAACTTCTGTCGGGCAGATTCGCGGCTTTCAGGCTTATCGGCCGGTCGTGTATCGAAAATACACTTCCCGGCCTGCTGCACCTGAAATCCATCGAATCTGCCCAGGCAGAAGGGCTTGGCAAAAGAACCAAACACAGCATGGAAAGTGCTGGAACCAGCATGAATGGGAGCGCGCCGAGCTCCCGCAAAGCGAAATAGGAGAGTGAAAACCACATGGCAATCAAGAATTACAAGCCGACTACCGCGGCAAGGCGCAACATGTCCGTTACGGACTACCAGAGCCTGTCGAAGAACGGCCCCGAGAAGAGCCTGCTGGCTCCTCTGGACAAGAACGCGGGCCGCAACAGCTACGGCCGCATCACCGTTCGCCATCGCGGCGGCGGAAACCGCAAGAAGTACCGTATTATCGATTTCAAGCGCCAGAAGCACGATGTGGAGGCCACTGTACAAAGCATCGAGTACGATCCCAACCGTTCCGCGTTTATTGCCCTCATTCAGTATGAGGACGGCGAGAAAAAGTATATTCTGGCCGCCAACGGCATGAAGGTGGGAGACAAGGTGGTATCCGGCGAAAGCGCCGATATCAAGCCCGGCAACGCCCTTCCTCTGAAGAGCATTCCCGTAGGTACCTTCATTCACAACGTGGAGCTGTATCCCGGCAAGGGTGCTCAGCTGGCAAGAGCCGCCGGCATCATGGCCCAGCTGATGGCAAAGGAAAACGGCATGGCCCTTCTGAGGCTGCCCTCCGGCGAGCTTCGGAACGTGCCGGAGACCTGCATGGCCTCCATCGGCCAGGTTTCCAATATCGACCATGAGAACGTGAAGATCGGCAAGGCCGGCCGGAAGCGTCACATGGGCTGGAGACCCACGGTTCGCGGCTCTGTAATGAACCCCAACGACCACCCCCACGGCGGCGGCGAGGGCAAGAGCCCTGTTGGCCGTCCCGGTCCTGTTACCCCCTGGGGCAAGCCCGCTCTGGGTTACAAGACCCGCAAGACCCACAACCGCAGTGATAAGTTTATCGTAAGGCGCAGAAACGGCAAGTAAGCGCACGGGAATAGCGGCGAAGCCGCCGCACCACTAAGCGAAAGGACAGTGATCACAAGCTATGAGCAGAAGTCTGAAAAAAGGACCTTTTGTACAGCCCGTGCTGCTGAAAAGGATCCAGGCTATGAACGAAGCCGGTGAGAAGAAGATCGTGAAAACCTGGAGCAGAGCCTCCATGATCTTCCCGGATTTCGTAGGCCACACCATCGCGGTCCATGACGGCCGCAAGCATGTGCCGGTGTATATCACCGAGGACATGGTAGGCCACAAGCTGGGCGAATTCGCCCCTACACGCACCTTCAAGGGTCATGCCGGTGCGAAGACGACCAAGTAAAGAAAGGAGAGCAGATCGATCATGGAAGCGAAAGCAACATTGAACTATACCCGTATCTCTCCCCGCAAGGTCGGAATCGTGCTGGATCTTATCCGGAACAAGCCGGTGGACCTTGCCGCCGCTATTTTGCAGCATACCCCCAAGGCTGCCTGTGAGGATCTTCAAAAGCTTCTCAAGTCTGCTGTGGCAAATGCTGAGAACAATTTCAACATGGACAGAAACAGCCTTTACGTTTCCCAGTGCTATGTAACGCCCGGCCCCATCCTGAAGAGGATCCGGCCCAGCGCCCATGGCAGAGCGTTCCGGGTGTTGAAGAGAACTTCCCACATCACCATTGTGGTGAAGGAAAAAGAGTAAGCGGTAAGGAGGCAAATTATGGGTCAGAAAGTGAATCCCCACGGTCTCCGTGTGGGCGTGATTAAAGACTGGGATTCCCGTTGGTTCGCGAAGGACAATGAGTTCGGCGATACTCTCGTACAGGACTACAACCTCCGCAAAATGCTGAAGAAGCAGCTCTATTCCGCGGGCATTCCGAAAATTGAGATCGAGCGCGACGCCTCTAAGGTGCGCGTGCACATTCATTGCGCGAAGCCGGGCCTTGTCATCGGCAAGGGCGGCACAGAGATCGAAAAACTTCGCCAGCAGTGCGAGAAGATGCTGGGGAAGCCCGTTGTTATCAATATCGTCGAGGTTCGCCAGCCCGATCTGAACGCGCAGCTGGTGGCTGAGAACATCGCTTCCCAGCTGGAGCGCCGTATCGCGTTCCGCCGGGCCATGAAGGGCTGTATCGGCCGCAGCATGCGTCTGGGCGCCAGGGGAATCAAAACCCAGGTTTCCGGCCGCTTGAACGGCGCTGAAATTGCCCGCAGCGAGCAGTACCACGACGGCACCATTCCCCTGCAGACTCTGCGGGCCGATATCGATTACGGCTTCGCCGAGGCGAACACCACCTATGGCCGTATTGGCGTAAAGGTGTGGCTGTACAAGGGCGAGGTGCTCAACGATAACCGCGGCAGCCGGGAAGACCGGAACGAGAACCGCGGCAGGCGGGACGACCGCCGCGACCGCCCGAACAACCGGCGCGGTTCCGGAGAAAAAAGGGAAGGAGGCCGCAGATAAATGTTACTTCCTAAGCGCGTAAAGTACCGCAGAGTACAGAGAGGCCGCATGAAGGGCAAGGCTCTTCGCGGCAACAAGATCACCTATGGCGATTACGGCCTTCAGGCCCTGGAGCCCGCCTGGATCACCAGTAACCAAATCGAGGCCGCCCGTGTGGCCATGACCCGTTACTGCAAGCGTTTCGGTAAGGTCTGGATCAAGATCTTCCCCGACAAGCCCGTGACCCAGAAGCCCGCTGAAACCCGCATGGGTTCCGGTAAGGGCTCCCCGGAGTACTGGGTAGCCGTGGTAAAGCCCGGCCGCGTCATGTTTGAGCTGGGCGGGGTGCCGGAGGCAACAGCGAAGGAGGCCCTTCGTCTGGCTGCCAACAAGCTTCCCATCAAGTGCAAAGTTATAACGAAAGAAACGGAGGCGTAAGTCATGAAAGCTTCAGAAATCAGAGAATTGACAGCTGAAGAGCTGAACAGCAAGCTCAGGGACCTCAAGGCGGAGCTTTTTAACCTTCGTTTCCAGCTCGCTATCAATCAGCTCGACAACCCCATGCGTATCTCAGCTGTGAAAAAGGATATCGCCCGTGTAAAAACGGTGATCCGCGAGAACGAGCTGAGCGCTGAGAACGCCTAAGGGAAGGGAGGATTTGACGTGAGCGAAGAGAGAAACATGAGAAAAACAGCTGTCGGTCATGTAGTCAGCAACAAGATGGATAAGACCGTAGTGGTCGCCATTCAGGACAGCGTAAAGCATCCGCTGTACGGAAAGGTCATCAAGCGCACCGTAAAGCGCAAGGCCCACGATGAGAACAACGAGTGCAATGTGGGAGATCGCGTGCGCATCATGGAGACCCGTCCTCTGTCCAAGGATAAGAGATGGCGCCTGGTCGAGATCATCGAGAAAGCCAAGTAATTTGGCCTGTCATTCAGTTTAAGGCCAAGAAAGGCTTAGAGCAAAGGAGGAACGCACTGTGATTCAACAGCAGACTTACCTCAAAGTTGCCGACAACACCGGCGCGAAGGAGCTTATGTGCATTCGCGTTCTGGGAGGTACCGGCAGGAGGTATGCCAATATCGGCGACGTGGTGGTAGCTTCTGTCAAGAAGGCTGCGCCCGGCGGCGTGGTAAAGAAGGGCGACGTTGTGAAGGCGGTCATCGTAAGAACCTCTTCCGGCGTGCGCAGAGACGACGGCACCTACATTCGTTTTGACGAGAACGCCGCCGTGATCATCCGTGACGACAAGAACCCCAGGGGCACCCGTATTTTTGGGCCCGTGGCCCGCGAGCTCAGAGACAAGGAGTATCTGAAGATCCTGTCTCTCGCTCCCGAAGTGCTTTGATGGAGGTGGACGTCAATGAATAACAAGATGCATGTAAAAACCGGCGATACCGTTGTGATCCTCAGCGGTAAGGACCGCGGCAAGAAGGGGAAGATCATGCAGGTCAGCCCCAAGGAAGGCAAGGTCATCATCGAGAACGCCAACTTCGTGCAGAAGCATGTAAAGCCCCGTAAAATGGGAGAGCCCGGCGGTATCATCAAAGCTGAATCCGCCATTTATGCCTGCAAAGTGCAGGTGGTTTGTCCCCGCTGCGGAAAGCCCACCCGTGTCGGCCATAAGGTTTTGCAGGACGGCACGAAAGAGCGCATTTGCAAGAAATGCGGCGAATCGCTGTAAGGGAGGGAAAAACGAAGATGGCAAGAATGAAAGAGTTCTACAAAGAAGAAGTAGCCCCCGCCCTGATGAAGAAGTTCAGCTACAAGAGCGTTATGGAGATCCCGAAGCTGGACAAGATCGTCATCAATGTAGGCGCCGGCGAAGCCAAGGACAACGCCAAGGTGATCGACGCCATCAGCGGCGACCTGGCTGCCATTACCGGCCAGAAGCCCCTGGTGTGTAAGGCAAAGAAATCCGTGGCGAACTTTAAGCTGCGTGAGGGAATGCCCATTGGCGTGAAGGTCACGCTCAGAGGCGAGCGGATGTATGAATTCCTCGACAGACTGTTCAACGTGGCGCTGCCCCGTGTCCGCGACTTCCGCGGCATTAATCCCAATTCCTTTGACGGCAGAGGGAACTACAACATGGGCATTCGCGAGCAGCTGATCTTCCCCGAAATCGATTACGATAAGGTCGATAAGGTACGGGGCATGGATATCTGCTTCGTCACTACCGCAAAAACCGACGAAGAGGCCCGGGAGTTCCTTTCTCTGATGGGCGCTCCGTTTATGAGGTAAAGGAGGGATTTCACTGTGGCCAAAACATCTATGAAAATCAAGCAGCAGAGAGCCCAGAAGTATTCCACCAGAGAATACAACCGCTGCAAGATCTGCGGCAGGCCGCATGCCTACCTTCGGAAGTTCGGCATCTGCCGTATCTGCTTCCGCGAGCTCGCTTACAAGGGAGAGATCCCCGGCGTGAAGAAGGCCAGCTGGTAAAAAGCTGCTTCGTGGCTTTCTTATGGAGTTGCAAAAAGCCGCTACGCGGCTTTCTTATGGAGTTGCTACGCAACTCTGCAACTCTGCTAACTTTGCCAAGTTGGGTAACTCTGCCAGAAGAAGCAGACTTCTTAAAATTACAACAAGCTTCAAAAAGCGGCTTTCTTTTTGGGAAGGCGCTTTCCAAAAAAACATGATACTGATTACCAGAAGGAGGTTATTAAGTCATGCAGATTACTGATCCTATTGCCGATTTGCTGACCCGCGTCCGCAACGCGCAGTCCGCGAAGCACGATACCGTTGAGGTGCCCGCTTCCAACATGAAGAAGGCCATCTGCCAGATCCTGGTTGACGAGGGCTATGTAAAGCACTTCACTGTCGCGGAGGACGGAAAGCAGGGCGTTATCACGATCACCTTGAAGTACGCCGAGGGCAAGGTTCCGGTCATTAAGGGCCTTAAGAGAGTTTCCAAGCCCGGCCTGCGGATTTATTCCAGCGCGCAGGAGCTGCCCCGCGTGATGAAAGGCCTGGGTGTGGCCATCATCTCCACCTCCAAGGGCATTATGACAGACAAGGCGGCAAGAAAAGAAAACGTCGGCGGCGAAGTGCTGGCGTTCATTTGGTAAAAGAAGGGGGTGCGACGGAATGTCGAGAATTGGAAGAAAACCCATAAATATTCCCGCTGGCGTTGAAGTAAAGATCAACGGCAGTGAAGTGACGGTCAAGGGCCCCAAGGGTACTCTGACCCAGACGTTTCATCCGAAGATGACCGTAGCGGTGGAGGGCAGCGAGATTTTGGTGACCCGTCCTGACGATGAGAAGGAATCCCGGTCTCTCCACGGCCTGACCCGGACGCTGATCCACAATATGGTGGTGGGCGTTACCGAGGGCTTCCAGAAAACTCTGGACGTGCAGGGCGTTGGCTACCGTGTGCAGAAGCAGGGGAAGGACCTTGTGATGAACCTGGGCTTTTCCCATCAGGTGACCATGTCTGACACCGAGGATATCAAGATCGAGGCTCCGAATCCCAACACGATCGTGATCTCCGGCATTGATAAGCAGAAGGTCGGCCAGTTTGCGGCGGAAGTCCGCGAGAAGCGGCCCCCGGAGCCTTACAAGGGCAAGGGTATCCGCTATGCCGGCGAGTATGTGCGCCATAAGGAAGGCAAAGCCGGTAAGGGCGCGAAAGGATAAGATTGAAGGAGTTGAGAAGAAATGGTCAATAAACCGGATACGAATAAAGCACGCCTTCGCCGCCATAAGAGAGTGCGCGGCAAGATCTCAGGCACGGCAGCCTGCCCCCGCCTGAATGTGTTCCGCTCCTCCGCCAATATCTATGCCCAGATCATCGACGACACAACGGGCAATACCCTCTGTGCCGCGTCTACTCTGGACAAGAGCTTCAGCGGAAACGGCGGCAACAAGGAAGCTGCCCGTGAGGTTGGCAAGCTGATTGCCAAGCGGGCGGCGGAAAAGGGAATCACCGACGTGGTCTTTGACCGCGGAGGCTATATCTTCCACGGCCGCGTCAAAGAGCTGGCCGAAGGCGCCCGTGAGGGCGGCCTCAACTTCTAAAAAGGAGGAATCAAGTTGGCTAGTAATATAGACGCTTCCACAATGGAGATGCAGGAGCGCGTGGTTTCCATCAACCGTGTTTCCAAAACCGTAAAAGGCGGCCGCATCATGAAGTTTTCCGCTCTGGTGGTCGTAGGCGACGGCAACGGTACTGTGGGCTTTGGCATTGGCAAGGCCTCTGAAGTGCCGGACGCGATCCGCAAGGGCATTGAAGACGCTAAGAAGAACCTGACCACCATTTCTCTGCGGGGCTCTACGATCCCCCATGAGATCATCGGTGAGTTCGGCGCGGGCAAGGTCATTCTGAAGCCTGCCGCTCCCGGTACCGGCGTTATCGCCGGCGGCCCGGTCCGTGCGGTGGTAGAGAGCGCCGGGATCAAGGATATCCGCGCGAAGGCCCTGCGTTCCAAGAACCCCTGCAACGTTGTGCGCGCTACCATGATGGGTCTCACCCAGCTGCGTACCGCTGAGGAAGTCGCGGCGATCCGCGGCAAGACCGCGAAAGAAATTCTGTAAGGGAGGGCGCGACTGTGACAATCACTTTGAAGAAAAGCCTGATCGGCTGCAAAAAGGACCAAATCGCCACCGCTCTTTCCCTGGGGCTCAAAAAGGTCGGCGATAAGACCGAGCAGCCCGATAATGCCCCTACACAGGGTAAGATCAAGAAGATCAGCCATCTGATCGAGGTAAGCAAATAAGCTCAAGGAGGTGCATGAGAATGAAGCTCAATCAGCTGACAGCTGCGCCCGGCTCTACGCAGGAGCGCAAGCGCATCGGCAGAGGCCACGGCTCCGGTAACGGAAAAACCGCCGGTAAGGGCCATAAGGGCCAGAAGGCCAGAGCGGGCCACGGAATGAGACCCGGCTTTGAAGGCGGTCAGATGCCTTTGCAGAGAAGAATCCCCAAGCGCGGGTTCAACAATATCTTTGCGAAAGAAATTATTTCCGTCAACGTGGGAACGCTGAACAGGTTTGAGGACGGAGCGGCAGTGGATATTGCCGCGCTGAAGGAAGCCGGCATCGTGAAAAAGAGCTGCGACGGCGTAAAGATCCTGAGTAACGGCAGACTGGTGAAGAAGCTGACCGTAAAGGCTACCGCTTTTTCCGAGGCCGCGAAAGCAAAGATCGAGGCTGCGGGCGGAAAGGCCGAGGTGATCTGAGTTGTTTAATACCATCAAAAACGCATGGCGGATCCCGGACCTTCGCAAGAAGATCCTGTACACGCTGCTGATCATCATCGTATTCCGCTTCGGCTCTGTGATCCCCGTGCCCTTCCTCAATGCTTCCAGCCTGGCAAACCTGATGAAGGAAGCCGAGCAGGGAACAGGAAACACGGCTCTGGGCTATATCAATATGCTGACAGGCGGCGCGTTCTCTTACGCTTCCCTGTTTGCCATGGGTATTACCCCCTATATCAACAGCTCCATTATTATGCAGCTGCTGCAGGTGGCCATTCCTCCGCTGGAAAGGCTCGCCAAGGAAGGGGAAGCGGGACGGAAAAAGATCGCTACCATTACCCGGTATGTCACCGTGCTGCTGGGCCTGATCCAGGGTACCGCCTACTATGTGTATCTTCGGAATTCTGCCATTGTCAAGTACACGGACGGCTTTATCGGAGTATTCGTAGCCATTACCATTATCCTGACCTTCACCGCCGGTACGGCGCTGATCATGTGGATGGGCGAGCAGATCAATGAAAAGGGTATCGGCAACGGTATTTCCATCATTCTGTTGGCAGGCATTATCGCGCGGCTTCCCTCTATGGTGGGAACGGCCATGCAGTATGCCTCGCTGGGTACGCTGTATATCGCTCTGGTGATCCTGTTTGTCGTGATGTTCCTGGCTGTGATCTGGGTCATCGTCTTTATGAACGAGGCGGAGCGCCGCATTCCGGTGCAGTACGCCAAAAAGGTGGTAGGCCGCAAGATGTACGGCGGACAAAGCACATTTCTGCCTGTCAAGGTAGCGATGAGCGGTGTTATGCCCGTGATCTTTGCTAACTCCATTTTGTTTATCCCCCAGTTCATTCACTTCTTTGTAAAGCCTGCGGAAGGAACCTTCTGGGCCGGCTTCTTCAACGCTTTCGAGCAGACCGGGTGGATCTATATCGTGCTGTATTTCCTGATGATCATTGTGTTTGCGTATTTCTATATGACAGTGCAGTATAATCCCCTGGAGATGGCCAATAATCTCCGTCAGAGCAACGGTACGATCCCGGGTATCCGTCCCGGTAAGCCCACGGCGGATTTCATTGCCAAGATCCTTTCCAAGGTAACGCTGATCGGCGCGTTGTTCCTGGCGTTTGTGGCTCTGGTGCCCATTATCTACACCAAGGTGACTGGTATGAACGGCCTGTCTTTGGGCGGTACGTCCATTATCATTATCGTCGGTGTGGCGCTGGAAACTGTCAAGCAGATGGAGTCCCAGATGATGATGCGTCATTACAAGGGCTTCCTTGACTGAGAAGGAGTAACGAGATGAAACTGATTCTTTTAGGGGCTCCGGGCGCCGGAAAAGGCACCCAGGCGGAAATTATCTGCCAAAAGAAAAATATTCCCACGATCTCCACGGGGAACATTCTCCGTGAAGCGCTGAAGAACGGCACGGAAATGGGTCTGAAGGCCAAGTCGTATATGGAGAGCGGTCAGCTGGTGCCCGATGAGATCCTCATCGGCATCATCAAGGACCGGATCAAAGAGGATGACTGCAAAAACGGCTTCATCCTGGACGGCTTCCCCAGAACCATTCCCCAGGCCGAGGCTCTGGACGCCATGGGGGCGGGTATCGACGCGGTGCTGGATATTGAAGTAGCCGATGAAGATATCGTAACCCGAATGTCCGGACGCCGTGTCTGCGAAAAGTGCGGCTCCTCCTACCATGTGCTGTATAAGCAGCCCAAGGAGGAGGGAAAATGCGACGCCTGCGGCGGCACCCTCATTCAGCGCAAGGATGACCACCCCGATACGGTGAAAGAGCGTCTGGAGGTGTATCACAGCCAGACGGAACCTCTCAAGGAGTTTTACAGCAAGCAGGGCAAGCTGCTTGTGGTCCACGGTCAGGAAAAGGTGGAGGATACCACCCGCTTGACTCTGGAAGCTCTGGAGGATCTCACATGATCGTGCTGAAAACCAGCCGGGAGCTTTCCGTCATGCGGAAGGCCGGGCAGATTTCACAAAAAGCACTGAGGCTGGCGGGAGAGGCGGTGGAACCCGGCGTCTCCACCTGGGAGATCGATAAGATCGCCCGGGAGTATATCGAGAAGATGGGGGCCACGCCCAGCTTTCTGAATTATGATGGATTCCCTGCCAGCACATGTATCTCTGTAAACGACGTGGTGATCCACGGCATACCCTCCAAAAGCCAGATCCTGAAAAAAGGCGATATCGTCGGGATCGATGTGGGCGCTCACTATGAAGGCTTCCACGGCGACAACGCCTGGACCTTTCCCTGCGGCGAGATCAGCGGGGAAGCGCAGGCGCTTTTGGACGCGACCGAGAAGGGCTTGTTCTTAGGGATAGAGCAGGCCCGTCCCGGAAATCGCTTGGGCGATATCGGCCACGCGATTCAGGAGTATGTCGAGGCTCGCAATTACTCGGTGGTACGAGAATTTGTCGGCCACGGAGTAGGTGCGAACATGCACGAAGATCCCAGCGTACCCAATTACGGCACCCCCGGCAGGGGCGTGCGTCTGTTGCCGGGCATGGTAATAGCCATTGAGCCCATGATCAACGCGGGTGGCTGCGCAGTGAGAATACTGCCTGACGGATGGACCACCGTAACAAAGGACGGAAGCCTTTCCGCTCACTTTGAACACACGGTAGCCATCACCCCTGACGGGCCGGTTATTTTGACACGGCTTGAGTAAGGAGGCCGCTATGGAAGTAAAGCGCGGCCAGGTGGTAAGATCCCTTGCAGGCCATGATAAAGGCGGTTTTTTGACAGTGCTAGAGGTTTCTCCTCCCTTCGCGCTGGTGTGCGATGGAAAGAGAAGACCGTTGGAACGGCCCAAACGAAAAAAGCTGTTCCATTTGGCCCCCACGGCCACGGTGCTGCCGGAGGAAGCCTTGCGGACCGATCGGCAGATACGTACCGCGCTCCGTCCTTTTCAGGACAGCGTGCGGAAGCAATCCGGAAAGTAGCGGAGAACCCGGTATTTTCCTCGAAAGGTATGGTGATTGAGAGTGTCAAAACAGGACGTAATTGAAGTGCAGGGCGTTGTGAAGGAAGCCCTGCCCAACGCAACCTTCCAGGTCGAATTGCAAAACGGCCATATGGTGCTGGCTCACATTTCCGGCAAGCTGCGGATGAACTTTATCCGGATCCTGCCCGGCGATAAGGTCACAATGGAGATGTCTCCCTATGACCTGACCAAGGGCCGGATCACCTGGCGCTCCAAGTAAGCGGAAGGGCTTGCGGGGAACGCGCAAATCAGAATGACGGCGCCGGCGTTGAAGGCCGGAGTGAGAAAGCAAAAGAACATCGCTGAACCGAGGCATCGGGGAGTAAGCTATGAGGCTGCACGAACTGAGGCCGGAGTGAGAAAGCGAAAGAACATCGCTGAACCGAGGCATCGGGGAGTAAACCAATTGGTTTTGCAAACTGAGGCCGGAGTGAGAAAGCGAAAGAACATCGCTAAGCCGAGGCATCGGGGAGTAAACCGATTGGTTTTGCAAACTGAGGCCGGAGTGAGAAAGCGAAAGAACATCGCTGAGCCGAGGCATCGGGGAGTAAACCAATTGGTTTTGCAAACTGAGGCCGGAGTGAGAA
>CAJUTL010000034.1:20478-30386 GCA_910589395.1 uncultured Oscillospiraceae bacterium
AGCGAAAGAACATCGCTAAGCCGAGGCATCGGGGAGTAAACCAATTGGTTTTGCAAACTGAGGCCGGAGTAAAAAAAGGAGGTACACACGATGAAAGTCAGACCTTCTGTTAAGAAGATGTGCGAGAAGTGCAAGGTTATCAAGCGCAAGGGCAAGGTCATGGTAATCTGTGACAATCCCAAGCATAAGCAGCGCCAGGGCTAAGCCCGGCGATCAAGCATTGGAGGTATCAGAATGGCTCGTATTTCAGGCATTGACTTGCCCAGAGACAAGCGGATCGAAATTGCGCTGACCCATATTTATGGCATCGGCCGCAAGACCGCCAGCAATATCTGCGCCGCTACCGGCGTGAATCCCGATATCCGGGTCCGTGACCTTTCCGAAGACGATACGGCGAAGCTGAGAGACTATATCGATAAGAACTGCCACGTGGAAGGCGACCTGCGCCGCGACCTGGCGTTCGATATCAAGCGCCTCATTGAGATCGGCTGTTACCGCGGCGTCCGTCACCGCAAGGGCCTTCCGGTAAGAGGCCAGCGCACGAAGACCAACGCCAGAACCCGCAAAGGTCCCAGAAAGACCATGGCGAACAAGAAAAAGTAAGGAGGGATTGATTCCATGGCAGCACAGAAGGGCACAAAGGGTACAGTACGCCGCCGCCGTGAGCGCAAGAACATTGAACGCGGCGCTGCCCATATCCAGTCCACATTTAACAATACCATTGTCACCATTACCGATACGCAGGGCAATGCGATCTCCTGGGCCAGCTCCGGTGAGCTGGGCTTCAGAGGCTCCAGGAAATCCACTCCCTTTGCCGCGCAGACCGCGGCTGAAACCGCCGCCCGCCTGGCTATGGAGCATGGCATGAAGTCCGTTGAGGTCTATGTAAAGGGCCCCGGCGCCGGCCGTGAAGCCGCTATCCGCGCTTTGCAGGCCGCCGGCCTGGACGTAAGCATGATCAAGGATGTAACGCCCATTCCCCATAACGGATGCCGTCCTCCCAAGAGAAGACGCGTGTAAAATACCGAATCAGGAGGTACTAGAAATGGCAAGATATACAGAAGCTGTGTGCAAGCTGTGCCGCAGGGAGGGCCAGAAGCTGTTCCTGAAGGGCGAGCGCTGCTACACAGATAAGTGCGCGATCACCCGCAGAGCATATGCCCCCGGCCAGCACGGACAGGGCCGTAAAAAGACTTCCGAATACGGTATGCAGCTGCGCGCCAAGCAGATGACCCGCCGTTTTTACGGTGTTTTGGAAAATCAGTTCCGCCACTACTATGAAATGGGTACCAAAATGCCCGGCAAGGCCGGCGACAACCTGCTGATCCTGCTGGAATCCCGGCTGGACAACGTGGTGTATCGCTGCGGCTGGGCCAGCTCCCGCGCGGAGGCCCGCCAGCTGGTGGTACATGGCCATTTCACCGTAAACGGCAAGAAGGTGGATATTCCCTCTTACCTGGTGAAGCCCGGTGAGCTGGTAGCTATCAAGGACGGCAGCCGCCAGAGCGATAAGTTCAAGGCTGTGATCGAGAGCAATTCTTCCCGTCCCGTTCCCAAGTGGCTGGATGTGGATGCCGCCAATGCACAGGCGAAGATCGCCGCAATGCCTGCCCGCGAGGACATTGATCTGGAAGTAGACGAGACCCTGATCGTCGAGTTGTACTCCAAGTAATGCCCTGCCGCTTTATGAGGCGGGAAAGACAGTTCGGCAAACTTTGCGCAAGTGTAAATTGCATTAGATATGCAAGGGAGGATCGCGGATGATTGAGATAGAAAGACCCAAAATTACAATAGAGGAAATTTCCGATAACGGCACCTATGGCAAGTTCGTGGTGGAGCCTCTGGAAAGAGGCTTCGGCACTACCTTGGGAAACAGCCTTCGCAGGGTTCTGCTTTCCAGCCTGCCGGGCGTGGCTGTCAAATCTGTAAAGATCGACGGCGTGCTGCACGAATTTTCCACCATCCCAGGCGTAAAGGAAGACGTGACCGAGATCGTTCTCAACATCAAGGGCCTTGTGGCGAAGCTGCACTGCGACGAGGCAAAAACCGTTGAGATCTCCGCGGAGGGCCCCTGTGAGGTCACTGCAGCGGCGATCAAGGGAGACAGCGAGGTGGAGGTCCTTAATCCGGAGCTGCACATCGCCACCCTGGGCGACGGGGCAAAGCTCTATATGGAGCTGACCCTGGATAAGGGAAGGGGTTACATCTCGAACGAGCGCAATAAACAAAGCATGCCGGAAGGCGTGATCGGCGAAATTGCGGTCGATTCTATTTACACACCTGTGCTCAAGGTAAATTTCAACGTCGAAAGCACCCGCGTGGGCCAGAGCATCGATTACGACAAGCTGACGCTGGATGTGTGGACCAACGGGGTGATCACCGCGCAGGAAGCCGTATCCCTTGCGGCGAAGGTTCTTACCGACCACCTGAATCTCTTTGTGGATCTGTCCGATAAGGGCAAGAGCACCGAGATCATGGTGGAAAAGGACGAGGGCGGCAAGGAAAAGGCGCTGGAAATGACCATCGAGGAGCTGGATCTGTCCGTCCGTTCCTTCAACTGCCTGAAGAGGGCGGGAATCAACACGGTGGAGGACCTGATCAACAAGTCCGAAGAGGACATGATGAAGGTCCGCAACCTGGGCCGCAAATCGCTGGAGGAAGTTGTGTGGAAGCTGGCTTCCCTGGGCTTCAGTCTGCGTAAGGACGACGAATAAACCTACTTTATACGGATAGGAGTGAATACCATGCCGGGAACCAGAAAGCTGGGAAGAGATACCGCCCATAGAACCGCCATGCTTCGTGGGCTGGTAACCTTCTTCTTTGAAAACGGCAAGATCGAAACGACCGTGACCCGCGCCAAAGAGGTGCGTTCCATGGCCGAAAAGATGATCACCATCGCCAAGGAGGAAAATCTCCAGAACAAGCGCCTGGTGATGAGCTTTATCACCAAGGAAAGCGTGACCAATAAGCTGTTTACGGAGATCGCCCCCAAGTACGCTGACCGCAACGGCGGCTACACCCGCATTACCAAGCTTGGCCCGAGGCGCGGCGACGCCGCCGAAATGGCGATCTTGGAGCTGCTGTAAGAAAAAGCGAAAACGACTCTTTTGGTAAATAAGTCAGAAGAAAGCGGCCCTGCCGAAAACAACTGTTTTCAGCAGGGCCGCTTTCTGGGTAGGGCGTAGAATGAAGAATGATCATGACAGGAGGAAAGTGAGTAGCTTGCCGATAAATTGTAGTTTAGCGCACAACCCTTGGTTTTCTCGCCTGTCGGCTCGGTTGCTGTGCCCCGGTGGGGCACGCCCAGCAACGGTCTCACCTGTCGGTTCGGTCGGTGCAGAACAATGCGCCAAGAAAGCCATGGCTTTCTGCGCTTTGCACCCGAAGCGGAGAAAGCTGTCACGGCTCTGCCGTGACTGAGGGGATTAAAACTGGCGGTTTTATCCCACTTTCTACGTGTGACTATCCCTTCCACCGTTCTCGCCTGTCGGCTCGGTTGCTGTGCCCCGGTGGGGCACGCCCAGCAACGACCGAAGCGACAGCTGAGAACAGTTCGCACCAGCGTCCCACTGGGACGCGCTCACCGTTCGGCGGTCCCCGCAGACTGCAAAGCGGTCTGCTTCCCCTCTATAAATAAGGGGAGGCGAGAGGTTAGTGCTATTTGTTAGCTCCACAAATTATTGTTCAGCAGTGCTCTTAGGCTCCACTTGCGCGAGTAAGGGGAGCTGTCAGCCGATAGGCTGACTGAGGGGATTAAAACTAGTGGTTTTATGCCACTTTCTGCGTGTGACTATCCCTTCTACCGTTCTCGCCTGTCGGCTCGGTTGCTGTGCCCCGGTGGGGCACGCCCAGCAACGACCGAAGCGACAGCTGAGAACAGTTCGCACCAGCGTCCCACTGGGACGCGCTCACCGTTCGGCGGTCCCCGCAGACTGCAAAGCGGTCTGCTTCCCCTCTATAAATAAGGGGAGGCGAGAGGTTAGTGCTATTTGTTAGCTCCACAAATTATTGTTCAGCAGCGCTCTTAGGCTCCACTTACGCGAGTAAGGGGAAGCTGTCACGGCTGCGCCGTGACTGAGGGGATTAAAACTGGCGGTTTTATGCCACTTTCTGCGTGTGACTATCCCTTCCACCGTTCTCGCCTGTCGGCTCGGTCGGTTCGCACCAGCGTCCCACCGGGACGCGCTCACCGTTCGGCGGTTCCCGCAGACTGCAAAGCAGTCTGTTTCCCCTCTGCGGAGCAAGGGAAGGCAAGGGGTTAGTGCTATTCGGCAGCTCGCTGAATTTCAACCTATCATCTTGCTAACGGTCGGGTCAGAAACTGCTCTCCCGTACCAAGCAGCCTCACGAGTGCCCGCGGCGGCTCGCCGCTGCTTTTTTCTGGCTTTCGTACAGCCTTCGGAACGGGCCGTTTTTGTTTAGGAGCTCTTGGAAGGAGCCTTCCTCTACCACTTTTCCGCTTTCCATCACGAGAATGCGGTCCGCGTTTTCGATGGTGGAGAGCCTGTGGGCCACGGTGATGGTGGTTCTGGCGCCGGAAAGGCGGTCCAGGCATTGCTGCACTTCCTTTTCCGCCGCGGAGTCCAGGGAGGCGGTGGCTTCGTCCAGCAGCAGGATCGGGGCGTTTTTCAGAATGGCCCTGGCGATGGCCACACGCTGCTTCTGGCCGCCGGAAAGTCCGCTTCCCTGTTCGCCCACCTGAGTGCGGTAGCCTTCCGGCAGGTTGATGATAAAGTCATGGATATCCGCCAGGCGAGCGGCGTTTTCCACCTCTTCCCGGCTGGCTTCGGGAGCTCCGAGCCGAATATTTTCCTCGATAGTCCCGTCAAACAGGGTGCATTCCTGAGGCACATAGGCGAAAAGGCCCCGCAGGCGGGAAAGGGAAAGTCCTGTTTTTCCGAAATAGCGGAGTTCCCCCTCTGTGGGCTGATAAAAGCCCTCCAGCAGCTTGATCACTGTAGATTTTCCTCCGCCGGAGCCGCCTACGATGGCCAGGCGCTCTCCCCGCCGCAGGGTAAAGGAAAGGCCGTCGATAACCTTGTTTACTCCGTCATAGGAAAAGCTGACCCCGTGAAGCTCCAGGGCGTTTTCCCGGGACAGCTCCACCTCCGTTTCCCCGCTTTCCAGATCCTCCAGGGGCTTTTCCAGCAGCTCCTTCACCCGTTCCATGGCCACCAGGTTGGGTTGGGCAAGAAGCAGGAAGGTGCTGAGCCGGTAAATGGAATCCGCCATCATGCCCATGAGGGTGGCGTTGAACACCGCGTTTCCCAGGGTGGTGTTTTTTCCGGCCAGAAGCACCCCCAGGATAAACCCAACGGCCTGGGCGGACTGGGCGAAGAAATCCACCACCCCGTAAGTAATGCCGATGATATTTTGGTATTTGATCCGCTTTTCCTTGATCACGGCGCAGATCCTCCGGTAGCGCTCCGCCAGCACCTTCTGCATGACGAACACCCGGATCACCGGGATCGACCGAAGGGCCTCGATCAAAAAGGAAGCGGAGCCCGCGATCTCCTCCTTGGCGTCCCGATCCATGCGCTTCGCCAGCGGATTGAGATACAGGGAAAGGACCAGGTTGATCCCGCCGTATACGATGCCCGCCGCGGCGATCCGCCAGTCGCTCACCAAAAGGAGGATCAGGGTGGCGGTAAAGACCACCACGAAGCGGATCAGGTTCGTCATGCCGAAGGAACGGAAGGTTCCGGCGCTTCGGCTGGCATCGTTTGTCAGCCGGGTGATATAATCTCCGGTTTTATACTCTGTCAGGGTGGAATAGGGCAGCCGGGCAATATGGCGGAACATGGTTTTTCGCATGCGGGCAAGGCCCTCCTCCGCCGAAACGCTTTGCAGATAGCTGCCCAGCACCACCGGGGGCACCAGCAGCAGAAACAGCCCCAGCATCAGAAGCAGCGTCAGCGCCAGATTCCCCTGTTTTGCTCCCGTTACCAGGTCGATCAGGGTCTCGTTCAGGTAGGGCATGGCAAACAGCAGCGCCAGCTCACAGGAGCCCAGCAGAACGCCCAGCAGGTACTTCTTCCGGCTGGGGCCCAAAAAGGAAAAGGCAAAGCGATACAGCCCAAAACCCGATGTTTTTCTCATGCTTCCCCCTCCTCTTCCCGCTTCACAAGCCCCTGCAGCCTGCACATTTCATAATACCTTCCCTTTTTCTGAAGCAGCTCTCCGGGCATGCCCTCCTCAATGACCTCCCCCTGCTCCATACAGTAGATATAATCGGCGTTCTGCACGGTGGAAAGCCGGTGGGCAATGATCACCGCCGCGCGCCCCTCCAAAAGCTTCTCCAGGGAAGCCTGTACCTCCCGCTCGGTTTGCAGGTCCAGGGCGGAGGTGGCTTCGTCCAGCAGCACCAGCTTTGCCTGCTTCACCATGGCCCTGGCAATGCACAGCCGCTGCTTCTGGCCGCCGGAAAGGGTCAGCCCGCCCTCGCCGATGGGGTGATCCATGCCCTCCGGGAAGCTGCTGACAAAGTCCCAGAGACTTACGTCCCGCAGCACCGCCTCACATTCCTCCCGGGTGACGCCCGGCCTGCCGTAGGAAAGGTTTTCAAAAATACTGCCGTCAAACAGCCTGGGCTCCTGGGTGACAATGGCCATGTTTTCCCTGAGAGCGTCCGGCTCCCAGTCCTCCGTTTCCACTCCGAACAGCCGAAGGCTTCCCCGGTCCGGAAAATAGAACCGGCAGATCAGCTTCAGCAGGGTGGATTTTCCACAGCCGCTGGCCCCCACAATGGCGACCCTTTTGTTTTCCGGAATGCGCAGCGTCAGCCCCCGAAGCACCTGTTTCCCGCCGGGTGCGTAGGAAAAATCCAGCTTTTCCGCCGTGCAGGGCTCCTCTGCCGCCGCTTTTTTGACCCCGCCCCGCTGCTCGTCCGGAATATCGATGACCTCATAGTACCGCCGGGCGCTGGCAATGGTATTGCGCACGGTGCGGATCACGTAATCGGACTGGGAAAAGGCCTCGGTGATGTAATTGCTCATGGTGACAAAGGCGATGAACATACCCACGCTGAGCCTGCCGGAGGACACCAGGAAGGAGCCGATAAGAAACAGGCTCATGGTCTGTATCACATTGGCAAGATACCGCACGCCGGTCATTTTCATGGTGATCTTTTCCGAGCGCACCGCCTGGTCGTAGGCCGCGTCCGCCGCTTTTCCGAACCGGTTTTCCATTTCCTGCTCTCCGGAAAAGGCCTTAAGCGTCAGCGCGCCGGAAATGGCGTCCGCCGCGCAGCTCATGGCGGAGCCGGTGTGATCCATAGATTTCTTTGTCTGGGCCTGAATGGGCTTGCTGATGGCGTTTACCAGCCCCAGGGACAGGGGCAGAATGATCAGGTAGGCAAGGGAAAGCTGCCAGGAAATAAAAATGCAGGAGATCAGCCCGAAGATCCCGGAAAAGATCTGCCGGGAAAAATGGCTCAGGTGCCCGGCGGAAAAGGTGCTCAAAAGATCGATATCGTTATTCAGCCGGGCGGCGATATCTCCAGTGCGGAATTTTTCCTCCAGCACCGCCGCGTCTCCCCGGGTCACCTTTTCAAAGGCACGGCCCCGCACCTCCAAAAACATGGTTTCCGTAATGCGCCCGATCACGTGGTAGTGAAAGGCGGTACGGGCGCAGTCCAGCAAAATGAACACCGCCATAAAAACGGCGGAAAAAATCATCTCCTCCACCAGGCCCGCCACGCCGAAATCCACCGCCTTGCCCCAGTAGGTGGCGGAAAGCATTTTCAGCACGCCGGAAAGCAGAGAGATTCCCACGATCACCAGCAGCCCCGGCAGATGCTTTTTGTTGTCGATATAAAACCGCAAAAGCGGGTTTCCTTCCATAGTTACCCCTCCTTGTCAAGCAGGGGCAGAGCCTTCACGGCCTTGCCGCCCTCCGTGAGCCAAAGCTGTACCAGCGGGTGCTCCGCATATTTTTTCTTTAGATATTCCCGGTTTTTCTGCCAGCCCGCCCGGAATTCCGGGTCGTTTTGCAGCCTGTCATAGCTTCTCACCTTGGCCGGGTAATGAATAGCCTTGGCGTTTCTCGCCAGCAGAAATTTTGCCCCCCTGCCGTGAAGCGCAATGCCGAAATCGTTGTCCTCACAGCCCCAGGTGTTGTAAAATTCGTCAAAGAAAATGCCGCTTTCCCGCAGAAACCCGGTGGGCACCGAAAAGTGCAGGCTCCAAAGCACGATCCAGGGCGCCTGCCAGCGGTACAGCTCGTCGCCGCACTGGGCATAGTCCCTCTCCCTGCCGTCCCGCATATTCCGGCTTTCCATGATGGCAGCGGCCTTGTTCGGCGTGTTGCTGTCGATGATCTCCCGCATCTCACTCAGGTCGGAGGTCAGGTCGTTGCCGTAAATATAGCCGATCACCACCATCTTTTCCCCCTGCTGCCGGTACAGCCGGTAGTGCTCGGAAAGACAGGTGCTGGTAACGATCACGCCGCTGTCAAGGAAAAGGCACAGCTCGCCTTCCGCCGCCCGGATTCCCATATTCCGCGCCGTGCCGGGGCGAAAGCCCTTGTCCTCCTGCCAAAAATACCGGATCGTGATTCGGCCCTCATACTGCCTTGCCGCCGCCTCCAGCTTCGGGCTTGAGCCATCGTCACAGACCAGCACCTCCACCTGCTCCAGCGGAAAATCGGACCCCAGCACGGATTCCACCGTAAGCGAAAGCTCCCTGGGGTTGTTGTACACAGGAACGATCACAGAAATCTTTTTCACAGTGCCGCCTCCTTAAAAGAGTCTTTTTTGCAGTATAAGGCCTTTTCCTTTCCCTCACAACCCTTTTTGCACGAACGGTTAAAAATCACGCGGTTTTGGCAAAATAAAAAAGCCCCCACAAGGGGACTTTTGAGCGTGGCGAAAAGGATTGTTCCAAGAGGTTCTGTATTGAAACGCAAGAGAAAGTTCATTGACAGTTTGAAAAATCTCTGTAAGAGAACCTTTTCTCATATGGCCGGGCAGGACAAACACGCCCGAAAAAGGACTACAGGCAAAGCGCTTTCCGCCGGACCCGCTATTCAATGGTCTGGCCGCCGTTTCGCACAAAGAAGGAATGATATTCCGAATCCGTCAGCTCCGCGATGCGCTTTAAGTCATCCAGATAGAATTTTTCATGTTTCAGCTTGCGATTGAAGTTTTGTGGGCTCGTTCCAAATCTCCTCGCCAATTCCGCCTGAGTAAGATCAGAATAAGCACACAGCACCTTGATTTGCTCTGCTAAAGTCATAAGTTAACCTCATAATAACATTCTACATATCAATAACATTGTAAACTTATTTAGGAATATTGACAAATTGCAGAAATAACACTATAAGAAATTTTATTATCTTTACTATAGATAAATGTGCTATTTAAGACTATAATATTAGCATTAAAATTTATATTATGAAGGAAAACGCAAATGAGGGAATATAATTTTCAGCAGGAGGTCCCCTGGAAAAGAATCCTGTCTATGGTGCATCGGAATCTGGAGCGGGACAAGTGGCTTCTTGAATGGTGGAACTCGCGAGCAGGCAATGCCGACCCTACCAAGGAGAATTCCTACCGCACCGTTCAAAACAATTTAGCCGCATACCAGGCGCTGCGCCGGTTCCTCGGGTTTTCCGAGCCCGTAAAGCTGGAACGGGAAATCGAAGAGCTGCTGTGCCAAATAGAAATGCTGCCAAAAAAGGAGGAAGCATAAAAGCTTTTTGCCCCATGCGAATGTATTGCGATCAAAAGCCTAAGAGCGCTACTGAACTACAATTTGGAGAGCTAACAAGCAGCACTACCTCTTGCCTCCCCTTATTTATAGAGGGGAAACAGACTGCTTTGCAGTCTGCGGGGACCGCCGAACGGTGAGCGCGTCCCAGTGGGGGGAAGGTCTCCAGTGGAGAACTCAGCTGTCGCTTCAGACATTGCT